>NZ_CP162601.1:2400000-3007948 GCF_040957575.1 Vibrio sp. HB236076
GAGAGCTACTCATTGGGCGAAAGCTCTGGCGACCCGGGTGGTTTGCCCTACCGCTGGATAATCAAAGCCATGATCCCCCTCTCATTTTTGTTTATGGCCATCAGTGGTATTGGGTTAATCGTCCACTCGCTCAACAAAATTTTCAACCCTCATTCACTGCAGAAAAATCAAGCTTAGGAGTTAGCCATGATAGGTATCGTGATGTTTTTTGTTGCCTTGTTTGCTCTGCTACTTGGCTTTCCCGTGGCGTTTACCTTTGGGGGTATTGCGCTTATTTTTGGTGTCTGGGCCGAAGGCATGGACATGTTTGCCTTTATGCCTTTTCGCATTCAGTCAATCATGGAAAACACCGTATTAATGGCGGTGCCGCTGTTTGTCTTTATGGGTTTGGTGCTGCAAAAGACCAAACTCGCCGAACAGTTACTCGAATCAATGGGGCGCTTATTTGGTGGCGTTCGCGGCGGTCTTGCCATTTCAACGGTATTGGTTGGCGCACTGCTCGCGGCTTCAACCGGTGTGGTCGGCGCCTCCGTGGTGGCAATGGGGTTGATTTCTTTGCCCGTCATGCTTAAGTACAATTATGACAAGGGATTGGCCTGCGGCACCATCTGTGCTTCTGGAACCTTAGGGCAAATTATCCCACCTTCCATCATATTGATTTTACTCGGTGATGTACTGGGTATTCCCGTCGGTGATTTATTCCAAGCGGCACTGTGGCCCGGTTTTGTGTTAGTCGGCGCTTATGTCATATACATTCTTATTTATGCAAAATTAAACCCTGACGCAGCACAAACAATCCCATCAGACCCCAATATCAGCCGCAAAGAAGAAGTATTGACGGCTTTAAAAGCCATCATCCCGCCCCTTGCGCTCATTGTTGTGGTACTGGGTTCTATTTTTGCGGGTATTGCCACTCCGACAGAATCCGCGGCGCTTGGCGGGGCTGGAGCAATTGCCTTAGCGATTATCTATCGACAGTTCAGTTGGTCTATGGTCTATGATGCGTCGAAAGAAACCGTCAAAGTCACCGCCATGGTCTTTGCTATTTTGCTCGGCGCGACCGCCTTTTCGATGGCCTTTACCTATACCGGTGGCGATTACTTAGTCGAAGAGTGGATGTTGCAAATTCCCGGCGAGAAATGGGGCTTTTTAATCATCACCATGGTCGTCATTCTGATTTTGGGCTTTTTTATCGATTTTGTGGAGATCTGTTTTATTATCGTGCCGATCATTGCACCCGTTGCTGACATTCTCGGCATCAATATGACTTGGTTTGCGATTTTAATCGCCATGAACTTACAAACCTCCTTCTTGACGCCTCCTTTTGGCTTTAGCTTGTTTTACCTCAAGGGCGTGGCCCCTAAAGGGGTTGCCACAACGGATATATATCGCGGTGTCATGCCCTTTATCGCGATACAGATTTTAGTGCTGGCGAGTTTATTAGTCTTTCCTCAATTGTATGGAATGTGATCGCTCAATTAACGCTCTAAGCGTATAATTGATAAATTAAAAGGCCACCACAACGGTGGCCTTTTTTTCTACGAGGTCAAAATGCCACTGCAAGCCAAGTTGATTTTTTTGAGTCTGGTTCCGCTTTTACTCGTTACTGTCATCACGAGTTGGATTTCTATTCATCAAGCCAAAACCCTCGGCGCACAAGAAATTCAAAGCTTTGAACAAGGGCTCATTCGCTCAAAAGAATCGGCTTTAAAAGACAGTGTTGACCTTGCCCTAGATGCGATTGGCCATATTTACCACGACAAAAGTTTGCCGCAAGATCTCGCTCAGCAAAGGGTAAAACACATTCTCAATCACCTGCGTTACGGCAAAGAAAACGATGGCTATTTTTTTGTTTACGATATCAATGGCATTAACGTGGTTCATCCGGTTCAGTCAGAATTAATCGGTCAAGATCTCCTCCATATTCAAGATGAAAGTGGCAATTACGTCATCATGAGGTTATTAGAGCAAGCTCAAGCCGGCGGCGGCTTTCATCGTTATTTATGGCAAAAACCCTCTACGGGTGAAGAAGTTCCAAAACTGAGCTATGCCGCTTGGTTAGATGAATGGCAATGGATGGTAGGAACGGGGCTTTATGTCGAAGACATCACACAAGAGGTGGCCAAACTGCGCTCAGAAGTTGATAAAAACATCGAAACTACCTTCTTTTCTGTGATTGTCATTATGGTCATCACCGTGGCGGTGATTGTGGTTATCACCCTTGCTGTCAACCTTCACGAGCACCGACTAGCGGATAAAAGCCTTAAAGAACTTGCGCATAAAACCGTTATGTTTCAAGAGGATGAAAAGAAACAACTGGCAAGGGAATTACACGATGGCATCAACCAATTATTAGTTTCAAGCAAATGTCATCTCGATTTAATGCAGACAGAGCGAAGCGAAACACAACGCCAACAACACTTGCAACAATCGCAACGCGCGTTGTTAACCGCGATCAATGAAGTTCGGCATATTTCTCATCAACTGCGACCAAGCGCATTGGATGATATTGGCTTGAATGCCGCTTTAAAAACCTTGTTACAAGATTTTCAACTCCACGCGCAGATTGGCGTCGAAACCTCGCTTTGCCACCCTGCGACCAAGTTATCATCAGAAGTCGCCACAACCTTATATCGCATTGCTCAAGAGTCTTTGACCAATATCGAAAAACACGCCCATGCGGATTTAGTCACCGTGATCTTACAGCAAATGGGCGCGATGATGCAGTTGATCATTCGCGATAACGGCCGCGGTTTTGACGTCAGCAGTGCCATGCGAAAAAGCGGTATCGGACTGAGGAATATGCGCGAGCGAGTTGAATTTATTGGCGGTGAAATTGAAATTGAAAGCGAGCCTGGGTTCGGAACTGAAATCACGGTATTGCTCACCTTAGAAGGAAACCATTATGGATAATCATATTCGCGTGGTGATTGTCGACGATCATCAAGTCGTCTTAGAAGGGTTTATCTCGCGTTTAAAACAAGAGCCACAAATCGAGGTGGTCGGTTCGGCGAGCAATGGCTTTGAGGCACTCGAAGTCGTCAAAATGCTCCAACCCGATGTGGTCCTGATGGATGTGAGTATGCCGGTGATGAACGGCATTGATGCCACCAGGCAGATCAAACACGAATGCCCAGAAGTCAAAGTATTGATGCTGACCATGCACGATAACCGAGAGTACATCATGGAGGTGATGCAAGCGGGCGCGGTGGGCTACATGTTAAAAGAAATTTGCGCCACGCGTATGATCCAAGCCATCGAAACCGTCTATCAAGGCTCAACGTATTTTTGTGAGTCGGTCACGCAAACCTTGTTTTCACAACAGATTGCACCCAATACCAAAAAACCCAACCCGCTAAGTCGGCGCGAAGAAGCCATTTTAGCGCTAGTCGCCCAAGGACACAGCAGTAAAAAAATAGCGTCTTTACTCAATATTAGTGCGCGGACCGTCGAAACGCATCGGCAAAATATTAAACACAAGCTCGACATTCACAGTACCGCTGAAATGGCCAAATACGCATTAGAAAATGGGCTAATTGACTAGCCCATAACCTTGCAGTTCGTACGCACTTGGTGAAAAAGCTTAACGCTCGAACAACTGAGGCGCAGATTTTACCACTGACGGTGCGCGCTCAAGCATGACTTTTCCCTGTCGAACAGACCACAAGACCTCTGATTGCTGTCGAACGACCTCGACATCATCACCACCTTGTAAAATAATAAAGTTGGCTGGCTTACCGACTTCTATCCCATATCGGTCATTGATATTCATCACTTTAGCGCCATTGTCGGTAATAAAGTCTAGGGCGGTGTTAAAATCCTCATACCCCATCATATGACAAGCGTGAAGGGCGAAGTCCAATTCGCGCAGCAATTTTCCATTGCCCAAACTGTACCAAGGGTCTTGGATCGAGTCCTGAGCCAAGGCCACGTTGATCCCCGCTTTGCTAAGCTCTTTCACTCGAGTGATACCGCGCCGTTTAGGGAAGGCATCGAAACGGCCTTGCAAGTGAATGTTTTCAGTCGGGCAAGAAACAAACTGAATACCTGATTTTTTCAACAATCGAAACAACTTAGAACAATAAGCATTGTTATATGAGTGCATTGCGACGGTATGACTGGCCGTCACTTTACCGGCCATGTCATTTTCTAAGGTGGCCGTAGCCAGTACTTCTAAGAAACGCGATTGGTCATCGTCGATTTCATCGCAGTGAACGTCGACTAATTTTTGATGTTTTTTGGCCAGCGCTATCACATAGCGCATCGATTCGACACCGTATTCACGCGTGTACTCGAAATGGGGAATACCGCCAATAACATCGACGCCAAGTTCTATCGCCTGCTCCATCAACGCCTTGCCATTGTCAAAAGACAGTATGCCTTCTTGTGGAAAAGCCACGATTTGCAAATCCAGATACGGAGACAACTCGGCTTTCATCGCCAGGATCGCTTTTAGGGCGGTTAACTCAGGGTCGGTCACATCAACATGCGTTCTCACGTGCTGTACCCCTTGAGCAATCAACAACTCACAGGTGCGCCGTACCCGAGATTGCACATCGCTATGCGTTAACATGGGTTTTCTCTCGGCCCAACATTCGATGCCTTCAAACAAGGTGCCACTTTGATTCCACCGAGGCTCCCCCGCCGTTAACGCCGCATCGAGGTGCAGATGAGGTTCGACAAAGGGCGCGCAGACTAAATAACCTTGGGCATCTAACGCGCCATCAGACTCTATCCAGCCGACTTGTGGCTCGATAGCGCTAAACTTTCCTTCTTCACATCGTATGGTGAAGTAACCCTCTTGGTGGCGTAAGCGTGCATTAATTACTTTCATCCATTTCTCCTCGTTCTATCCTTCGTCGGCGCTCAATGACGTGAATCAGACGTCGCATTAGACAAGTCACGGTGATTCACCGTCGTTAACGCCAATTGATTATGCTTTTTTGTATTCAATCAATGTTTTTTCTACCAGTAATGCCGTTTGTAAGCTCAAACGCTGCTGAGCATCAAAAATATTCATCCCTGTGATCCGCTCTGCTTTGCGCAGTCGGTGGGTTAATGTGTTGCGATGTATTCCCAAGGCAAGTGCGCTGTTTCTCATCGCACCTAACTGTTCAAAAAATACCATGAGGGTGTGTTTTAATTCTATTTGTGCCGGATCCTTAGTTTGAAAAAGCTCGCCAAGGTGGCGCTGACAAAATGCGTTTAACAACTCTGGGTTCTCGCTATTACCAAACAACTGCACGACGCCAAGGTGTTGGTAATGCATCATTTTTAGATCATGAGCGAGGCAATACCTTACCGCTTGTTTCACCTCTAGAACCGCTTTAGAAAGGTCTTGGAAGCACTGAGCTTCACTGATCCCCAACACACATGATGGCCCTAAAGCATCCATTCTCTCTAATAAATATTGCCAAGGCAGGTCCCTCTTCTCGCGACTCAACGACACCGGCAAACACAGCAGCCAACCTTGCTGATAATCCAGTAATGGCAATACGCTGGCCTGCTTATCGAGAAATTGCTTAAGCAAATATTGGACGGCCGCTAACTCATTTTGCACCAGATGAAAGCACTGGATCATGGCCACAACGATGGGTTGATCCAATGAGAGTCCTAATTGCGAGACTTGTTTCAGGGCCAATGGGTCACATTGCGGACTTTCTATCGACTGATACAACAGCCATTGGGTTGATTTTTGAGCGTGCTCCGTATCGATAATCGCTTTTGAAATCAACTGGGTAACCTTAACCATTGGAAAAGTATAAGGTTGTGAAATCAGTGGCAAGTCCAACTTGTCTGCCACTGACAATAAGCGCTCTGGGATCGCGGTTAAATACGGGGAGTCGATCAACATCACCACCCCGCTAGCGTGGCACTGAGCCGCGCTGTTAAATAACTCCACCAACTCTTGAGTTTGCCACTGCCAGTTAAGGCCGGTAATAAAGATCAGCTCACCACCTTCGAGCCAATCTTTAATATCGGCATTCTCCGCAACATAGGGCCATCGAACCATATTGCCTTGTCCGCCCGCTCCTGCACAAAGACGCAGAGAAGACAAACTGGACATGGCGAGTAACTCTTCTATTTTGATCACAGATTAAGCACTTTCCAACGCATTGGCTTTATGGGCCGCAATGTAAAGTAATAACGAATAAAACCCTGCCGCCGTGACAATACCGACTAAAGGTGCAATCCAAGGTGAAAAGTACGCACACGCCGAACCGACAACATAAGCCGATAACCCCATCATATTAAATGCTGGTAAGTTGGCCTGCTCTAAGGACGGCATTTTCCCCTTATAACGCACCCAATATTCCGTCATGATAATGGCCCCAATCGGCGGGATAAAAGTACCCAACAAAATTAAAAATGGGATCAGAAGGTTATACATGCCTAACATCGCCATCGCGGTACCGATTGCCGCTCCAATGAGGGTAATTAGACGACGCTTGTCGGTGCGCAATACATGGCAACCTGCAGCTGCAAAGTTGTAAATGGTGTTATCTTGCGTCGTCCAAATATTGGCAAACAGCATTAAAAGGGCCACCAACATAAAACCTTGCGCCAGTAACACATCAACAATGTCTGCTTGCTGGTAAATCATTGCGCCAAAAGCACCAACAAAAACCATCAATCCGTTACCGATAAAAAAAGCAGCCAGTGTACTCCATACCGCCACTTTGCCACTCTTGGCAAAACGGCTCCAGTTGGTCGCTTGGGTACCGCCGCTGACAAAAGTACCAAACACCAGTGTAATGGCGGCGGCAACCGGCATCGATGTGGTTGGCTCTTGCGCGATAAGTTGTGTTAAGCCACCGATATCCACAAAACCTTGATAAAAACTCAGGCCAATGAAAAAGAGCATGAGCGGTACTGATATTTTTGATAACCACTCCAAAGCGCGATAACCGATATACGCTGACACGCAAAAGGCAAAACCAAAGACAAACATCAAAGGCAAAGTGTAACTTTCGGGTAACTCGAGTACCTTTACTAAAATCAAGGCAATAGTCGCTGTGCCCCAGGCATACCAACCAATCTGAGTAAACCCTAAGACAAAGTCCGATAATTTACTGCCCTGAGTACCAAATGCATAACGGCCAAGTAATACGGTGTTTAAACCCGTTTTGCTGGCGATATAGGCTAATGCCGCCGCGTAACTGCCAAGTAATACATTACCGACCAATAAGATGGCGAGCATTTGATAAAAACTAAACGCCGTCCCTAACGTCCCTCCGGCCCACATTGTCGAGGTAAAAAAAGTAAAGCCGAGTAACACTGACATCATAGACCACAGGCCTTTTCTTTCACTGCTAGGAACGGCACTTAACGGGTAATCACTATTGCTGTTCATGGTATTCATCCTTGAATAAGTGGCGAGAAAATCACAATTTTGAAACCATAGACAAACAACTTACATGCCAACAAACGACAACCTCATGACGGCAGTCACTTCAGCATTCAAGTGCAATAACGCGACGTTATTTGTACCAAATGCACAATAAATGAAGAGAGAGCTCAGTCATCATTTTCCGCAACGTTAAACGACGCACCAAAAGTGACATTTTTCACCATCATTGTGCGCCCTCTTCTATACCTAACTCACCAGCGCTTATTATGAGCGGAAGGTAAAAAGCCCTTGCCAGTGTCGTTCACGCGCCAACTGATACAATTGCTCAACTTCTCTATGGCTTTCTTGTTGTAACCACTCAATGATACTTTGGTGAAGTGATGAAGGCTGTCTTTGGTGACAATAATACTGCCAAGCACTGTGTTGCACCGGTACTTGAGAAGGGCACGTCAAAAAGCCTTGTTTCATTTCCGGCAACACCAGCATCAAATCCGTAACCGTGACGCCTTGCCCAGCTAAACAAGCACTTAGCGCCAAATCTAGGGTAAAAAACACCGAATTTTTGACCTTGTCATTTCGCGGTATCTGGTTTTTCTTTAACCATGAATTCCAATCTTCGTGATTAAAAGTCGGGTGCAGGCGAGGCAAGCTCAACACTTGCTCTAAATCTTGTTGTTCACCCAACAAGTTCGGTGGGCACACGGGAGACATAAACTCATCGCGTAGATAGGTAAATGCGCTGTGCGCTTGATACTGGTGTCCTTTTCGCGTGTTAAACACAAACAAATCATAATCACCTCGGTGGACACCTTCATCTTCTTCCAATGCAGGAACAACACTGATATCGACATTCGGAAACGACTCACTAAGGCGTTTAAATTTGGGGATCAAGCAGCGTGTGGCATAACTCAAGGTCGCTTTAATCACCACTTTTTGATGTTCCTGATGTTGCCATGAGGCAATCAGGGTCTCTAACGCTTGATAGTGTTGACTCAAAGTTGCAAATAACGCTTGGCCATGAGCGGTTAATTCTATTGCTCGATGTTTGCGGATCACTAAAGCGACCCCAAGCTCAGACTCGAGCTGCTTTACCTGTCGGCTCACGGCGCTTTGCGTCACGTGAAGCTCTGCCGCCGCTTGAGTAAAACTCAAATGTCTCGCCACGGATTCAAACGATTTAAGACTGTTGTGAGAAAAGGGAAGATCAGGGTATGGCGACATCATTCGCATTCCTTAAAGTCATACCAAAGAGGCAGAAATGTCAATTGAACATTGGATAAGATATCCGTACCTTAGGGCTCTATTCTACCGAGGTTACCATGCAAAAAATACTTTCTCTTGGCATTCCGTTGATGATATCGCAACTGATATCCATGGCACTTGTCGCCACCGATGTGGCAATGATGGCACACTTAAGTGTCCTAGATCTCGCTGGGGGTGGCCTTGGCGCCTCGTTATTTGCTCTGGTTTTCCTTGTGGTCAGCAGTATTGTCGGTTGTAGCGCTAACTTAATGGCCATGGCTTTTGGGCGATATCATCACTCTCCTACAGAGCAAAAACAGGCCATTGGCAAGCTGATTAAAGGTGGGGTGCTACTGAGCGTCATACTCAGTTCTTTTGTCGTGTTCGCACTGTCTTTTGTTGCCCCATTTTTCATACTCACCGGTCAATCTGTTGCAACCACAAACATAGCGATGGCTTACCTTGGCACTTTGAAATGGTCGGTACTACCCACAATACTTCTCTTAATATTACGTGCCTTGACTGGCACTTACGGTCAAACTCGCTCTATTTTAATCATGTCGATAGCAACCGTAGTGATCAACATTCCCATCAGTTATTTGTTGGCCTTTCATTGGCAAATGGGCATCACGGGTCTAGGCCTGGGCACCACGCTCTCTGCTTGTTTGGTTTTATTCGGCTACGGGTTTTGGGTCTTCGCTCAACCACAATTTACGCCGCTGGCACCTTGGCATTCCGTTGAACAATATTCACTCTCTTTAGTTACTCCTTTACTCAAAATGGGCTTGCCGATTGCCATTGCGGCCTTACTGGAAAACGGTCTGATTTTTGGTGCCACCTTCATGGCGGGCAGCATCAGTATTGCGGCCCTGGCATTACACCAGGTGCTGCTCCAATGTTTAAGTTTTACTTGGAACATCAACTTTGGCCTAGCTCAAGCTGCCGCTATCCTAGCTGGAAAAAGCTATGGGGCCGGTCAAATGGATCAGATCAAAAAGACGGCTATGAATAGCTTTACTTTAGTGACTTTGGTCAGTGTCATTCTGTGCAGCGTCTTCATGACCTTTCCCGACATAATTCGCTGGGTGTTTCAAATTGAACCTCACAGCGAAATGCATCAATTGCTCAACACGTCCCTCTGGGTGGTGGCGTTGTGCTTTGTGGTCGATGCTTGGCAACTGCTGGCAATAAACCTGTTGCGCGGAATGAATATCGTACTTGGTCCCACCGTGATGACGGCCATTGGCTATTGTGGCTTTGGCTTACCAGCGGCAGCCATGTTAATGCAAGGTTATGGTTTGGTAGGACTTTGGGCGGGCATTGCCATTGGCTTGGCCTTAACGGCGGTGTTGTTAATCGCGCGCATGCTGTTCTTTTTTATGCACTCTCCCAAGGGACAAATACAAACTGCGCAGCCCGATTAAAAGGCCAACCCGGAATCACGCCACACTTGCTAGACGCGTGCTGATTGAATACGCCATCGAGCAAGTGACTCATGACTCAGCCATGAATAAAAACTTGGGCCGCCAAGGCCAAAAAGACCACGCCAGTCACTCGGTCAATCCACACGGCGTGGCGACGGATCATAGAAACAACATGGCTTTGAGATAACAATAACGCCATTAACGTGTACCACAACCCATCGATGAGCGTTGGCGTCGCAATCACAGTCAGCTTATCCCAATGATCGTAGTCAAGGTGAACAAACTGGCTGAACAAAGCGATGAAAAAAAGCGCGATTTTGGGGTTGAGTAACGAAATTAATGCCCCTTCTCGCGCAGATTGATACCAAGGCACGGCATTGCCCGACGACAGTTTATCGGCAATGCCACCTTGCGAGCGCAACGCTTGCCAACCTAAATAGGCCAAGTAGCCTGCCCCAGCATAACTGACGGCATGAAAAACCATCGGCATTTGTTGTAACACCACCGCCAGTCCAAGCAAAGTGAGCAGCGCATACACACCAATTCCCAAAGCATGAGCCCAAGCCGCGGCAATGCCATTAACGCGCCCTCCCGCGAGAGTATGCTTGGCGACAATGGCAAGACTCGGGCCTGGTGACATCGCGCCGAGTAAAGAGACACTGAATAAAGCCAGCCAAGTAGTGAGCGTCATGATGTTTCCTTGTTAAAACCGATAATGAAAGGCAATGTATAGATTACAGGCGTGAAGTGTAGCGAGCATAATACCAAAAACAAGTTTAAACACCGAGTCGCTTGCAGGTTGCGTCTCGGTGTGGGAATGATTCAATGAAATGAGCCGTTTAGGCGTGATCGTTTCGCACTAAAAGTTAAACCCGATCCCGGCGCTCAGGGTGCTAAAGTCCCATTCTTCAATGTCAGTGTATTCATAAGACAGATCAAGGGCAATATTGTCAGTGACATTGACTCGCAGACCCGCAGCCAGCGCCAAATCACTTTCATCATCACTGGCAGAGTCAGAAGAGTCGCTCACTTTAATCTCAGCCCGTGCCAAGCCTGCCATACCATACACTTTTAAATTGTCAGACAACGAATACGTGGGGCCAGCGAGTAAAGAGAGGTAATTGATCTCAACCTCTATATCACTGGTATAGGATTCGCTGCTCTTTGTGTAGGTCAGTGAACTGATAAAGCCAATTTTATCGTCGGATTGATAGGTGTATTTGAGGTTAATGCCGGCAGGATCATCGATAAGCCCATTGCCGGTGTCATCGCCAGTATCAATGTCGGTACTAGCGTAGCCTACCGATAAAGCTTGTTGAGGATTCAGTAATTGTTCAGCCATCACACTGCCTGATGTGGTGAGCCCGGTGATCAAAGCGCATAAAAGCGTCGTCTTTTTCATATTCGCTAGCCATTTTTGATGTTGTTGTTTAATAAGCAAAAGATCTCATAATTAAACAAGTATGGGCAGAGACACACACCTTTAATGTGATCCATATCATATAAAATATCGATGAATAACACGCGATCATCATAGTTAACCATTTGAAAGATTTATATAAAGTGGATTGGTGCTCAGTACACTTTAATCTTGTGCTGATGAACAACTGAACAATAAACAACAAACTGCTAACATGCGCGCCTTGAACACATGCCATGATCACCACTGAAAATAAATTTAATTAGACAAAGAAACATTAACTTGATGAATATTGCCAAACTGTAATAAAACAATGTTTTTTAATGAAGATAAATTACTACGGAAAGGGATTGGTATGTGATATAAATCACACCATGAGAATGTTACTAAACGTTACAAGATAAAAATTATGTTACTGGAAAAATGCATTGATTACATTGATAGCAACACTGTCGGAGTGACTAAAATCATTGATGAAAGCAAGGTTTACTGGCTTAAAATCAATGGGGAAGACAAGTCGAACTTCATCCGTAAGTGCTCTGCTTTTATCTCACATGTGAGCTTTCTTTCTTTTCTTCAGACTAAATCAACACTCGACTCTTTTGAAAGATTTGAACACGAAAGAGTTATGCTGCACTTTTTAAGTGCAAATGGCTTCAATGTGCCTGAAATCGAATTAGAAGGTGAAGGTTATTTCGTAACGGCAGATAAGGGCGTTCAGCTTAAAAACTTACCGGAAGAACGAATTACCGATGACTTGTTAGCGAACTTATTTACTCTATTTGCTCGCCTGCACAATACCCAAGTTGCCCATGGCCGCCCCGCCTTGCGCGATATTTTAGTCGACAATCACGATCAGATCAGCTTGATTGATTTTGAAGAGTCGACCATGGACGCGAATTCTAGCCTTAAAGCACGAGATATCTTTTTGTTATTGATGGATTTGTGTCGTTTAACGTCAGTAACTGAACAACGTAAACTCGCGGCATTAATGACTTGGAAAAACCAAGTTAGCTCAGAAGAGTGGCAAAGTTTGCAGAAAATTTTTCGCTTTGCAAACAAGTGCCGCTGGATAGCGAAAACCGTTTTATCGGTCAAACCCAAAAACCGAGCTTCCCAACAGTTAATTGCCACCTTAACCTTATTAGAGCGCGCATTTTAAACCGCCTTCATGACTCAAACGAGTACTCACCACGCCGTCAAACGGCGTGGTAAGCCAATCACAGCGAACAGCCCAAACGTCTTACTAGATTGAGCGTTATAAACAGAACTATAATTTAAGCTTTGTCCCACTCTATGACTTTTTTGTTTGAAAAAAAGGTCATTTTATGGTCTTTTGTTCTTAACTCACTAACGTGAGCGACAATAAACGATTGCCATGAGGCACGGTCATCTCATGATGACCCAGGAAAGGAATTCCGTTTACTTGTTTAAAACAATAGTTCACAGGTGCTGATCGTTTCTTCTGAGCAACACCTCTCTCCTTTCTTTGTCCGCTCATCGCAATACCAAACTCAAATACCCAATTGAACTAAGGGAATATTCAATGCAGTCATTTGTAGACTTTATAAATGGAATAATATGGAGCCCAACGCTGATCTATCTTTGTCTTGGTGCCGGTTTGTTTTACTCTATCCTCACGCGCTTTGTTCAAGTTCGCCACTTTAAAGAAATGTGCCGACTTTTGGTGTCAAACAAGAGCTCAACAAAAGGGATTTCATCCTTCCAGGCTTTGGCCGTCTCTCTCTCTGGTCGTGTCGGCACTGGTAATATCGCAGGTGTTGCTGCTGCTATCGGCTTTGGTGGCCCTGGTGCGGTATTTTGGATGTGGATGGTGGCTTTTTTTGGTGCTGCGACCGCTTATGCCGAATCTACCCTGGCTCAGATCTATAAAGAGGAAGAAGAAGGTCAATTTCGAGGTGGTCCTGCTTACTATATTGAAAAAGCTCTTGGCCAAAAATGGTATGCCTGGATCTTTGCTATTGCGACCATTTTTGCGTGTGGCGTGCTACTCCCTGGCGTACAATCAAACAGCATAGGTAATGCGGTAGAAGCGGCCTTCGGGTCTGGTGATATGATTGAAACGACGTTGGGGACTTTCAGCTTTGCTAAAGTGCTAACAGGGACAGTGATTGCCATTATTTTAGCCTTCATCATTTTTGGTGGTGTGAAACGCATTGCCAGCTTTACTCAAATCGTTGTGCCTTTCATGGCTCTTGCTTATATCATCACAGCTTTTGTGATCTTGCTGTTGAACATCGATAAAATCCCAAGTGTATTCTCACTCATCATTAGCGATGCTTTTACGCCGATGGCCGGCTTTGGCGCAGCAATTGGTTGGGGGGTAAAACGCGGGGTGTATTCCAATGAAGCAGGACAAGGGACTGGCCCACACGCTGCCGCTGCCGCCAATGTAGAGCACCCGGCACAGCAAGGTTTAGTACAATCTTTCTCTATATACATCGATACATTATTAGTCTGCTCGGCCACTGCCTTTATGATCATCATTACTGGGGCTTACAACGTACAAGGTCCTGATGGTGCTTTTCTGATACAAAACCTTTCTGCGGATATTTCTGCCAATGGCCCTGTATTTACCCAAATGGCGATCGAAAGTGCACTGCCTGGCATCGGCAAGCCCTTTATTGCAATTGCCCTGTTCTTCTTTGCCTTTACTACGATTTTGGCTTATTACTACATCGCGGAAACCAACGTCGCGTACATCCGTCGTACGGTGAAATTGGAAGGGCTTAAGTTTATCTTAAAACTGGTTCTTATCGCCTCGGTATTCTATGGCACCGTTAAAACCGCGAACCTAGCTTGGGCTATGGGTGATGTTGGGGTTGGCCTGATGGCTTGGCTTAACATCATTGGTATTTTGATTATCTTTTTTGTTGCCAAACCGGCTTTGGCGGTTCTGAAAGACTATGAAGAACAGCAGCAAGCCGGTGTTGAAGAATACACATTCGATCCTAAGAAACTCGGTATAAAAGGCGCAACCTATTGGGAAAAACGCCTCGAACGCCAGAAGAAAACCTCTGACATCGATCCTGTCTAAGGGCCTTCACTCTAGCGACATCAGCTAAAAAAACCGCCAGCTCTGAATGAACTGGCGGTTTTTTATTTCGCGTTAACTCTCTTAGACCAATCTAACTAAGTAGCTGGTCACTCTCGCGGGTTAAAAAACTCGATAACATCGTTAACAAAATAACCTGTAGAGTAACGACTTAGATTCCGTTCTTGATAAGAGAAGGTTTGACTTGTTCTTAAGCTTGATCCCTGCGCTATCACTTACTTCTGCTCAGAAGAAGCGGGTTTTTTCGACCAAATACCGGCCAAAGTAGAACCAGATAAGTTGTGCCAAATGGAAAACAAAGTCCCGGGTACGGCTGACACTGGCGTGAAAAATTTCATCGCCAATGCCGTTGCTAACCCTGAATTTTGCAATCCGACTTCAAACGCAATCGTTCGGCAAACTTGCTGTGAAAAGCCCAAGCAACGGCATATCCAATACCCCATAAAGAGCCCCATTCCATTGTGCACGATCACGGCTAATGCCACTATTAATCCTATTTGCTGAATATTGCTCTGATTAAGTGCGACAACAATAGCAATGATGACGACAATCGCCACCATAGAAATCAGCGGTAAAATCGGCGAAATTACCTGAGTGAGCGGCCGTAAGAACACGTTGGCAAACACCCCGATAGCCACAGGTAACAGCACAATTTTCACCAGGCTTGCCAGCATTGACCACATTGGGACATCGACGGTTTGCCCGGCAAAGATTTCAACCAGTAACGGCGTTAAGACCACCCCAAGTAATGTGGATACAGCGGTCATAGAAATCGACAAGGCCACATCCCCCTTCGCTAAATAACACATCACGTTAGACGACGTTCCCCCCGCCACACTGCCAACTAAAACCATCCCAACGGTTAATGCGCTATCAAAATGAAAGAGAAAACTGACGAACAACGCAGCAAGAGGCATGATGGAAAATTGCAAGAACAAACCCGCGACAATCGCCCAGCGATGACGGACGACATTGGTAAAATCTTTCGGCGTCAAGGTTAACCCCATCGCCAACATGATAACCGTCAGTAGTGGCACAATCTGGCTTTTTAATGGCACAAAAAGTTGCGGCTGCTGATAAGCAATAAATGACAGTAATACTGCCCATAGAGGAAATAATTGCGTGATAAAATTGAGCATAATTTTGCTCTCGTCCTTGTAATGATTATGGACAAGTAAAACTACCGAAGCTGATAAGCAGTTACAATAACGAATGTGAAATAAATAAAAAAAGCTCGACCACACAGTGCTCGAGCTTCTTCAATTAACCTTGATTAAAGCGAAAAATCGCCATGTTATTTAAGCGGTTACCGTGGCAGCTTGTGGCGCCTTTTTCTCGCCAATTGGCAAGACTGTACGGCCGTATTCTTGGTTCAAGACTTGTGCCATAGCAAAGTAAATCGCACTTGCACCACAGAAAATACCTTCGAAGCCCGCGATAATACCGATAGCTTTAATGCCAGTAAAATCGTGAATCGCCAGCAAGGCAAACAAAATCGTTAGAGAGCCAAACACCACTTGCTTCGCGACTGGGTAGTTCAAAGAGCCAATAAACATAAAGCCGGTAAAAATGCCCCACAGCGTTAGATACCACCCCATGAAGTGCGCCGGGCTAGCAGGGAAGCCCATTTTAGGCAAAGCGATTAAGCCGACTAAGGTTAACCAAAATAGACCATAAGAGGTAAAGGCTGTGGTACCAAAAGTATCGCCGCGTTTAAAACACATGCAGCCAACGATGACTTGGCTCAAACCACCGTAAAAAATGCCCATTGCTAAGATCATTGAATCGAGTGGAAAAAAACCAGCATTGTGAATATTTAATAACACTGTTGTCATACCAAAGCCCATTAGACCTAATGGCGCTGGATTGGCAAGTTTCGTTGACATCAACCTTTACCCTAATTAAAAGTGAATAAAATTGCGCCAATAGAGCGCAAAACCGAGGCGGATTCTACAGACTAAACACAGAAAAATAAATCAATTTAAACCAATAAATCGCATGAATAGTAGGCAAAAATGATAATACTCAATAGTTCAAGGCTTTAGAGGTCCACTTAAAACAAAAAAGGTGACAGACCATTATGTCTATCACCTTATTATCAAATCAAAGTCGCTGATATCTATCCGCTCTTATCGGGTCGATGTTAAACGGTAAATTTCCCCAGTACCTGATGCTGCGCTTTGACAAAATCGACTTGTTGCTCCGTCGCTTTATTGGCTTGGGTCGCATTGTCGGTCACTTCTTGCGTGATTTGTTTAATGTTAACGGTATTGGTATTGATCTCTTCCGCTACCAAGCTTTGCTCTTCGGCTGCCGAGGCAATTTGGATGTTCATATCACTGATTTTTTGGATAGCGTGATAAATCTGTTGCAGAGCATCTTCTACATGGCCAGCGTTTTCGACAGTTTCTTCTGAGGCTCCTTTACTTTGTCGCATTGCACTGACTACGGAATCAGCACTGGTGTGCAACTGAGCAATAATCGTGTGAATTTCTGTGGTCGAGTCTTGCGTTCGACTGGCTAACGAGCGAACTTCATCAGCAACCACAGCAAACCCTCGGCCATACTCCCCCGCTCTTGCCGCTTCAATCGCTGCATTGAGCGCCAACAAATTGGTTTGTTCAGCAATATCACTAATGACTTTTAGCACGGTATCGATATCCGTTGTAGCGCTTTTTAGCTTTTCAACTTCGCTGGTCGAGCGTTCAATAGTTTGTGACAGCACATGTATATTCTGTGTGGTTTTCGCCACTAACTCACTGCCGGTTTGCGCTGATTTTTCGGCCTCTTGCGCCGCGGCAGCCGCCCCTTGGGCGTTATTGGCCACGTCGTTGGACGTCACGGACATTTCATGCATGGCCGTCGCCAATTGTTCAATTTGCTCGAGCTGTAAACCCATGGCTTTCGCCGATGTACTCGCTCCTTGCTTGGTGCTCTCTGTCCCATCAAGTATCTTGTCTGCCAGCAGCTTAAGATCTTTGATTTGTTGTTGTAACGCTTGAGTGAACACATTGAAATTTTGTGATAATTGAGCAAATTCAGCATCAATATCAGTGTTTAATCGCTGAGTTAAATCACCACTGCCCGAAGCTACGCCTTCCATTCTTTGATTGAGTAAACGAAGAGGAGTCATTAATTTCTTCATCAATAAGCCAAGCAGCAGCATAGAGATAAGCAAAGCAATCACACTATAAATAATGGCATTATTGCGAATTTCAGTAACCGTGCTATATGCCGCTTGCTGGTCAATCACAGCGCCGACATACCAGTTTTGTCCGGCGATTTTTGTAAACTCAACGATTCTCTCCTCGCCAGAATTGAGCTGGGTATGAAGCACTTTATTAGTGGTTAAATCGACATTGGGGAGAAATTGCGCCATTTTTTGGCCATTAAGAGCCGCATCCGGGTGAGCCAACACCACTTGCTGATCGGTGACAATGAATAGATACCCCGAGTCCAGAGCCACATCATTTACCATCTCAGACAAGGTCTTTAAACTCATGTCGAAAAACAGCGCCCCTTTAAACTCGCCAGTCGCTTGTAATGGCGTGGCAATCGAAATCAGTATGTCGCCAGTCACCGCGTCGGCATAAGGAGCGGTAATGATGAGTTGATTGCGCTCTTTCGCATCTTGATACCAAGGTCGAGTACGCGCATCCCACTCACTACCGGGATCCCAATTTGGATCGCCGGAAATCGCTTTGCCGTCGGTTTCCATACCGCCGCCAACCAATAAAAAGTTTTGGTGCAGTGTCGGGTTTTCAATTACGTCGGTAATACCCGCTCGCGACAGATCGTTATTCGCTAATGATGTTACGTATTGCGCTTGCGCTTTTCGGGCATCAAGTACGTAAGAAACTGTGCGACTGACACCGTTAATAGTATCGCGCGTGGTTTGAGCAATCTGCTGTTCTACTGCAGATTTAATCGTTAGGTACTGACTAATACTCAATAAAGAGATTGAAACAATCAGCAGAAATGAGGAGGCAATGACCACTTTATAACTAAACTTCATAATGGACTTCCGTGTTGTATTGTAAAAAAGATCGCTCAGCGGTACTAAAACACCTATTGATAGATCTAATGAATATTACGCTCTATTAGAGCCTAGGTATAGCGGTAAGTGACTTAACACACCATGGGCGAGTGCTCCATCACGTTGCTATGTCTTAGTCATCTTGGCTTAACCGCTCCCCATTTGACCAGCATCGCTTCGAGCTTGTAAAAATCCAAAGGCTTGGTTAAAAAGTCACACATACCCACACTCAAACACAATTGCTTATCTGTTTCTAACACGTTGGCGGTAAGCGCAATGATCGGGGTATTTTGGTAAGCAGCCAGTTGCTTTATTTGGCTTGTCGCTTGCAAACCGTCGAGGACGGGCATTTGCATATCCATTAAAATAAGGTCGAAGTGTTCGGCTTGGCATTGTTCAACCGCTTGTTTCCCATCGTCAACGATAACAATCGTTGTGATGTTGAGGTTGTGAAGCAAACTTTCTATCACGACTTGGTTTATCTCATTATCCTCCGCCACCAATATTTTAAGGTGTGAAAAATCCGTACTTGGCGCTGGTATCACTTGCTCTAATGAGCCGAAATCTTGTCTCTGAGGCGCTTCACTGTCTAATGTAAAATAGAAACAAGAGCCCTTGCCTAATTGACTATCGATGTTTAACTCCGTTTGCATGAGCGACAAGAGCTTACTGGTGATAGTGAGCCCTAAGCCAGTGCCGCCATAACGACGAGTAATCGATGTATCGGCTTGAGAAAAAGCGTCAAAAAGCGTTTTTATGTTGTTGTCATCAATCCCGATTCCGGAATCCGTGACACGAAAGGTTAATAACTGCTTATTATCGTCTTGCTTATCAATATCAATATCCAATGCGACACGGCCTTGGTCGGTAAACTTGATCGCATTGCTCAAAAGATTCATCAGCACTTGTTTGATTCGGGTCTCATCGCCTAAAAAGTAGGTGTCTTTTGAAGAGGCATTCACAAACAGCTGGATACCTTTTTCTTCGGCTTGATGCCGAAATAAATGTTCTAACTCTTCGCACAGCTTTTGCAAACTGATCGGCAGATGTTCGAGCTCTATTTTACCGGCTTCAATTTTACTTAAATCCAAAATATCGTTAATGATGACTAACAAGCTGTTTCCCGACGATTGAATAATCTCAAGCATACGACGCTGGGACGCCGATAACTCTGTAGTACTCAATTGCCAAGCCATGCCTAAAACCCCATTCATTGGCGTGCGAATTTCATGGCTCATGTTGGCCAAAAATTCCGATTTGATCTTGGTCGTGTGTTCGGCATTTTGTTTGGCAACAATCAGATCTTGGCTAACATCGCGAAAGCGACTCGCCGCTTCCGCTAACAAACCAATTTCATCTTCGCGTTTCGTACCATGAATGGAAGCAGACAAGTTTCCCGCCAAAAATTGTCGAAAACTCTGGGTAAGTAAGATAATGGCCTTGGCGATATGCAAATGAAAAAAGAGTGATAAGCCAAGCATGTACACCACCGAAGCAACACTCAACACGATCAGGGTTTGCACTGAGGTGTCAATACTCTCGTTACCGACTTTTTTTATCTCATTGAGCCGCTCTAAAGAAAGCTCTTTAAGCTTATTCGCTTGCGTACTAAACTCAATCGCATCCCCTGCGATCACGACATTAATTAACGAAAGATAGTTGCGGTTTGCTTGCACACTTTTGGTAAAGGTCACTTGGTATTGCTTCACCAAATCGTCAAGTTTTACCATAAATTGCGGAGCAAAATTTGACGATTTATGAGCGATTTTGTTCAATAGCGAGTTAACCGATTGCTTTTTAGTAAAGTCTTTTTTAGTTAAAAACAGCCATGCGCTGCGATGTAGGGTATGCCAGTCGTTGATCTTTTCCACAATGCTCAATTTCATCTCTGCGTTTTGCGACTCACGTTCTGATGACTCTAAAAATGTCGTCGCTTGCTGATAAATAGACTCAAGCTCAGTATCGATCAAGCCAGAACGAAGTTGATGAAGTGAAACGAGTACCTCTAGATGGCCGGAAAAACGCACCACCAGCTCAGATAAAGAATCAACATAACGCAATTCCTCTGGGGGGACATGACCGCGTGACAAAGCCTGAATTCTCAAGTGAAGATGGGTCAGGTTTTGGCTGATTTTTGCCAATACACTCTGGCTCCCTGTGTTACTGTACACAGAAATATCTCGCTGAATTTCGACGAGTTCTTTATTCATGCTCAGAATCGATGTGGTATAAGTGCTGATTTCAGTCACATTGTTCATGGCAGAGTGAATCGTGGAAAGCCGCTGCGCCATGACAATATACGTCGCCGCAATCGTGACAACGAGCAAGCTAAGCACCAAAATAATTTTTGCTACAATCGAGCGAGTAATGATTTGCAACAACCCGTCACCTTATGCGTAAAGTAATTCGTACCATTTATCTAGGCTGTAGTCGTAATTTTGCATGACGGTGTTCCAAACCGCGATATTGGACAGACGCGATAGGTAGCTGCCCCCATGACGTATATCACCAGCGTTAATCGACACATTGCCATCGGTCCCTCTCAAATCCGTTTGAGCTTCTTTGCCTTCGTACCAATAATCCCATTCTGCTTTTGACATTAACTCTCGGCTGCGCTCTGGGTTAGAGATGTAATATCCTTGCCTAGCAATGAATGCCCCTGGGTAGCCAGATAACCACCAATTCATGTATTCATAAGCCGCATCTTGTACATGTCCAGACACATTGGATGACAAGCACATGACGCCATGCCATGCTCGGTAGCCTTCTTTTGGCGCCGCGTAAACCACCGGAATACCCTGCCCTTTACAAGCGCTAATGGCAGGTGAAAACATACTTTGAATATGCACTCGTTCGCTCTTCATAAAGTCGACCGATTGTGGAACGGAAGTCCAAAAACCGGCAAAGTGACCTTGGCGTTTTTTGGCCAGCAAGATATCAAATAACGTATCAATTTCAGCCATGCTCATGTTGCCAATGTCTTTAAATGTCATTAACCCTTTGCTTTGCGCGGCAAGAGCAGCATCAAATATGCCAATGGTTGGCGCGTTAATTAAAGCCACTTTACCCTTGTTTTGTTCTTCTAGAAGCCAAGACCAAGATTCCGTTTGATAAGCTTGCCCCTTTTCGATAAAACGCGTGTTGTACCCAAATGAGTCGACATTGTGCACATAAGGCATAAAACTCAGCTGTCTCGATGCACTGGCCCCAAGTGAGCCATCGGGCTGAACAAAAATAATTTTATTCGGCGCATCTCCCGCTCCAACGCGTGCATCTGGGGTTAATTTCCCCGTTTTAGTGAGCGAGTTTATCTCATCCCAGTACCTAAGCCGCTCGACTTCGATAGGTTTAATCGTGCCTGCCTGCCAAAGAATATTGATCGAATCCGACCAATGCTCGTAAAGGTCAAATGAGCTTGGATCCGTGGCGGCCTTTTGCAGCAAGGCCGCATCGCCCATCGGGGTGAACGATAAATGGATACCCAGTTCCTGCATGGCTTTTTGACGCAGTTCTTCTTGTAATGTGACGTGGGTTCCCATCACCCGTAAAGTGACTTTTTGTTTTGCGAACACATAAGGCGCCTTGATCCCCAACGCCGAGGTGGCGGCCCCGGCGCCAAGTGTGCGCAGAAACTGACGTCGGTTTACGTTATAACTCATAATACAGACTCTCCCTTATTCTGCTTACCTTCCATAAGCTTGGTTTGGAGGTAAAGCCGTCATGAGAAATGTCTCGCCCCCGACACTCATCAGGCGAAGCGCATCGTCAAATCACACCCCCAATTCAATCGTAGACCATATTTAATGAAATTCATCACGCAGATCGTGAGTTTGATATGTGGCGCATGATTTGACTGTCCATGCTTCCAATAGCGGTGATCATGACCTTAAAAGCCGCTTGTAAGGTTGAAATAAAAGGCATAAAAAATGCCAGTCAGTAATACTGACTGGCATTTTATTTATTGGCTAAAGACTTTATACGCTATTAATCGCGAGCCCTACTCCCACTCGATGGTTGCTGGTGGCTTACCTGAAATATCGTAAACCACACGAGAGATGCCATCGATTTCATTAATAATGCGGTTAGACACCTTACCAAGGAAATCGTATGGCAAGTGCGCCCAATGCGCGGTCATAAAGTCAATCGTTTCTACTGCGCGCAGCGAAACCACCCAATCGTATTTACGACCATCGCCCATAACGCCAACAGAACGCACCGGCAAGAACACGGTAAACGCTTGAGAGACCTTGTTGTAAAGGTCGGCATTGTGCAGCTCTTCAATAAAGATCGCATCAGCGCGGCGCAAGAGATCACAGTACTCTTTTTTGATCTCGCCAAGCACGCGCACACCCAAACCTGGGCCTGGGAACGGGTGACGGTAAAGCATGTTGTAAGGCAAGCCTAACTCAAGACCAATCTTACGCACTTCATCTTTAAACAACTCGCGCAGTGGCTCCACTAAGCCCATCGCCATATCATCTGGCAAGCCACCGACATTGTGGTGAGACTTAATCACATGTGCTTTACCGGTTTTCGATGCAGCCGATTCAATCACATCAGGGTAAATGGTGCCTTGGGCTAACCATTTAGCATTTTTCAGCTTCTTCGACTCTTCATCAAACACTTCAACAAACACGTGACCGATCGTCTTACGCTTCTCTTCAGGGTCTGATTTGCCTTCTAACGCGCGAAGGAAACGATCTTCTGCATCGATTTTGATGATGTTTAGGCCAAACTTATCGCCAAACATATCCATCACTTGCTGACCTTCGTTGAGACGAAGTAGACCGTTGTCAACGAACACACAAGTCAATTTGTCGCCAATTGCGCGGTGAACCAACATCGCCACAACCGAAGAATCGACACCACCAGAAAGACCTAGGATAACTTCGTCATCACCAACCTGCTCTTTGATACGAGCAACCGCGTCTTCAATAATGGATTCAGACGTCCATAAACGCTCACACTGACACACCTTGAGAACAAAGTTCTCGAGCATTTGCAAACCTTGCTTAGTATGAGTCACTTCTGGGTGGAATTGAACGCCGTAAAAGCGCTTGTCTTCATTGGCCATTGCGGCAAAAGGACAGGTGTCTGTTTGACCGACTTTGGTAAAGTCAGCAGGGATCTCGACAACTTTATCACCGTGGCTCATCCACACATCTTGAACGGCTTCTAAGCCCGCAAAAATAGAAGATTGATTGTCGACATTGACTTGTGCATAGCCGAACTCACGCTCAGTAGAACCGGCAACTTTACCGCCTAACTGCTCAGCCATGGTTTGCATGCCGTAACAAACACCAAGTACAGGCACACCTGCGTCATAAACATATTGTGGTGCACGAGGCGAATTTGCTTCTGTTACGCTCTCTGGGCCACCAGATAAGATGATGCCGTCAGGGTTAAACTCGCGAATATCGGCTTCATCGACATCCCAACTCCACAATTCACAATACACACCGATTTCACGTACGCGACGCGCCACAAGTTGAGTGTATTGAGAACCGAAATCTAGGATAAGAATACGTTGATCATGAATGTTTTTGGTCATTTGAGCTATCTTATTAAACTGGGTTATCAAAACGAGGCGACTTAAACCGCCCCGCAAGATGGCATTGAGCTTGTTCGATACATCTCAATGCCTATTAACGAGTAAAACTTAGTTACCTAAACGGTAGTTTGGCGCTTCTTTAGAGATCTGCACGTCATGAACGTGTGACTCTTGAATGCCCGCGCCAGAAATGCGTACAAATTGAGCTTTAGTGCGCAAATCATTAATCGTCGCAGACCCTGTTAAGCCCATGCTTGAACGCAAACCACCCATCTGTTGATGAACGATCTCTTTTAAGCGACCTTTGTAAGCAATGCGACCTTCAATACCTTCTGGTACCAATTTGTCTGCCGCATTATCACTTTGGAAGTAACGATCAGATGAACCTTGAGACATGGCGCCCAGTGAGCCCATACCGCGGTAAGATTTGTACGAACGGCCTTGGTAAAGAATGATTTCTCCAGGGGACTCTTCGGTACCTGCAAGCATAGAGCCAACCATGACACTAGATGCGCCAGCGGCAATCGCCTTACAAATATCACCCGAGAAGCGAATGCCGCCATCGGCAATCACAGGGATACCGTATTGATCAGCGACCTCAGCGGCGTCAGAAATCGCCGTGATTTGTGGCACACCAACACCGGTAACGATACGAGTTGTACAAATAGAACCTGGGCCAATACCCACTTTCACTGCACTCACACCCGCTTCAATCAATGCACGAGCGCCTTCACCCGTGGCCACGTTACCACCGATAATGTCGAGATCAGGATAAGCGGCACGTGTCTCGCGAATGCGATTTAGTACCCCTTCAGAGTGACCATGAGAAGAATCAATCAACAGCACATCAACGCCCGCTTCCACCAAAGCAGCAACGCGCGCTTCATTACCCGCGCCAGCACCCACTGCAGCACCAACGCGCAAACGGCCTTGCTCGTCTTTACAAGCGTTAGGCTTGCGCTCTGCTTTGTGGAAATCTTTCGCTGTAATCATACCGGTTAATTGGAAATCATCGTTAACAACGAGGATTTTTTCAACACGGGCGTGGTGCATTTCTTCTTGCACATTCGCGCGTGATGCCCCTTCTTTTACCGTCGCCAATTTATCTTTAGGTGTCATGACCGACTCGACACTCTTTGATAAATCCGTCACAAAACGCACATCACGACCCGTAATGATACCGACCAATTCATGGCCTTCTGTCACGACAGGGAAACCGGCAAAGCCGTGCTTTTCAGTCAGCGCCATCACGTCAGCAATGGTTTGATCAGGTTGAACCGTCACAGGGTGTGTGACCATGCCCGCTTCAAACTTTTTCACACGACGGACTTCATCCGCTTGCTGTTCAATAGACATATTCTTGTGAATGAAACCAATACCGCCTTCTTGCGCAAGGGCAATGGCCAGACGAGCTTCAGTCACTGTGTCCATAGAAGCGGACAGCATAGGAATATTGAGCTGAATATTTTTCGTTAACTGAGTACGCAACTCAGCGGTGTTGGGGAGAACGGTGGAGTGTGCTGGCACGAGAAGAACATCATCGAATGTCAGCGCTTCTTTGGCAATTCTTAGCATTTGCAATATCTCACAACAAATAGGATGAATGAAAGAGTTATCCAAGACTTTACTGATTTGTCATTAAAGTGATTTGGATTTGATATTGCGGTGGGATTATACGTTGAAGGTAAACGATTGGCTACTCATTTTTTAGTTTTTTATTTGCAATTACCCCCTTGATATGTATTATATTGCGGCTATCTTCCATACTCACGTCTATGAGATCAGCCTTGTCCACTACCCAAACCAATATTTTCACCGTCTCGCGTCTAAATGCTGAGGTGCGTTTACTACTCGAAAATGAAATGGGAATCGTCTGGTTACTTGGCGAAATGTCTAACTTATCCACTCCGGTCTCTGGCCATTGGTATTTCACTCTCAAAGACAGCCGAGCACAAGTCAAATGTGCCATGTTCCGTGGCAATAACCGCCGTGTCAGCTTTAAACCACAAAACGGACAACAAGTGCTGGTTAAAGCGCGTTTGTCTTTATACGAACCGCGTGGTGACTATCAGCTGATTATCGAGAGTATGCAGCCCGAGGGCGATGGTCGACGTCAGCAAGAATTTGACGCATTAAAACTCAAACTTGCCTCAGAAGGCCTTTTTGCCCAGCATCTTAAAACGCCCTTGCCAGAGCACCCCAAGTGCGTTGGGGTCATTACTTCAAAAACCGGCGCCGCGTTATACGATATTTTAGATGTACTCAAACGTCGTGATCCCACGCTGCCCGTGGTGGTGTATCCTACGTTAGTACAAGGCGAAGGCGCGGCGATCAGTATTGCACAAGCTATTGGCGCGGCCAATGATCGCAACGAATGCGATGTATTGATTGTCGGTCGCGGTGGAGGGTCACTGGAAGATCTGTGGTGTTTTAACCAAGAAATTGTTGCGAGAACCATTGTCGCAAGCCAAATTCCCGTGATCAGCGCCGTTGGTCACGAAATCGACGTCACGATCGCAGACTTTGTTGCCGATATGCGAGCGCCCACCCCATCGGCAGCCGCCGAACTGGTCAGTCGCGATCAAAGTCATAAAGCAATGCAAATTGTCGAAAAGACGCGTTATTTACAGCACGCCTTTGAACGCTACCTCAGCCGTCGCCAATACCATTTGAGCCAGCAACGGCATCGATTGGAAAAGCACCATCCGCAGCATCGACTTGCCACACAAAGTCAACAGCTCGACGATCTCGACAATCGCTTAAACAAAGCGCTGATCCGCCAACTCGAACAACAACAATATCGACTACAGCGCCTAGAGACCAAATTGATGCATTTGAGCCCTCTTAACTTTATTCAGCGTCAACAAGAGAAAGTGGCTCGACTCGAGCAGCGTTTGCATCAAGCGATGACGACCTACCTTAGACACCAAAGCCACCGCTTAGCTCTCCAAGCAGAAAAGCTCGATGCTGTCAGCCCATTGGCGACGTTAAAACGCGGCTATTCGATCACGCAAAGTGAAGATGGCAAGGTGATTACCACTCAAGAGCAACTAAAAGCCGGTGACGTGATCCTCACTCAGCTTTCTGACGGCCAAATCTACTCCGAAGTTAAGCGCATGAGCAAGGACTGACTCGAACCCACATAGGTTTAATGGCTTTACGTGATTTGAGCGTTTGGCAATCAGGGCAAAAATAACTCAGCGAACCGCATGCTTGCAGTTTTTCTAATTTAGCCTGACAATCTGGGCAATTCGATTGTAATTGCCAATAATGGCGACAGGTTTGACAGTAATGACCAATCGGTTGCCACTGCATTTTAGTGGCGCATTGAGGGCAGGTATTCATTGTCAATTTCTCTCGTTAAACGTATTAAGCACAATATACCCGCATTTATTTTGTCGATATTGATCACAAACAACAATCATACCATTGGTCGACCATAGCTTTGCCGACCCCGCAATATGACCATCCATTCTGCGAAGCTTACCCCCGACTTAGTCACGCTTTTCTGATCAACGATGGCTACCTCACTCATAACAGGTTAAATGAGTACCAGTTCAGCACGCATTAGCGCTAAAATATCGCCGGTACTTTATGCCAATGCATACACTTGCGGCCAATAACCCATGTCACTCTACAGCTCAAAGAACAAATAACACAGATCGACGCCAAAAGATCATCAAACATCAAGATCCTTATAATCTATCGGTGATCAGCGATCAGTATGAAAAAGAATTTTTATATAACCACACCCCGAAAGCATAAGTTACATATCCTGCATATGGATTTTATTTGGTTTTTTATATCAATAAAAACAACTAAAACCCAATTGATTAGAATTATATAAAAGATAGGTTGTAAGTCTGAAAATTGAAAAACACAGCTTGCCATTGACCTTTCGCCTCACTTTTAAGCAAATAACGCTACATCAATCACCATTAAGCACAGTTATCGACCACAAATGACCAACCTCACTCGAGGAAAAATAATCTTGCCTAAGAGGCCACTTAACCTAATAAAAAACTATGTAAACTGAAGTATCAGCATATCATCTTGCTAAGCGATAAAAAGAGAGCCACATTCTATAATCGTACATCAAAGATCGCGTACGGGTTAGCCTGACAGATATCATTGTCTCTAGGATCATGACACTGGCTTGATCCGTTCAACAAAAAAGCCCAAGTGAAACACTTGGGCTTGGCTGTTATTTACGGTTTTTAACCGCGGACATCATACGTTTGCGTTTTCGTTCTTGAGAAAGGGTCAACTTATTGGTTTTACCTTCAAAAGGGTTGTCGCTATTTTGGAAAACCACGCGAATGGGTGTACCGACTATCTCCAGCGATTTGCGGTAGTAATTCATCAAATAACGTTTATAAGAGTCCGGTAACTCATTGACCATGTTACCGTGAATGACCACAATCGGTGGGTTATAACCACCGGCGTGCGCGTATTTTAATTTAACACGTCGACCACGTACCATTGGCGGCTGGTGATCTTCTGTCGCCATTTTCATAATACGGGTTAATACCGACGTACTGACACGCGTCGTTGCAGAGCGGTATGCTTCTTCTACCGATTCAAACAAGTGGCCAACGCCGGTACCGTGCAAGGCGGAAATAAAGTGCAAGCGCGCAAAATCAACAAACCCCAAACGGCGATCCAATTCTTTTTTCACATGATCTTTTACATCGGTATCTAATCCGTCCCATTTATTGACGGCTAAGACAACAGATCGACCCGCATTCAATGCAAAGCCCAATAAGCTTAGATCTTGATCAGAAATATTTTCTCTCGCATCGATCACGACCAATACAACGTTGGCATCTTCGATGGCTTGCAGTGTTTTTACCACCGAAAACTTCTCAACCGTTTCATCAATACGGCCACGACGTCGAACACCAGCGGTATCGATCAACACGTACTCACGGCCATTGCGCTCCATCGGGATATAAATCGAATCCCGAGTGGTGCCAGGCATATCGTAAACCACGACGCGCTCTTCACCGAGAATGCGGTTGGTCAATGTGGATTTACCCACATTTGGGCGACCAATAATGGCCAGTTTGATCGGCTGAGCCTGTAAACGAGCGTGAATTTCTTCCGCTTCCGCTTCACTGTAATCAAAGCTTTCTTCTTCGCTGTCTTCAAGTTCAGACAGATCTTGAATTTCGCCCATTTCATTTTCGATCAAAGACTCGATAAAAGGATGTAAGGCTCGTTCCAGCAATGCGGTCACACCACGGCCATGTGCCGCAGCAATTTGATACATGTTTTCAACGCCCAACTGCCAAAAATCGGAACACGCGGCATCGCCATCGACACCATCAATTTTGTTCACCACCAACATGGTCGGTTTTTCGATTTTTCTCAGGTGGGTCGCGATGGCTTCATCGGCAGGCGTACGCCCGGCGCGACCATCAACAAGAAATAGCACCACATCTGCTTCGTTAATTGCAGACAGTGACTGCTCAGCCATTTTGGTTTCTACCCCGGTCTCCGTACCATCAATACCACCGGTATCAATGACGATGAAGTCGTGATCACCCAGCTTGGCTTGTCCGTACTTACGGTCGCGCGTCAAACCAGGGAAGTCTGCCACCAAAGCGTCACGCGTGCGCGTTAAACGATTGAATAAGGTGGATTTGCCTACGTTGGGACGCCCAACAAGGGCAACAACAGGAACCATAAATAACCTCTGTAAATAGTAAATGTTTAGCGTGATAGTGAATGCTTATTCCCTTGACATTATTTAGGTTGGCAGTGGCAAACCAAAACGATACCCATTTCACTAAACCAGTCAAACAAAACCCAACGCCACATCGACTTATGTCGATTAAGGTCGCTTTTGATAACTGAACCTTTACGCATCGAACTGACCTTAAGCGCAAACCAATCATTCCCTAGTGAAATGGGTATTCTCTATCACTGTGTCTCTATCAAAAAATCGGCTCCTGGCTGTCACCAACCAAGAGCCGATTTGCAATTATATCACGAATTAGCGACGGATCTTAAGTTTCTTTATGTCGCCATCGCGGGTCATGATCACATAGCCATCGTCCACGGATACGGGCCCTACGGCAAAACCGCTATCATCGATCTCTTGCTGAGCAACAAAGTCACCGGTATCGGGGTCAAGCCAGTGCAGATACCCTTCGGCATCCCCAACCACTAAATAACCATCGATCAACTTAGGCGCCGTCAGTAAGCGATACTGCAACTGTTTGTTTTGCCAAAGTTCCGTGCCACTTCGTGCATCAACCGCGACCAGGTGATCTTTATCTGTAACTAAGAATAAATCGGAACCATCGGTCGCCATGTCAATGGCAGAGGAGTAACGGCGCTTCCAACGCGGTTTGCCAGATCGCAAATCTATTGACGTCAAGTTGCCATTGATCCCTACAATATATAAATCACTGCCAATGATAACCGGTGAACTGTCAACATCGACAAGACGATCAATTTCTGTCGAGCCTTGAGGTGAGCCTATCGACTGTTGCCAAAGCAATTGTCCACGCTCAGAAATCGCAGCGGCGAGACGGCCGTTGGCAGTACCCCAAAAGACGCCCCCCGAAACGGCGGCTGGCGAACTGTCGCCGCGCAGAGACAGATTTGGTTCATCAACGGTAATCGACCAGACTTGCTCACCATTATCCGGGTTCAGAGCGACCAACTCGCCTTGACTGGTATTGATCATGATAAGGTTATTGTCAGCCAAAGGCTTAGACAAAATTTCCCCACCGATTTGTACACGCCATTGTGTGTCACCCGTCTCTTCATTGAGCGCGTACACCTGACCATTTTCAGTCCCGACGTAAAGCTTGCCGTAAGCGGCGCTCAGCCCACCGGATAACCGGGCGTCATCGTCGTCATCTAACTCAACTTTCCATACTCGATCCCCTTGATCAGGGGAAAGTGCCTTGATCACCCCATCGCGACTTGCGACAAAAACTTTATCGTAAGCATAAAGCGGGGCAAGGCGAGAGAAATAATGCTCAACACCGTCACCGACACTCGCGCGCCATTCAGTCTGGGTCTCAAATTGGTTTTCAACCAAAGGGAGAGGCGCCATCACAATGGCATCTTCTTCACCAGCACACCCCACTAAGGCACTGACCACGGCCAAGCTCATCAAAGCTTTTGTAAGTGTTTGCTTCATTTACTGACCTTACTGTGCTAAATCATCTAGTTTGAGCGCGAGTAGTTGACTGGCATCTTGCTCTTGTTGCGCTTGTGTATAAGCGGTATAAGCCGCTTGCTGATCGCCTTTTTGCAAAGCAATATCACCGCGTAGCTCAGCCACACGCCCTTTCCACGCTTCATCAGTGAGGCCATTAAGCGTTTGCTCTGCCTTGGTAAGGTCACCCTGCTCTTTCTCAATTCGAGCAATATCAAACGTTAATAGCGGTTCCAGTTTTTCTTCTTGATTATTTTCTTTGGCCCAGCGAAGTTGTTGTAATGCGTTGTCAAAGTCTTGCGCTTGTACATACGCTTTGGCCAACTGCATTGCCGCCAACACGGAATACTCGGTCACCGGGTTATTATCAATAAAATCACTGACACTTTGACTCGCATCAACACCTTGTGTGGTGAGGGTTTGCATCACTTCAGTATATTGGTGAGAAGCGTCGTGCGTCTTTGTGGTTTGCCCTTCTTGGTAGTAGTGCCAACCAATCAGGCCACCCACACCAATCACAACGCCCGCAATTAAGGCATTACCGTATTGAGCCCACCAACTTTTGATGGCTTCGACTTGTTGCTCTTCAGTATCGTAAAGTTCCACTTCCTGTCCTCTTACTGATCAAATGGCAGCGCTAGGCTGCCATTGATTACATGCTGTATTGTGCCCAATGCGGCAACTAGATTAACTCGCGAATGCGTTGTGCGATTTCGCTTTGTGCGTAGGTGGTTTGTTCGCCGCCAACCAAATCTTTTAGGACCACGGTGTTTTGGGCAACTTCATTTTCACCCAGAACCAAGGCCACGACAGCCCCCACTTTATCAGCGCGCTTAAATTGCTTCTTAAAATTGCCGCCACCAAAGTGACTCATGACACGAATGCCCTCGACGTCTTCACGCAATTGCTCGGCGAGTTTCATCCCCGCCATCATAGTGCCTTCGCCTGCGGTGACCATGTAGACATCGACACTGCGGCGCACTTCGTCAAGCTCTAAGGTTTCAAGCATCAGTACCAAACGCTCTAATCCCATAGCAAAACCGATTCCCGGTGTTGCACGCCCGCCCAGTTGCTCCACAAGGCCATCATAGCGACCACCGCCACAAACCGTACCTTGTGCGCCTAAGCTTTCCGTGATCCACTCAAAAACCGTGCGATTATAATAATCCAAACCACGAACAAGACGCTGATTGACAGTGTATTCGATTCCTGCCGCGTCGAGAAGTTCACACAAACCCGCAAAGTGGGCTTTAGACTCCTCGTCGAGGTAGTCACTTAGCTCTGGTGCATCGACCAAAACCTTTTGAATATCGGGATTTTTTGTGTCTAATACGCGTAATGGGTTCGTGTACATACGGCGCTTGGCATCTTCATCTAACACCTCACTGTGCTGCTCAAGAAACGCAATTAAAGCGTCGCGGTATTGAGCGCGAGCCTCGGGAGATCCAATCGAGTTCAACTCTAGACGCACGTGCTTATCAATGCCTAACTGACGCCAGATACGCGCTGTCATCATGATTAATTCAGCATCGACATCAGGACCATCCAGGCCAAAGACTTCCACACCACATTGGTGGAATTGACGGTAACGGCCTTTTTGCGGACGCTCGTGACGGAACATCGGTCCCATGTACCACAAGCGTTGCTCTTGGTTGTAAAGCAAGCCATTTTCAATTCCTGCACGCACACAACCCGCCGTACCTTCCGGGCGCAACGTCAAGCTATCGCCATTGCGATCGTCGAAGGTGTACATTTCTTTTTCGACCACGTCGGTGACTTCGCCGATAGCACGGCTAAATAAATGTGTCGCCTCAACAATAGGCATGCGAATTTCGTTGTAGCCGTAAGCACTGATAACACTTTTTACGGTGTTTTCCAGTTTTTGCCACAAAGGGGATTGAGTTGGGAGGCAGTCATTCATACCTCGAATTGCTTGAATTGTTTTTGCCACGATGCTTACCGTTTATTTTGTTGAGTTTATTTCGTCATCAATACGTACATCAATGCGATTACTACTGTCCATCATTGCCGCTTTGGCGCGAATTTTTGCTTCTAGTTTATCGACCAAGTCATCATTGTCAAAACGCTCTTTTTGACGTTTTCCATCATCGTAAAAAGCGCTTTTCTTATGGCTGCCAGCTAAGCCTAAATGCGAAACTTCCGCTTCACCTGGGCCGTTTACCACACACCCGATGATTGAGACATCCATCGGCGTTAGTACATCTTCTAAACGCTCTTCGAGTGCATTGACCGTTGAGATAACATCAAATTCTTGACGAGAGCAACTCGGACACGCAATAAAATTGATGCCGCGAGAGCGAATACGCAGTGATTTGAGAATGTCAAAGCCGACTTTGATCTCTTCGACTGGGTTGGCGGCAAGAGAGATTCGCAAGGTGTCGCCAATCCCTTCAGCCAATAACATACCAAGGCCGACAGATGATTTCACAGCGCCCGCTCTTGCCCCGCCCGCTTCGGTAATACCAAGGTGCAGAGGCTGATCAATTTTTTGTGCCAGTAGACGATACGATCCCACCGCCAAAAAGACATCTGAAGCCTTAACACTCACTTTAAATTGATCAAAATTGAGCCTATCGAGGATATCGACATGACGCATTGCCGACTCAACCAAGGCCTCTGGCGTTGGCTCGCCGTACTTCATTTGCAGATCTTTTTCCAAAGAACCGCCGTTGACCCCAATGCGAATTGGGATATTTTTATCGCGAGCACAATCAACCACAGAGCGAATTCGGCTCTCGTTGCCAATATTACCCGGGTTAATGCGCAAACAGTCTACGCCATACTCCGCCACTTGAAGTGCAATGCGGTAGTCAAAGTGAATATCGGCGACTAAAGGCACCGAGACCTGTTGCTTGATTTGTTTGAACGCTTCAGCAGCGTCCATGGTCGGCACTGAGACACGAACAATGTCGGCACCGACATTTTCAAGAGATTTAATTTGTGCGACGGTCGCCGCCACATCCGTGGTTCTGGTGTTGGTCATCGATTGAACAGCAATCGGCGCCCCATCACCAATCGGAACATTACCGACATAAATTCGAGTCGATTTGCGTCTTACTATAGGAGATTCGTGTTGCATCATAGTTTCTAAGGTAGGGTGAATCTTGCGACTTTCCCTGCAGTATAACGAGAAAGATCGATAGGTTCACTGGCAAATGTCATGTTTACCGCTTCAGGCGCGCCTAAAACGACCTGAAACGGCTTCTCTCCAGATAAATCGACTTGCTTGCCCGCTTCTTGTAAGCCGACTAGCAAGGTTTTACCACTGGCGTCTTTAATTTGTACCCAGCAATCGTCACTAAAATCCATGACTAAGTTCTGTGATTTGACGGTCACTGGGGCTTGTGGCTCAGACACTGCGTTTTGAGTGGCGACGGCTGCGACATCCGCCGTCGCTATCGGGGCAGATTCGGCCACCGGCTCGCCTTGGTTATCGGCGACCGTTGTAGAAGGGAGACTTGCTGGCGACGTCTCTGCAGGCGCATCAGTATCGGTGAGCGCCTCGGTGCTTGATTCGTCAGAAGCCGCTGGCAGGTCACTCACGGGGCTGACGGGTTCTGACACTTCCGGCTCTAGCGCCGAGAGGTTTGTCCCTTCGCTGATGGCCTGATTTAGATTCTCAGTCAAACTGTTGTTTTGTTGATTTTGCAACCACCACAGCGACGAGATCCCTAAAATGATGATGAAAATGATCCCGGTCACCCACATGATACGGCTGTTGTGCTTCGCTTGCTTAGTTTTACCCGAAAAGCTTTGCATCTCTTGCGGTTTATGCTGAACGTGCTCAAAGTGAGACAGAGAGTCAAGCACTTGGTTTTCGTCGAGCCCGACCAAGCGAGCGTAATTGCGCACGTAACCGCGAATAAATGTGGCCACTTTTTGAGATTCGTAGTGATTGGCCTCGATTTGTTCAATGACGGTCACTCTCAATCTCAACCGGTCGGCAACTTGTTGCTTTGTTAACCCCAATGATTCGCGCTTTTGGCGCAACAAAATGCCAGTATCTGCACGAGTAACCCCTTCGTGGGAGGATTCTGTTTTTTGTTCTGTTTCTGTTGTCATAGTTGTTTTTATCACTTTTGATTGCGAACAAGGTGGCTGCTGATATTTTAGTTTGTAGACATCACCACATTGCGTTGAACATTGAATAAGCATACCGTCGAACTCAACATGAACCTCTCTCATCTTGAGTCGTATTTATCCCCATCTAACTCAGTAGTTGGTCACCCTAGCGGGTTAAAAACTCGATAACATCGTTAAGAAAATAACATGTAGAATAACTACTTAGATTTTTTTCTTACCTTGTTCTCAAGCTTTAGCTCTGCGCTATCATTGATCACATACTTAATCAGATTGGTATTACACTATCGGTCTAGATAATGTAAGTAACTCTCAGTTACTCACGAAAAGGCACATTCATCTAAACACCAAGTACTTCTTGGCTCAAACCTTTAAAAAAGGCTCGACGGACAGTTTAACTGCGCTTGTAAACCTGAACAAAAGAACGGGGTGTCAGTACACCTGTGATACTTTTGTCAAGGTCGTTGTTGATGTATTGGCCACTTCCCTTACCAAGCGCTCCGTTTGACACACGGAAGACAAATCATACTCTCAAGTCGGCTTATCCCCAATCTATTTAGGTACAAATTTACAGCCTACTCAGTCTTTTGTCCAAATTTTGACAAAGATTGATCGATTTGGTTCCCAGCAACAATTGATGGGATGAATTGATCTGCATAAAAAAACCAGGCGTATTGCCTGGTTGTTATTTTATTTAAATACTTTTGAAAGGAATGGCATTTTGGGCCAACTCTGCCGCTCTTTGCGTTCGCTTAGTCCGATCTACTACATCACCGACTAACTGGCCACACGCCGCATCAATATCGTCACCACGCGTTTTGCGCACCGTCACCGTATACCCTTCTGCAGTCAGGGTTTTCATAAAGCGATCAATACGCGAGTTACTCGGTTTTTTATATGGTGAGCCCGGGTATGGGTTAAACGGAATTAAGTTGATTTTACACGGCGTGTCTTTCATCAATTGTGCCAACTCTCTCGCGTGATCCATATCATCATTGACGTGATCCAGCAAAATGTACTCAACCGTGACTTTACCGCGGTTGGCATTGGAAGAGGCGATGTATCGACGCACCGATGCTAAAAAGTCATCGATATCCCAACGATCATTAATTGGCATGATTTCACTGCGCAATTGATCATTTGGCGCATGTAATGAAATGGCCAATGCAACATCAATATTCCCTGTCATTTGATCAAGGCCAGAGACAACCCCTGATGTTGACACCGTCACTCGACGTTTAGACAGACCAAAAGCCAAGTCGTCTAGCATTAAACGCAGCGCTGGCATCAGGTTTTTCATGTTCAGTAACGGCTCGCCCATCCCCATCATGACCACATTAGTAATTGGGCGGCGTCCCGTTTCTTTTTCGACCCCGATCTCGCGAGCTGCACGCCAAACCTGACCGATGATCTCAGACACTTTTAAGTTGCGGTTAAAGCCCTGCTGAGCAGTCGAGCAAAACTTACAATCCAATGCACACCCCACCTGAGAAGAAACACACAAGGTCGCGCGATCATCTTCAGGAATATACACGGTTTCCACGTCTTGATTGCCGACTCGCATGGCCCACTTGATAGTACCGTCATTAGAGTGCTGAGCGGCAGACACTTCTGGCGCAACAATATGGCAACGCTGTTTGAGCTTTTCTCTCAACTTTTTATTGAGATTGGTCATGGCGTCGAAATCATCGCAACCAAAGTGATAGATCCACTTCATTACTTGGTCAGCACGAAAGGCTTTTTCATCCAATTCTTCAGCAAAAAACTGGCGTAAGCCTTGGCGATCAAAGTCAAGTAAATTGATTTTATCTGTGGTCATGGTTGCCCTCAATGACGAAACGGGAAATAAGGGCGCGAATTGTACAGCCTTTACACACTTTCAACAAGGCTTTGCCCAAGCTCAATGCAATAAAAAAAACCTCAGCAAGGGCTGAGGTTTGTTAACTTATCCGCGGGGACAAATTTCTGAATCCGGGAAAAAGAACGCAATTTCGCGCTCAGCCGACTCAGGGCTGTCAGAGCCATGTACCGAGTTTAATCTCATGCTCACTGCGTAATCAGCTCGCAGTGTTCCTGCTGCCGCTTCTTCAGGGTTGGTTTTGCCCATCAATTCACGATAACGGCTAATGGCATTTTCCCCTTCTAAGACCTGTACCATAATAGGGCCAGAGGTCATGAACTCTTTCAATGGTTCAAAAAACGGTTTGCCCTCATGCTCGGCATAAAAACCGCTCGCTTGTTCTTCGTTTAGCTTCACCATTTTCGCGGCAATGATGGTCAGTCCCGCTTTTTCGATGCGATTGTAAATTTCGCCCACGAGGTTTCTTTCGACCGCATCGGGCTTGATGATTGAAAAGGTTCTTTCTATCGCCATGGTATTTCCTTTAATTGTTATTCTTTTCCAATGTAAGTGACACTGGTGTCGAGGTTTTTTCTTACTTATTCGTTAAGTAAACGCGCCAAAGTCCGAAGACCGACACCTGTCGCTCCAGCGGCCCACTTGTCATTACCTGACTTACGGTAAGTTGCCGAACAATCGAAGTGTAACCAACCTTGCTGGTAGTCTTCAACAAAATGAGACAGAAATGCAGCGGCAGTACTCGCCCCTGGTACGTAATCGCCTTGGCTGATATTGGCTAAGTCAGCAAAATGCGATGGCAGCATGTCGCGGTGAGCTTCTGCAACGGGCAAAGGCCACACCCCTTCGTGTTCTGCACTCGCCGATGCCAAAGCACGCTGGGAAAGCCCCTCATCAAAACTTAGTAACGCGTGATAATCATTGCCAAGCGCTTGCTTCGCCGCGCCGGTTAACGTTGCACAATCGATGATCATTTGCGGTTTTTGTTCACACGCATAAATCAATCCATCGGCCAACACCAAACGACCTTCGGCATCCGTATTGAGAATTTCGACCGATTTACCGTTTTTGTAACGAATGATATCGCCCAGTTTTAACGCTCGGCCAGAGACCATGTTTTCAGCGCAGCAAAGGATCAACTTAACTCGCTTGTTCAAGCCGCGTAAAATGGCCAACCCCAATCCACCGGTGACTGTCGCTGCGCCCCCCATATCCGCTTTCATCGACAGCATAAAGTTAGACGGCTTTAAACTATATCCCCCTGAGTCGAACGTAATGCCTTTACCCACCAAACAAGCAAACACCGGCGCGTTCTCATCGCCTGTTGGGTTATAATCAAGTTGCAGCATCGCTGACGTGCGTTCAGAACCACGGCCAACGGCATAAATGCCTTCCCAACCTTCAGTCAGCAAATCCTTGTCTTTAACAATGCGAATACTCACTGTGCCTTCAGGCGCAAGGGATTTAATAAACTCAGAAGCCATGGTCGCCAATTGACGAGGCGCGACTTCTTCCGCGCTTTTATTGATCAGCTCACAGGTAAATTGTGATGTTTTGATCCGCGCCTCTAATTCAGCTTGGTCGTCGGCACCCAATTCTGGCCATTCCATCTGCGGGGATTGTTTTGGCGTGCGAAAGCCCAAGTAAAAGGCCCAAATGGCTTCTAGTCCCCAATGCTCACCTTCAAGCTTAACTTGCTTTAATCCTTGAGCATTGAGTTTGCGTGCGGCTTGCTGGATTTTATCAAGGCTTCCAGCAAAGTGAATCAAGGTACTTTTTCCTTCAAAAGAAACCAAAGCGCCCGCGCCCCATACCTCTGCGGCGGATTCAAGTGTTAACCTAACTGGCATTTGTGTAGACATTCTTACTCCTTGTCTTTTCTTCGCAGGTCATATTCGCGAAGGGATATTGTTCTATTTGTTCATGTCTCGTATGCCATATCTTAGCGTGTCATTCAAACAAATAGCTTAACGAAACCCACGGTTCACCACAGACGGCATACGATGGGTATCAACCTCATTGTTATCTCTTGATACTGGAATAGATTGCATTTATCGACACCAGTTTACTCTTTAATTGAGACAGTTTTGAGAATATCGCTTTGTCGTAACCACCATTCTGCCCCTAAGCCCTGAGTAGCTCAATATTAAAATCATGAAAATGACCTTAGGTGCACAAATAGCAAAGGAGAGAGAGTAAGAGGGTTGCTTAACCAAGGAGAAGACAGTTCATGAGTAAAGGAGGAATAAAAGGCAAGGAGAGAAAAATCAGGAGCGATATTTACTCGCTCCTGAAAGGTTTAATGACTCGATTATGATACGCTCTCTTGCTGAAACGTTTGCCAGAGCGGAGACATATCCCTTAAACGCGTCACACACTGGCAAAGGTGTTCGGCCGCAAAATCGACGTCTTCTTGCGTGGTGTATCGGCCAAAAGACAAACGCAATGCGCTGTGAGCCAGTTCGCGTTCAAGCCCAATCGCTTGAAGCACATAAGAAGGCTCAACACTGGCAGAGGTACAAGCGCTGCCTGACGACACCGCTATGTCTTTGAGTGACATTAACAATGACTCGCCATCGACATAGTCAAAAGCCAAATTTAAGTTATTGGCCACGCGTTGCGTGAGATCGCCATTAATGGTCACAAAGGGTAAGTCTTTAATCTTGTCAAGAAAACGTTCACGTAACGCCATTGCGTGTTGATGATCGCTTTCCATCTCCTCTTTGGCAATTCGGCACGCTTCACCAAAACCCACTATCTGGTGAGTTGGCAAGGTGCCAGAGCGAAAACCGCGCTCGTGCCCGCCACCATGGATTTGTGCCGCCAAACGGAGGCGAGGCTTGCGGCGTACATAAAGGGCACCAATCCCTTTAGGGCCATACATCTTATGCGCAGAAATAGAAATTAGGTCTACCGCCATATTTTGCACGTCGATCGCCAACTTACCCGCCGATTGGGCAGCATCAACGTGAAAGAGGATATCGCGCTGACGACATAACTCACCCATCGCGGCGATATCCTGAATGACACCAATTTCGTTATTGACATGCATGATAGAGACCAAAACCGTATCATCACGCATCGCGGCCTTGAGGGTTTCTATGCCGATTAACCCATTGGAGTCAGGCTTCAGGTACGTGACCTCAAAGCCTTCTTTTTCAAGGGCTTGGCATGTATCCAGTACGGCCTTATGCTCAGTCAAAGAGGTAATAATATGCTTGCCTTTTTGCTCTGCGTATTGCAAAGCCGCCCCTTTAATCGCCAGGTTATCGGACTCGGTTGCCCCGGAAGTAAACACGATCTCTCTTGGATCGGCATTAATGAGATCAGCAATCTGCTCTCTCGCCGTATCGACCGCCTCTTCAGCTTGCCAGCCATAGCGATGTGAACGAGAAGCCGGGTTAGCAAAAATGCCATCCATTGTCATGTATTGAACCATTTTTTCCGCCACACGCGGATCGACAGGACAAGTCGCCGAATAATCTAAATATACGGGCAGTTTCATGCATTACTCCGAAAAAATAAAACTCAGCACGAGATAAAAATTTACAACACTAGCGAACGTTTACGCCAATAGGGGAAAAGCGCTTTGTGCTTTCACTTGAGCTTTCTGATAGCGACAGGCCTTGTCTATCTGTGATGGCCAGCACCTCATTATCTTTCATGAGCGCCCCCAAGGTGATGTTATTCAAAAACTCAGTGATCCGCGAGCTCAGATCGCACCACAAAGTGTGGGTTAAACAACGCACACCCGCTTGGCAGTTTGCGCTACCTTGGCATCGCGTTGCGTCAACGGATTCGTCGACCGCGGCAATGACCATACCAATTGAAATGCTTTCCGCCTCAGCCCCAAGGCGATAACCGCCACCCGGCCCACGAATACTCGATACCAATCCAGCTTTGCGCAATTTAGAAAACAATTGCTCTAGATAAGATAAAGAAATCCCTTGTCTTTCTGAAATATCTGCCAATGGCACAGGGTGCTGCTGCGAGTGCAACGCCACATCTAACATAGCAGTCACCGCGTATCGGCCCTTAGAAGTCAATTTCATAACACAATACCCACACAAATTATCATGTTTTGAAGACTCCCATACTTGACTAAATTGGTCAAGTATTTAATTGACTAAAATAGTCAGGTATTATTTGTCAATGCGCTTTTCAATCGTGCGACATACACCTCGCAAAATATTGATCTCTTGCTGATCGGGACGCGCGCGATTAAAAAGACGGCGGAGTTTATTCATCACTTGTCCGGGTTGGTCGGCCGAAATAAACTCGGTTTTTAACAAAACTTGTTCGAGGTGTTGATAAAAACGCTCTAACTCTTCATGGCGTGCATACTCAGGCACCTCAGGCGTAGGATAGTGTGATGCTTGATCGGCTAAATGTGCCATGCGCACTTCGTAACACAAAGTCTGCACTGCCATCGCCAAGTTTAATGAGCTGTATTCTGGGTTCGCCGGAATGGTAATGTGATAATGACAACATTGTAGCTCTTCATTATTGAGGCCGGTACGCTCGCGACCAAAGACAATCGCGACCTTGTGTTTTTTGCCTTCTTGAGCGACTTTTTGCCCACATTCATTGGCGGTCAACATCGGCCATTCAAGTGAACGCGAGCGCGCACTTGTCCCCGCGACAAAACTGCAGTCAGCCACCGCTTCTTGTAAGGTATTAACCACGGTTGCCCCTTGTGCAATATCTGAAGCGCCTGACGCTAACGCAATAGCTTGAGCGTCCACTTCACATTGCGGGTCAACGAGCACTAAATCCGATAGGCCCATCACCTTCATCGCTCGCGCTGCCGAGCCGACGTTGCCGGAGTGCGATGTGCCAACCAATACAATTTTCACATTGTCTAACATGTTTTTCCCCACCAAATAAAAAGGCCGAGATCATAGCATAAAAATCAATTAACGCGTGCGAACGTCAAAATATTACTGTCTACGCATCGCATCAATAACACCCTTTCCACCACTCACTAAGCAAAGGACAAAAAATAACCACTTCCCTTTTTGTTTTACTCTGCTATACTTCGCCCGCTTTCACTTGTTCTTTAACATCCGTTGGGAAATATCGTATGCATCCTATGCTAAACATTGCGATTCGCGCTGCGCGAAAAGCAGGCAATCATATTGCCAAATCACTCGAAAACAAAGATAAGATCGAATCTTCACTCAAAGGGACGAATGACTTCGTCACCAATGTCGATAAAGAAGCTGAAGCGATCATCATCGATACCATCAAACAATCTTACCCTGAGCACAATATCGTGGCAGAAGAAAGCGGTATGATTGACGGTAAAGATAAAGACGTACAATGGATCATCGACCCACTGGATGGAACCGCTAACTTCGTCAAAGGTTTACCTCACTTCTCTGTTTCAATTGCCGTTCGTTTCAAAGGCAAAACTGAAGTTGCATGTGTTTACGACCCAATGCAAAACGAACTGTTCACCGCCCAACGTGGTTCTGGTGCTCAGCTAAACAGTCAACGTATCCGCGTTGCAAACAACAAAGACTTACAAGGTGCTTTGTTGGCAACGGGCTTCCCATACAAAGCAAAACAGCATTCAGAAAGCTACATGAAGATTGTTGCTTCCCTGTTCACTGAATGTGCAGACTTCCGTCGTACCGGTTCAGCGGCACTTGACCTTTGCTATGTTGCAGCGGGTCGTGTTGACGGCTACTTTGAACTTGGCCTTAAGCCTTGGGATACCGCAGCAGGCGATCTGATCGCACGTGAAGCGGGTGCCATCATCACAGACTTTGCCGGCGGTACGGATTACATGAAGTCGGGTAATATTGTCGCTTCAAACGCACGTGGTGTAAAAATCCTACTCAAGCACATTCGCGAGAATGGCAACGCGGCGATGTTCAAATAAGCGCTCGACTTTGGCAACCCACACTCCTTATTTATCAAATCGGAGTGCTGTGTCAGCCACCATTTAAAAAAGCTTCGTCTTATTGACGAAGCTTTTTTTATTTTACGACCAATTTGCTAACGCCCCACTATCGACATCACGAGTTGGCCTTGTGGGTTGATCATCGCGATACCCGCGTGAATAACGCAACATACAAAGTCACTCGTGAGCATGGTATCAGACATAAAAAAAGCCACTAAAGTGGCTTTTTTTATCTCGGTAACGAACCGGACCTAAGGCATAGGATCGAGATCGGCACCTTCTTTTTCAACTTGAGGTGGCATTAAGTGTTCTTTACTGATACCCAATTTCACCGCCAAGGCTGAAGCAACGTAAATAGAAGAGTAAGTACCAACGGTAATACCGAGCAAGAGTGCCAGTGCAAAACCGTGGATCAACGCTCCCCCTTTAACAAATAAGGCGATAACAACAAACAAAGTGGTCCCTGAAGTGATCAAGGTACGGCTCAGTGTCTGTGTCACGGATGCATTGATGATCTCAGCAGGTCCGCCCTTACGCATTTTACGGAAGTTTTCCCTTACGCGGTCGAAAACAACGATGGTATCGTTGAGCGAGTAACCGACAACCGTCAACAAGGCTGCCACGATGGTCAAATCGATTTCTACTTGTAGGAAGGAAAATACCCCAAGCGTTATAATGACATCGTGCGCCAAAGCCAGAACAGAGCCAGCGGCCAATCGCCACTCAAAGCGCATCGACACGTAGAGAAGAATACAGATAAGCGAAACAATAATCGCTAACCCACCCGCTTCTGCCAATTCATCTCCGACATTAGGGCCGACAAATTCAACACGGCGCATCTCAACACTTTTTCCCGTGCCTTCACGAATGGCGCCCATAACCTGTTGGCCCAGTTCATCGCCTTTAAGCTCAGGATGTGGGCGCATACGGACTAACACTTCTTTCGACGAACCAAAGTTTTGTACCGTGGCATCATCAAAACCTTTCGCCACCAAGGCGCTGCGGATCACATCGAGGTTGGCGGGTTGTTCAAACCCCACTTCAATCAGTGTGCCGCCCGTAAAGTCAAGCCCCCAGTTAAACCACTTAGTCGACAAAGTGGCAATCGACGCCACAATCATCAGAGTCGACAACAAGAAGCTGAACTTCGACCAACGCATAAAATCAATCGTATGGTCGGTTTTTAATATTTGAAACATAGACAACCTCAGCCTTAGATCGACAATTTATCAATGCGTTTGCCACCGTAAAGCAGGTTGACAATACATCGAGTTCCAACAATAGCGGTGAACATTGACGTCAAAATACCAATCGATAGCGTCACAGCAAAGCCTTTAATGGCACCGGTACCAACAGCAAACAAAATAATCGCGGTCAGTAAGGTGGTAATATTGGCATCGGCGATGGTGCTAAATGCGTTGGCATACCCTTGGTGAATCGCTTGTTGAATACTGCGTCCTTCGCGGATTTCTTCTCGGATACGCTCAAAAATCAGGACATTGGCATCAACGGCCATCCCCACCGTCAACACAATACCGGCAATACCCGGTAAGGTCATGGTCGCGCCGGGAATCAAGGACATCACACCGACAATCAAAATCAAGTTGGCAATTAAAGCCACACAAGCAATCACACCAAATTTTCGATAGTAAAGCGTGGTAAACAACATAATGGCGATCAAGCCCCATAGACAAGCTTGGACCCCCATTTCAATGTTTTGCGCTCCCATTGAAGGACCAATGGTACGCTCTTCCACGATTGAGATTGGCGCTATCAAAGCCCCAGCGCGAAGTAAAAGCGCAAGGTTATGGGCTTCTGCTTGTGAATCAATGCCCGTAATACGGAAACTGCGACCTAATGCCGATTGAATAGTCGCTTGATTGATGACCTCTTCATGCTTGGTCAAAATCACTTTGCCATCGGCATTGCGCTCACCGCTGTCTTTGTACTCAGCAAAGACCGTCGCCATCAACTTGCCAATGTTTTGCTTAGAAAACGCCGACATTTTACTGCCGCCTTCGCTGTCTAGCTCAATATTCACTTGTGGACGACCGTATTCATCTGCGCTCGATGAAGCATCAGTGATGCTTGAACCACTCAGAATGACGCGTTTTTTCAACACCACAGGATGGCCATTGCGATCGCTTTTTACTTCACTGCCAGCCGGAACGCGACCGGCCGCCGCAGAGGCAAGATCCGCTGACGAGTTGACTTCGCGAAATTCCAGTGTGGCCGTGGCGCCTAAAATTTCTTTTGCGCGTGCCGTGTCCTGAACACCGGGTAGCTCCACCACAATACGCGAAGCACCTTGGCGCTGAACCAATGGCTCTGCAACGCCCAATTCATTAACGCGATTGCGAAGAATGGTGATGTTTTGCTCAACGGCATAGTTGCGAATTTCTTGTAGACGTTCTTCGGTAAATTGCGCGGTTAGCAATTGGTTGCTGCCCTGAGAGGACTCGACAAACGTCATATCTCGATGGTTAGTGCTCAAAAGCGCCTTGGCTTTATCGCGTTGCTCTTCGTTTTGTAGGACCACTTGTACGGCGTGATCATCCACAGTGCGAATAGCTCGGTAACGGATACGCTCATCTCGCAATTCAATACGAAAGGCTTCTTCTTGTTGCACTTGCAATTTTTCAAGTGCCGCATCCATATCCACTTCCATTAAGAAGTGCACACCACCACGTAGGTCAAGGCCTAGTTTCAGCGGCGAGGCACCAATCGCCTGTAGCCAACTTGGGGTCGAAGGTGCGAGATTCAGTGCAACAACGGCGTCATTACCCAAGGTTTCGGTGATGACATCGCGGGCATTGAGCTGGTTATCAGTGTCTTTAAAGCGGACGAGTATCGACCCGTCTTCTAGGGCGATAGATTGATGAGGGACTTGCGCTTTATCAAGCGCATCAGTGATAGAATCCAGCGTCTGCATATTCACAGAGGCACCACGTGCCCCTGTTACTTGAACAGCCGGATCTTCACCATACAAATTTGGCAGTGCATACAGGGCAGAGGCTATGAGTACCAATGCCACCATGATGTACTTCCACAATGGATAACGATTTAACACAGCGAGGATCCTTTAGCTGTTTAGAGAGATTTTAGCGTACCTTTTGGCAGTACCGCTGTCACGAAGTCTTTCTTGATCACAACTTCGTTGTTAGTGTTGAGTTCAATCGACACGTAGTCGTTGTCTTCAGCAATTTTTGTGATCTTACCGACCAAACCACCACTGGTTAAGACTTCATCGCCTTTCCCCATCGAAGCCATCAAGTTTTTATGTTCTTTTACGCGTTTAGCTTGTGGACGGTAGATCATAAAGTAAAAGATCACCGCAAACATGCCAAGCATAATTAACATTTCAAAACCACCGCCTTGTGGTGCGCCTTCTGCAGCCGCATACGCTTTATTAATTAACATCAAACATCCTCTTTATTTTTATTTGATTACCAAAGAAATTGGGGTGAGGTGACGGATTTTCAAGCGCTTTAGAGGAAAATTAGCTCTAAATCACTAAAATGTCACATGAGGTGATACTGCCACCCCACCTTCATGTTTACTCGCCGGTTGCCAAAGGTGGCACTTCGCGATCGCGACGAGCGTAAAACTCAGTCACAAATTGATCAAATCGGTCCTCATCAATCGCTTGACGAATACTGGCCATTAAACGTTGGTAGTATCGCAAGTTATGGATAGTATTCAAACGGGCACCTAAAATTTCGTTACAACGATCTAGGTGATGCAGATACGATTTTGAATAATTTTTACAGGTATAACAATCACAATGTGGATCCAGTGGTCCCGTGTCTGCTTTGTGTTTCGCATTGCGGATTTTGACTATCCCGCCGGTGACAAACAAGTGGCCATTGCGCGCATTTCGCGTCGGCATAACGCAATCAAACATGTCAATACCACGGCGTACGCCCTCGACCAAGTCTTCTGGTTTACCAACGCCCATCAAGTAGCGAGGTTTGTCTTCAGGCAGCTGTGGGCACGTATGTTCAAGTACGCGGTGCATGTCTTCTTTGGGCTCACCAACCGCTAGACCGCCAACGGCATAGCCATCAAAGCCGATATCAGTGAGGCCCTTAACAGAAACATCGCGCAGATCTTCATAAACGCCACCTTGTACGATGCCAAATAATGAATTTTCATTACCCAATTTATCGAAGTGATCGCGTGAGCGCTGTGCCCAACGCAGTGACATTTCCATCGATTTTTTGGCTTCGTCATGAGTGGCCGGGTACGGGGTACACTCGTCAAAAATCATCACCACATCAGAACCGAGGTCGTGTTGGATCTCCATTGATTTTTCCGCATCCATAAAAATCTTATCGCCATTGACTGGATTGCGAAAGTGCACACCTTGTTCAGTGATTTTACGAATGTCCCCTAAACTGAAGACTTGGAAACCACCTGAGTCGGTTAGGATTGGGCCTTGCCAATTCATAAAGTCATGCAAGTCGCCGTGCAATTTCATCACTTCTTGACCTGGACGTAGCCATAAGTGAAAGGTGTTGCCGAGCAAAATTTCAGCGCCGGTCTCTTTGACTTCTTCTGGTGTCATGCCTTTGACCGTACCATAGGTACCAACCGGCATAAATGCTGGGGTTTCAACGGTACCGCGTTCGAAAGCAAGTTGCCCTCGACGTGCGTTGCCATTCTTTTTAAACAATTGAAATTGTAATTTCATTCTATCTCCAAGGTCAGAGAAACAGTCTGACGGTGTATTGACAACCCTCTTTGTAAAGAGAGTGAGCTATCTCAGTTTTACTAACGGTGCCTAGCGAGCCCAGTAACCGCTATGTTACTGTCGCCCTGTGCACTCAATCGGTTTTTTTAGTGATAAACATGGCATCGCCATAACTAAAAAAGCGATAGGCTTGTTGCACAGCATGCTGATAGGCCTTCATGGTGTGATCATAACCAGCAAAAGCGCTCACCAACATGATCAAGGTCGACTCGGGTAAGTGAAAGTTGGTAATTAACGCATCAACCACTTGATATTGGTAACCGGGGTAGATAAAGATTTCCGTATCACCAAAGAAAGGCTGGATTGTTTCATGACCGGCTTTTTTTGCTTCTTGAGCCGCACTTTCCAAAGAGCGTACGGAGGTGGTACCCACGGCAATAACGCGCTTGCCGCGAGCGCGAGTGGCTTCAATGGCGGCCACCACCTCTTGCGGCACCTCGACATATTCAGCGTGCATGTGATGATTTTCAATTTCATCAACGCGAACGGGTTGGAAAGTACCCGCGCCGACATGCAGTGTCACATAAGCAAATTCAACGCCTTTTGCTTTGATCTTTTCCAATAATTCTTGGTCAAAGTGCAACCCGGCGGTCGGCGCTGCCACCGCGCCAGGCTTGGCATTGTATACCGTTTGGTAACGCTCTTTGTCCGCTTCTTCGTCGGGACGGTCGATATAAGGTGGCAAAGGCATATGGCCTATTTGGTTTAAAATATCCAAAACCGACAAATCACTTTCAAAGCGCAACTCAAACAGCGCATCATGGCGAGCCACCATGGTTGCTTGAAATTCATCTTGCTCACCGAGCCAAATGACACTGCCAGGTTTTGGGGATTTTGAGCAACGAACATGGGCGAGAATACTGTTGTCATCCAACATGCGTTCGATCAAAACTTCTAACTTACCACCGGATTCCTTGCGGCCAAAAAGACGGGCTGGGATCACACGAGTATTGTTGAACACCATTAAATCGCCGGGCTCGACTAGCGCCAACACATCGGTGAATGTACGGTCATTTAACTCTCCCGTGTTGCCATTGAGTTGCAATAAACGACTTGCCGTTCTTTCCGGTTGAGGGTAGCGGGCAATCAGCTCGTCTGGCAGTTCGAAATGAAAATCTGAAACTTGCATGGTTAGGCTTCTTCTTCTGTAAATGGTGGATATAGCGAGTGTCATCGTTCGCCGACGCTAGTATAGAGAGACAGGTGTCAATAGCAAGTTTTGCGCGGTTTTCCACTCCGAGTTCACCAACAAAAAGTTAAAAACAAAGGGCGCAGCGAAGGCGATCAACAAAGCGAACATCTCGACATTCAAGTTTAAAAATAGAAAAACCGAGCAATACACTCGGTTTTTCTTGTGTGTTAATCCAGAGGCGATGGCTAGCCGCTGGGATAACTTTTAAGCTTGGTCGCCGATCAATACCGACTCTAACGCAATTTCAATCATCTCATTGAAGGTATTTTGACGCTCATCCGACGTGGTTTGCTCACCTGTTTTGATGTGATCAGACACCGTACAAATGGTTAGCGCTTTCACGCCGTACTCTGCCGCTACGCCATAAAGGCCTGCCGCTTCCATCTCCACACCAACAATACCGTATTTGTCCATCACATCGAACATTTCCGGATCCGGTGTGTAGAAAAGCTCTGCTGAGAATAAGTTACCAATTTTAACATCAACCGAACGCGCTTTGGCGGCTTCTTCGGCTGCTCTTACCATGTGGTAATCAGCGATTGCGGCAAAATCGTGATCTTTAAAGCGAATTCTATTCACTTTAGAATCAGTACAAGCTCCCATACCGATCACAACATCACGTACTTTAATACCTTCATTGACCGCACCACAGCTGCCAACACGGATCAATTTCTTGACACCGTAGTCTTTGACAAGCTCTGTGGCGTAGATAGAGCAAGAAGGGATGCCCATGCCGTGTCCCATCACAGAGATCTTACGGCCTTTATAAGTCCCAGTGTAACCGAACATATTTCGAACGTTACACACTTCAACAACATCATCAAGAAACGTTTCGGCAATGTATTTTGCGCGTAAAGGATCTCCAGGCATTAAAACAACATCTGAAAAATCACCCATTTCAGCATTAATATGAGGCGTTGCCATTCGCGTATTCCTTCTAGTTTGTGTGTAAAAAGTCAATCTGACTTAATGTGGCTAAGTGGTGTCGTTTACCGACTTAGCCGATAAAATTATTCAATCGTTTGATACACCGACGTGATTGATTCAACCGGCTCTTGAGTCGTCACTATCGCTTGTTGCAAGCGACGAGCGGCACGTTGCCAGTCTTCCTCGCTTTGAGCGTGAATCAAAGCCAGTGGGCGCTGCGAATCCACTTCCTCGCCGACACCACAAATCGCCTCTAAACCGACACTGTAATTCAGCTTATCTGTTGGTTGTTTACGACCACCGCCAAGCTCAACGACTGCCATGCCCACTTGCTTGGTATCTATCTGGCCAATAATACCATTGGTTGAACTAAACACCGGACGAACGATTTTCGCTTGCGGTAGGTGTTCTTGGTAAGTGGAAATAATGTCATTCGGCCCACCAAGACAGGCGACCATGCGGTTAAAGCGCTCTGCCGCTTCGCCGCTTTGGAGCGCGCGCTCGAGCATGACTTTCGCCTCTTGAGCATGGTGAGCCAGCTTACCCATCACAAGTAACTCTTGGCACAACGCCATGGTGACATGGTACAAACGCGAAGAACGCACATCCCCTGTCAGCAGGGCAATGACTTCTTTAATTTCCAACGCATTGCCCGCCGACTGAGCCAGTACTTGGTTCATGTCGGTCAGTAGAGCTCGAGTCTGGGTACCAGCCCCATTGGCAACATCAACGATGCTTTGTGCCAAATTTTGTGACTCTTGATAACTGGGCATAAAGGCACCGGATCCCACCTTGACATCCATGACCAGTGCATCGAGTCCAGCGGCCAGTTTTTTGGCCAGAATGGAAGCCGTGATCAACGAGATGTTATCGACCGTCGCAGTCACATCTCGGATGGCATAAATGCGTTTATCCGCCGGAGCCAATTCCCCGCTTTGACCAATGATCGCCACACCTGCCGATTGTAAGGTCGTGCCAATTTTTTGATTTGAGACTTCGACTTGATAACCAGGGATGGCTTCAAGTTTATCGAGCGTGCCGCCGGTATGACCAAGCCCACGCCCTGAAATCATGGGGACATAGCCGCCACAAGCAGCAATTAAAGGACCCAAGATCAAAGACGTCACATCACCAACGCCGCCTGTCGAGTGCTTGTCGAGTATCGGACCAGACAAGTTTAGACTTCGCCAATTTAATACTTGACCAGAATCGCGCATTGCACAGGTTAAGTCGATGCGCTCTTGCTTGGTCATATCCTGAAAGCACACGGCCATTGCAAAAGCACCCACTTGGCTATCCGCCACCGTCCCTTTTGTAATGCCATCGATCAAAAAATAAATCTCGTCTCGACTTAACACTTTACCAAGACGCTTTTTAGCGATTAATTCTTGTATTAGAAACATCCTGCCTCCTCAATACAAATCGCCAAATCAATAAGCGTTTGGGTCAGCAACGTCATCAGAGACGTCAAGGGTATTGAGCAAGTTCGTCAACAAACTCGACGCGCCAAAACGGTAGTGACGCTGATCAGCCCACTGCGCACCGAGAATCTCATCGGCCATCGCCAAATAAGCCGCTGCGTCTTCAGCGCTGCGCACACCACCAGCGGGTTTAAAACCAACAGTGTCACTAACACCGAGCTCAGCTATCACCTCTAACATCCAACGTGCGTATTCTGGCGTCGCATTAACCGCCACTTTACCCGTGCTGGTTTTAATAAAGTCGGCACCGGCTTCAATCGAAATTTTCGACGCTTGTTTGATCAAGGCTTCAGTTTTTAATTCGCCGACTTCAATAATGACTTTTAACAATACAGTATCGCCACAAGCCGCTTTACACGCTTTAACTAAATCAAAGCCGCATTGCTCATCGCCGGCGATTAAGCGGCGGTACGGAAACACCACATCGACTTCATCAGCGCCGTAAGCAACGGCAGCACGGGTCTCAGCAACCGCAATCTCTATATCGTCGTTGCCATGTGGGAAGTTCGTTACCGTGGCAATTTTCACCTCTGGGGTGCCTTGCTCAGCCAATGTTTTTTTCGCAATCGGCACAAAGCGAGGGTAAATACATACCGCCGCGGTGGTTCCAACTGCCGTTTTCGCCTGTTGGCACAAACTCACCACTTTTTCATTGGTATCGTCATCATTGAGCGTTGTTAGGTCCATTAGACGTAAAGCGCGTAGAGCTTGTTGCTGTAATTCGTTCATTTTTCTCTCCAATAAAGTTCACAGTCACCATTCGTTGAGCGAACTGGCACCTAGATGAACGGACTTGGTTCCTTGAAGACTCGATCGTCTGATCAATTGCTATCCCTGTCACCGCTGTGTCGATAACGTATTCACTGTTCAAGAGTAGAGCTTTTCACTCACAAAAGGTAGCCAGTTTAAAAACGCAAACGTTTTGTATCTCAAAAAAAGTAATTAAAAAACAAGCAGCCCTATAGCAAAGCACTATAGGGCTGACAATATGGTTCTGATGTTTGACGTCCTGGGTTTAGAACGACAAGAAGAAACCGGCGATGGTCGCGGCCATCAAGTTCGACAAGGTACCTGCAGCAATGGCTTTAACCCCAAAGCGAGCGATGTCTTGACGACGGTTTGGCGCAATACCGCCCAGACCACCAAGTAAAATAGCAATGGAGGACAAGTTCGCAAAACCACACAATGCAAACGAAATAATAGCTGTTGATTTTTCAGATAGAACTTGACCGGTTTGAGCAACCACTTGTGCACCTTCACCAACGTATGGAATGAAGTTGAGGTAAGCAACAAATTCGTTGACGACAATTTTTTGGCCGATGAAAGAACCAACCAAGGTCGCTTCATTCCAAGGCACGCCAATCACGTAAGCCAATGGGGCAAACAACCAACCCAATAACAATTCTAGGGTTAAGTGCTCAAAGCCAAACCATGCACCCACACCACCTAAGATGCCGTTTAGCAAAGCGATCAAACCGATAAAGGCAAGCAGCATTGCACCAATGTTCAACGACAGTTGTAGACCCATAGAGGCACCACCTGCCGCAGCATCGATGACGTTAGCGGGTTTTTCGTCACCACCATCAATTTCGATGATTTCATCGTTTGGTGTTTCGGTTTCAGGCTTGATGATCTTGGCAAACAACAAACCGCCTGGCGCCGCCATAAATGACGCAGCAACAAGGTATTCAAGAGGTACACCCATTGAAGCGTAACCCGCTAATACACCACCCGCAACAGAAGCCAGGCCACCACACATCACGGCAAACAACTCTGACTGAGTCATTTTAGGTACGAATGGACGCACGACCAATGGTGCTTCGGTTTGGCCGACAAAAATGTTAGCCGCAGCAGACATAGATTCTGCGCGAGAAGTGCCGAGCGCTTTTTGTAGAGCGCCGCCTAAAATTTTGATCACCCATTGCATCACACCTAAGTAATACAATACAGAAATCAACGAGGAGAAAAAGATAACGGTTGGCAGCACTTGGAAAGCAAAAATAAATCCAATACCGTCGACCGAAAAGTTAACCAAACTACCGAACAGAAAGCTGATGCCGTCTTTACCGTAATCGATCACATTTTGTACACCGGCAGAAAAACCAGCGAGAAGGTCTTTACCCCAAGGGACGTAAAGTACAAACCCTCCGAGGATAAATTGGACGGCAAATGCACCACCCACAGTTCTAAGATTGATGGCTTTGCGATTATCAGATAGCAGTACTGCGATAGCGATCAGTACGACCATCCCAATCAGGCTCATAAACAGGCTCATGGTTTATGGCTTCCTTATAGTTGATGGCAAAAAAGGGGCATTAAAAGAAGCGCCAATTATACGTATCCATCGCCAAGAAAGTAGTACCAATTTCACACTTTTATGTGGTTCTAGATGTAACAGATGACAATTTTGTGAAATAGCTCAAAAAACAACCCGAGATAAAAGCAAATTCACCCAACTTTAGTATGTAAACGATTGCATCAATGTCATTTCACCGAAAATAAGCGATGGCTATTGGCCCACAAGACCTCGGCGATCACTTGCTTGGACTCAGAGCGAAGTGCCACCAAGTGTTCAAATATTTGCGGTAAATAAAAGGGGTAGTTTTCTTGTCCTTGTCGGCCTGATAACGGCATATCAGGGGCGTCGGTTTCCAACACCAAACACTCAAGTGGTAAACTCGCGATGGTGTGACGCGTTTTCTGTGCACGTAAATACGTAATGCTTCCCCCCACGCCGATCATCATTCCCAAATCAATAAATTGCTTTGCTTCCTGAAGACTCCCGGTAAAGCCGTGTACCACTCCCCCGTTTTCCAATGGGGTGCGGCGCAACAGTTTGACGATGTCCTGTGACGCCTTACGATTGTGTATCACCCCAGGCAACTGATAGCGGTTCGCTAACTTCACTTGCTGTTGAAAGAAAAACGTCTGTTTTTCCTGCGTGTCACGTGAATGATAAAAATCCAGTCCCATTTCACCAACCGCCACACATTTTGATTGTTCCCGGCTTTCCAACAAGGTAGCCAATCTATCTAAATCGCTGTTTTGATGATGTTCGATAAAATAGGGGTGCAACCCCAAAGCACAATACACCCCTTCATTGTGCTTGGTTATCTCGACAACCTCTTGCCAATTTGCGGCGAAACAAGCTGGCAACATAAAGCGGTTCACCCCAACTTGTTGCGCCTGTTCTAAAATAGAGTCTAGAGAAAGCGCACTGCGATCTTGGCGGTCAAGGTGACAATGGGTATCAAACAATGGCGACAAATAAACCTCCTAACCAATCGACAAGACGCTCAAGTATCGATTGACTAAATGGGTGGGACGAGAGACTAGATTATCACGTTATACGATGTGTAGAGTCGATAAAATCATCATTTAAGACGAACAACGCGCGATAGAGAACAAGCCACTCCCCCACTTCATTAGTGATTTACATCACAATTTAGATCAAAAAGTATCCATCTATGTCAATTAGCTGTGACTGAGATGGCTTTTTTTTATGGGTAACTCAGGATAATATTTGTTCAGGTAAGACCAGGATCGACTTTTTAAAAAATCTATTCGATTTTTTGAGCAAAGGCATGCTCAATTCAAATCTTACCCATCATAATAATAATGATGTGAGCAAAATACAGTAACGCTCACATTGCCAATAAGAACGACGTTAATGATGATTACAATACAACATAGGGATATCACCAGTGAAAAAATCCATACTCACTCTTTCAGCGCTCACTTTAGCAATTAGCTCTTTCTCTTCTTTTGCCGCCGAAAAACCGGCTGTGGTTTATGATACCGCCGGTAAATTTGATAAATCTTTTAACGAAGCCGTATTTAGAAACGGCGTTGAGAAATTCAATGCCGATAAAGATGTTAAAGTTCGTGAATTTGAACCACAAAACGAAGCACAACGAGAGCAAGGTCTGCGTCGCCTTGCCAGTCGTGGTTTTAGCCCGATCGTTGCCGTTGGTTTTAACATGGCCTCTGCTGTCGAAAAAGTGGCAGGCGAGTTTCCGGATATCAAATTCACCATCATCGACATGGTCATCGACAAACCCAATGTTCAATCTGTGATCTTTAAAGAACATGAAGGCTCTTTCTTAGTAGGTGCGATTGCCGCTAAAACTTCGAAAACTGGTGTCGTTGGTTTCGTTGGTGGTATGGATATTCCGTTGATCCGAAAATTTGAATGCGGTTATCAACAAGGCGTGAAATACGCCAATGCCGATACCACTATTTTGCAAAATATGACGGGCTCAACGCCAGCGGCTTTCTCGGATCCAGCCAAAGGTTCTGAATTAGCAAAATCTCAATTCTCAAAAGGCGCTGACGTTATTTACGCCGCAGCAGGCGGTACGGGGATGGGGGTGTATCAAGCAGCAAAAGATGCAGGAAAATTCGCTATCGGTGTTGATTCTAACCAAAACCACATTCAACCTGGAACGATGCTGACTTCAATGGTTAAGCGTGTCGGCATGGCCGCTTACGATACGTGGGAGTCCGCAATGCAAGGAAGTTGGACCCCTGGTATCAAAGTGCTTGGCCTGAAAGAAGACGGCGTAGCTTGGGCACTGGATGACAACAACAAAGCGCTTATTTCTTCTGATCTCAAAGCCTATGTCGACGGGTTAAAAGACGATATCGTCGCCGGTAAGATCGTGGTTCACGATTACATGTCTGACAATACTTGTACCTACTAATCGTCATTGATGAATAGTCAATAAACTCACGTATGGCCACCCTGACGATCCTCTATTTCAAGGGTGGCCGGTAATTGAGATTACAATAACCCAAGAATTGTTTTGCGATACCACGTTGACAGTGGCATGGCTCTTCTTGCAGTGCCATACGCGTCTTCAACAAGACTCATCACAGCTTTTAAATACTCTTTAGTCGAGCCATCTCATTTCGGTGTTAATCGAGACACTGCCCACCAAGGCAAGGATTAACCATTTAATGATGATCGGTGTATTAGCTTGATTATTCAGTATTAATGGATGTAATGGGTGTAAACATTCACAGATTTCAGGATGTAAATGTGATGACTTCCCAAGACTTCGCCATCGAACTAAAAGGAATTGATAAACGCTTTGGCGCCGTTCATGCCAACAAACATATCGATCTTCAAATTCCTCAAGGCTCAATACATGGCATCATCGGCGAAAATGGTGCCGGTAAATCAACCCTGATGAGCATTATTTACGGTTTTTATCATGCTGACCAAGGCAGCATGCACATCAATGGCCAGCTCTATAAACCCGCCAATTCACAAGAGGCGATCAAAGCCGGTGTTGGCATGGTCCATCAACACTTTATGCTAGTCGATACATTCACGGTATTAGAAAATATCATTCTCGGCGCAGAAAAGGGCTGGAAACTCAGTGAAAGTTTGTCTTCTGCTCGTAAGAAATTACTGAAAATTGAACAAGATTACGGCTTAGAAGTGCCTTTAGATGCCATTGTGGGCGAGCTTCCTGTTGGCTTACAACAGCGTGTCGAAATATTAAAAGCCCTGTATCGAGATGCGAAAATTTTGATCTTAGATGAACCGACAGGGGTTTTAACGCCACAAGAAGCCGATCACTTATTTCGCATTCTCGACAAGTTACGCCAACAAGGCACCACCGTGATGATCATTACCCATAAACTGCGTGAAGTGCTTGCGATTACGGATAATATTTCCGTAATGCGCCAAGGCGAAATGGTGGCGCACGTGAAAACTTGTGATACCGATCAAGACGCACTCGCCGAACTGATGGTAGGGCGTAAAGTGCGCTTAAAAGTGGATAAAGACATCGCGATGCCAAAGCAACCTTTGATTCAAGTCGATAAACTTCAGTATTTCGACAGCAGCGGTGTCGAACGAGTCAAAAGCATCAGTTTTAACGTTAGAGCCGGAGAAGTGGTTGGTATTGCCGGGGTTTCTGGCAATGGACAATCCGAAGTGTTGGGCTTGTTATCTGGCATCCTAACCCCTTCATCAGGCTCGATCGATCTCAATGGAAACACCATCACAGCCCAAACCCCTAAAGACCCTCAACAAGTTCGTGCGATGAAAGTCGGACACATCCCAGAGGATCGCCACAAACAAGGCCTCATTAACAAGTTTGAAGCACAAGAAGCCTACATCCTTGGTTATCACAACCAAGAAAAATACAACAAGGGGTTCTTACAAAACAAACAAGCCATAAGAGACGCTTGCCAAGTCAATATGGATAAATGGGATGTGCGTCCGAATAATGTGCATTTAAAAACAGCCAATTTTTCAGGGGGTAACCAACAAAAATTGGTTATTGCACGAGAAATGGAGCAAAACCCGGATGTATTATTAGTCGGCCAGCCCACCCGCGGTGTCGACATTGGTGCAATTGAATACATCCACCAGCAAGTTATTGCCGGACGCGATGCCGGTAAAGCCGTGTTACTGATATCGGTCGAACTCGACGAAATTCTCAGTTTATCTGACCGAGTTTTAGTCATGTTTGACGGGGCCATTGTCGGTGAAGTCAGTGCAGAGCAAGCCGACGAGAAAACGCTCGGCTTAATGATGGCCAATATTTTGCCTGATCATTTAAAACCAGTTCAAGGATCGCACTAATGAGTCAAAAGAAAGTTCCGGCTTGGGTAACGGTTGCATTGTTGCCCGCCATTAACGTTGCGGTAGCCTTCCTTGTTTCCGCGATTTTGTTTTTTTACATTGGTATCAATCCCGTTGACGCGGCGAAAACCATGTGGACCGGCGCCTTTGGTTACGAAGAAGGCTTTGGTTATACCTTGTATTATGCCACTGGCTTCATCTTTACTGGTCTGGCTGTTTCTGTTGCCTTTAAAGCCAGCTTATTTAACATTGGCGGCGAAGGACAAGCCTATATTGGTGGCTTAGGAGTCGGTTTGGTCTGTTTGACCTTGGGGGAATTTGCGCCTTGGTATGTTGTGTTCCCGGTCGCGATCATCGCCGGCGGGCTGTTTGGGGCTGCGTGGGGCTTTATTCCTGCCTATCTACAAGCTACCCGCGGCTCTCACATTGTGATCACGACCATCATGTTCAACTTTATTGCCGCGTCATTAATGGCCTATTTACTGGTGGATATTCTCAAGCCCGCAGACACGATGGCAACTGAAAGTCGCATCTTTGCCGAGGGCAGCTGGCTACCCAAAATGCATCAGATATTAGCGCCATTGGGTATCGACATTGCCGCAAGCCCACTCAACTTAAGCTTTATTTTTGCTTTGCTTTGCTGTGTGTTTGTATGGCTGTTCATTTGGCATAGTCGCTGGGGTTACGAAATACGCGCAGTGGGTGCTAACCCGTCAGCCGCTGGCTACGCGGGGATTCACTATGTCAAAGTCGTCGTGATGGCAATGGCAATATCAGGGATGCTCGCCGGCTTTTTTGGCTTAAACGTCTTACAAGGGGAATTGCACCAAATTAAGCTCAACTTCGTTGAAGGCTTTGGCTTCACTGGTATTGCCGTAGCGCTCATGGGCCGCAATCACCCAGTCGGTGTACTGCTCGCCAGTTTGTTATTTGGCTTTTTATATCAAGGGGGGGCCGAACTGAGTTTCGAATACGGTGTTGACCGTAATATTGTTGTTGTTTTGCAAGGGTTAGTGATTTTATTTTCTGGCGCTTTAGAACACATGTTTAGACCCACGCTTGAAAAACTCTACTTACGCCTTGTCACTCCTCGTCAAGGAGAAGCTTGATTATGTACGAAACCATTATTCTCATGCTCGACGCCACCATTCGCGTCGCAACACCACTGATATTTGCCGCCTTAGCCGGGATGTTTTGTGAGCGCGCTGGTGTGGTTAACATTGCTCTAGAAGGCAAATTACTCTCTGCGGCATTTGTTGGGGCTGCGGTATCTTATGAAACCAACTCGGCCATGCTTGGGCTGTTTGCAGGTATTGGCATCTCCGTACTTTTATCCTTAATGCACGGCTTTGCTGCCATTACTCATAAAGGCGATCAAGTCGTCAGCGGTATGGCGATCAATATTCTTGCCGTCGGTCTCACCGTGACACTGGGGCGCTATTGGTATCACCAAGGAGGACAAACCCCTTCTCTCTCCGGCGATGCTCGCTTTGCCCCGATCGAATTACCTGGTGCTCAAGCTCTTGCCGATGTTCCTGTGGTGGGTTATTTTTACCATGAATTGATCAGTGGACACTCTTTGCTTGAGTATTTATTGATCCTCGCGGTGCCATTCGCTTGGTTTGTGATGTTTAAAACTCGCTTTGGTTTGCGCCTGCGCGCTGTGGGAGATTCACCTTCTGCTGTCGATACCGCTGGGATCTCCGTGAATGGCACGCGTTACGCCGGTGTGATCATCTGTGGCGTCCTCGTCGGCATTGGCGGTGTCTACCTCTCAGTGGCGCAAACCGCGCAATTTATTCCCAACATGAGTGCAGGTAAAGGCTATATGGCATTGGCGGCGTTGATTTTTGGTAAATGGCGTCCCTTTACCGCCATGGCGGCGTGTTTGCTATTTGGCTTTTTGGATGCTCTGGCGATCCGCATGCAAGGCTTTAGTATCGGCGACATCGCCATCCCGGTACAAGCCATTGAAGCATTGCCTTATGTGTTAACGGTCTTTTTATTGGCGGGCTTTATTGGCAAAGCCATGGCCCCGAAAGCCATCGGTGTTCCCTACACCAAAGAACGTGAATAAAGCTTTTGACATAAAAAAGCGGAGTCACTATGACTCCGCTTTTTATTGGCCATTTCAAATGATCAGGCTACACGATTAGTGCTCACGAGTTGCTCTGAATTGGATATCAGGGAAACGCTCTTGCGCCAAGTTTAGATTGACCATGGTCGGGGCAATGTAGCTCAAATTATCACCACCATCGAGCGCAAGGTTCGTCTGATTCTTACGTTGGAACTCATCGAGCTTCTTCTCGTCTTCACATTCAACCCAGCGTGCTGTGGCCACGTTAACGCTTTCATAAATCGCTTCAACATTGTATTCAGATTTTAAGCGTGCAACGACGACGTCAAACTGCAAGACCCCAACGGCACCAACAATCAAATCATTGTTTTGCAGTGGGCGGAATACCTGTACCGCCCCCTCTTCTGAAAGTTGCACCAACCCTTTGAGCAATTGCTTTTGCTTTAATGGATCTTTAAGGCGAATTCGGCGGAACAATTCAGGGGCAAAGTTAGGGATCCCCGAGAACTTAAGCGTTTCACCTTGAGTAAAGGTATCGCCAATTTGGATGGTACCATGGTTGTGCAAACCAATAATATCACCCGCGACAGCTTGCTCTGCACGCGCACGATCACCGGCCATAAAGGTGACAGCATCGGCAATGTTTATCTGCTTGCCCAGGCGCACGTGATTCATTTTCATCCCTTGCTGGTAGGTGCCGGACACAATACGCATAAAGGCAATGCGGTCGCGGTGTTTGGGATCCATGTTTGCTTGGATCTTAAACACAAAACCAGAAAACTTCTCTTCTTCGGCACTGACGACTCGCTCGTTGGTTTGACGAGGCAATGGCGACGGCGCCCATTGGGTGAGACCATCGAGCATATGATCAACACCGAAGTTACCCAAAGCGGTACCAAAGAAAACCGGCGTGAGTTCACCACTGAGGAACAACTCAAGATCAAATTCATTCGATGCCCCAACAACGAGCTCAAGCTCTTCGCGCAATTGCTCAGCGAGCTCAACGCCAATCGCTTGATCCAATTCAGGGTTGTTCAAACCTTTAACAATACGCTCATCTTGAATCGTGTGCCCTTGACCGGTACTGTACAAAATCGTCTCATCGCGATGTATGTGGTACACACCTTTAAACTCTTTACCACACCCGATCGGCCATGAGATAGGAGCGCACGCCATATTGAGTTCACTTTCTACTTCGTCAAGCAACTCCATTGGGTCACGGATATCACGGTCAAGTTTGTTCATAAAGGTAACAATGGGCGTATCGCGCAAGCGAGTGACTTCCATTAACTTGCGCGTGCGATCTTCGACACCTTTGGCTGCGTCAATCACCATCAAACAAGAATCGACAGCCGTCAATGTACGGTAGGTATCTTCAGAGAAATCTTCGTGTCCGGGAGTATCGAGTAAGTTGACTAAACACTCGTTGTAAGGAAATTGCATCACCGAGGTGGTCACCGAGATACCGCGCTCTTTTTCCATTTCCATCCAGTCAGATTTGGCATGCTGGCTTGAACCTCGGCCTTTTACGGTGCCCGCCGACTGAATCGCGCGTCCAAATAACAAGACTTTTTCAGTGATGGTCGTTTTACCCGCATCAGGGTGAGAGATGATAGCAAAGGTTCTTCGCTTATTGACTTGATTGAGAAAATCTTGGTTTGCCATAAATCTAAATTCCCATTTTGCAACCGCTTATAGTAGGCAGAAGGAGTGCAAAAAAATAAGGTTTGCTCTAAGCTCTGACCGTTAAATAGCCCGCTAGACCTACAAACCAGCAAACCTCTATCGGAGCATTGAAAAATTTGAGCGCATTCTAGCAAAAAGCCTGAGTGTTATAAATCACGCACCGACACTTTATTTACCATCTCTTTTTTAGCAAGCACAATAGTACACTTAAAACTGAGAATCCTATTAACGACTCGCGACCTTCGCTAGACACACAAGTGGGCCGTATGTCTGAAAGGTACAATTCAGTTCACATCAAACTCAGAACGATGATAGCGGATTATCACTGCAGCGACATAAACTCATCATATTGTAAGTATTCAATACCTCTTTTTGCCAATAAGAGATTGTTTGCAATCGCATTGCCTAGCAATTCTACTTTAATACCCCGATATTGACGGAGTTCCCCGCGTAACAAGAAATCAAGTTTTGGCCAAACCATCAGTGTTAAGGCTTGAGTAAGTCCATATCTGTTCTGGGGCGTTAAAATCATAGACGGTTGAAAAATACTCAACCGTTCAAAGTCTAGCTGAATCAATTTATCAATCAGCTCCCCTTTAGTACGAAGGTAAAAATTTCGAGATTTTTTATTAACACCGACAGAGGAAAGTAATTGAAAATGCTTCACGCCCTTAGACTTACACACCTTTGCAAATGCTAAAACAGCGCTTCTATCAATTTTGACAAACTCAGTCTTTGATAACTTTGAAGGCTCGCCAACACCTAATGTGCAAATTGCCGTAGTGTAGCCGTTAATAAGAGCCGAATAAGTATTGACATCATGAATATCTATAACGCGAGATTTTACCTTTGCTATCGATTTTTTAACATCAATTGCTCTTCTTCCTAGTGACAATACATCTATGACTTCTGAAAACCGTAAAATACGATCAAAAGCGACCGAGCCCACCGCGCCAGTTGCCCCTAAAAAAACAATCTTCTGCTTGTTCAAATGTGCGCTCACTTTACCACCTATCCCCATTTGTATTAAACGTTCATCCGAAGCGAACCATTTAATGCACTCAATAGCGGTCATACCGGTATCACGTCACAATTAAATTGAACCAAGAATTTATATAAATACTAATGCCTAAACTGCATAGATTCACGAAATTGTTTAGGTGTTTTACCGGTTTTGTTTTTAAATATACGGGTAAAGTAACCCGCACTTTCATAGCCAAGTTCGTACGCCACTTGGTTGATACTTTGATTACTCGCCAGCAATAAGTTTTTTGCTTTATTAATCAAATAGTTTTGCACACATGCCTTCGCACTTTGCCCCGTTTGTGCCTTCAAGGCATCCGTTAAATAACGCGGCGACACTTGCATTTGGTTGCAAAGCTGTTGCAAGTTGGGTAATTCAATATAGTGACTTTGGTTTGCATAATGCGCATCTAACAAGACAACCAAACGACTGTGCCAATCACCTTGCAGCTCACTGCGCTGGATAAACTGACGCTGATAAAAGCGCTGGCAATAATGCATTAACACCGTAATTTGAGACAAAATAATATCTCGACTAGTACTGTCGTAGCCACCTTGTAATTCGTGCTCTAATGCATTAAATAACTGTTGCAATATAGCTTGCTCAGACGTGGAGACATGCAACGCCTCATTGACCTGATATTGAAAAAAACCACACTCGTTAAGTAACATCTCAAGTGGAAGCCCACGCACATAATCTGGATGTAGCATTAAGACACAGGCATCAGCTTCAATCGTTACATCATGACTCGACATTTTTTGATTAGGAGCCATAGCAATTAAGGTACCCGTTTGGCAGTCATATTCGGTGCGGCCGTAGAATAACTGCCCTTGAGTAACCTGCTTTAACGCAAGGTAATAAAAACCGCCCGATAACTGCACCCCTTTAGCAAAACTCGGGGGGCGTACCGCTAATTGTGCGGCACTTAGCCTCATTGTTGCGACGAGCGGATGGTTAGGCGCTGCAAACCCTGCTGCTGTTAAATAATCACTAATATGTTCAAAGTGCAAAACGGAGTTGTTCACCTTAATCTACCCAAACGTTTGTTGGACTATTGCTAGTTGTTTCAAGCCGCTTGGGTCAGCTTGTGTTTTTAATGCGGTAAATTGTTCTGCCCAAGCAGACGTGCGAATACGGAGCGGCAACTGTTCATTTAACGCGGTTGTTACCACGATCTCTGCCACTTGCTCTGGGCTTTGATATAAGTCATCTCGTTCAGAGCCTGCGCCACTTGCCAAAAAGGCCTCAAAGACTGGCTTGTATGAATCGTTAGGCATGTCACCATTTGATTGTAATTGAGCGATTACGTTATTAGCAAACTCAGTCGCAATCCCCCCCGGCTCGACACAGCAAAATTGGATACCAAAACTAGGCGTAATGTAACTAGCCAAGGCTTCTGTGTATCCTTCTACCGCAAATTTTGCCGCACAGTATATGTCGCTAAATGGCTGGCCAACTAACCCACCAACTGAACCAATATTAATGATTTTACCCTGTTTTAGCCGACGCATATGAGGCAATACAGCCTTGGTACAACGCACGATACCGTGAAAGTTAACATCCATCACCCATTTAACTTCGGCTTCTGTCGCATGCTCTGTTGTGCGAACGCATCCCGCCCCTGCATTGTTTATCAGTAAGTCTATTTGACCGTGCTTTGCAATAATGCGCTCAACACTATTGGTAATTGTGTCATTATCCTGTACGTCAAGCGCTAGCACATGTAAAGTCACACCTGCTTCCTTAGCTGCGTTTAATAGCGCTTGCGATTTAGCGACATCACGCATCGTCGCGTAGACTTCATAACCTTGTTGCGCCAGTTGCACACTAAGTGCAATACCTAAACCTGTAGATGTACCTGTTACCAATGCGACCAATTTCATTTTCTGCTCCTATTCAATTTATGATGCTATAGTAGAGAAAATAGACCTGCATTACGTTACACAAAAAGACATAAAAGTAGTACGAAATCCCGTATTTCCCTCAGAGATAGTAATTGGATTATTTGTTGATATTACCTCTGTAACAAGAACTCTTTTCAGAATTCAACAAACTAGGGCTGGCTTTATCACATGCCGTTAACAGTTAGCTGGCTCCATGCGAGGTTAAATAAAGAAACAAAAGAAAGCGTAGTAAAAGCCGACCAAGATAGACTAAGTAAGGGTGTATCGGCCAAGGAAAAAGGAGAAAACGTGGCACTACCAAAAACACAGCAGTGAAATATATTTGCTGAACCGACTTGGCAAGTACCCATTAACTGACATCAATGAATTGTCCTTGCGAAACTGTCTTCGTGAAGTTTCGGAGTCGTCCCCTTCAAACACAGAACGCCTAGTGTCAGTGCTGCATAAGTTTATGACTGGCTGATTGATGAACAAATATTGGAAATTAACGCCGCCGCTGGGATCACTGCAAAAAGGTCGGCGGTAAAAAAGGCAAACGAACTCGGGTGCTAAACGACAACGAGCTCAGGATACTTTGGCGCTATTTACACAAGTCAAAAATCATTGAGAAGAATCGCATCTACATAAAATTGCTTCTGTTATTGGGAGACCGCAAGGGCGAACTCATTCAAGCTAAAAAGCATCACTTTGATTTCCAATCTGCAATGTGGACAGAGCCTGTAGAGATCCGCAAACAAGGTGAGAAAATTGAATCGCCGACCATGCGGCCATTAATTAAACCAGCTATCGAGCTGATTGAACTGGCGATGCAGATGAGCAAATCAACTTACTTGCTTCCCGCGAACGGACAAGAAGAGCTTGCCACAAATGGCTTTGATACCACTATTCCTAACAATGTGAAAACCTGGACTCGCAGGTCGCTTGGTATTGAGATGGAACACTGGTCTATACATGATCTTAGCAGAACGATGCGAACGCGAATATCGGCCATCACGACGTAAGAAGTTGCCGAGTTGATGATTGTCCACAGCAAAAAAGGGTTGGATGCTATCTACAACCAATATCAGTACCTGGATGAAATGCGTCATGCTTACGACGTTTGGTATCAACAACTAGAAACCATCATCGAGCCGACAGACTTTCCATTCAACTGGCGTTTCGGACAATAAAAGAAAGAGGCACAGTCCTCTTTCTTGTCATACGCTTCTAGGTCTTGAATGTGGCACAAATTGTTTCGTGTATTTCGGTTGATACGAGGTTGCGGCAAGCTGCCATCTTTTATTCTTTGCCAGAGCGTCGTACAGCTAATGTGGTAACGAGCCATCACTTCGTAAGATGTTAGAAAAGGGGTTAACTAGTGTGCTACTGCTGTCATCTGAATTCTCCTGAAAATCAATGTAAAGCTATCATCGCCTGATTTATTACTTGTTGATGGTCAGAAAGATGGATGATTCGTTCAGAAGATTTTACCTCAATGGCTTCAGTTCCTGACATCCAACATAACGGAGTGATTCGTCATATTTGCCCTCTGTCACTGAGCTTTAAAACCGATAAATTAAGCCGCCTTATTGGCGGCTTACTGGTAGGTATGGCTATTTTCTTTTGGCAAAAGGCATGGTCAACAATCGCCACAAGCTCGCATTATCATTATTGGCAGGAAATGCATTTTGCCCAATGTCGAGGGTTTCATCGCTTTTCTCACCTTGCGACTTGTAACTGCCAAATAACCTATCCCACCACGAGACACTAAACCCAAAATTACTATTTGATTCATTGAGTTTCACACTGTGATGTACACGATGTACCCTTTGAGTAATAAAGATATAAGACAGTCGATCATCCCACTTTTTGGGGAGGCGAATATTGGCGTGATTAAAAATGGCAAAGCCATTCAGCGCCACTTCAAAAATGACCACCGCGACAGCAGGAATACCGAATAAGAGTACCACCAATGCTTTAATCGCTAAGCTCATCACGATTTCAAATGGGTGAAAACGCAACCCTGTCGTTGTATCAACATGTCCATCTGCGTGGTGTACTTGGTGTAAACGCCATAAAATGGGGATGGTATGACTAAGCCTATGCTGCCAATAAATCACCACATCCAGTAGTAACACCCCCAAAATAGTGGCGAACACTATCGCGGTGTCGAGCCAATGAAATACCCCGAAATTATGCTCTGCCGACCACAGAGCAATACCGGTTAGTGTCATTGGCAAAACCACTCGAGCAGCAACAGAGCCAACAACAATCATTGCAAGGTTTCCCCACCAGCGACGCACTTTAGAAACCGGCGAATGCCTCGCGGGTAATAACGCTTCCCATATCGCCATCACCACAAAGACAGAGAGAAACACGCTCAGCCGAATGCTAGCACTCTGTTCATCCATTTTCTTCGACCTGTTTTAGTGTGTAAAACCCACCGACAATCCGAGTCACAATAGTAATAGAGCAAGCAAGGGCAAAAACATAAGCCAAAACCGGAAAGTAATGCGGCCACAAACAAAAAGCCACAAAAGCCAAAATGGTCTCAAACCCCTCGGTTAAGCCTTGCATATAATAAAAACTCTTGTGGCGAAATTGGGGTTTATCGATTTGGTATTTTTCTGCGGCAATCGCAAAGGCGAGAAAGCTGCTCCCAGTACCAATAAAACTTGCAATAAGTAACAAAGCGGGGATCCCCCACTCATTCGGATTGGCAATACCAAACGCCAAAGGAACGGACGCATAAAACAAAAAATCGAGGCAAATATCAAGATAGCCCCCTGCACTGCTACTCGAGGCTTGATAACGCGCCAATTGACCATCAATGCCATCACAAAGGCGATTAATGGCAATACACAGAAGTGCCATCAACCAAAAACCGTGAATGATCATTGGCATGGTCATTAAGCCAATCACAAAACCCGCCACTGTCACGTGGTTTGGGCGCACTCCTTTTTTGTCCAAGGCAACAATGAAAGGATTGAGTATTGGTTTTATATAAGGGGTGACCTTGGCATCAAACATACTAAACCTCAATGACTTGGCCATTAAGCATGGCACTGTCTTCTTTATCGTGTGTCACTAGAACCGCAGGTAAACCACGCTCGGATAATTGCTCAAACACCCAATCGCGTATTTGTTGTCGCAGCGACGTATCTAATTTGCTAAACGGTTCATCGAGCAACACGGCATTAGGCTCAGAGGCCAAGGTACGCAGCAGCGCCACACGGGCTTGTTGCCCCCCCGATAAAGTATCGACAGAGCGCTTAGCCATCTTGGCTAACCCAATCTGCGATAACTGCTCAGCAATCCAATGCTGTTGCTCAGCTTTACGCCAACTTGCTTTCGCACCATTCATAGCAAAAGCAATGTTTTGCTCAACCGTGAAATGTTCAAACAACAAGGCATCTTGATACAAAACCCCGATCTTGCGCAAATGCGACGGCATACTATCAAGTGCATTATCACCAAATTTTACACTCCCTGTATAGTGAAAAGGCGCTTGCAACTGGCCGCTAATCACATCAAGTAATGTGGACTTACCGACACCGGATGGCCCCATTATGGTCAAAACTTCCCCAGCCCCCACGGTCTCATTGATGGTCAGTAAGGGGGTATCGCCATTAAAAATGGCAATGTTGTCTAAGACTAAATTCATGATTCCCTCTATTATTTGTGTGTTGTTTCAGTTTTGGGGTTAAAACATACCTTAGGTAACCACCAAGCCAGCACGAAACCGAGTAAAGGCAGTATCAGTTGAACCAAAACATACACGGCACTTAAGCGAGTACTGCTGCCAGAAACAATCGCCACCGCTTCTGTCGTCACTGTTGCCATACGCCCGCCGGAAGCAAGTAATGTGGGTAAATACTGACTAAAACTGATCGATAACCCCAAGGCAAACGCCACTAAAATTGGGCGAAATAACAAGGGTAATTTGACGTGTAAAAACGTTTGTAGCGGCCCGATCCCCAGGCCCGCAGCGACTTTTAAGTAGCGCGGTTCAAAGCGTCGATACGAAACGGCAAGTGAGATAAACACGTAAGGTAAGACATAAACAAAATGGCTGATATACACATTAAACCACAGCAGTTTAGGCCAATAGACTTGCTGAAACCACACCAAACCAAATAGGAAGGCGACACCTGGAATAATTAACGGCAAATACAAGGTGACGTTAAGAAGCCAATGCTCCCACTGCCGCCAACGACCTTTTTTATGCATCACTTGCCCAACCTCGGCCTCTAGTGCGAATAAGACCAGACACACCGCGCTAAGGCTAACCACAATACCTAGCCCCAAACTGTTTACAATCGGCGTCGATAAAGCCGTTAAAGCCGTTTGCCAGTGCAATAACGTCACTCCTTGAGGAAGCAAATCCGGAAAAGACCAATATGTCGCCAGTGACCACAACACTAAGCTCAACATCATGAGCAATGCCATCACAAAATACAAAACAACAAAGAAATAAGCGACAAACTTGAATAAGTGCTCAACCCCAAATGACCGTCCACGCACCAAGGACTCTTGGGTTAAAAGCCGAACAGCACGCTCGAGAATCAGCCAAAAAACCAATGCAAATAAAGTGACGGCTAATTGTAACAGCGCTGCTGCAGAAGCTTGAAAGCGCAGTGATAAATCGACATGGTTAAACCAATGAAGAATCGCGACGGCCAAAGTGGGTGGATCATTAGGCCCTAAAATCAGCGGGATTTCCACGTTGGCCGTTGCGTAGGCAAGCACGGCCAGCAGAGGCAAACGGATATGAGGGTACACCACGGGCAACACTGTTTTTACCAATGACATAACCGGAGAATAACCCAGAGATTGTGCGGTTTTTAAGTAGCCATCAAAACGGCGTTTTAGTTGTGGCTGCTCTAATGTACTCAACAAGATCAGAAAAATAAAAGGCAATTCTTTAAGCGCTAAAGCAAAAATTATCGCCAAACCACCGCGGTCATAAGGAAAATCCCACTGCGGAGGCATGGCCTCACTCCCCCATACGACGATGCGAGCGAGCCAACCAGAGGGGGATAACAATAAAATAAGGGCAATCGCTGCAGCGGCATGGGGAATGACCAATAACGGACTTAATAATCGTTGAATCTTCGCCAACCAAGCATGATGATAAAAAACCGAGATCAGTGCCAGTGCACCCAGGGTGGCAATTAACGTCGAGATAACCCCAGTAAAAAGAGATAAACCAACCATGGTGGCGAGACCATCGACTTGGAAGAGTGTGGCAAAGACACCAAAACCTATCTCCATTTCACCAAGAGCAGGAAAATACCCAAGCGCCGGCATCAACACGCCGACAACGCCCATTAAAACGGGGATCAGTAGGGCTGCGAATAAGCCCATTCTCATCAGCCAAGTAAATTGCTGAAAATTCATCATTAGTAATGCTCCCCATAACGTTCAAACCAAGCTTCTCTTAAGGCGTCAGCCCAACTTGCATCGGGTTCTGGCAAAAGCGCGTGATAAGCACCGGATGGCAATGCTGATGGCAAAACGACATCGGGTAAAAACTGAGCTTGAATATCAGGTTCTAACAATGACAAATCCAAAACGGTTTCATCTCCCCACACCGATACTTGTTGTTTTTTTGCTTGAGCTTGTGGCGACAAAAAGAAGTTAACCACTTTCTTAGCTGCCTCAGGATGAGCCGTATTATAAGGGATACCAACAAAGTGAATATTGCCTAAGCTGCCATCTTTCATCGCATAAGTACGAATACTTTCCGGCAGATCGTAGCGGGTCACCGCACTGGGGATTTCAGCAGAAGTAAAAGAAAAAGACAGCAATAATTCTTGATCGCTCATCAATTTTTGCAATTGCGATGCTTGCCTCAACCGATACTGACCTTGCCGCCACATCAAAGGGTGTAATTGATCCAAATACTGCCACAATGGAGCGGTCATTCGTTCGAAATTAGCCTGTGTTACCGGTTGGTATAAGGGGTCGGTATTGTCTTTATTTAACGCAAGGAGCGCATACTTTAAGAAGGTAATTCCTAAGTAATCACTGGGTAATGGGTAGGTAAAACGCCCCGGAAACTGTTTGGCAAAAGCCAACAATTGCTGCAGATCTTCAGGGGGAGCCTCGATATAGCGACTATTGTAATAAAATACCATTGCCGCTTTCCCCCAAGGGGCTTCTTGCCCTTGTGTATCTAAGCCAAAATCTTTGGTCATTGCGGGGTTTTTGTCCGGATTTGTCAAAGAAAAGTTGGGCAAATCCGCGACCCAATCTTTGAGTAGCAAATGATGGCGACTCATGGCCGCAAAATTCTCGCCGTTAATCCAAATCAGATCGACACTACCGCGGTCATCATTACCTGCGGCTTTTTCGGCTAACACCCGTGAGACGGCATCACTGGTGTCTGCTAATTTAACGTGATTGAGTGTAATTCCGTATTGCTGTTGCAATTGCTGGTTTGCCCACTGTAAGTAACCATTGACTTGAGCACTGCCCCCCCAAGCATAAAACTGAACCGTTTCTGCTTGAGACAATGCTGATGTTAATAACGTACTCAAAAGCCACATGCAACGGCATAATATGCTTCTTCTCATTGGTCGATTTTTGCTCCTAAACTCCATTTGGCATTGCTCCAACCTAAATGCACGGTTCAAAATAAAAGGCATCCCCCGGAAAAGAGGATGCCCGCTTGGTTATTGACGACGCCAAGTGTGGTACTTTTCAAGCCAAGCCAATACTTTTTCTGGTTTATTGGCTTTTTTCCAATTTCCCGCCGTGTATTTCGCTCCTTCCGCCCAAGTTGGGTAAGCGTGGATAGTACCCAGTATTTTGTTTAAGCCTAACCCATGCTTCATCGCCAAGACAAACTCAGGGATAAGATCGCCGGCATGCTCAGAAACAATGGTAACGCCGAGAATGGTATCTTTTCCTGGCGGTGTTAATATCTTGATAAACCCTTGACGAGCACTTTCAGTAATGGCTCGATCGAGCTCTTCGTATTCGAACTTCGTCACTTCAACGTCAATCCCTTGAGCCTTGGCCTCTGATTCGTTTAACCCGACCCGAGCAACCTCAGGGTCAATAAAGGTTGCCCATGGAATAACGCGATAATCCGCTTTAAACTTCTTAAAACAACCAAAGAGAGCATTCACCGAAGCATACCAGGCTTGATGAGCAGCGACGTGAGTAAACTGATAAGGCCCAACGACGTCACCCGCGGCATAAATATTGGGGTACAAGGTTTGCAAATACTCATCGGTCTCAATTGTGCGGTCAAACTCAATGCCAAGCTCTTCAAGACCAAAGCCATTGAGACGTGCCTTACGCCCAACCGCGACAATCACTTCATCGTATTCAAGGGTGATTTCTTCGCCTTGATACTCGACAATGAGATGCTTTTGTTGGCCAACGCGCTCGAAGCGCAACGCTTTGTGTTCAGTTAATACATTGACACCGCTCTCGGTTAAAACGCTTTGCGCGTATTGTGCAACGTCGGCATCTTCTCTACCCATCAAGCGCGGGGCCAATTCAACCTGAGTTACATTGCTGCCCAAGCGAGAGAAAGATTGAGCTAACTCACAACCAATCGGCCCACCACCTAGTACAATCAATTGTTTAGGTGCTGATTCTAACGTAGAAAAGCGCTCCCATAATGTATCGGATGTCACATAATCACTCTCTTCGATCCCGGGTAATGGCGGGACAAATGGGCTCGCACCAGTAGCGACGATAATACTCTGGGTCGTCAGTGTTTGAACCTCGCCATTCTCTAAGGTGATATCCACCGTCCAAGGGTCGCGAATTTTGGCGTACCCCTTAACTACATCCACACCTAACTCGGTATAACGTTCGACACTGTCGTTAGGGGCAATCGCGGCAATCACTTGGTGCACTCTCGCCATCACTTTTTTAAATACAATCTCAGGGTTAACGGGCTCCAGGCCGTATTTATCAGCATGACGCATTTGATGAGCCATTTTGGCCGATTTGATGATCGCTTTACTGGGTACGCAACCGTAATTGAGGCAATCGCCCCCCATTTCCCCAGCCTCGACCAAAGTGACTTTGGCTTTTACCGCGGCGGCAATATAACTCGAGACTAAGCCCCCAGCGCCAGCACCTATAACGACTAAATTGCGATCAAAGCGCTTAGGTTTGCTATACCCCTTATAAACGCGACGACTGTGGAAAATGCCGACAATAAATTTAGCAATCCAAGGGAAAATACCCAGTAACACAAAGGAAAACAACAAACCGGGCGAGAGGATACCAGCCAAACTGTCGATCTGTGCTAATTGCGTACCGGCATTGACATAGACAATGGTCCCCGCGAGCATGCCAACCTGACTAACCCAATAAAATGTCAAGGTTTTAAGGCTGGTTAAGCCCATCAATAAATTGACCAAGAAAAACGGAAATACAGGTAATAAACGCAAAGTAAACAGATAAAAAGCGCCTTCTTTTTCTATGCCCTGATCGATACTTTTTAGTTTGTCACCAAAGCGCTTACGCACCGAATCACGCAAAATAAATCGGGCCACTAAAAAGGCCAATGTCGCTCCAACACTTGACGCAAACGATACGATGAACAAACCTTGTGCTAAACCAAACAAGGCACCTGAAGCCAGAGTCATGATCGCAGCGCCAGGCAAAGAGAGGGCGGCGACAGCAACGTAAATGACAAAAAAGATCAAGGCGCTCGAGACTGGGTGTTCGCCAATGGTCAATTTGAAGCTATCAAGCGATGCTTTCATCCCTTCTAGCGTGAGATAACTATTGAGTTCAAAATGAAAAAACGCAGTGGCCACGCCTATTAGCACCGCAAGTAGCGCTATTTTTTTATACATAATTTTCTCCAAGTGTGGCCGTGTAAGGACCGCATGTGATCAAGACCCAAACACGGTTAGTCATCAATAACTAACGAAATATTCGGATTAACATTTAAAGATTAGCTGGAAGCCATACCTTTACGTAACTGATTTAAAAATAAAAATAAACTTTGTAAACCAGATCAATATTTTGGTGTACACAGATTAAAAGACAGGTACCCATTGATGACCTCAGAGAAAAAGACCGCACTAAGAATCAAAAAATTTCTATTGATAAAACTTTTTTCTTGGCAAAGTGAAAGAAAGTAACCAAAAACGCTTTCTTATTTAAAAGATAATTAACTGGAGAGTATTATGGAACATCAAGCACCCTATCCGGCAAACTTTGGTCAACGACTGAGTTGGTCATTACTGTCATTGCGCCTTGGGGTATTTATCGTTATGTTTATTTGGACGTTAGATAAGTTTATGAATCCTGGCCATAGTGTGGTCATTTTTCAAAAATTTTATTCTATGGATGCATCAACCTCGATCATTTACCTCTTAGGTGTTGCACAGTTGATACTGGTTGTCGCTTTTTTGGCGGGCGTTGCGAAGCGTTATACCTATGGACTTATTTTACTGATGCATTTGGGCTCGACACTGGCCTCGTTTAATCAATACTTGGACCCCTTCAAACATTTACTGTTTTTTGCCGCTTGGCCGATGCTTGGCGCTTGTCTGACGCTTTATTTACTGCGAGAGTTTGATACAAAATGGACGTTATCTCGGGCTAAAAACGTCTAATTGCCCTCGTGGTAAAAACTCAGGCAGTCCAACAACTGCCTGAGTAATCCATCGATGAATCAAAGTGTTAAACACATGATCAACGCATCCTCATAACCTTGCTTCGCCGGGTAATAATTTTCTCGACGAGTGACCTCTGAAAAATCAAACTTGTGGTACAGGGCTTGAGCAGAAAGGTTACTGACCCTGACTTCCAACCATATACTGTCCGCATTGAGACTTTTTGCCTGCGTGATTAGGGCCGATAATAAACAGCTCGCGATCCCCTGTCCCTGGTTGACTTTCGCCACGGCTAAATTGTGAAGGTGCACTTCCCCAGCGATGCACTGTGAGTAACAATACCCAAGCCCTTTTTCTTGCTCAAAATAACCAAAGTGATAAGCTCCTCGACCATCAAGCTTTGATAAGGTGCTGTAACTCCAGGGAGAGAGATGAACTTGTTGCTCAATCGCTTCCACCCACGTTATATCATGCGCGGTTAATGGCCTAATCACGCTCGCCTCCTAAGCTTTGTTTTATTTGGTGCCATAGATGTCTTTTATGTGCTTGGGAAGCATTGATCACCGCTAAACTGGGTGAGATCAAAACTGAAATATCACTATGATCAAGCGCAGTCGGATCGCAACCGCAAAACCACACCCAACGCAAAGCTTGTTGATCAATCGTGCTGATATCACGGGGGAAAACATGCCCAACTTGAGACAACGTCAGGCCCATACTTTGCGCTATCTTTTGCAACAAAGTCGAGTAGTTTTGGCTGGGTTTCTCTGACATCACTAACAATAATTGGCAGTCATTGACCGGTGAAATTTTTTTCGCTTGGTAACCAAGCAAACGTTCTGGATGAGTGAGTTGCCAGGTACTGATACCCATCTCAGACAAATATGAAGAATGATTTTCACGCATTAGCTTAACAGTACAATAATCAATAGAATTTAAACAAACAGTTGTTTTTGTTCTGGCGAGAATAAAAAACTTGGATTGTTCGGACAGGATGTCGATGAGGGAGCCAAACTTAACCAAGCCCAATGGGAGGCGTCGAGATCAGCCTTGTCTACTGCTATCTTATCCGCCGTGCTTTTATAAGCCCACCAAGCACCTTGATGAGTCACACAAGTGGAATAACTTAACTCACTAAGTGTTTCAAGCCCATATTCGATCAACGCCTCTTTCAACGACCCATCACGCTGAAAGGAAGGAGAAAGAGTTAACGCACACAGCCACTGAACAGACTGGGTCGATTCTAGTGCTAACTCAGTAAACAGTAAATGCCCCTGAATCATCCCGTCATCATCACAGGCAACCAATGACAATGTCATCTGCCCAGTTTGCCTTAATTTGCGAATGGCCCTAGGCAACTCATCAGAGTCACCGTAGTCAGTAACCAGTTGCTCAATCGGCAATATATCAGCGGGGGCTTCTGTGCGAATCAACATCCCAAATCCCTTAAAAATTAATGATATTTGTAACGATTTCACACTTTCGCGTGAACAATCGTAGAATTAAAATGGCTTTGACGAATTAGACTATATACTTACTCAAGTGAAAGCGATATTTTTTTCACGATTTTCTTTGTGTGAAAAAAATGAACCTTAAATGGCTCATATGGATATCACCTCACAATCAGGTCATGCTAGCATGACGCGTTTTTACAAAGTCTTTTATACACGCATTTTTAAGACAAAATATGTTCAAATTCACATCTTCAAATGTTGGTAGGTAGAATGCTTTCAGAGCAAATGCAGCACTGGTTTACGAGATTGACATCGAATAATACCTTCTTTTTTGCCATTTTAGACAGTCAACACAATTATTGCTTAGTCAACGACAGGTATTGTGATGTATCGGGTTTGTCCAAGACGGAATTGGTTGGAAAAAATGACCAACAAATCTTAGGGGACAACTTTTACCACAAGCTCAAACCCTATTATCAGCGTGCCATCAAAGGCGAGTTTATCGAGTCAGAAATTTCACTCGACGACTCCGATATCGAAACCAGTTTACAGTTTAGTATTACCCCACTCGATGAAGGGGAGCTCAAACGCTATTTGATTTTCCATGCTGTAGACACCTCTGAAAAACATTTGCTGGTTCGCTCCTTAGAAGAAGCTGAAAACAAGTTTTCTCACCTCCTTCACCTGCTCGATGATGGCCTACTGATGGTTGAAGATGACATTATTTTATCGGCCAATCCAGCCGCCGCCAAATTGCTTGGCTATAACGCGCCTAAAGAGCTACTTGGTGAGCAATTGTCTCGCTTGTTTGTCGATGCGCAAACCAAACAAAGCTTTGCCCGGCCGCTCAGCGAATTGTTGTCAACCACACCAACCCCTTGCTCAACCAGTGCTCGTTGTGGTTTTGAAAAAGCGATGACTCTGTGCGCCAATCAAACTTTTCAGTTTGGGGCACCGATTCAAATGGTCATGCTGCAATCAAGAAATTCACAAACCTCAACCCTCGACGAGCAACCCAAGGATAACATTGGTATTCAAGACCCTCTAACAAAGCTCTACAACCGCACAGGTTTTACCCAACGCCTAGAGCAATTTATTCGCAACAAAACGCCTTTGGTTCTCTTGTATCTCGATATCGATAACTTCAAGAATATTAATGACTCCCTTGGTCATCATATCGGTGACCGCGTGATCGAAGAAGTGGCGAAGCGGCTACAACGCTCTTTGCCAAAGCGTGCGATTCTAGGCCGATTTGGCGGAGATGAATTCGGCATTATGATTCCGGAAGCGGAGAGCACGCCCCATGCGATTGAGCAATTAGGGCAAAAAGTGATTAATCTCATCAACCAGCCGTTTGATTTACACCACTTTACCAAGCGTTTGGCCTGCTCTATTGGCAGTGTGGTTTATCCCACTAACGCCAAAGATGCACGCAGTTTGCTGCAAAGTGCAGACACCGCGATGTATGAAGCGAAAGAGCGCGGTCGCAATCGCTTAATCCAATTTCATGAGCAAATGAATAAAGAAGCGAGAATGAGACTATGGTTGGAGATTGAATTACAAAAAGCGCTGCAACAAAACGGCCTTGAAGTCTGGTATCAGCCTAAGGTGAATGCTCGTGATTTTACCATTCATGGCGCCGAAGCCTTAGTGCGTTGGAAACACCCGGTAGAAGGCTACATTAGCCCTGCCGCCTTTATCCCTGTCGCTGAAAAAGCAGGTCTTATTGAGCAACTTGGCAAAGTGGTCATGCGCGAGGTGTTCACGACAGTCAAAAAGTGGAAGCAACAAAATATTCTCCCTGGCAGGGTGGCGATCAACTTATCGCCAGAGCAATTTGGTAACTCCCTCTTGACACAATACATGGAAAAACTGCTCAAAGTGACAGGGTTGGATCCCAGCTGTATTACCTTTGAATTAACGGAGAGCGCAGTGATGAGTGACAGTGACCACACATTACAAATGCTCAACGCGATTAAAAAATTGGGCTTTTCGTTATCGATAGACGATTTTGGTACTGGGTATTCATCACTGTCTTATTTAGCTCGTTTTCCCATTGATGAGTTAAAAATAGACCGAGCGTTTGTCTGTGATATCGACACCTTACCCAAACAGGTCACCGTGATTGAAAACATCATTAACCTTGGACACGCACTAGAGCTCAATGTCGTGGCTGAAGGAGTAGAAAACCGAGAGCAAGCCAGTTTACTTTCCAATCTCAAGTGCAATTCAATTCAAGGCTTCCACTTTTATCGACCTCAACCCAAACAAGAGGTTGAGGTCTTATTTGCCAAAAATAAGCGTAACAAAAATTAATTGGTGAACAGGCTATTGGCGAATGAGATGAAAACTTTCATTTGATTTTCATCTCATTGAACGAGAGTCATTGCTCTGCACTGTCATCTTTCGCCGATGCCGACTCTTCCTCATCCAGAGTTAAGCTACGATAAATGTTGCCAAGCTCGACAAACGTATACCTGTGCTCTAAATAGTCAAAAACGTTATAAGATAAGACCAATTTATACAAAGAGATCGCATGGGCGTAATCTTGGTTGATTTGATATTTTTTGCCCATATAAAAGTACAACTCGGTTAAGCGCTCAGCGAGATCGTTATTGTTTTCGCTATTGTCCATCACCACTTGAAAGGCTTGTCGCTCACTAATTTCATCGAGCATGACAGCGACAATTAACCACCCCCAACGAGCGTTTCTCTGCTGATAACTCTCTGCTAAGTGGGCTTTAGCTTGTTGCGGGTCCACTTTTTGCTCAATGACATAGCGCCACAACACGCGAAAAGGATCACTGGGATCTTCACGCCAATAAGCGTTCATATCTTCGAGTGCCAACAAGTAGCGTTCGCCGTAATACAGGGCAATGGCGCGATTGCGCTGAGCAAAAGTATCTTGCGGGTTGAGCTCCAATGTCGAATCAAAAAATTGATAAGCATCATCAAAATTGGCCCTTTGCGTTTCATAGACACCAAGGATATTAAAGATTGCCGGTTGCTGGGGGTTGATCTTCAATGATTGAAAAAAATCAACGCGAGCTAACTCATCCAGCCCAACACTGTCATAGAAATGCCCTCGCTCAACCAACATTTTGGCCCTGACATCAGCCGGTAGGTTTTTTCGCGCAAGCAACTGCGTTAACTGAGCAATTTTCACTTGTTGTTCTGCCGAAGGCTGCAGCGGTACTGCCATAGCCGGAAAGACCCAATGTTCAGAAGTCTCCTGTTGAGTAGCGCAACCGCTCAGTAATAGTACTGAGCTCATTCCCAATAATGCTAACCATTTCACCACTCATATACCCCTTGTCAAAGAAAAAGGGAGCTATCGCTCCCTTTTGATATAGACACCAGTGAAACACAAAAGTGCTTAAGCAGCAAAAAGTTCTGCTTTATTCACCTGCATTATCTGCCGATGCTGGCGCTTGTTCTGCTTCTTCTGCTGGTTTCTCAACCGCTTCTTTCATGCTCAAACGCACGCGGTTTTGACGGTCAATTTCCAAGACCTTCACTTTTACTTCTTGGCCTTCGCTCAAGTAGTCAGAGACTTTCTCGACGCGTTTATCCGCAATTTGAGAAATGTGTACCAAGCCATCTTTACCAGGCAAGATGGTCACGAAAGCACCAAAGTCAGCAAGGCGAGCAACTTTACCTGTGTAGATGCGGCCAACTTCAACTTCTGCGGTGATTTCTTCGATACGGCGAATCGCTTCTTTTGCCGCTGTTCCTTCGGTTGCTGCAATTTTGATGGTACCGTCATCTTCGATTTCAATCGTTGTACCGGTTTCTTCTGTCAATTGACGAATAACCGCACCGCCTTTACCGATAACGTCTTTGATCTTTTCAGCACTGATCTTCATCGTGTGGATACGAGGAGCAAACTCAGAGATATCATCACGAGCGCCAGCAATGGCTTGATCCATGACAGATAGGATGTGCTTACGCGCACCTTGTGCTTGATTTAGCGCAATCTGCATGATCTCTTTCGTGATACCTTCAATCTTGATATCCATTTGTAGCGCAGTAATACCTTCATTGGTACCCGCAACTTTAAAGTCCATATCACCTAAGTGGTCTTCGTCACCTAAGATGTCAGACAGCACGACAAAATCATCGCCTTCTTTCACTAGGCCCATCGCAATACCGGCAACGGATGACTTAATTGGCACACCTGCATCCATAAGAGCAAGGGAAGTACCACATACAGAAGCCATTGATGAAGAGCCGTTAGACTCGGTAATTTCCGATACAACACGCACTGTGTATGGGAATTCATCAACCGATGGCATTACCGCAGCAATACCGCGTTTAGCCAGTTTACCGTGACCAATTTCACGACGCTTAGGTGAACCGACAAAGCCCGTTTCACCCACACAGTATGGAGGGAAGTTGTAGTGTAACAAGAAGTGGTCTTTACGCTCACCGGTCAACTCATCGATAATTTGAGCATCGCGCTGGGTACCAAGCGTCGCGGTCACCATAGCTTGGGTTTCACCACGAGTGAACAAAGCCGAACCGTGGGTACGAGGAAGTACACCCGTACGAACATCCAAAGCGCGAACCATGTCTTTTTCACGGCCATCAATACGCGGCTGACCAGAAATAATACGGCTGCGAACAACGGTTTTTTCTAGATCGTGGAAAATCGTGTGGATCTCTTTCGGGTTAAGCGTGTCATCTTCCGCCAATAGCGTTTCGCTGACTTGAGCACTGATTTGACCAATGCGTTCATAACGCGCCATCTTTTCAGTGATCTGATACGCTTCGACCAATTGCGCTTCTGCTAGCTGTGCAATTTTTGCTTTCAGCTCAGTGTTTTCCGCTGGAGCAACCCAGTCCCATGCCGGTGTTGCGACTTCTGCAGCAAACTCATTAATGGCGCTGATCACCGTTTGTTGTTGATCGTGGCCGTAAACCACAGCAGAGAGCATTTCTTCTTCTGTTAAGTTATCCGCTTCGGATTCAACCATTAATACAGCCGATTCAGTACCCGCAACCACTAAGTCTAGTTTAGAGTTTTCAAGCTCTGTGTTACTCGGGTTTAACACTAACTGACCATCGATATGACCAACGCGCGCCGCACCGATTGGGCCGTTAAATGGAATGCCTGAAATGGCCAATGCCGCAGACGTACCAATCATAGTAACAATGTCAGGTTGAACATCAGGGTTCACCGAGACAACTGTCGCAATCACTTGAACTTCGTTTTTAAACGAATCTGGGAACAGTGGGCGGATTGGGCGGTCGATAAGACGAGCGGTTAATGTTTCGCCTTCTGAAGGACGGCCTTCGCGTTTGAAGAAACCACCAGGGATTTTACCTGCCGCGTAAGTACGCTCTTGGTAGTTAACCGTTAATGGGAAGAAATCTTGGCCTTCAACGGCCTCTTTTTTACCAACCACTGAAACGAATACAGCAGTGTCATCCATGGTCACCATCACAGCAGCGGTGGCTTGGCGTGCGATAATACCAGTTTCTAAAGTAACGGTATGATTACCGTATTGAAACGTTTTTACTACGGGTTTTTCGAACATGTCTTGTCCTTTGCTCTTTGAGCCTATAAAAATTAACAAGGGCAGTGAGACATTGCTTATCGCGACTAATCCAAACAGGCTCAAATAACCTGCTTGGAATAGCCGCGACCAAATGGTCGACGTGTGATGTGACTAGCAACGCCCAAAGCCACTTATGCCATAGGATGAAACCGCTGGTTACTCCAAGTCAGTTCACCCTATTAGCATGAATAAAATCCGATGAGATTTCGCCAAATAGTATAACGATTTAATCGGCATTTGGCTAAATTTCACCAATAAAAAAGGGGCATAAAGCCCCTTTTTCAAATCATTGTTCTTTGTCTGTCGAAATTAACGACGTAGACCTAGACGCTTGATTAGGTCTTGGTAACGAGCTAGATCTTTACCTTTTAGGTAATCTAGAAGTTTACGACGACGAGAAACCATACGTAGAAGACCACGACGGCTGTGGTGATCGCCTTTGTGCTCTTGGAAGTGACCTTGTAGGTGTTTAATAGAAGCAGTAAGTAGTGCTACTTGTACTTCTGGTGAACCAGTGTCGCCTTCGCCACGTGCGTATTCAGCTACAACAGCTGCTTTAGTTTCTGCATTCAGAGACATAATTCTCTCCTAAAGAGTTGAGTTAACGTTTGTACCAGCCAATCTCTGATTCAGCCGGTACGAGGAGCGGGGATTATAGGCAATAACCTCCGCTAAAACAAGTTCAATTATCGTTGTTTATTGTTCGCGAAAAACCACTAGGCGCTTAGGGGCAATATTGCCATCGTCATTAATCACCCCAACACCGATAAATGTTTGAGATTCACCGGCGGTCAAACACACCTGGCCTGATGCCGGAGCGCCAATAACTTGGACTGGCTGGCCGTGTAGAATCATATCGGCTAATTCATCGATCAAATTGACTTTAGGCAGCGCAGCAACCGCGGTATCCATAGGCAATAGCAAAGGATCAAGTAGCGTTTTTGGCGCCACTTGACTCTCGTTGGCTTGTTCGAGTAGCGCATCGAGTTGCTCGAGCGTGACCATTTTTTCATAAGGATAATTGGCAACGGCAGTGCGGCGCAGATACGTCACATGCGCGCCACAGCCTAGCATTTCACCCAAGTCATCAACGATAGTGCGGATGTAAGTGCCCTTAGAACAATGAACGTCCATTTCGATTTCATCATTCTCATGTTTTATCAACTGGATATCATAGACGTGGATAGGACGTGCTTGACGCTCGACCTCAATCCCTTGTCTTGCATATTCATACAAGGGTTTACCTTGGTGCTTAAGTGCAGAAAACATCGAGGGAACTTGAAGAGTTTCACCGCGAAAACTCTCAACCGCTTGAGCCAATTGCTCAGGGCTAAAGTCGATTGGACGACGCTCGACAATCTCACCATCGGAGTCCGAGGTGTCGGTGCGCTCACCCAGTTTGGCAACCACGCGGTAGCGCTTGTCGGAATCAAGCAAGAATTGTGAAAACTTGGTTGCTTCACCCAAACAAATGGGCAGCATCCCCGTCGCAAGAGGATCTAACGCGCCAGTATGACCAGCTTTTTCAGCAAAAAAAGCGCGTTTCACTCTTTGTAGTACGTGATTACTCGACTCGCCAGTGGGCTTGTCTAATAATAAAACCCCATCGACGGGGCGTCCTTTACGACGACGTGCCATTACTCTTCGTCCTCGCGACCTGATGAGTGTTTTTTCTCATTGTCTTGACTGACCACTTCACTGACCAAGTTAGACATTCTCATCCCTTCAACTAGCGTCTCATCGTAATAAAAACGCACTTCGGGGGTCAGGCGTAAGCGAATGCGTTTGCCAAGCATCATTCGAATGTGGGTCTCGTGCTCACGCAGCGCTTTGAGACAGCTTTCTGGAGTCTGCTCACCCACACATAAGAAAGTAACAAATACTTTGGCGTAAGCGAGATCACGAGACACTTCAACATCGGAAACCGTGACCATGCCCAAACGAGAGTCTCTGACTTCGCGTTGTAAGATCATCGCCAATTCTTTTTGCAATTGTTGTGCGACACGTTGGGTGCGGCTGAATTCTTTTGACATAACTTTTTCTCTTTATAGAAGAATGGGGGGATGGTTATCCCAGCCCCCCATGGTGTATTTAAACAACCCGTTTGCTTAATGCAACCTGAGTGAATTAATCGATAGTACGTTTAATTTCAACGACTTCGAATACTTCAATTTGGTCACCAACGCGGACATCGTTGTAGTTTTTAACACCGATACCACACTCATAACCATTTTTCACTTCTTGCACGTCATCTTTAAAGCGACGTAGCGACTCAAGCTCACCTTCATAGATAACCACGTTATCACGAAGAACGCGAATTGGGTTATTGCGCTTGATGACACCTTCTGTGACCATACAGCCGGCAATCGCGCCCAACTTAGGTGATTTGAACACATCGCGAACTTCAGCAAGACCAATGATCTCTTGCTTAAATTCAGGCGCAAGCATACCGCTCATCGCTTGTTTCACTTCATCAATCAATTGATAAATGATTGAGTAGTAACGCAAGTCTAAGTTTTCAGTTTCAACGGTACGACGAGCAGAAGCATCAGCACGAACGTTAAAACCAACAACGATAGCGTTAGACGCAGCCGCAAGAACAGCATCAGTCTCGGTAATACCACCAACACCAGAACCAACGATATTGACTTTTACTTCATCCGTTGACAATTTCGTCAATGAATCAGCAATCGCTTCAACCGAACCTTGAACGTCTGCTTTGAGTACAATGTTCAGTTCTGCCACGTCACCAGAAGCCATATTCGAGAACATGTTCTCAAGCTTCGCTTTTTGTTGACGAGCAAGCTTAACTTCGCGGAATTTGCCTTGACGGTAGTTGGCGACTTCACGCGCTTTACGCTCATCGCGAACCACAGTGGCTTCATCACCGGCCGCTGGAACACCAGACAAGCCCAATACTTCAACAGGAATCGATGGGCCTGCTTGCATCACTTCGTTGCCGAGTTCATCACGCATTGCGCGAACGCGCCCGTACTCTTGACCACACAGAACGATATCGCCTTTGTTCAACGTACCCGATTGAACTAGGATGGTAGCGACAGGACCGCGACCTTTATCGAGGCGAGATTCTACCACCACGCCAGAGGCCATGCCTTCTTTCACTGCGTTAAGCTCTAACACTTCCGCTTGAAGAAGAATTGCTTCAAGAAGCGCATCTATGTTGGTTCCCTGTTTAGCAGAGATGTGAACAAACATGTTCTCACCGCCCCACTCTTCAGGAATAACATCAAACTGAGCAAGCTCATTTTTAACGTTGTCTGGGTTCGCTTCTTCTTTATCGATCTTGTTCACTGCAACAATAAGAGGCACACCCGCCGCTTTCGCGTGTTGGATAGCTTCTTTTGTTTGTGGCATGACGCCATCGTCTGCAGCAACAACCAGAACAACGATATCCGTCGCTTGAGCACCACGAGCACGCATAGCGGTAAAGGCCGCGTGTCCTGGGGTATCCAGGAAGGTGATCATGCCGTTATCCGTTTCTACGTGGTAAGCACCGATGTGCTGGGTAATACCACCGGCTTCTCCAGAGGCAACGTGAGCACGACGAATGTAATCCAGTGTCGACGTTTTACCGTGGTCAACGTGACCCATAATGGTCACAACCGGTGCACGAGGCACAGATTCAGCGTTGTCATCGCGATCAGAAAGTACCGCTTCTTCAAGCTCATTTTCTTTGCGCAGAACCACTTTATGGCCCATTTCCTCAGCAACTAACTGAGCTGTTTCTTGGTCGATAACTTGGTTGATGGTTGCCATAGCACCCATTTTCATCATCACTTTGATGACTTCAGTGCCTTTGACAGACATTTTTTGAGCCAGCTCAGAGACGACGATCGTTTCACCGATGACAACGTCTTGCTTAGCAACCGTTGCTGTCTTATCAAAGCCGTGCTGCATCGAAGAAGGTTTAGATGGCTTGCGATTGCGGCGATTCGCCTTATTACGCGGTTCGCGACCGCTGTTGGCATTTTCGCTGTCTTTCGAGCTTGCTTTCTTTTTCTTCTTACGACGACCGCCCTCTACGCGACGGTCTGCTTCATCTTCGGCCTCACGGGCATAACGTGAAGTCGTTACATGGTAATCTGTATCTTCCATATCACCTTTTTTCTCTTGTTCCGCAGACCAACGCTCATTATTTTGTTCAGCCAGTTGTCGAGCTTCCTGAATTTTACGCTGACTTTCTTCTTCAGCCTTACGCTTTGCCGCTTCATCCTGACGACGTTTTAGCTCTTCGGCTTCTTTTCGCGCTGCTTCTTGCTTTAATTTCTCTTCAGCGACATGGGCCGCCTCTTGATCGCGATGTGTTGCATTAGCTTCACTTTTCGCTTTTTCTTCTGCGTCACGCTTAGCGGCTTCTTCGGCCTCACGCTTCGCTTTTTGCTCAGCTTCGCGTTTGGCAGCTTCTTCCGCCTCGCGCTTTGCTGTTTCTTCTGCTTCACGCTTCGCTTTTTCTTCGGCTTCGCGTTTAGCAAGTTCTTCGGCTTCACGTTTCGCGGCTTCTTCCGCTTCGCGTTTTGCTTCTTCGTCGAGTGCACTGCGTTTTACATAAGTGCGTTTCTTGCGAACTTCGACTTGAACGTCTTTATTTTTACCACCTGCTGCACTAACACTAAGAGTACTGCGCGTTTTGCGCTGAAGTGTCAAACGAGTCGGAGCGCTCTCATCACTGGTGTCTCCGTGCTCTTTTTTCAAGTAAGTCAGTAGAGTTTGTTTCTCTGTTTGTGAAATCGTATCACTACTTGACTTGTTAATGCCAGCGTCGGCGAGTTGTTTTATCAAGCGGTCAACTGGGGTGCCAATCTCTTCACTCAGTGCTTTCACGGTAAATTCTGTCATGCCGCCTCCTCCTTGCTGATATTATGCGTCTTCTCCAAACCAACAAATATTACGAGCAGCCATAATCAGCTCTCCGGCGCGCTCTTCTGTCAGTCCATCAATACCTTCTAAATCATCGATACCTTGATCGGCTAAATCTTCCAAGGTAATGATGCCTTTAGCAGCGAATTTGAAAGCAAGCTCACGCTCTAGGCCTTCTAATGCCAGCAAGTCATCTGCAGGCTCAACATCTCCGTAAGCTTCTTCTTTTGCTAGTGCAATCGTGGTCAATGCATTTTTTGCACGGCCGCGCAGCTCTTCAACGAGATCTTCATCTAAGCCGTCGATGTCCAAAAGCTCATTGACGGGCACATAAGCAACTTCTTCAAGAGTAGAGAAACCTTCTTCAACCAGTAGTTGAGCAAAATCTTCTTCAATATCGAGATACTTCATGAAGTTTTCAATTGAGGCTTCAGACTCTTCAGCGTGTTTCTTCTGAAGATCTTCAACCGTCATGACATTGAGCTCCCAACCGGTCAGTTGAGATGCCAAACGAACGTTTTGACCACTGCGACCAATCGCCTGAGCTAAGTTGTCCGCTTCGACAGCAATGTCCATCGTGTGGCTGTCTTCATCAACGATGATTGAAGCCACTTCGGCAGGCGCCATCGCATTGATCACGAATTGCGCTGGGTTGTCGTCCCATAAAACAATATCGATACGCTCGCCGCCGATCTCACCAGAGACAGCTTGAACACGAGCACCGCGCATACCGACACATGCACCAACTGGGTCAATACGCTTATCATTGGTTTTAACCGCAATTTTAGCACGTGAGCCCGGATCGCGAGCCGCACCGCGAAGTTCAATTAACTCTTCACCGATTTCGGGTACTTCGACACGGAATAGCTCAGACAACATCTCAGGCTTAGAGCGCGTGATAAACAACTGGAAGCCACGAGCTTCCGGTTTTACTGCGTACAAGAGACCGCGAACGCGATCGCCTGGGCGGAAGTTTTCACGTGGCAGTTGGTCTTCACGAAGAATGACCCCTTCCGCGTTGTTACCCAAATCAATAACGACGGTTTCGCGGTTGACTTTTTTTACGACACCGGTAACCAACTCGCCTTCATTGTCGATAAATTGCTCAACAATTTGTGCGCGTTCAGCTTCGCGAACTTTTTGTACGATCACTTGCTTCGCCGTTTGCGTCGTAATGCGATCGAACTTGACTGATTCGATTTGATCTTCAACAAATTGACCTAATTCGATCTCTTCGTCGTCGTATTGCGCGGCCTCAAGAGAGATTTCCTTAGTTGGGAACTCAACCTCTTCGACGACCAACCAGCGACGGAAAGTATCAAACTCACCGGTTTTGCGATCAATAGCAACACGAACATCAATTTCTATTTCGTATTTTTTCTTGGTTGATGTTGCCAATGCGGTTTCAAGTGCTTCAAAAATACGCTCACGAGGAACTGCTTTCTCGTTAGAAACCGCCTCAACAACCGCTAAGATTTCTTTACTCATTGTGTCTTGCCTCTAAGACTTAAAATTTAGGGATAAGATTTGCTTTAGAAATATTGCTCAACGCAAATTGTTCGGATTGCCCATCGACCAGTACAGTGACTGTCTCGCCTTCTACAGCGTCAATCACACCTTTCCACTTGCGACGATTTCCAACGGCCATTTTGAGAACAACATTGACCTCGTGACCTAAAAACTGCTGGTAGTGTGCAGCTTTAAAGAGTGGTCTTTCCATACCTGGTGAAGACACTTCCAGGTTGTAAGCCACTGTAATTGGATCTTCAACGTCCAATACCGCACTGACTTGATGACTCACTTCTGCACAATCATCGACATTAATGCCGTTTTCATGATCAATATAAATACGCAAAGTCGAGTGCTCACCAGCACGAATAAACTCTAATCCAACCAACTCATAACCTGATGCAGCCACAGGAGCTTCAAGCATTTCAGTAAGTTGTCTTTCTAAACCAGTCATTTAAACCACTCCAGAAACAAAAAAAGGGCTCAGAGCCCAATCAAAATTACCAAGCAACTTCTGAATTTCTTCAGATAATAAAAAACCCCGAAAGTCGGGGTTTTTAGTTGCTGGACCCTGAATCGTTGAGTTAATAAAACGTAAACTCAACTGCAATACCATGCGATAGCGGTATTGCTACAAACTTGTTAGGTTCGGCAAAGTTTGGTTGCGGGGGCCGGATTTGAACCGACGACCTTCGGGTTATGAGCCCGACGAGCTACCAAACTGCTCCACCCCGCGTCCGACTTGAGTGCATTATACGCACTGACAAGTGATTTACAAGTTTGTCAAGAATAATGGTGCCGAGAGAGGGACTCGAACCCTCACACCTAAGGCACTAGCACCTCATGCTAGCGTGTCTACCAATTTCACCATCTCGGCACAAAAATCTTTATTGAGGAATCTCGTCACTCGAAGGTGCAGAAGATTCGCTCGATTTATCAGTCAAAGCATCTTGAATCAAAGGTTGAACAGATTGGTTCAACGATGGGTCAAGCCATTCTGATGCGTCTTTGTGAGTAGACATGTTGCCTAGTACAAGACTGATAATAAAAAATGCAGTTGCAAAAATTGCAGTCATTCGGGTTAAAAAGTTACCAGAGCCGCCAGAGCCAAACACTGAGTTTGAAGCACCTGAACCGAATGAGGCTCCCATATCTGCGCCTTTACCTTGTTGAATCAACACCAGGCCAATAACAGCAAGCGCCGCCAACAGGTAAATCACAAGTAGAGCTGTAAACATAACGTCCACCTATGTTCCAAATTGTTGAGCCAGCGCCGTTCAAAACACTCTGTTAGGAACAAGGCTAGCGCCTCTACTTTAAGAGGCGGAGGCAATACTATCGAAAGCCCATAGCGCTGACAAGGGAAAAATAACAAAAAAACCAACCACTGACATCAAACGGTCAAAAATAACACAACAAAGAGCGAATGTGTTCAGATTTTAACAGTTTGCTTTTACCGCAGTGGCAATATTCTCGGCGCTTTGCTCCACCAGAGCCCGGTCTTCCCCTTCTACCATAACTCGGATCAATGGCTCAGTGCCGGACTTTCTCAATAACACGCGTCCTTTATCGGCTAGATTGCGCTCCACCTCTGCCACGGCCTGGGTAACCGCCGGCGCCGTTAATGGATCAATATCACCACTAAAACGTACATTGACAAGAACTTGCGGGTAAAGCGTCATACCACAAGCCAATTCATGCAGGGTCATCTCACTGCTCACAACACAAGATAAAACCTGTAAGCCAGCGACTATCGCATCCCCTGTGGTGACCTTGTCGAGCAAAATGATATGGCCTGAGTTTTCTGCGCCAATTTTCCAACCTTTTTGTTGCAGTTTTTCCATCACATAACGGTCACCCACCGCAGCGCGGGTGAAAGGAATACCCAACTGTTTGAGGCCTTTCTCCATCCCCATATTGGTCATGAGCGTTCCGACAACACCGCCTTTTAGCTCCCCGCGACGCAGTGCTTCTCGCGCAATTAAATACGCAATTTGATCACCGTCGATTTTCTCGCCTTTTTCATCGACCATGATCAAGCGATCGCCATCGCCATCAAAAGCTAGGCCTAGGTCTGCTTGTTCTGAGATAACGCGCTGTTGCAGCGCAGCGACATCGGTAGCACCAACTTTATCGTTAATGTTTGTACCATTAGGCTCAACCCCCATGCCAATGACTTCAGCTCCTAACTCGCGAAAGACACTCGGTGCGATATGATAAGTGGCACCATGAGCGCAATCGACGACGATTTTCAGTCCCTTTAGGCTTTGCTGATTGGGAAACGTGCTCTTACAAAACTCAATGTAGCGCCCTGCAGCGTCAACGAGTCGCTCTGCTTTGCCGAGATCAGCAGACTGAACACACTCAATGGTTTTATTCAACTCAGCCTCGATTTCCAACTCGATTTCGTCTGGCAATTTAGTCCCTTCCGACGAAAAGAACTTAATACCATTGTCGTAATATGGATTGTGTGACGCTGAAATGACAATACCCGCTTCAGCGCGAAAAGTCTGGGTCAAATAAGCAATGGCAGGGGTAGGCATCGGCCCTGTTAGTACCGCCTTTAGGCCTGCAGCGGCGAGCCCTGCCTCAAGAGCTGACTCTAACATATAACCTGAGATGCGCGTGTCTTTACCGATGATGACTTTTTTGGTGCCTTGCTTGGCCAATACTCGGCCAGCCGCCCAGCCCAGTTTCAGTACAAAATCAGGGGTAATAGGATACTGACCCACTTCGCCTCGAACACCATCGGTTCCAAAATACTGTCTTTCGTTAGACTGTGACATAATTCGCCTTAACTTGTTTTGTTTTCTTGCATCGTTCGAATAATGGCCATCGCTTCCAAGGTTTCTTGAAAGTCATGAACTCTAATAATATGTGCCCCTTTGAGCACAGCGAGTGTGGCGCAGGTGACGCTACCGACCATACATTGCGACGGTTGCTTTTCTAGTAGTTTAAAGATCATAGATTTGCGTGACATCCCAGCCAACACCGGCAGGTTAAATTTATGAAATTTTTCTAAATTCGCCAACAGATGATAATTGTGTTGTAACGTTTTTCCAAAACCAAAACCAGGGTCGAGAATCAAGTTCTCTCTTGGAATACCGGCCTGTTCACACGCCGACACACGTTCAGTTAAAAAATCCTCGACGTCTTGAAAGACATCGCGGTATTGAGGGGAAACTTGCATGGTTTGCGGTTGCCCTTGCATGTGCATAATACACACCGGCACCTGTGCTTTGGCTGCCACCGCCATCGCGCCAGGCATAGTTAATGAACGGACGTCATTGATGAGATCAGCCCCGGCCTCCACCGCTTGTTTCATTACCTCAGCTTTACTGGTGTCGACAGAGATCCACACGGATGAGAATGCCCGGATCGCTTTAATCACAGGGATCACTCGAGCTAACTCTTCTTCTTCACTGACCCATTCCGCGCCTGGACGAGTTGATTCTCCGCCTATATCGATAATGGTGACACCGGCCTCAATCATGGCTTTGGCATGGGCGACTGCGGCTTCGGTTTGACGATACAAGCCGCCATCAGAAAAAGAATCTGGGGTGGTATTGACTATCCCCATCACTTGGGGAGTGGTGAGATCGAGCGTTTTGTTTTTTGATTTAATCTGCATGTGTTAACTCAGCATAACGACAAAAAACCCCGAGCGTGACTCGGGGTTTTTAATGAGGAAGAGATTACTGTTTGTTCTCTGAATCCTCTGTTGAAGATTCAGGTGAAGACTTATCACTGTCAGAAGTGTCTGTCTTATTCGTCTCTTCTACTTGTTGGGAGGTAGGCTCCGCTTTCGCTACTGGCGCAGTACTGTTGGCAGCCGCTTCATCTTTTTCAACCCAACCAGCAGGCGGGCGAATGTCAGACTTACGAGCCATCAAATCGTCAATTTGGCCAGCATCAATGGTTTCGTATTTCATCAACGCATCTTTCATTGCATGCATAATGTCCATATTCTCTTCAAGAATACGCTTAGCACGGTCGTAGTTGCGGTCGATAATTTGACGAATTTCATCGTCGATTAACTTCGCGGTATCATCAGACATGTGTTTGGTTTGTGTCACACTGCGCCCGAGGAAAACTTCCCCTTCCTCTTCAGCGTACAACAACGGACCCAATTTATCTGAAAAGCCCCATTGAGTGACCATCTTACGTGCAATATCGGTTGCACGCTCAATATCGTTTGATGCACCGGTAGACACTTTATCAGCGCCGTAAATGAGCTCTTCTGCCAGGCGGCCGCCATACAAGCTCGACACCATAGACTCTAAGTGTTGACGAGACATACTAATGCGATCTTGCTCAGGCAAATACATGGTCACACCCAAAGCACGGCCGCGTGGGATAATTGACACTTTGTAAACCGGGTCGTGTTCTGGTACTAAACGCCCGACAATCGCATGACCAGCTTCATGATAAGCCGTTGATTCTTTAATGTCTTCAGACATCACCATAGAACGTCGTTCTGCGCCCATCATGATTTTGTCTTTTGCCAACTCAAACTCAACCATGGTCACTTCGGTTTTGCTACCACGCGCAGCAAATAGCGCCGCTTCATTGACCAAGTTCGCCAAATCCGCACCAGAGAAGCCTGGTGTACCACGAGCAATCAACTCAGGTTTAACGTCAGATGCGGCAGACACTTTACGCATGTGTACTTTCAAGATTTGTTCACGTCCGCGTACATCTGGCAAACCAACAACCACTTGACGGTCAAAACGGCCTGGGCGCAATAATGCCGGGTCCAAAACATCTGGGCGGTTTGTTGCGGCGATAACAATAATACCTTCGTTACCTTCAAAACCATCCATCTCTACCAGCATTTGGTTTAGGGTTTGTTCGCGTTCATCGTGACCGCCACCGACACCAGCGCCACGCTGACGACCAACCGCATCAATTTCGTCGATAAAGATAATACAAGGCGCTGCTTTCTTCGCTTGTTCAAACATATCTCGAACACGTGAAGCACCAACACCGACAAACATCTCAACAAAGTCTGAACCGGAGATAGTGAAAAATGGTACTTTGGCTTCACCCGCAATCGCTTTTGCCAGCAAAGTTTTACCCGTACCAGGAGGGCCCACCATCAACACGCCTGTTGGGATTTTACCCCCTAATTTTTGGAAGCGGCTCGGATCGCGAAGGTAGTCAACCAGTTCTTTAACGTCTTCTTTTGCTTCATCACAACCGGCAACATCGGCAAACGTCGTTTTGATTTGCTCTTCGCTCATCATGCGAGCTTTACTCTTACCAAACGACATGGCGCCTTTACCACCGCCACCTTGCATCTGGCGCATGAAGAAAATCCACACCCCGATAAGAAGAATCATGGGGAACCACGAAATGAAAATGGTGCCCAACAAGCTTTGCTCTTCAGGTGGGGTACCTTGGACTTTGACATTTTTGTTGATCATGTCATCCAGTAACTTTTGATCGTAAACTGGCATGTAAGTCACGTACTTTGCCGTTCCACCACGACGAGTGAAGGTAATTTCACTGTCTTTGAAGGTCGCTTCCTGAATTTGACCTTGTCCAACTTCCTGAACAAAAGTCGTGTAGTCAACTGCTCGCCCACTGCTATCGCCTGGACCGAAGCTCTGGAATACCGACATCAATACAACGGCGATAACCAGCCACAGAATTAAATTTTTTGCCATGTCACTCAAGGTGTCAGCCTCTCGATAACTAATTGTAATTAAAGGTAGGGTACTACAGTTTTTACACTGTAGCTATGCATACATTGCCGCACTTAACGCCTAATTAGTTACCCTTTGTAACCAGTTGCAACAATGTAGACTTCACGAGAGCGAGCCCTCGACGAGTCGGGTTTGCGTATTTTGACCACTTTGAAGAGATCGCGTACGTCTTTTACATATTGATCGAAGCCTTCACCTTGGAAGACTTTGACCACAAAGCTACCATTAGCAGCTAGAACTTGTCGACACATATCTAAGGCCAATTCGACTAAATACATGGCTCTAGGCTGATCAACCGACAAATTTCCCGCCATGTTAGGCGCCATATCAGACATCACAACATCGACCATATCGGGTTGAATTCTATCGAGCAAAGCCTCTAAAACCGCATCTTCACGGAAATCACCTTGCAAAAACGCAACACCGGCAATGGAATCCATTGGCAGAATATCACATGCAATGACTTGCCCTGACTCTCCGACAATATTCGCGGCATATTGTGACCAACCACCAGGCGCGGCTCCTAAATCGACAACCGTCATGCCGGGTTTAAGCAACTGATCTTTGCCTTGAATTTCTTCAATTTTAAAGATTGCCCGAGAGCGATAACCCTTTTTTTTGGCTTCGTTTACGTATTTGTCATCGAAGTGTTCTTTCAACCATCGGCCTGAACTGGCTGAATGTTTCTTTTTGCTCATGAGTATCCCAAATTTCAACGTGACTAATAAATGATAGTCTTCCGGTTAAGATGGCGTTAAAATACGCGTTTTCAACCCTTATCTTAAATAAATTTGAGTACGTAATGAACCTAAGCACAAAACAAAAGCAGTACCTTAAAGGCCTAGCACACAATCTCAAACCCGTCGTACTGATGGGAGCAAACGGTCTCACAGAAGCAGTACTGGCCGAAATTGAGATTGCATTGGATCATCACGAACTGATCAAAATCAAGGTTGCATCTGAAGATCGCGACACTAAGAATTTGATCATCGATGCCATCGTTCGTGAAACGAAAGCAGAAAAAGTACAAACTATTGGTAAAGTACTGGTTCTATATCGCCAGACAGAAGACCGTAAAATCGAACTGCCTCGTAAGTAACGTCTGTTTATACGTTAAAACAAAAAAGACGGCTCACACCGTCTTTTTGTTTTTTATTTGAAGCATCTCTCATTAAAAAAGAGTCATTGTTCAAATGATCGCCGCCTTGATTCTCAGCAGAGTGCTTTTATCGCGCTTTGCCTCATTGTGTCCCGTGACAAAACCTGTGCCAACGCGATAGAGAGACAGGGGTTAGATATAGTCAACACTGTCAATTTCAAAGTCGCGATCGCCGCCAGGCGTAGAGATCACTACTTCGTCACCTTCCATCTTGCCAATCAAACCTCGGGCAATCGGTGAGCTTACAGATATTAGACCCGCTTTGATATTTGCTTCATCGTTACCGACAATTTGATAGCGTTTTTCTTCTTCGGTATCGCAATCAATCAGCGTAACCGTGGCGCCAAAGATAACTTTGCCCGTGTTGTCCATTTTGGTCACGTCAATAACTTGGGCAACCGATAATTTGTACTCTATATCGCGAATTTGAGCTTCACAAATCCCCTGCTCTTCACGAGCGGCGTGGTATTCCGCGTTTTCTTTTAAATCGCCCAACTCACGTGCTTCAGCAATTGCTGCGGAGATTTTTGGACGAAGCTTTAATAAACGGTCAAGCTCTTCTCGCAGCTTCTTTTCGCCGCGAACTGTCATAGGAATTTTTTCCATTTTTTACCTCTATGCCAAAGTGTTCTTTGGACAAAATAAAACTACCTAGTCGAGCGAGACTAGGTAGTCATATGCGTGAAACAATTCGTGTTAGTGTAAACAAATATGGGGGTGAAATCATCTATATTCAAGGCTAACTGAGAAACGCTTATCAATTCTTACAACGATTTTGACAAATCCAAGACTTAGTTCACTAGAGGGATGGGCAAACTCTCGCTATACTCAAAACTCAAACGAACCATTGGTCCTCACAGCTCATGCCAGATCGCACTTTAATACTTTCACTGCTTTTTTTTCTTTGCTCACTCTTGGGGCCTTATTCACTGGCAGACACTCTTGAGCTCGATACTTTACCGCAGAATACCCGCTATTATTTCCAAGTGGAAAACCTATCCGACCCTAGTGATAACTTCATACAGAATAATCAAGACGGCTTTTTTCCACCCGCGAGCACCCAAAAACTGTTGACCGCATTAGCCGCTAAACTCGAACTTGAGCCCGATTTCCACTATCGGACTGAATTATCGAAAAAAGCAGACCATTGGTATTTGCATTTTAGCGGCGATCCCACATTGTCGCGCCAAGATTTGTTAACACTATTAACCCAAGCCAAGGAGCAAGGGTTAACCCATATCAAAGGCAACCTTTATATTGACGACACTCACTTTTCAGGACTTGGCAATGCCGTAGGTTCTCCTTGGGATGCACTGGGGGTTTGTTATAGCGCGCCCAGTCAGGCGACCAATTTAGATCACAATTGTATCCCTGGTGCCCTTTATACGTCTGCCAGTGGAAAAACGCGTGTCAATGTCCCTAAACAATATCCTATTTATGTCGACAATCAAGCCGTCACGGTAACCTCTAGCGTAAAGAAACAACAGCATTGCGAACTCCATCTGCAAGCGACCAATGACAATCACTATGTATTAAGTGGGTGCATTGTCGAGAGAGAGAAGCCCTTACCGCTGAATTTTGCCGTCAGAAATACCTCGCTCTATACCACTCAAGTTATCTATCAACAGCTCAATCAGCTAGGCATTACCCTTGATGGACAAGTTCTTACCGCCCCTCGCCCCAAGGACAGTGAACTCATCGCGCAACATCAATCCCAACCGTTAGATGATTTACTCAAAGTCATGTTGAGAAAATCAGATAACCTCATTGCGGACAGCATGACCAAAACCCTAGGACAAAAATTCTTCTTTCAACCAGGTAATTTTGATAACGGTACCGAAGCCATTAAGCAAATTTTACTCAGTAAAGCAGGCATTGACCTCACCCATGCTCAGATTGTTGATGGCTCAGGCCTGTCGAGGAGTAATCGACTGACGGCGGGAATGTTACTCGACGTGTTGCGCTATATTGGGCAACACGACAAGACACTGAATTTCGTCACACTGTTGCCTCGTTCCGGTCAATCAGGCACGCTTAAATACCGACGTAGTATGCTCGCGAGCCCTGTAAAGGGAAACATAGCCGCCAAAAGTGGTACGCTGTATGGCACCAAAAACATGGCGGGGTTTGCCTTAAATGAACAAGGTGAGCCCACGCGAATATTTCTACAATTGGTGAGTGATTACTTTCCAGAAAAAGACCGTAAGACCTCTCCTTTAACCCAAGTAGAACGGCGTTTTTACCCTTTGGTTGTGCAACGTGACATGGCCCTTGCTCAACAACGGCCTCATCAATAGAAAAGAGGGACAGGGATCACCAACACGCCTAAAGCAATGAATACTTTTACCCAACGAGGCAAAGTATAATGACTCTCAGGGGCCGCAGTCAGAGCGATGTGATAGGAATGAGCCCGTTCGGGGGCTTGCTGGCTAAGCTCTTTAAGCCAGAGTTTAACTCGATCCGCATCACACTGCGAAAGTACGGCTAATCCCTCGTCAAAAGACATCAGCAATAGCAAGCGAACTTGGTGTGAATTGTCGTACATTAAAAAAGCTTTGGTCGCCGCTTGGATATCTTGCTCAGAAAAGCGCCCTTTTGGCGAATAATGGTTTGTCATCGGCATCATATTGTTGCTCCTAATATCATAGGATCAAATCCTTCGCTTCTCCTCAAATGAGATAACTTATTGTGGAAAAGCAAACGCCAACGGAGAAACAGATAGCAAGGAGTCACCTCCTCAGATCCGCTTATCCCTTAACGCTTGGACAAGGGGTGTTATAAGTTCATTATGCTCAACCTCTTAATTGATCCTGATTAATTCATTTAACCATAGTATAGCAAAATTGATCGCCTTTTGCTCACCCTTCTCAAACGCCTTCCATGCTCAGGGTTGCGCCGTGATTGCTTTTCGTTGACTACCAATGTCAATGGCAGGGAGCTGGGCAAGGTTTTTTAGGAATCTATTTGCACCGCCAATCGCACAGCGATACTATTTATTTTGGTGTAGCACAATCGCCGATTTACCTGGCCGGTAAAAAAAACAATGTGAGCTTTCTTCGCGTTGTACCAATACTGACATAGCGTATTTTATCGAGCACCATTACTCCTTCTAAGGGCATGCGCTTTTCAACACTAAGAGACTTCCATGGACCAAGAGCCGATTACACGAAAAGAAAAAATCAAAAGAAAAGGGTTTGCCTGTATTGGCTGGACCAGTGTGATTCTCGGTTTAATTGGGATCACCGTGCCTTTGTTGCCCACTGTGCCTTTTATTTTATTGGCACTGTATTGTTTTGGCTGCTCATCTCCTGCATTTCAGCAATGGCTATTGGATCATCCTAAACTCGGCCCTATGGCAAGGCGATTAAAAAACAATTCAGGACTGACCAAAAAAGAAAAGATCAATGCGTTAATTATGATCTGGCTCTCGATGGGGGCGGTGGCGTACTTTGTCGCTTGGGGTACACATTGGTTTTATGCCATTGCAGGCCTCTTGGCGTTTGAAACCTGGTTTATTTTACGCTTTAAAACCGCCGACAAAAAGATCGCAACGAAACCGAAAACAGAAAAAACCCCTAATTAAATTAGGGGTTGAATATGCAATCAGTTTTTTTACAAGCGATTATTGAATGGTAATACGAGCAAATTTGCGTTTGCCAACTTGGAAGACATAAGTCCCAGCCTGTGGCACAAACTTAGCATCTACTGCTTTTTCACCATCAATTTTTGCCGCACCTTGTTTTACCATTCTCATGGCATCTGATGTCGAAGCACATAAGCCAGCTTCTTTTAGCAAGTTACTCAAGGGTAAGCCGGCTTCAAAGGTAAACTCTGGCATTTCATCCGGAATCGCCCCTTTTTGGAAACGATTGATAAATTCTTGTTCTGCGGCATCGGCATCGGCTTCGGTATGGAAACGAGCAATAATTTCTTTAGCTAATAAGATTTTGATATCACGTGGGTTTTTCCCATTCGCGATCTCAGCTTTAAATTGCGCAATTTCCTCTAATGGGCGGAATGACAGCAATTCGTAGTAACTCCACATCAAATCATCCGAGATTGACATGATCTTGCCAAACATTTCACTCGGTGCTTCGGTAATACCAATATAGTTATGCGCCGACTTCGACATTTTCTTTTCGCCATCCAGGCCAACCAAAAGCGGCATCATTAATACCACTTGAGGCTTCTGACCATGCGCTTTTTGCAGTTCACGCCCCATCAATAAATTGAATTTTTGGTCCGTACCACCAAGCTCAACATCCGTCTCCATGGCGACAGAGTCATAGCCTTGGAGTAATGGGTACATAAACTCGTGAATCGCAATAGCTTGGCCATTTTGGTAACGTTTTTTAAAGTCATCGCGCTCAAGCATACGCGCTACGGTTTGGTTGGCCGCAAGGCGGATCATCCCTTCCGCACCAAGCTCAGATAACCACTCAGAGTTAAATTGAATTTTGGTTTTCTCAGGATCTAAAATTTTAAACACTTGCTGTTTATAGGTTTCAGCATTGCGGATAACGTCTTCACGGGTCAAAGGAGGACGGGTTGTGTTTTTGCCCGTTGGATCGCCGACCATACCGGTAAAATCGCCGATCAAGAAAGTGACTTCATGGCCGAGCTCTTGGAAGGCACGCAATTTATTCAAAATCACGGTATGCCCCAAGTGAATGTCTGGTGCTGTCGGATCCGCCCCAAGCTTAATGCGCAACGGACGATCTTCTTTTAATTTTGTAATTAACTCTTCTTCGGGAATTAACTCTTCCACACCACGCTTAATTTCGGCCAATGCCGCTTCAAGACTCGCCATTGTTTGTTCACTCCCACAAATTTGGCAAAAATAGATTAGCGCATAAGTGTACTTGAATAGCGATGTTTTTTGAAACAGGTTAGACTAGGAACAAGGGATTTTTACGACTCATTGCTAATGTTTTTACCAATCAAGACTATTTTTAACACTTTGCCTCGCTTTCATCGTATCGGGGTCGGTTTTTTTAGCGCCTTAATTTTTGTCGCGTGTTTACTTCCAGATGAAGCATCTTTGAGTGAAAACGATCGCAAAAGAAAATACGTGGTTGGCCAGCGTTATAGCTTGCCTTTAGACATCGATCTTTTTTACTCTCCCGAAAAGCCAGTCCACAGCCTTGATTGGCAACATTACCAAGTCCAACCTGGTGAAAGTACCGCTTTACTATTCAAACGAATTGGCCTCTCACCCACCTTGCTTTATCGCATCATGAATAGCAGCCAAGAAATTAAAAGTCAGCTGAGCAATTTACGACCGGGCGACAAACTGGCCTTTGGCTTTGATCAAGAAAAGCAATTAACTGAATTACGACGAGGGCTCAATCAATTCGAAACCTTTGTCGTCGTCAAAGGAGAGCAGGGGTATCAATCTCGCACCGATAAAAAGCACATCGATTATCAATACAACTACACCGAAGCGACCATCACTTCCAATTTTTGGAATGCCGCGATCAGTGCCAATCTCACTCCTAACCAAATCATGGCCATTGCCGGTATGTTTGGCTGGGATATTGATTTTGCTTTAGACATTCGTCAACAAGACAGCTTTAAGGTGCTTTACCAAGATATGATTGTCGAGGGCGAAGTGGTTGGAAAAGGCAAAATTCTCGCGGCGACGTTTACCAACCAAGGCGATACCTTTACCGCCATACTAGACGAAAATAGCGATCAGTATTTCGATAAAAATGGCCGCGCAATGAAAAAAGCCTTTTTGCGGGCACCGATCGATTTTCGTCGTGTCAGCTCAAATTTTAACCCCAAACGGCTACACCCAGTCACAGGGTTAGTTAAACCCCATCGCGGCACCGATTACGTGGCCCCTGTAGGGACTCCGATCTGGGCGGCTGGTGATGGTGTCGTACAAAAAGCCGGATACAATCGCTTTAATGGCAATTATGTGTTTATCCGTCATAGTAATACGTACATTACCAAGTACTTACATATGAAAAAACGCCTCGTTAATACCGGCCAACGAGTGAAGCAGGGGCAAACGATCGGCACGTTAGGCAGTACAGGTCGGGTAACCGGTGCGCATTTACACTACGAATTTCTGGTCAATGGCGTTCACAAGAACCCAAGAACGGTTGACTTACCACTGTCAAAATCATTACAAGGCAAAGCTAAAGCAACCTTTATTGCCAATGCCAATTTACGCTTACAAAAACTCGAACAGTACCAGCAATTGCTTTCTATGCAATAATACCAATCTAACTAAATAGCTGGTCACCCTAGCTGGTTAAAAAACTCGATAACATCGTTAAGAAAATAACTTGTAGAACAACTACTAACTGTCTTGTATTTATAAATAAATAGGTTGCCTTGTTCTCAAGCTTTTTCTCTGCGCTATCATTGACCACATACTTAATCAGATTGGTATAACAGGTAAATCACTCAATGGTGATTTGATTATATTGGCGCAGAAAAGGCTCGCTAATGCTCAATCGATAACTCACTGCGTCAACGACCAAGCCAAGGTTAAGGCAAATAAAAAAGTCATGACTCTAGTCATGACTTTTTTATTGTTAAGCGTGCCACAATGAAGCATTTTTCGCCCCTAATAGGGCTATCATTTACACACTAAATGAGGCGCCACAGCCACAGGTTGTGGTTGCATTTGGGTTACTCACGAAGAACCGAGCACCGTCGAGACCTTCGGTATAATCAACCACGCCACCGATTAAATATTGCAGACTCATCGGGTCAACAACCAAAGTGACTCCGCTGTTTTCAATCGTTGTATCACCGTCGTTGATAGACTCATCAAAGGTAAAACCGTACTGAAAACCACTGCAACCGCCTCCGGTGATGTAAACTCGCAGTTTTAGCTCTGGATTTTCTTCTTCGGTGATCAGGTTTTTCACGCGCATGGCTGCTGCATCTGAAAAAGATAAAGGAATATTGACTTCACTCACGATGACTTCTCCCGTGTGTTACTCTGTGCTTTAGCCACTTGGCCAAATACAAACTGGCTTTAATAATAATCAATTATCGTACAGCTCATCTATGGGTTCAAGTATTATACGTTTCCTCACCGTCATCGACGTTGAAAATAACTTTTATGTGATTGATATAAAATAAAAAACATTTAATACCAAACCATTCTCACACCGTTATTCCCCCATGCCCTTATCTTGGTTTTATTCAAACTTGGAGTTCGAAGCGTCTTTTGCTTGAATGAAACAAATACCACCGCAAAGATTGTACCGAACAAGTTTCAATCGTTACAATACATCGAACGGTCAAACGACAATGAAGAGGAATTCCATGACCCAGTCTGCTTCGCTTTATCAACAAGCGCAAAAAATCATCCCTGGCGGTGTCAATTCACCTGTACGTGCTTTTAATGGTGTCGGTGGTTCTCCCCTATTTATCGAGCGTGCTGATGGTGCTTGCATCTATGACGCTGACGGCAAAGAGTACATTGATTATGTCGGCTCTTGGGGACCAATGATTCTCGGTCACAATCACCCTGATATTCGAGACGCAGTCATCGAAGCGGCCCAACGCGGCTTGAGTTTCGGTGCACCAACCGCGGTTGAGATTCAAATGGCAGAGCTCGTTTCTGAGTTGGTACCATCGATGGAACAGTTGCGTATGGTCAATTCCGGTACTGAAGCAACCATGAGTGCCATAAGGCTTGCTCGTGGCTACACATCACGCGATAAAATTATTAAATTTGAAGGTTGTTACCACGGGCACTCCGATGGATTATTAGTTAAAGCCGGTTCAGGTGCATTGACGCTAGGCCAGCCAAGTTCACCTGGCGTTCCTGAAGACTTTGCCAAACATACACTGACCGCTCGATTTAATGATCTAGACTCTGTCAAAGCGTTATTTGCCGCCAACCCAGGTCAAATTGCTTGTATTATTGTCGAGCCTGTCGCTGGTAATATGAACTGTATCCCCGCGGTTGAGGGCTTCCACCAAGGCCTGCGTGACATTTGCGATCAAGAAGGTGCGTTGTTGATTTTTGATGAAGTCATGACCGGTTTTCGCGTTGCCCTTGGCGGTGCTCAGGCGCATTACCAAGTGACTCCGGATCTCACCACCTTAGGTAAGGTGATTGGCGGTGGAATGCCAGTCGGTGCTTTTGGCGGCAAAAAAGAAATTATGCAATACATTGCTCCAACAGGCCCGGTATATCAAGCGGGGACTCTCTCTGGAAACCCCGTTGCCATGGCCGCTGGCTTGACTTGCTTAACGCTACTGCGCCAAGAAGGCAACGAGGCGAGATTGGCCGATAAAACGTCACAACTCGCGCAAGGCTTTAAAGCCATTGCCAATCAATACCAAATTCCTTTATTGGTTCACCAAGTCGGTGGTATGTTTGGCTTTTTCTTCACGGATCAAGAAAGAGTAACGTGTTATGAAGATGTCGCTCGTTGTGATACTGAACGATTTAAACGCTTTTTCCATTTAATGTTAGAGCAAGGTATTTACTTAGCCCCTTCGGCATTTGAAGCCAGTTTTGTTTCTCTAGCCCATGGCGATAAAGAAATAAACGCAACTTTGAAAGCCGCAGAACATTGTTTCGCTCAACTGGCGACAAGCGAATAACTTAGCACTGAGTGAAAACCGCCCCCTAAACGAGATTTAGGCTGCGTTTAGGGGGATTGTGTTCAGCTTCACAAGGAGAGTTACACGTGGCGAATAAAAAGCTCACTATTAACGCCAGTCATTGGGTTATTATCATTGCCCTGCTATGCGCCTCATTGGCTTGCTATTATTTGATCAGCCCGTATTTAAATGCGATTGTCATGGCCTTTGTTGTGTCGCTGTTAATGCAACCAATTCATCAAAAGGTCGAATCACAATGGCCCAATTACCCCAATACATCGGCAACGCTGAGCTGTATCTTATTAACCGTGATAATTATTATTCCACTGGCCTTAGTCGCCGTGGCTCTTATCGACCAAGGCAGTAAGTTTTTTCAAAATGTCTTACAATGGGTTGGCGATGGCGGCGTGAAGACTCTGATTAGTCATCCTTTCGTCGACCAACTTCTATCTTGGCTCAATGCCTATCTACCCGGCGAAGCGATCGATTTAGAAAGCCTCGTAGAAAAGGCCGTCGACCAAGGTTCTAGCTATGGTACAGAAGTCGTTGGTGCAGGGGCCAAAGCCCTGGGTAATGTCACTAGTATTGTATTAGACTTTTTCCTCATGCTGTTTGTGCTGTTTTTCTTATTGCGCGATCACGACCACATTATCAGTACATTAAGGCATATACTGCCGCTCTCTCGCAGCCAAGAAGACCGCCTACTCAGTGAAATTGTCACGGTGTCAAAATCGGCGGTCATGGGCTCGTTTCTCACCGCGATTGCCCAAGGCGTTGCCGGAGGCATTGGTATGGCCATCGCTGGGTTCCCTGGCTTATTCTGGGGTACGATGATAGGTTTTGCCTCATTTATTCCCGTCATTGGCACGGCATTAATTTGGTTGCCCGCGACCTTATACCTCTTTGTCATCGGTGATTCAGGTTGGGCACTTTTTCTCGCCATTTGGTGTATGGCAGTGGTAGGCTCAATCGATAACTTTTTACGACCGCTGCTTATGCAAGGTCACTCTGGGATGAGTACATTACTGATTTTCTTCTCTCTGCTTGGTGGCATACAAGTCTTTGGATTGATTGGTTTGATTTATGGGCCACTCATTTTTGCCATTACTCTCGTACTGTTTAATATTTATGAAGAAGAGTTTAAGCACTTTCTCGATAAACAAGACCAAACTTAACCCTGTTCGCCACATTTTCGCTTCATTGCCTGGTCAATGTATGAGAAACTTCGCGCCAGCTATACTTGGTCTACCAACTTGAGGAACCCTATGTCTGCTTATACCGCACCGAGTCAAATTGCACATCGTCAATTGGATTACTTTTCAGGTAAACACCTATTGATCGCTGGCGAGGTCGAAGATGACTTTCCAGTTGAGCTGCTTGAGGTCTGTGCGTCCGTCTCTATCTTGTGTACCAATTACAGCTACTACCGCTCGATATCGAAACGCGCTCCAACTTTAAATTGCTATTTCGATATTGAGTGGCATCAAAGCCAACCCGTTGACATGGTGTTGTTATATTGGCCAAAAGCCAAGACAGAGGCCCAGTACCTATTGGCCATGCTCATGGACAAATTAGGTGTCGACACTGAGATTGCCGCGGTTGGTGAAACTCGATCTGGTATTAAAAGCATCGAGAAGATGTTTGCGCCTTACGGTCCGATCAACAAATACGACTCCGCGCGCCGCTGTGCTTTTTACTGGGGACAATGTCAGAAACAAGCCCCCGCCTTTGAACTAGATTCTTGGTTTAAAAGCTTTGAGGTCATGGTCAATGATGAGTGTTTTACCGTTAAAAGCCTGCCTGGTGTGTTTAGTCATGGGGAATTGGATCTCGGCACTCAATTGCTCTTAAAGAACTTACCCGCACTCTCAGGAAAAGTTCTTGATTTTGGGTGTGGTGCTGGGGTCATTGGGGCCTACCTTGCCCTAAAAAACCCACAAATCAGCTTAGAAATGTGTGACATCAATGCCTTTGCCCTCGCCTCGAGTCGAGCGACGCTCATCGCCAACCAGCTTGATGCCAAGGTGTTCGCTTCCGATATATACAGCGATACCCGCAGTGACTATCAAACTATTGTGTCTAATCCGCCATTTCACAGTGGATTAGAAACCCATTATCAAGCAGCAGAAACCTTACTGGGACAAGCACCAAACCATCTCAACAGCCATGGGAACATGTGGATTGTCGCCAACAGTTTTTTGCAGTACCCCCCCATTATCAAAGAGGCTTTTGGCGATTGCCAAACGGTCGACAAAAACCGTCAATTTGCCATTTATCACGCAGCTAAATAGCACTAGCTGGCCAGTGCAATAAATTCACTTGAGTTAAGACGTACCGAAACAAGCTGGCCGGCAGGCAATGGTTGGCTTGTCGTGGCGATAACACTCTGCTCCCCGAGCGACACCAGCACTCGGTAATTCTCACCGGTAAATTGACTTTCGACCACTTGATAGGCGCTATTACTGTCAGCGCTCACGCTGACTTGATGAGGACGTAATAACACCAGACCAGATTCTCCCTCAGCAATCGGGGAAAGAGCCTGAGCTTTGAGTGTCCCTAGCTCAGTTGCAAAACGATCGCCATCGAGACGGGTTGCCGACAGAAACCGGCAAGCACCTAAGAACTCAGCGACAAAGGTATTGTTGGGGCGATGATACAATTCGGCAGCATGGCCATAATGTTCGATCTTCCCTTCATTCATCACCGCAATTTTATCGCCAAACGCAAACGCTTCTTCTCGACTGTGAGTGACCAAAATCGCCGTCATGCCTTGCGCTTTAAACAATTGGCGAATTTCGCCGATTAACTCGTGGCGAACTTGGTTATCAATATTGGAAAAAGGTTCGTCAAGCAGAAGAAGCTTAGGTTGATAGGCGAGCGCTCTTGCAATAGCAACCCGCTGTTGCTGACCACCAGAGAGTTGATGGGGAAAGCGTGCCTCTAATCCTTCTAAATGCACAAGAGCCAGCATTTCTTTGATGCGTTGGCGTTTGTCTTGCTTCGACCAATGACGTAAACCAAAACCGATGTTTTGCCCAACATTGAGATGAGGAAACAAAGCGTAATCTTGAAATATCATTCCGATTTGACGATGCTCTGGCTCTATTTTTAGGTTGGGACCATTAACCGCTTGACCATCAATACAAATCATCCCTTCATCAGTATCAATTAGACCCGCAATGGCTTTTAATAAGGTCGTTTTACCGCACCCACTTGCTCCTAACAAGCAAACAATTTCTCCCGCTTCAACATCGAGAGAAAGGCGATCTAAAATCGTTTGCTGTTGATAACCACATTGTAATTGAGATACGGATAATGCGGAGGTCATGTCCGACTCCTTTCTAAAGAACGGTTAATTAACACGAGGGGAACAACCCCAACTAACACCAATAATATCGCCGGTAAAGCGGCGAGTTCCAATTGCTCGTCAGAGGCAAAATTATACACATAGGTCGCTAAGGTTTCGAAATTAAACGGTCTTAGCAAGAGCGCCGCATTGAGTTCTTTCATCGATTCGATAAAAACCAACAGACCGGCGATTAACATTGGTCGCTTTAGCAAGGGAAAATGCACACGAGCTAGCATTGCCAAAGACCGATAACCCATAGATTGAGCTGCCATGTCTAAGGAGGGGGATATTTTCGCCAAATGGCTTTCAATCGTACCAATGGCAATGGTACTAAAACGCACGACAAAGGCAAAAATGATCGCAAACATCGTTCCAGATAAAATTAACCCTGGCTTATCAAGGTGAAAGAACTCTGCAATATCATTAATTTGATGATCCATCATAAGCAAAAAAGACATCACGCCAATGGCTAACACTGTCCCCGGTAACGCGTAGCCCAAAGAAGAAAATCGGCTTTGAAGATATTGAGAAGGCCGTGCGTGTAAACGGGCGTTTAAAGTCACGATCAAAGACAACCCCACTGCCAATACAGCCGCGATGGCAGAAACCGACAAACTGTTGGCTGTAAACTCGGAAAAAGATGTGCTCCAACTTTGTGCAAAATATTGATAAGCATAACGAAAAAGCTGCACAAAAGGGGCGAAAAAAGCCAAAAAAACAATGCCCCAACACCAGCATAAAACCGCGATTTTTTTCGCTGTACTCAAGGCAAATTTCTCGATATTTTCAACCGAGTTTTGCGCTTGAAACAGACGCTGTTTACGGCGACTAAATCGCTCAAGAGCCAATAAAATCACAATGGCCCCTAACATCGAAGCGGCAATTTTCGCCGCCGCATTGAGATCAGAATAACCAAGCCAGGTATCATAAACCGCCGTTGTGAGTGTATTGACAGCAAAAAAACTGACCGTGCCAAAATCGCCAATCGTTTCCATTGCCACCAAAGACAGTGCCACCACTAAAGAAGGACGTGCCAATGGCATCGACACAAGCATAAAACGCGCAATACTGCCGTGTCTTAACAGTTGAGCCGATTTCAACAAGTGATTACTTTGTTCTTTAAACGCGTTGCGGCAAAGCAGATAGACGTAAGGATAAAGCCCCAGTGATAATACGATAGCAGCACCGGGCAAGGTGCGAACATCGGGAAACCAATACTGCCCGGCCTGCCAGTCGAACCAGTGTCGCAATAACACCTGGACTGGCCCTGCAAAGTCAAACCAATCAGTAAAAATGTAGCCCATTATGTAGCCCGGCATGGCCAAAGGCAGCACCAACAACCACTGTAAATAGCGCTCGCCCGGCACTTGACACATGGCCATAAACCACGCGGTAGGCACCCCTAAAATAGCACTGCCCAGCAAAACATAACTCGTTAATAAAAAAGTATTTTTGATATAAGTAGGTAGAACTGTCTGCTGTAAGTGTTCAAACAGACCATCGCTAGGACTCAATGACAGAGAAAAAATTGCCGTAATGGGGGCAAGAGTTAATATGGCCAGCACAGTGCTGGCCAATAACCAAAAAGGATAATATCGTTTCATGTTTACTCAGTAATGACCCAGAGATACGGGCCTTACCGTATCGAGATTAAAGGTCAAATTTGACTTCATCTAGTAACTTGGTTGCTTTTTCATGATTGGCCGCTATCTCACCAAGGGCAATAGAGTCTGCTTTAAACTCTCCCCATGAAGCCACTAACTCTGAAGGTGAGACACTTGGGTTCACCGGATATTCATAGTTCACTTTTGCATACAGACTTTGTGCTTGTTGATCAGATAAGAACTGCATTAACTTAAGCGCATTGTCTTTGTTTGGTGCAAACTTCGCCATCGCCATCCCAGAGACATTGACATGTGTACCACTGGTCGTCTGGTTAGGGAAGTTGATGTACACAGACTCAGCCCAAGCTTTTTGCTCATTATCATCGAGCATTTTACCCAAATAGTAACTGTTGCCTAGCGAGACATCACAAAGACCCTCTTTGATCGCTTTTACTTGTGCGCGATCGTTTCCTTGCGGCTTGCGAGCTAAGTTGTCTTTCACACCGTTAAGCCATTGTTTTGTTTCTTGCTCACCGTGATGGGCAATCATAGCAGACACCAAGGAGATATTATAAGGGTGCTTACCACTTCGCGTACACACTTTGCCCTTAAAACGTGAATCCGCCAGATCTAAATAGGTAAATTCTTCTGCTAGAGGCCCAACCCTCTCTTTGGAAGAATACACATTTCTCGCGCGTAAGGTGAGTGCAAACCATTGATTGTCTTTATCGCGATATTGCGCAGGAATATTATTTTGTATTTCTGAGTTTGATACCGGTTGAACAACCTCTTTTGCCACCAATTCAGCCAAACGACTGATATCGACCGTCAGTAAAACATCAGCAGGACTGAATTCGCCTTCGCGGACCAACTGCTCAGCAATACCTGCTTTCGCAAATTTCACATTCACCTTAATGCCAGTCTCTTGAGTAAAAGCATCTAGCATTGGCTGAATAAGAAAAGGTTGTCGGTAAGAGTAAACATTGACTTCATCAGCAGCGTAAGCCGCTGTTGCATTTAAGAAAGGTAAAGCAGCAATCGCCAGTAGGCAGCTTGGTTTCATTCGTTTCATTCTCATCACCTGATAAACTTAACAATAATTATTATCAATCAAAGTTTACTTATAATAACGAAAACACATTGTTTACCTAGTGTAGAGATCAAAAAACCTGCTGTAGACAGCAGGTTTTGATTCAAAAAAGTGTAACGAATTTTTATTTGTTAGTCACAAACTCAGGGTAAGCGCCTACACCACACTCATTCATATCCACACCTTCCATTTCTTCTTCTTCAGAAACTCGGATGCCCATGGTGGCTTTCAAAATGGCCCAAACAACCAAGCTGGCAGCAAAAACCCATGCAAAGATAACAACTGCGCCGAGTAACTGTGCGCCAAAGCTTGCGTCACCATTGCTCATAGGAACAACCATAACACCGAAGAAACCACACACACCGTGAACAGAAATGGCACCGACAGGATCGTCAATCTTCACTTTATCGAGTGCGATGATGCTAAATACCACAATCACGCCCGCGACTGCACCAATGATAACAGAAGCGATTGGAGAAGGAGAAAGAGGATCAGCGGTAATGGCAACGAGACCGGCTAATGCGCCGTTGAGAACCATGGTTAAATCGGCTTTACCCCAAGTACTCTTACAAACAATAAGGGCAGCGATTGCGCCAGCTGCCGCAGCAGCGTTAGTGTTAAGGAAGATTTGACCAACCGCAGTCGCATTTTCAAAGTCAGAGACCATCAACTGAGAACCGCCGTTGAAACCAAACCAACCTAGCCACAGGATAAATGTACCCAGTGTTGCGAGTGGCATATTTGAACCAGGGATTGGGTGGATTTCACCATTTTTGCCGTATTTGCCTTTACGAGCGCCAAGAAGTAGCACACCAGCAAGAGCGGCAGCAGCACCAGCCATGTGAACAATACCAGAACCGGCAAAGTCGCTAAAGCCAGCGGCAGAAAGGAAACCACCACCCCATGTCCAGTACCCTTCCATTGGGTAGATGAAGGCGGTAAGAACGACAGAAAACACCAAGAATGACCAAAGCTTCATACGCTCTGCAACTGCACCCGATACCACTGACATTGCCGTTGCAACAAAAACAACTTGGAAGAAGAAGTCAGATTCTAGTGAGTGGTCCGCGCCATCCGCTTGAGTGCCGATAAGCGCACCAATCGATGGCATCCAACCGCCTTCACCATTGTCGACATACATAATATTGTAGCCAACCAACAAGTACATAGTACAAGCTACTGCGTACAACACGAAGTTTTTGGTTAAAATTTCAGTGGTGTTTTTAGAGCGAACAAGCCCTGATTCGAGCATGGCAAATCCTGCTGCCATCCACATAACTAACGCACCTGAAATGAGGAAATAAAAAGTGTCTAATGCGTAACGCAGTTCTGTTACTGTTGTTGCTAATTCCATGTTTATAGTCTCCAATCCCTTGAATCTTATAATGCTTCTGAATCTGTTTCACCTGTGCGAATACGCACAGCCTGGCTCAGATCGTAGACAAAAATCTTACCGTCACCGATCTTACCCGTGTGAGCCGCTTTTGAAATCGCCTCAATCACTCGATCGACATTGTCTGACTGAGTTGCGATTTCCAATTTCACTTTCGGTAGAAAGTCAACTTGGTACTCTGCACCTCGATACAGCTCGGTATGACCTTTCTGACGTCCAAATCCTTTGACTTCAGAGACAGTCATCCCCTCAACACCTACATCCGCTAAAGCTTCGCGAACATCGTCAAGCTTAAACGGTTTTATTATCGCATTTATTAATTTCATCGTACCTTCTCCCAAACTGTCGTTTTGATACCACATTTGTAATACAAAGTACGTGCCATTATTTTAAGTGACTGATAAATATAAAAATAAAGAAAAAAACCAGTACACAAGGGAAGTGAGCGCACCTTTATTGTGCAAACAATCACTAAAATGATGCGTGGTATTTTTTTGTCACCATAATGGTGCGCAATAAATTTTACTTGGATTAATACTGTGCAACAAAATCACACCACTGCAGAAACACTTGGCGAAAGTCTTCGAGACCACACACGCTGATGCCTTCAGATTGATAGAGTGACATCCCCTCTTCTTCTAACCATTCATCATCATTAACTAACGAATTTTGCATTACTTTTATTTCATGCTCTAAACCACTTACACCTATCTCTCTCCCGGGTAACCAATGCGTTTGCATCGGTTTTTTTGCACAGAGTTCGAGAAAACTGTGAACTTGATCAATCATTGTGCGCTGTGCACCGATTTCGTCCTCTAGCCAGCGAGCAAGGATCTGGTGCTCCATTTCGCAGCGCACTGAGTAAGTCCCCAATAACGTATTTTTGGTAAATTCAAATTCCACGAGTGACCCCTTATTATCGCTGCAATCGGCCTAAGTCCGATAAGCAGCTCAATAAAATAACTCGGCATTATAATTGGTCGACCAGGAAAGTCAGCAAAAGAAAAGGCCCTAATCAACATTAGGGCCTTTAAGTGAGTCGGCAATAAGCCAGAGATTAAGCTGGTTCTTGGAAGATCACTGTATCGGCTTTATCTTTGTATTGGCCCATGAGGTGGAAATTGAGGTAGCGGTAGGTATCTGCCGCGGTTGCATCAATTTGTTCCGCAAACTCCAAGTACTCTTGTGGCGTAGGGATACGACCTAAAATTGCCCCAACGGCAGACAACTCAGCCGAGGCTAAGAAGACATTTGCGCCAGCGCCTAAACGGTTGGGGAAGTTACGTGTTGAGGTCGACATGACTGTCGCTTTATCCGCCACGCGCGCTTGGTTCCCCATACACAAAGAACACCCTGGGGTTTCAATACGCACACCCACTTTGCCGAAGATCCCGTAGTAACCTTCTTCAACCAACTGATCTTTGTCCATTTTAGTTGGTGGTGCTATCCACAGACGAGTCTCAAGTTGGCCTTTGTACTTATCAAGCAGTTTACCCGCCGCACGGAAATGGCCAATATTGGTCATACAAGAACCGATAAACACTTCATCGATATCGGTATTTTGCACTTCAGAAAGCAAACGAGCATCATCGGGATCGTTTGGCGCGCACAAAATAGGCTCATCAATTTCAGCGAGATCAATGTCAATGACATGGGAGTATTCCGCATCGGCATCCGCTTGCATCAATTCAGGGTTGTCTAGCCACTCTTGCATGGCCTTAATCCGTCTTTCGATGGTTCTAACGTCACCATAACCTTCAGAAATCATCCATTTCAACATGACGATATTTGAATTGAGGTATTCTTCGATTGACGCTTGAGAGAGCTTAACCGTACACCCTGCCGCACTTCGCTCCGCTGACGCATCAGAAAGCTCAAATGCTTGCTCAACCGTTAAGTGCTCCAAACCCTCAATTTCGAGAATTCGGCCTGAGAACTCATTGATCTTGCCAGATTTTTCAACCGTCAATAAGCCTTGCTGAATCGCGTAGTAGGGAATGGCATGCACTAAATCTCGAAGGGTAATACCCGGTTTCATCTTCCCTTTAAAGCGCACCAGTATTGATTCAGGCATATCTAAAGGCATGACACCGGTTGCCGCAGCAAAGGCCACCAAACCAGAGCCGGCAGGGAATGAGATCCCTAAGGGGAAACGAGTGTGAGAGTCCCCGCCCGTGCCCACGGTGTCTGGCAGTAACATGCGGTTCAACCAAGAGTGAATAATTCCGTCACCCGGGCGCAAAGACACCCCACCGCGGTTCATAATGAAGTCCGGTAACGTGTGGTGGGTATTCACATCGACGGGTTTCGGGTAAGCAGAGGTATGACAAAAAGATTGCATCACTAAGTCCGCTGAGAAACCCAAACACGCCAAGTCTTTGAGCTCATCACGTGTCATTGGCCCAGTGGTATCTTGCGACCCAACCGTGGTCATTTTCGGCTCGCAGTACGCACCAGGGCGAACACCAGGAAGACCACAGGCTTTGCCGACCATTTTTTGAGCCAAGGTAAACCCTTTACCGTTATCAGCCACATCACCGGGTTTTAGGAATACATCGGAAGATTCAAGTCCTAAAGATTGACGTGCTTTATCCGTCAATCCACGACCGATAATCAGAGGAATTCGGCCACCAGCGCGCACTTCATCTAATAAGACTTCGGTTTTTAGTTTGAACTCAGCCAGAACTTCATCAGTACCGTGACGACAAACTTTACCAGCGTACGGGTAGATATCAATCACATCGCCCATTTCTAATTTGCTGACATCGACTTCAATAGGCAATGCTCCCGCATCTTCCATCGTATTAAAGAAGATAGGGGCAATTTTACCGCCGAGCACAACACCACCACCGCGCTTGTTTGGAACATAAGGAATATCGTGGCCCATGAACCAAAGCACAGAGTTTGTGGCAGATTTTCGCGAAGACCCCGTACCAACCACATCGCCAACATAAGCTAATGGAAAGCCTTTTTCTTTGAGATTGTCAATCGTAGAAATAGGACCGACATTACCCGGCTCGTCGGGGGTAATGCCTTCGCGTTCGTTTTTTAGCATCGCGAGTGCGTGCAATGGGATATCGGGGCGTGACCACGCGTCTGGTGCAGGTGATAGGTCATCGGTATTGGTTTCACCCGACACTTTAAAAACGGTTACCGTCAGTTTTTCTTCAAGTTTTGGCTTATTTAAGAACCACTCGGCGTCCGCCCATGACTGAATAATAGATTGGGCGTATTCATTGCCATTCTTGGCTTTTTCTTCCACGTCATAAAAAGCGTCAAACATCAAAAGCGTTTTAGACAGTGCTTTAACGGCGATAGGCGCTAGAGCATCATCATCAAGAGACTGAATTAAAGGCTCAATGTTGTATCCACCTTGCATGGTTCCCAATAACTCAACCGCTCTTTCTCGCGAAATTAGAGGACTGGAAACCTCTTCTTTAACCAGAGCAGACAAGAACCCCGCTTTGACATAAGCAGCTTCATCGACACCGGGAGGAATGCGATTTTCAAATAAATCGAGAATAACATCCGTTTCACCTTCCGGTGGATTTTTTAATAGCTCAACTAACGCTGCGGTTTGCTCCGCGTCTAGGGGTTTGGGTACGATTCCTTCTGAAGCACGCTCTGCGACGTGTTTACGATAGGCTTCAAGCACGACTTTTTCCTCTCATTGCGGTCCACTCTATTTGATACTTTTAGAGTTTTAAACACAGAGTGAACATCCTTGGAAACTTGGCTCTCCATTGCCCTTGTTTTCATTCAATCGATCTGACTGGAAACAGCGCCCTAGAGGCCAAACTGTAAGCACTAGATTAGCAAATGTAACGAGAAATTAAAATCTCACCATTTTGATCAACATAGCAAGTTAGAGCAAAAGTCGACAACTTGAGACATTTCATCCTTTCAAATTCTCATCTAGTAAGAAGTTCCGATAATAAAATACACCGAACTCATATTTTGTTCTGTTCTGCCATACGCGAGCACTATCGGCCCGATAGGAGAGTCAATACCGGCAAATACCGAGCCTGCGTTATACATAGGTGCATCGTCAATGCCCACTCCGGAATCGGACCAAACACCGCCGCGTTCTATCGAGCCGCCCAAATAAACGGGCGCCTTAAAAAGCCCAAAATCATTATCAAACCAGCGATAGCGATACACCAAACTGCTGTACAATTTGTTTTTGCCAAAAAGACTGTTGCGAGGAATACCGGATAAATTCAAAAAGCCCCCCAACTGAGCTGGGTTAATCGGAAACTGATCCGCTTCACTTTTCACAAAGCTGTAATTGAATTGCGCGACAAAGGTATGTCGACCAAAGGTTCTCGCGTGTAATAGTTTTGACTTTAACTCGTAAACACGATCATTGTTATCTTGATACTCAGGGAGTATTGACGATAGCCCCCCGGCGTTAACATCGTCATAAGACAATAAGTATTCAACATTGAGTAACCAGCCATCATTAGGCAAGGCGTAGTTATCCAAGCTGTCTAGGCGATAATCAGCGAAAATACCGCGGCGCTCAAAACTGGCGGTGCCGGCGGATTCATTGTTGGATAATTTAGCATCCCCTTTGCTGTAGCGAAGGCCTATGCGTACGTCTTGCCACAGCTCTGGTTGCCACCCCAATATGGACTGGGCACTTAAGGTATCGTAATCCACTGGCCAATAATCGTAAACATCGCTGATATCGGGATTTTCAATATCGGATTGAGGAAAGTTTCGCGACTCTTCGCTATAGTCAATCTTACTCGCATTATAAAAATACGGACTGGAAAACAGCGGAGTGAACAACTCACCTTCGATCAATTTATCGGTACCGACATCCAAGTTGAGTCGAAACTCCGCCCCACTGTCGTTTAAATCGGTGAAGTTAGTGGACAAGCCAATACCGTATTGGCTACTGGTTCGAAAGTCATCTTCAAGGAAAAAACGGAAGTTAGCGTAGTTTGGCCCCCAGGATTTCTCTTTGATATCAAAGACGAGCTCATTGCCCTCATCACTTTGACGGTAATGGTAAGAGATCAACTGAAAGCGATCTAAGGCGTAAAGCTTTTGCACGCTTTGTTCAACTTGCTCTTGTGACAGCACTTGGCCGGTTGGTAGGTTGAGCCGCTTGAGAATCCACTCATCACTGTAATGAGTGTGGTTATTGATGGCAATGTGATCGATGTTCACTTGGTGGCCATAGATAAGTCCCTCGCGCACCGCTTCTTTTTTGTCTTGGTAATCTTGGTATTCTGTTTTGGTTACCGACAGCTTTTTTAAGTTGCTAAGATGGCTAAACACGGCTCGATACCCTTGCTCATACGCCTCAGGCATACGGTCAAATTCCGTTGTTTCCATGTCGCCAACATGAGGCTTAATATACACATCATTTGCGTCTAATTGCTGAGCTTGCTGCTCGGTATTGCGCCTGACCAGATAGTTTGACAACTGATCGGCAACGGTAAACATATCAGTAAAAGCGTCTTTACTTTTGTAGTCCGTACTAATATCAACCGCGATAACAATGTCGGCCCCCATTTTACGAGCGACATCCACCGGCATATTATTGGTGACACCGCCATCGACCAACATCTTGCCATCCATCGGAAATGGAGGGAGTACGCCGGGTACCGACATACTCGCCATCATGGCATCAGAGAGGTAACCTCGGCTAATGACCACTGGCTCAAGGCTGACAATATCGGTCGCGACAGGACGATACGGAATCGCCAGATCATCAAACGTTCGAAATAACGGCAAATTCCCCGTGCTCTTTCGCAAGATTTGCCACATACTTTGGCCCAGAACAACCCCAACCGGGGAATGAATTTCCCCCAGTCCAATCCCCAAATCGGTATTGAGTTGGTAACGATCTTCGTATTCTTTTTCACGCAGGCGGCGTTCACTGCGGTTCACTCGATCGCGATAGCCATTGCTCCAATCGATGCTGGTCACCAGGGTTTCGATTTCATCGGCGCTCATCCCGGTTGCGTATAAGCCTGCGACATAGGCCCCCATACTAGTACCGGTAATGAAATCAACCGGGATGGCTAATTCTTCTAATGCTTTAAGAACGCCAATGTGAGCGGCCCCTTTCGCCCCTCCACCCGCTAATACGAGAGCAATTTTAGGCCGCTGATCTGGGCGTGCTTCAAAACGAGGGGTGCTGAGCTCATCCGTAGGCGACGCCTTAGTGTCTGCCCAAGAGCAAAACGATAATAAAGAGCAAAAGCTCACCGTTAGCCCCAAATACAGGTATCTAGACACGCTTGCTCGTCGTAACCCGATCATTTGTTTATTCCTTATTGTTGAGTTTGATCATTACCAATCAAACACGCGTTGAAACCAGGTTTTACTTTTCTCACAGCGTTGTTGCCATTGATTACCGCGATCCCAAACGGGCAGTTTTATATCAGGTTGACGTTGGCAATTTAGTGATAAGCCTCCTTGATCATTGTGATCAAACCCCATCGTTTTTATATTTTGAGGCCAAGGCAATTGCAACATTTCGGGTTGCCGGCGCAATAAATATTGCTCATAAACTCGAAGTGCGCCACTGGCACCCGTCAATTGCGTCGGCTTATTGTTATCTCGGCCTACCCATAATGTCGTGACTTCTCGACCATCGACACCGACAAACCAACTGTCGCGTGTATCGTTACTGGTGCCGGTTTTTCCTGCAAGAGCGGCCCAAGAGAAAGACTGTTGTAAGTGGCGACCTGTGCCTTGTAGTACCCCCATTTTCATTGCGTAAGTGGTTAGCCATGCCGCTTGTTCTGGCACGACTTGTGACGCTCTTGGCAGGGATCGATACAACACATTGCCTTTTACATCCATCACATAACGAAGGGCCGTTAAAGGCGCTTTACGTCCGGAGTTGGTGATGGTTTGAAACATCTGAGCCACACTAAAAGGGCTTAAACTAAAGCTGCCTAAAAACATCGAGGGTACCGGTCTTATCTCATTGCCATCAATACCAATTTTTTCCATGGTTTCAGACACGTTATCAATGCCAAGCTCCATCCCGAGACGAACCGTCGGCACGTTAAGAGATTTGGCTAACCCTTGATACAAAGGCACCTCACCGCGAAACTTGCGATCGTAATTTTGTGGTTGCCAACGCTGCCCATCATCGCTTTCTAACGTCAAAGGCGTGTCTTGCAGTGTCGTGGCTAAATCGTATTTCTCCGGCTCTGACAGCGCGGTAAGATACACCGCTGGCTTGGCCAAAGAGCCAATTTGTCGACTGGCGCTAATCGCTCGGTTATAACCGTCGTATTGTGTGTGTTTACCGCCGATCATTGCGCGGATTTCACCACTTTGTCGTGCGACGGCCACCGCAGCCACTTGCAAATCGTGTCCAGTGCGTTTTTCAAGTTGCGGAATTTCGTATTGCACGGCTTGTTCGAGCCTATCTTGCGAAATCGGGTCGAGAGAAGTAAACACGCGCAGGCCTTCTTCCGCTTTAAATTGATCGCCTAAAGTGCGCTTGATTTCTCGGCTGACTTGTTGGAAATACGCAGGCTGCCTGCTCGCTACATGGGGCTTGGCTTGTAAACCAAGGGGGCGACTGGCCAAGGTATTGTATTGCTTTGACGATAACAAGTTCTCATTCATCATCAAACGTAAGACCAAATCACGACGCTTTTTCGCCCGTTCGGGGTAACGCACTGGATTGTAGTACGACGGGCCCTTGACTAACCCCACCAACATGGCCAACTGATCAATTCGCAACTCTTGGATAGGTTGGCCAAAGTAATAGCGGGCAGCTAGCCCAAAACCATGGATGGCTTGTGAACCACTTTGCCCTAAGTAAACCTCGTTGAGATAGGCTTGTAAAATGCGGTCTTTACTGTATTTATGGTCTAAAATCAATGCAATATAAGCTTCTTGCAATTTTCGCCACAAGGTTCTATCGCGACTTAAAAATAGGTTTTTCGCCAATTGCTGAGTCAGGGTACTGCCACCTTGAACCGTTCTACCGGCGCGGATGTTCGCCAGTAAAGCTCGAGCAATGGATAATGGCTCAACCCCGTCGTGCTGGTAAAAATCGCGGTCTTCGGTCGTTAACAAGGCATCGATCATCATTTCTGGGAATTGATCACGGCGCAAAAACAAACGCTGCTCATCGCTGTTTTTTTCTAACATGCCGAGCATTTTGGGATCGAGGCGTAAAAAGCCAAGATCACCGGAAGAATCTAACGAATGGATCCTTTGCAGACCTTGTTGATCAAAATACAACATGACGTGACGATCTGGGCTTTCCCCATCGGGAAACGCAAAGGGCCGGCGAATCAGCTCAATTTTATGCGCTGACATCGAATACTCACCAGCAAATTTTGGGGACGATACCTTGCGATAATTAAGAATATCGAGCTCATCTCTTATCTGCTCAATGGTTTGTCCTTCACCAGGTGATAAATCTAAAATCCTGGCATACACCACCGTTGGCAAGCTAAACAAGTGCCCTTCAAAACGCTCTTTCACTACCGCATTGAGATAAACACCCCATACCACTAATACCGCAGATAAAGCCAAACTGGCCTTCCAACAAAACCCCCACAATACCCGCCAACGACTCGGTTTATTACCCGTTGGTTTTACCGGCTTTTTATTCGTACTCGCAGAAGATGACTTCTCTTTACCTCGTTTGGTTGGAGCCTGTTTTTTCTTCGCTTTTGGAGTTGTTTTTTTATCCGTCATGAATTTAACTGCTTTTTGGTTTTAGTGGTTGGCTGGTGTTGAGCTGGGTCATCAGGCCAAACGTGTTTGGGGTAACGCCCTTTCATTTCTTTTTTGACCGCTTGATAGCCGTTTTGCCAGAAACTGGCTAAGTCTTGTGTTAACTGCAAAGGGCGATTGGCTGGCGATAATAACTCCACGGTTAAGGTCACCCTAGCTTGTGCAATCGTCGGGCTTTGTCGTTCGCCAAACATCTGTTGCATCCGCACAGATAAGATCGGAGATTGTGCTTCGACATAGCGGATAGGATGGACCTGCCCTGTCGCAACGCGGTAATGAGTGGGTAACTCATTGTCCAATATTTGTGGTAACGGCCACGGCAACAGACGCGTCAGTGCCTTGACAAGATCAATCTGTTTTAATCCTTTTACCGACTTACACTGATGCAATTCTGGCAGTAGCCAAAGCTCGGTCGAGGCTAATAAAGCCGCCTCAGAAACATCTGGCCATGGATACTCTGGTAACCACTGCTCTGCACACCGAATACGAGTCACCCATTGTTGAACACTCTCATGCCAATTTAAACACGACAAACGGTGACGATGGACATAATTAAGTAAAGCCTGAGTCATTTTTTCTGGCTCAGGATTCACAATTGGGACTTGTGCAAGCACTAATGTTTGGTAACGCGTCTGCAAATGCGCTTTGATGGTTCCGGTTTTGTCATCGATATCAACCCATTCTCTTTGTTCAATCAATCGAGCCATCGTCTCTTCGATCACATTCAATCCCAATTCGACATAACACAAAATTTGGCTACTGCTTTGGCCATCACTGTGACGCAAATCAATGGCAACCAGATAATCCTCGCGATTTAAAAACGAACTGTGATCTGAAAAATGCCCGCCATGGCCATTAGCGAGTAAATAGTTCATAGATGAGGCGCGCACCTGAGCAATTCGATCAGGGTAAGCCAAGCACAGCAAGGCAGGCACTTGATCAAGCTCAATTTGCTGACTTGACATGCGTTCACCTTGAGATAAAAAGCGCTCAGCGGTCTTAGACACACGCTGTTGTTGGGGGTGCTTTGCTTCACACCACAATCTGACCCAAAAACAAAGATCGCCCTTGGTTTCTCGCTCTTCAAGCAACGCGACAATCAGTGCCGCCGTCGGCCTTAACGACGCTTCTGCTTTCACCAACATCGCGGCTAAACGAGGATGACAGGGATAGGGGTAAGCGAGTCGACCAAGTTCCGTCAACCCGGTATCCGTCAACAAGCCCAAATCAGACAAGAGCGTTTTGGCTTGAGCAATAGAAGAAGCCTTAGGCTCATCAAGCCAAGCCAGCTCACAAACCTCATTCACCCCCCATTGCGATAGCTCCATCACCAAGGGCGCCAAATCACTGCGCAGAATTTCTGGCTCTGGGACCAATGCTTGCTGGCGAAATTGTGCTTCAGAATACAGTCTCCAGCACCACCCTGCTTGTAAGCGGCCTGCGCGGCCACTGCGCTGAATTGCCGAAGATTGAGCAATGCGCTTTTGTTTGAGACGCGTGCTGCCAGATTTTAAATCAAATTCAGCCATGCGCTCTAGGCCTGAGTCAATCACACCACCAATGGCTTCAATCGTTAATGACGTTTCAGCAATGTTGGTCGCTAACACGACTTTTCTCTTTCCCTTAGGGGCGGGTAACAATGCCGCTTGCTGATCTTTGATGCTCATTTGCCCATACAAAGGCGCAATGTGAACATCCGTGCCGAGTGAAGAAGACAAAACTTGAGCAACCGTTTTGATCGCTGCGACACCGGGCAAAAACACTAAAATAGAATCGTCGTATCGTGCCAGTGCTTGCTGCACCTTTTGGCTGACAGCGGTGGTAAGCGACACGTTGGCCATCAAGGGGTGATAATCGATTTGCACAGGGAATTGACGGCCTTGAGATTCGATGTACTCAGCCTCGCTCAATACGTCGCACAATGATGAGTACTCTAACGTTGCCGACATCACCAATAAGGTTAACTCATCGCGCAATGTTTGAACTTCTAGAGCAAACGCCAGCGCCGTATCACCGTGTAAATGGCGTTCGTGAAACTCATCAAAAATCAACAGATCAAAGTCACTCAGTTCAGGGTCGCTTTGCATCATGCGAGTCAGCACCCCTTCGGTCACCACTTGTAAGCGCGTGTGCTGTGAAACTTTACTATCGCCGCGCACGCGATAGCCGACAGTTTGCCCAATCGGCTCGTTGAGTTGCTTGGCAAGAAATTGAGCAATGTTTTGCGCCGCTAACCGCCTCGGCTCCAACATGATAATGCGCTGGTGTGCGTTATTCTCCAGTAGCCGTAACGGCAACAGCGTCGACTTCCCTGCCCCCGGAGGCGCTTTGAGTATGACCTGCGAAGACTGATCCAACGCGGTCAATAATTGGGGCATAACCGATTCAATAGGTAGCTGAGACAAAGAAAAAACCTTATGATGAACGTATAACATCATTGTACATAAAAACAGTAAATTATGAAGTTCGAACCGGCACTAGAATCGGCCAAGTTACTGCGTCGCTATAAACGCTTTCTCGCCGACATCGAATTAGACAATGGGGAAATTCGCACAATTCACTGCGCTAACACGGGCGCTATGACCGGCTGTGCGACCCCAGGAGATACCCTGTGGTATTCAACATCGACCAACCCAAAACGCAAATACCCCAACAGTTGGGAAATCACCCAGACTCAACAAGGCGATTTCATTGTCGTCAATACCGCGAAAGCGAACCCTTTAGTTGTCGACGCCATTAACCAACAGCGCATTAAAGAGCTCATTGGATACCAGCAATTACACACCGAAGTCACTTACGGACACGAAAAGAGTCGCATTGATATTTTGCTCAGCGATCCAAATCAACCCGATTGCTACATCGAAGTAAAAAGTGTGACGTTATTGCTCGACCAACAAGATAAACTCGGTGCCTTTCCCGATGCCGTCACCGCCCGCGGACAAAAACACCTGCGAGAGTTGATCGCCATGAAACAAGCGGGCTATCGAGCGGTACTTTTTTTCGCTGTTTTACATACAGGGATTGAAAAAGTCACGGTTGCCCACCATATAGACCGCGATTATTCATTACTATTAAAACAAGCGGAAGAAGCCGGTGTTGAGGTCTTGTGTTATCAAGCACAAATCACCCCTTCTGAAATCAGCCTTACGACACCCATTTCTTGGCAAAATCATCATAAATATTGACCTTGCCATCATATTCAGTGAAGTATCTGATTCAGTCGTTGCCACCCACGCTTCTTTCTGATATAGATACCCGCCTTAAATTAGCTGCAAAGCAGTTAACAAGGTGTAAGTAGGAGATGCAGTATGCCAGACTCAAAGAAAAAAACGCTAGGCATTCTAGCTATTGCCGGTGTTGAACCATACCAAGAAAAAGCTGGCGAAGAATACATGTCGCCAGAGCAGATGGAACACTTTACTAAAATCTTGACTGCATGGCGCAATCAACTCAGGGAAGAGGTCAATCGCACTGTACACCACATGCAAGACGAAGCAGCCAATTTCCCCGATCCGGTTGATCGCGCATCTCAAGAAGAAGAGTTCAGTCTTGAACTGCGCAACCGAGATCGCGAACGTCGCTTGATCAAAAAAATCGAAAAAACCATGGATAAAATCAAAGATGATGATTTCGGTTTTTGTGAATCTTGTGGGGTTGAGATCGGCATTCGCCGTTTAGAAGCTCGCCCAACAGCCGATTTGTGTATTGATTGTAAAACACTCGCAGAAATCAAAGAACGCCAAATGCAAGGCTAAAGCCTTATCGAGCGCTAGAATAAAGGGAGCTCATGCTCCCTTTTGTCGTTGCTCATGGCGACGCAACGCCGCGTTACTCTTTTTCTAACGCCGTGAGCCTTCCTATCGAAAAAAGACTCATCGTCACGAATACGCTTCCCTTGTAAATTATCTGGTTTTTCTTTAACGAGAAGATTTTTAAACCTGTTCGCCTTTTTCTCGAAGGCATTTGGTTTTATAGTAACTCGATTGATCTGACAGGATGAAACAAAAGAGCAGTATGAGATACATAGGTCGTTTCGCCCCATCCCCTTCTGGCCCGTTGCATTTTGGCTCGTTAATCGCCGCATTGGGCAGTTACTTCCAAGCGAAATCTCAAGGCGGTTTGTGGCGAGTACGCATTGAGGATCTCGATCCACCACGAGAAATGGCAGGCGCCGCCGACCAGATCCTAAGAACCCTTGAACGCTACCAGTTACACTGGGACGGAGAAGTCGTTTATCAGAGCCATCGCCATGACTTATACCAAGCGCAGATTGATCATTGGCTATCGCAAGGCCAAGCCTATTACTGTCAATGCACTCGCAAAGAAGTTCAACAAAGCGGTGGCTTTTATCAAGGCCGTTGCCGAAAAAAACAGTGGTCAACCGGGGCAATCCGATTACAACCCCGCAGCCCCATTTACCAATTTCACGACCGAAAACACGGGGTACTGACCATTCCAGATGCCCTAGCCCGAGAAGACTTCATCATTAAAAGAAAAGATGGGCTGTTTGCTTATAACCTTGCTGTCGTCATTGATGACATTGAGCAAGGTATTACCGAAGTGGTGCGCGGCGCAGATTTGATTGAACCGACGGGACGCCAAATCAGCTTATACCACCAATTAAAGAAAACGCCGGTGTCTTATCTGCACTTGCCTTTGGCAACGACAGCGCAAGGGTTAAAATTATCCAAGCAAAACCACGCCCCGGCATTAGATGAAAAACACCCCAGACGCACATTGCTCGCCGCCATGAACTTTTTGGGGTTTAAGCTCGAAGCCAACTTAAAAGAGGCAAAACTGGCAGAAATACTGCATTGGGGTGTCGAAAATTGGACTTTAAATCAACTACCTAACCAATTAAGTATTCCGCAACATTCTCAAATGCCTTCGGTTGAGCTATGATTAGCCGCAAATTGCGCTTTGGCGCAGCAAATTCAATAACGCTAGGTTGAGAAACCATTGCCAATAATGCACATGAATACAAACGATAACATCACAGACGAACACCTCCAACGCCCGGAGCTCTCATTGAACGTGTTCACTCGCGAAGAACACAATATCTCGCGTAAACAAATCAGTGAAAATGCACTCAAAGTCCTGTATCGCCTTCATAGTGCAGGCTTTGATGCCTTTCTCGTTGGCGGCGGTGTCCGCGATTTACTGCTTGGCTTAACGCCAAAAGATTTTGATATCGCCACCAATGCAACACCGGAGCAAATCAAACAGTTGTTTCGCAATTGCCGTCTTATTGGTCGTCGCTTTCGTCTTGCCCATATTATGTTTGGCCGCGATATCATTGAAGTCGCGACATTTCGCGGTCATCACGATCAATCGAATGATAAAACGTCTTTGCAATCCAAAGAGGGTATGCTGTTAAGAGATAACGTATACGGCACTATAGACGAAGATGCGGAACGACGCGACTTTACGGTTAACTCGCTTTACTACAGCATCGCTGATTATTCGATCCACGACTACGCTCGAGGTGTTGAAGACTTAGAAGAGCGCCTGATTCGCCTCATCGGTGACCCCGATAAACGCTACCGAGAAGATCCAGTGCGTATGCTGCGAGCCATTCGCTTTGCGGTGAAACTCGACTTTGATATCGAAGAAGAAACCGCCGCGCCGATTGAAGAGCTTGCCGGGCTACTCAAAGACATTCCCGCAGCGCGTATGTACGAAGAATCATTAAAGTTATTGCAATCAGGACAAGGGCTAGAGACCTACCATCTGCTGCGTGAATACGGTTTGTTTCAACAGATGTTTCCCGTTATTGCTGAGCACTTTACCGAGCAATACGACTCGGCGACAGAGCAAATGCTCGATATCGTACTCGATTCAACGGACCAACGTATTCTCGAGGGCAAACGCATCAACCCTGCTTTCATGTTTGCCGCAATGCTGTGGTACCCATTGATATCTCTTTCGAACAAGCTAGAAAAAGAGTTAAACCTCAATGCCTACGACGCCATGATGGAAGCGAGCAATGTCATTTTAGATGCACAAGTAAAAACCATTGCTATTCCGCGCCGTCATACCACGACCATTCGCGATATTTGGGTATTGCAAATGCGCTTGATGCGCCGCAGCGGTAAACGCGCTTTTCGCTTGCTCGAGCTCAATAAATTCAGAGCCGGTTTTGACTTTTTGGAAATGCGCGGCGAGATCGAAGGCGGTGAAACACAAGAATTGGCCAAGTGGTGGGATACCTTCCAACAAGCGGGTCGCAATATGCGCCAAGCCATGGTTAACGACATCAACGAGCCAGGTAGCAGCAAGCCGCGCCGCCGCCGTCGCAATACCAGTAAAAAGAAACCCAAAGCATGATGAAAACGGTATACATTGCCATCGGCAGTAACTTAGACAACCCAGTACAGCAAGCCCAACAGGCCATCGAAGCGCTAAAACAGCTCCCCGATAGCCAATGGGAGCAAGTGTCATCGCTGTACTCAAGTACGCCGATGGGCCCTCAAGATCAACCGGATTACATCAATGCGGTGGCCAAGTTGTACACCCACTTAACACCCCTTGAACTGCTAGAGCACACCCAGCGTATCGAGCTCGAGCACGGCCGGGTAAGAAAAGAACAACGTTGGGGAGCAAGAACGCTCGATTTAGATATCTTGCTCTATGGCCAAGAGACCATCGAACACCCTAGACTAACCATCCCACATTACGGAATGAAAGTCAGAGAATTCGTTGTCTACCCTCTGGCTGAGATCACTCCCGATTTAACGCTCCCCGATGGGACTAAGCTCTCTGAGTTGCTGGCTAACACGCCATTAAACGGGCTTAGTATTTGGCAAAGCCTGCCAAACGAGTAAGGAAAAACAATGAAAAAAGTTACCATTAATGACCTTAATCTTTGGAAAAAAGAAGGTCACAAATTTGCTTGTGTCACCGCCTATGACGCCAGCTTTGCTCAAGTGTTCGAAAGCCAGGAAATGCCGGTATTACTCGTCGGAGACTCCCTTGGCATGGTTCTACAAGGCCAATCAGACACTTTGCCCGTCACGGTTGACGATATTTGCTACCACACCCGCAGCGTCAGAGCCGGTAGCCCCAACAGTTTACTGCTCGCAGATATGCCATTTATGAGCTACGCCTCCCCATTACAAGCGTGCGAAAATGCCGCTAAGTTAATGCAAGCAGGGGCCAACATGGTAAAATTAGAAGGCGGAGAGTGGCTGGCTGAAACCATTAGTATGCTGACAGAACGCGCGGTTCCAGTCTGTGCACACCTAGGCTTAACGCCTCAATCTGTTAATATCTTAGGCGGGTATAAAGTTCAAGGCCGTGAACAAGACAAAGCGGATAAAATGGTCAAAGACGCACTGATTTTACAACAAGCAGGCGCACAAATCGTATTGCTTGAGTGCGTGCCAAGTGAATTAGCTGAGCGGATCACCCAGTTACTTGACATTCCTGTGATCGGTATCGGTGCGGGTAATAAGACCGATGGTCAAATGTTGGTCATGCATGATATATTCGGCATCTCCGCCAACTATATACCCAAATTTTCGAAAAACTTTTTAGCAGAAACAGGCAGTATTCATCAAGCCGCTGCACAGTATATCGAAGATGTGCGTAATGGCGCGTTTCCTGATGACGCCCACACAATTGCTTAGAGGTCATTGCAATGCAAACTTTTGCTGAAATTTCAGAAGCTCGTGAATTTATTCAACAAGCGCGACGCGATGGACGACGTATTGGTTTTGTACCCACGATGGGCAATTTACACGATGGTCACCTTACTTTAGTCAAAAAAGCGCAAGAACTTGCCGATATTGTCGTCGTCAGTATCTTTGTCAACCCGCTGCAATTTGATCGCGCAGACGACTTAGAAAACTACCCAAGAACCCTAGAAGCTGACTTGAGTAAATTGATGGAAGCAGGCGTAGATGCCGTCTTCATTCCAGAAGTAGAGACCATGTACCCAGAACAGCCAGAGTCACACACTTTGGTCGATGTTCCGGTACTGTCGGCTATTTTAGAAGGCAATGCTCGCCCTGGCCATTTTCGCGGCGTGACGACCGTAGTGACTAAATTGCTCAATATCATTCAGCCGGATCTGGCGTGTTTTGGTGAAAAAGATTTCCAACAGTTGGCCATTGTGCGCAAACTCGTTAGCGATTTGGCGTTAAACGTCGACATTGTCGGTGTCCCGACGACGCGTGAACTCGATGGCCTGGCGATGAGTTCTCGCAATAATCTACTGACGATTGATGAGCGTCAACGTGCGCCAGTACTCGCACGCACTATGCGCTGGATGAGCAGTGCCATTCGCGGCGGTCGCCATGATTACGACTCGATTATCGAAGACGCCAATGATCAACTAAGAGCCGCCGATCTCGAACCAGATCAAATTTTTATCCGCGATGCACGCACTTTACAAGATATCAATCAGCACACTCAACAGATTGTGATTTTAATGTCGGCTTTTCTCGGTCAAGTTCGCCTCATCGACAACCTTGTCGTGGACTTTACTCAAGAATCTCGTGACGAGCAAACCAGCGGGCAAGAGCCAGAAAGTGAAACGGCTTCTCAAGCTTAATTTTGTGCAAAGAAAAAGGTCGCTTAACAGCGACCTTTTTATTATTCAACTTTAAAACGTACCTTATTCAATCACCGCCATCCCTTACCGGTAAACACTCGCTAACGCGTTGGAACGAACAACCACTCTCGCCCCTATTGTTACAAGAACAAGAGCGGCCTTAATAGCAAGGCTTTTACCGCTCTACCATTGATCGCGATTTGCTCGAGATGGTGTTGATTGACGATTAATGCCTTAACCCAATACCACGGGTGATCAAATAGTGAGCTAAGGCGTATAGGGCAACCACAAATCCTATTAACACCATAAACGACGTGGCGATTGGCACATCAGAGATGCCCAGGAACCCGTAGCGAAACGCGTTAACCATATAAACAATCGGGTTGATTTTCGACACACCTTGCCAAAACTCAGGCAGCAAACTCAACGAATAAAAAACACCGCCTAAATAAGTCAATGGTGTAAGCACAAAAGTGGGAACGATTGAGATGTCATCAAAGGTGGTGGCGAACACCGCATTGATCAAACCGCCTAGCGCAAACACGATTGAGGTCAACAATACCGTGATCACAATGACCCACCAATGATGGACCTGTAAGTCAACAAAGAGCAAAGACACCGCGGTCACTAAAGTGCCGACCAACAAACCTCGCGTCACGCCCCCCATGACGTACCCCCAAATAATAACGTAGTTCGGAACGGGGGCGACCAATAACTCCTCGATGTGCTTTTGAAATTTGGCGCTAAAAAAAGAAGAAGCCACATTTGAGTACGAGTTAGTAATGACGGACATCATGATAAGGCCAGGGACAATATACGCCATGTAACTCACGCCGTGCATCTCTCCAATGCGCTGACCGATCAATTGACCAAAGATAACAAAGTACAAAGTCATCGTAATTGCTGGCGGAACAATCGTTTGTACCCAGATACGAGTAAAGCGATTGATTTCTTTTAGTAATAAACTGCAAAAAGCAGTCCAATAAATGTGATACATACTTCCTCTTAACCGTTCTGATTAACGATAGCAACAAAGAGCTCTTCGAGGCGATTTGCTTTATTTCTCATCGAAAGCACTTTGATATTGTGTTGTGATAACTGTTCAAAGATAGTATTTAACCCTTGGCTTTTTTCCAGTTCAATTTCCAATGAGCCATTGACGATCACCTGCTCCTTAACCCCAGTTAATCGCGGTAATGCCTCGATATCATCGACGTCAAGGATAAAGGTTTCAACATCAAGCTTGTTCAATAGCGCTTTCATACTGGTATTTTCGATCAATTGACCGGCCTGAATAATACCAATATTGCGACACAGCATCTCAGCTTCTTCAAGGTAGTGTGTGGTCAAGATGATCGTAATTTGCTGCTCTTGGTTAATCTTCTTTAAAAATCGCCACATAGAGCGGCGCAGCTCTATGTCAACACCAGCGGTTGGCTCATCTAAGATAAGTAACTTGGGGTTGTGCATTAAGGCTCTTGCTATCATAAGGCGGCGCTTCATCCCCCCAGACAAGTTACGCGCTCTCTCGTGACGTTTTTGCCACAAATCCAGCTGAGTGAGGTACTGCTGAGCGCGCTGCTTGGCTACGTCCCTTTTAACGCCGTAATAACCAGCTTGTTGCAAGACAATTTGTTCCACCGTTTCAAAGGGATTAAAATTAAACTCTTGTGGCACTAACCCCAAGTGTTGTTTGGCTTGCTCCAAATGGCTGTCAATATCGTAGCCAAAGACTTTTACTTGACCTGAGCTTTTGTTAACCAAAGAAGAGATGATGCCAATGGTGGTCGATTTTCCTGCGCCATTCGGGCCTAATAAGGCGTAAAAGTCGCCTTTTTCTACCGTTAAAGAGAGGCCTTTTAACGCTTGAAAACCACCTGAATAGGTTTTTGTCAGCTGTTCTATTTCTAATGCATACATGAGTGATTACTCTTTTTGTCTTGGACACATACCTTACGTGATTGAAAAATGGCGACTCAGTCGCTTGCGCCGAAAAAGTGAAGTAAGGTGAGGCAATAAGGAAATACCCCATGATGGAATCCCATCCCCCACCACGGCTTTTTTACCCTCACCCGATCAAAATCATTTACTAAGGCGTCGACTTCACCTAGTCTCAACATTTACCCCTTCGTGTAACCAGGATAACCGATGCCCGAACTTAAAACCTTATTTGATAACAACTCCAAATGGTCTGAGGCACTGAAATCAGGGCAACCGGAATACTTTTCTCATTTAGAGGCGGGGCAATCGCCCAGTTACCTTTGGATTGGTTGTTCAGACAGTCGCGTACCGGCAGAACGTTTAACCGGACTCGAAGCTGGCGAACTGTTTGTTCATAGAAATGTCGCCAACCAAGTGATTCACACCGATCTCAATTGCTTGTCCGTCGTGCAATACGCCGTCGATATTTTAAAGGTCAAACACATCATCGTCTGTGGTCACTATGGCTGCGGTGGGGTCATCGCGGCGATAGAAAACCCGAATTTAGGCTTGATTAACAACTGGTTATTACACATACGCGATGTCTATTTAACGCATAAAAAAAGCCTATCGCTCTTTCCTCAACCGCAATGGGCGGACAAGCTCTGTGAGCTCAATGTCGCCGCCCAAGTGTACAATCTTGGCAACTCCACTCTGCTGCAAAATGCGTGGCAACGAGGTCAAAGCATAAGCTTACACGGGGTAATTTACGGGATTGCCGATGGGCGTTTAAAAGATTTATCGCTGCGTTGTTCTGATGCTCTATCGTTAGATAACGTCTATCAAAGTGCCATGAACAAAATTTTACATGCCGAATTACCCAGCCAATAAGCCTTGTTTTTCAGTTTATTGGCTAGATAAACAGATTACTCTGGTACCACTTTGCCAATGTAAGGCAGGTGGCGATATTTTTGTGCGTAATCAATACCGACCCCAACGACAAATTCATCGGGAATGTCAAAACCGATCCAATCAACAGGAACGTCAACCTCACGACGAGATGGCTTGTTGAGCAAGGTGCAAATTTTGATCGAGTTAGGCTCTCGCAAAGCAAGCATTTCTTTGATTTTACTCAGTGTATTACCAGTATCAATTATATCTTCAACCAGTAAAACGTCTTTGCCTTGAATGTCGTCGTCCAGATCTTTTAGGATGCGAACATCTCGTGAGCTCTCCATGGTATTGCCATAACTCGATGCCGTCATAAAATCGACTTGATGGACCAAATCAATGGCTCGACACAAATCCGCCATAAAAACAAATGACCCACGCAACAAGCCGACGAGGACTAATTCTTGGCTCGACTGGTAATGCTCGCTGATTGACTGTCCGAGTTCTCGGACGCGCTGTTGGACTTCTTGCTCAGAAATCAGGACTTCTACCGTATGCTTCATACTTACTCAATATTGGCTTAGGGATAAAATTTACCGCTATTGTACCATCGCGATGACTCAGACATAACCACACTAACGTCAATTTACTGGTGAAAAATAAGCACGATTAATCAACGATAAAAGGCCAATATTTCTCTTTTTGCCGAGATAATACTGAGATTTTGATTCCAAAACGAACAAAAACCCCCTCTTAGTTGTCGATATTAATTCAATTATCAATCTTAATTTGTTGTGAGTAGTTGACCACCATCATATGCACCAGTACACTGATAATGGACAGTAATAATAATAATCACAAATTACTGAGCCCCACTCACTTGGCAAGGAAATTTATTATGGAAACGATAACAAAAAGACCTCGAACTCGGCTTTCCCCTCTCAAACGCAAACAACAATTAATGGAAATTGCTTTAGAAGTATTCGCTCGTCGTGGTATTGGTCGCGGAGGGCATGCAGACATTGCAGAAGTTGCTCAGGTTTCCGTTGCAACAGTCTTTAACTACTTCCCCACTCGTGAGGATTTGGTCGACGAAGTGCTTAATCATGTAGTTCGCCAACTGTCGAACTTTCTCACCGATCACATCGATATGGAGCAGCCTATCCAGGACAACATGACCAATATCATTGAAAATATGGTACTCAATGTTGAGCATGATTGTTATTGGATGAAAGTGTGGTTTGAATGGAGTGCGTCCACCCGTGAAGAGGTGTGGCCTTTGTTCGTTAGCAGTAATCGCACTAATCAGTTGCTGATCCAGAACATGTTCAGCAACGCGATTGAAAAAGGCGAAATCGACAATAGCTTTAAACCCGAGCACTTATCTAATCTCTTTCTCGCGATGTCCTACTCTATTTTTGTCCAAGCCAATCGCTCAGCCAGCAGTAAAGAGATTAAAGAATTATTGAAAAGCTATTTTTCAATGCTGCGGTTCATCTGAGGAAAGCCTGCCAGTCTCATTAACGGTTTAGCCTGGGTGGCATAGGGAAAGCTTAAATAAGGCAAACCTTTTTTCAATACCAATTTAAGCCGCTATTTTCCATGTGATTGGTACGCGGTTATTGAGATTGCTAACCCGCTCGCACAACCGACAATGACGTTCGATTGACATAAATCAGATGACGATAATAAAAAAGCTGCCAATTGGCAGCTTTTTTCAACTAAAACGGAAAAGTATTATTTCTTCTTCTTCGCTTTAGCATTAGGCAAATCGGTGATCGTACCTTCAAATACTTCAGCCGCTAGGCCTACTGATTCGTGCAAGGTTGGGTGCGCGTGAATAGTCAATGCCAAATCTTCAGCATCACAGCCCATTTCAATCGCCAAGCCAATTTCACCCAGTAGCTCACCGCCATTTGTACCGACGATAGCACCACCAACCACACGGTGAGTGTCTTTATCAAAGATAAGCTTAGTCATACCTTCAGAGCAATCAGAGGCGATTGCACGACCCGATGCCGCCCATGGGAAGGTAGCAACTTCGTAGTTGATCCCTTCAGCTTTCGCTTCTTTCTCTGTCTTACCAACCCAAGCGACTTCTGGCTCAGTGTATGCAATTGAAGGAATCACTTTAGGGTCGAAGTAGTGCTTCTTACCGGCAATAACTTCAGCCGCTACATGGCCTTCATGCACACCTTTGTGGGCCAACATTGGCTGACCAACGATATCGCCGATGGCAAAGATATGAGGTACGTTGGTACGCATTTGCTTGTCTACGTTGATGAAACCACGCTCATCCACTTCAAGGCCGGCTTTTTCTGCTTCAAGCAATTTACCGTTTGGCGTACGACCAATGGCAACAAGAACCGCATCGTAACGCTCAGCTTCTGCCGGTGCTTTTTTGCCTTCCATTGAAACGTAAATACCGTCTTCTTTGGCTTCAACCGCGGTCACTTTGGTTTCAAGCATCAGATTGAACTTGTCTTTGATCTGCTTGGTAAAGATCTTAACGATGTCTTTATCTGCCGCAGGAATCACCTGGTCAAACATTTCAACCACGTCCACTTTAGAACCAAGAGAGTGGTAAACCGTCCCCATTTCTAGACCGATAATACCACCGCCCATGATAAGCAGTTTTTCAGGCACTTCTTTGAGTTCAAGTGCGTCTGTTGAATCCCAAATACGAGGGTCTTCATGTGGGATAAATGGCAATTTGATTGGACGAGAGCCCGCTGCAACAATCGCGTTGTCAAAGTTAACCACCGTTTTGCCTTCATCGCCTTCGACTTCGATGGTGTTAGGGCCGGTAAATTTACCGTAACCATTCACGACATTCACTTTACGCATTTTAGCCATGCCGTTAAGACCACCCGTTAGCTGGCCAACCACTTTTTCTTTCCAAATGCGGATCTTGTTGATGTCAGTTTGAGGTTCGCCGAAAACAACCCCATGCTCAGCCATCGCTTTAGATTCTTCAATCACTTTAGAGACGTGAAGTAGGGCTTTTGAAGGAATACAACCTACGTTTAGACATACACCACCTAGAGTGCTGTAACGTTCAACGATGACGGTTTCAAGACCTAAGTCTGCACAGCGGAAAGCGGCAGAGTAACCAGCGGGACCAGAACCAAGTACCACGACTTGGGCTTTAATTTCTTTGCTCATTTTGACCTCTTGTAGTCATTATCCATAACAGGCAAATTGGAGAGGAGATGCATTTTCTGTTTAAAAGAAAAACAATTTTGTTTCAAAACGTCAACAGTTTAACCACATGTCTTCGCTTCGAAAAGCGCTTCCACTCAGCCTGTGAGCTAGCCAACAATTCAACAATAAAATTCATTTACTGTTAAATCATTCAATACGTTTGACTGATAAGGGCGGCTAATGCCGCCCCTAAAAGTCGCTTACAGTACCAAACGACGAAGGTCGCTTAGACAACCGTTCAAGTAAGTAATGAAACGAGCGCCTTCTGCACCGTCGATCACGCGGTGATCGTAAGACAGTGATAGAGGAAGCTGTAGACGCGGAGTGAAATCTTTACCATTCCAAACCGGTTTCATTTCAGACTTAGATACACCTAAGATAGCCACTTCAGGTGCATTGACGATTGGAGTGAATGCCGTACCACCCAAACCACCTAGGCTTGAAATAGTGAAACAACCACCTTGCATGTCAGAAGCGGTTAACTTACCGTCACGCGCTTTCTTAGACACCGCTTTAAGCTCATTTGATAGCTCGTAGATGCCTTTGTTGTTCACGTCTTTGAAGACAGGCACAACAAGACCATTTGGCGTATCAACAGCAATACCGATGTTGACGTATTTCTTCAAGATCAAGCTTTCGCCATCATCAGAAAGTGACGCATTGAATGAAGGGAATGCTTCTAGAGCTTTCGCCGCTGCTTTCATGATGAAAACAAGTGGCGTGATCTTCATACCTGAGTCTTTCTTCGCTTCGATTGCGTTTTGCTCTTTGCGGAACGCTTCTAACTCAGTGATGTCTGCGTTATCCCATTGGGTCACGTGTGGGATCATCACCCAGTTGCGATGCAAGTTCGCGCCAGAGATCTTCTTAATGCGAGAAAGTGGTTTAACTTCTGTTTCACCAAACTTGCTAAAGTCGACTTTTGGCCACGGTAGTAGACCAAGTGCAGCGCCGTCACCTTTACCAGATGCAGCCGCGCCAGCACCTGATTCAAGACGTTTTAACGCCTCTTTCACGTAGTTTTGAACGTCTTCTTTAACGATGCGATTCTTACGGCCTGTCCCTTTCACTTTAGCAAGGTTGACACCGAATTCACGTGCAAGGCGACGAACAACAGGTGAGGCATGAGCGTACTCGTTGTTTTCTTGGAAATCACCCGCTGCAGGCGCTGCTGCTTTTGGTGCTTCCGCTTTCGCCGCTGGCGCTGCTGCTGGTGCTGGTGTAGAAGCTGCTGGTGCCGCTGCAGGTGCTGCACCGGCAACTTCAAAGACCATGATCAAAGAGCCTGTAGACACTTTGTCGCCTTCAGCGATTTTGATCTCTTTTACGGTACCGGCAAACGGTGCTGGTACTTCCATTGACGCTTTGTCGCCTTCAACCGTGATCAAAGATTGCTCTTCTTCCACGCTATCGCCAACCGCGACCATGATTTCAGTGACTTCAACTTCATCACCACCGATATCAGGGACGTTAACCTCTTTAGCGCCCGCTGGGGCGGCAGGAGCTGCCGCTGGGGCTTCGGCTGCAGGAGCCGGTGCCGCGCCAGCTTCACCCGCCACTTCAAAGACCATGATCAATGAACCGGTAGACACTTTGTCACCAGACACAATTTTGATTTCTTTGACGGTACCGGCAAACGGTGCTGGTACTTCCATTGACGCTTTGTCGCCTTCAACGGTGATCAAAGACTGCTCTTCTTCCACGCTATCGCCAACCGCGACCATGATTTCAGTGACTTCAACTTCATCACCACCGATATCAGGTACGTGAACTTCTTTAGCTTCAGAACTCGCAGGTGCCGGTGCTGCAGGTGCTTCGGCTGGAGCCGGTGCAGCTTCTGCTGCTGCACCTTGCGCTTCAAAGATCATGATAAGTGAGCCTGTAGAGACTTTATCGCCTTCAGAAATTTTAATTTCTTTTACGACACCACCTTGAGAGGCGGGCACTTCCATTGACGCTTTATCACCTTCAACTGTGATTAGTGACTGTTCTTCTTCTACTGTGTCACCAACGCTTACCAGAATCTCAGTAACTTCAACCTCATCCGCACCGATATCTGGTACATTAATTTCGATTGCCATTGCTTTTCCTACCTTTAATTAAGCGTATAGTGGGTTTGTTTTATCTGCATCAATGTCGAACTTCTTGATAGCTTCTACTACCACAGACTTTTCAACATCACCGCGTTTTGCAAGTTCACTGAGTGCGGCAACAACCACATAACCCGCATTCACTTCGAAGTGACGACGCAAGTTATCACGGCTGTCTGAACGGCCAAAGCCATCAGTACCCAACACTTTGTAAGACTCTGCAGGAACAAATGCACGAACTTGTTCTGCGTAGTTTTTCATGTAGTCGGTTGCAGCAATTGCAGGTTCGTTGCCCATCACTTGAGTGATATAAGGTACTTTTGCATCCGCTTCTGGGTGTAGCATGTTGAAACGCTCAACATCTTGACCGTCACGGGTCAATTCATTAAATGAAGTCACTGAGTAAACGTCAGAAGCAACACCGTAGTCTTCGCTAAGGATGGTCGCCGCTTTGCGAACTTCGTTCATGATAGTACCTGAACTCATCAACTGAACTTTACCTTTGCTGCCCGCGTGTGTTTCTAACTTGTAGATACCTTTGCGGATGCCTTCTTCAGCGCCTTCTGGCATTGCTGGCATTGCATAGTTTTCGTTCATTAGCGTCAAGTAGTAGAAGATGTTCTCTTGCTCACCATACATACGACGAATACCGTCTTGGATGATAACTGCCACTTCGTAAGCGAAGGTTGGGTCGTATGAAATACAGTTTGGAATGGTACCCGCTTGAATATGGCTGTGACCATCTTCGTGCTGTAGACCTTCACCATTTAGTGTTGTACGACCGGCAGTCGCACCTAAAAGGAAACCACGAGCTTGTTGGTCACCCGCCATCCATGCCATGTCACCAACGCGTTGGAAACCAAACATAGAGTAGTAAATGTAGAACGGGATCATTGGCAAGTTGTTGGTGCTGTAAGACGTTGCTGCCGCCACCCAAGATGACATTGCACCTAGCTCGTTGATACCTTCTTGAAGCACTTGACCAGACGTGTCTTCTTTGTAGTAAGACACGACGCCGCGGTCTTCAGGGGTGTAAGTCTGACCGTGCGGGTTGTAAATACCGATTTGACGGAATAGACCTTCCATACCAAAGGTACGCGCTTCATCGGCAATAATTGGCACGATGTTGTCTTTGATCGCTTTGTTCTTCAACAGGATGTTCAGGGTACGAACATAAGCCATCGTTGAAGAAATGTCGCGTTTTTGCTCTTCTAATAGCGGTTTGAACTCTTCTAGTGCAGGCACTTGGAATTCACCACTGAAGTTTGGTTGACGCTGTGGTGTGTAACCGTGTAGCGCTTGACGACGAGCGTGAAGGTAATCGTACTCTTTTGAGCCTTCTTCTAGCTTCAAGTATGGCAGATTATTGATGTCATCATCAGAAACAAGATCTTGTAGGCCTAGACGATCGCGAAGGTGAAGAACGTGAGTCATGTCCATTTTCTTCACTTGGTGAGCGATGTTTTTGCCTTCTGCCGCTTCACCCATGCCGTAACCTTTAACCGTTTTCGCTAGGATAACCGTTGGACGACCTTTGGTGTCTTGCGCATTTTTAAACGCAGCGTACAGTTTAGATGACTCGTGACCACCGCGCTTAAGCGCGAAGATTTCATCGTCAGTCATGTCAGCAACGAGTGCTGCAGTTTCTGGGTATTTACCAAAGAAGTGTTCACGTACGTAAGCACCGTCTTTAGATTTAAAGGTTTGGTAGTCGCCATCGATGGTTTCGTTCATCAATTGCAACAATTTACCTGTGGTGTCTTTCGCCAATAGCGAATCCCAGTTGTTGCCCCAGATAACTTTAACCACGTTCCAGCCAGCGCCTTTGAACAAGCCTTCGAGCTCTTGGATGATTTTACCGTTACCCATTACAGGGCCATCGAGACGCTGCAAGTTACAGTTGATTAGGAAGCACAGGTTGTCGAGCTTCTCACGAGCGGCGAAAGAAATTGCACCACGTGATTCTGGTTCATCCATCTCGCCATCGCCAAGGAAAGCGTAAACGCGTTGCTCATTGGTTTCTTTTAAGCCGCGACCTTCAAGGTATTTCAGGAAACGCGCTTGGTAAATAGAAGCGATTGGACCTAAACCCATAGAAACCGTTGGGAATTGCCAGAATTCAGGTAGCAATTTAGGGTGTGGGTATGAAGGAAGACCTTTGCCATCCACTTCTTGACGGAAGTTATCAAGCTGCTCTTCAGTCAAACGACCTTCGATGAAGGCACGGGCATAAACGCCAGGAGAAATATGACCTTGGTAATAAACCAAATCACCACCATCTTTCTCGTTTGGCGCACGGAAGAAGTGGTTGAAGCAGGTCTCGTAGAATGCAGCTGAAGACTGGTAAGAGGCCATGTGACCACCGAGTTCCAAGTCTTTTTTCGAGGCACGTAAAACGATCATGATCGCGTTCCATCGGATGATAGAACGAATACGACGTTCAAGTGTGGTATCACCTGGGTAAGCAGGCTCCTGATCAGCAGGAATAGTGTTGATGTAGTTAGTGGTGATACCCGTTGGCATATCGACACCATCAAGACGAGCTCTTTCTAATACTTCTTCAAGAATGTATTGAGCGCGTTCTACACCTTCTTCACGTACGACTGATTCCAGAGCTTCTAACCACTCTTGGGTTTCCAGTGCATCTACGTCATGCTTCATATCAGACATGGCGATCTATCCTTCTATTGGTTGGATCTACTTGTAATTAAGCAATTATCTTATCAATCATTGCCCTGCTGAATTCGTCGCAAAGATCGCTCACGTCGAGATTCTTCTCGCGTCAAATCCAACAATGTTTCTTCAATAAAAGCCAGATGGGTGTGACACATCTCTCTCGCCTCTTCAGGCTGGCCAGAGACAATGGCCTCAACAATACTGGCTCGGTGCTTACTAACCTTTTCCACCACAGTTTGACGGCGGTGCAAAAGTTTTAAGTTCTCTAATACATTTTGCTGTAACAAAGGCGCTAAGCTTCGGACGATATGAAGCAACACAACGTTATGTGCCGCTTCGGTCAAAGCAACCAAAAAGCTCATTACCTGTGAGGCTTCTTCTTCTATGTCTTTTTTGTCTTGTGCATCTTTGATACGTGACAGGCAAGCTTGAATGCGAACGAAGTCTTCTTCTGTTCCCCTGAGCGCAGCAAAATACGCCGAAATCCCTTCCATTGCATGGCGGGATTCCAGCAAGTCTAATTGTGTTTCAGAGTGGGTCGACAACAAATTGAGAAGCGGGTCAGAAAAATTCGTCCACACTTCTTCACTTACAAAAGTACCACCACCTTGTCGACGAGTCAGCAAACGTTTCACTTCTAGGCGCTGAATTGCTTCGCGAATCGAAGGACGAGAAACATCAAACTGTTTTGCTAATTCCCTTTCCGGTGGTAAACGCTGACCTGGACCTAATGTCCCTTCAACGATCAACCGTTCTAATTCTTGTTCAATTGCATCAGAAATTTTCGGCTGACGAATCCGTTGGTAAGCCATAATTTATTGTTCTTTTCACCATGAATGTAAATTGGTAAGACCAATTTATAAATGATATTAAAAATTAACATAATTTCAGCATCTGTGTCCAGTTAAAACTTTATTTCACCTCGTTTATAAACACGACGTTAACCCAGAGCCCGCTTTGATTGATGAAGTTAATAATCTCATTCACACCGGTTTAATACCCGGCTTTACTCAATGCCATTTAATCTGAATTTTACTGATATAATATGACTAATGAACGATTCTCACTGCAAACTTTGTTGCTTTTTTGTTAAATTCTTACTTGTTGCGACTCGCATCTCGCTGGCGAAGTTTTACCTCGCGCCGATACCTAGGCCATTGAAAGCAAAGGCCAGGGTCAGTTTTTCTCAATGGGGCAATGTATTGATGTCCGGTAATTCTCTCCGGAGTGATCGCCTGAAATTCGGTTAATATCGCATGACTGACATCGGCCAACACTCGGTACTGAGCCTCAGTGTAATCGACCCAATCACTGCCTTCGAGTTCAATACCGATGGCGTTATCGTTGCATTGAGATTGGCCCGCGAACTGTGATTGGCCCGCATGCCATGCTCGTTGATTAAAATCAACAAATTGCACTACTTCGCCATCGCGTCTTATCAAGAGATGAGCAGACACTTGTAAATGTGCGATAGCGGCAAAAAATGGGTGCGCGTTGGGGTCCAACGTGCCGAGAAATAAGTGCTCGATATAAGGACCACCAAACTGACCAGGGGGCAAACTGATGTTGTGGATCACGAGTAAGTCAATCTCTGTTCCCTCTGGACGTGCGTTGTAAAAAGGCGATGGACGATGATGAGCTGGGGTTAACCAACCTTGTTGAATCGAAAAAGGCATCTGAGTTCTCTACTACAAATTAACTGCTGAAATTATTATTGGGCAAAGGTATGATTCACTTTTCATCTACTGTTAACCTCTAGCCCAAATACCATGAAAAACTCACACAACAATCAAGAACGCTTTCGCTACCTCAGTCAACAACTGCCCTTCGACATTGAAAGAACGGTACGTCAAGCACTCGAAGAAGATTTAGGTGGTCAAGTCGATGCAGATCGCGATATCACCGCCGCGTTGATTCCTGCCGATGTGAAACATGTTGCCACGATTATCACCCGTGAGAAAGGTATCTTTTGTGGTCAAGCTTGGGCCGATGAGGTCTTTAAGCAGCTCGGTCAACAAATAGAGATTGAATGGCATGTCAACGACGGTGATGCTGTCGAAGAAAATCAAACGCTTTGCACTCTATCAGGCCCCGCCCGTGCTCTACTTACCGGAGAGCGCACGGCGATGAATTTCATTCAAACCCTTTCGGGCTGCGCAACGGTTACGCATGAATACAGCCAATTGATTGCCCACACATCATGTAAATTACTCGATACTCGCAAAACCATCCCGGGCTTGCGCAATGCCCAAAAGTACGCCGTAAAGTGTGGCGGCGGTGTCAACCATCGCATCGGTGTTTTTGATGCTTTCTTGATCAAGGAAAATCACATCATTGCTTGTGGCGGGATCCGACAAGCGATCGAGACAGCAAAACGCAACCACGCGAATAAATACGTCGAAGTCGAAACCGAATCTTTGCAAGAGCTCTCTGAAGCCATTGATGCAGGTGCTGATATCATTATGCTTGATAACTTCACCACCGAGATGATGAAAGAAGCTGTAAAGATAAACGCTGGCCGTGCTGCATTGGAAAACTCAGGTAACATCACCAAAGCAACGTTAGTCGAATACGCAGAAACTGGGGTTGACTACATTTCGGTTGGCGCTTTAACTAAGCATCTAAAAGCCATGGATTTATCGATGAGAATTCAGTCGTAAATCCCGTTTAAGTCACAGGGTCTACACCTTAGAGAGCGTAACAAAGTGCCAGTTGTTATGCTCTTTTCTGGCAACTCTTGCCGCCGCCCCTCGAAGATACGATTTTGCCTTTCTAAAGTCTCCTTGAGACCAAAAACGAGTAAGGAAAAATCATGACAGTCCCTAACCCCTCTCGCCCATCGGCGCTTAACAAACACTCTTCCCACCGCCTGCCGACCATAGTTCGCTTCCAAAGTGGCTTTACCCTGGTTGAGCTTATGATCGTCGTCGCCATCATTGGCGCACTTGCTTCTATTGCTTTGCCCTCTTACCAAAACTACCTCAAGCGCAGCGAAACGGCTGCTGTCGTCGCAACACTTCGAGCGTTAACAGCCCCGGCAGAGATTTATTATCAAAACTCGGGAGCGCTTACCACTGAAAAACAAAACGAAGTGTTTGCTGCGCTGGGTACTCAAGCCAACCGTCTTAGCAGCGGTGTGCTGAGTATCAGCGGTGACAATCAAATGACTTTTACCTTTGGTGAGTCTGGCGCCAATACGGCAGGTACTACCATCACGATGCTGCGCAATGATGTTGGCTGGCAGTGTCTCGCCAGTGACGACGACCTAGCCACCGATGCATGCCCAGTTCAAAGCGGAGGGGATGACTGATGCCGACTCACTCATATCACGACCAGGACTTACCCGAACGCACTTTGTCCTATTGGTTAAAAAAGCTCGAGCACTTAGCCAAACCTGTGATCCCCATTCAACAAACGCCCAAGGCTTTGCGCTTGGGCGGCGTTTTTCAAGCCACTGACAGTGAACTCAAAGAACTGGCGTTTATTTGTCATCAAGATATTGAATGGCAGACGCTAACCCAGTACCAATACCAAGACTATCGACAAGCCTTGTCCCATCACGACCGGGAAATTAACGAGCCGCCACAAGAGCGCCACCAAGCCTTGTCCAACAACCTCACCGCTTTTGAGCGGCTGCTCGAACAGGCCATTACTCAGCAAGTTTCTGATATCCATATCGAAATACTGCAAGAATACGGGCAAATTCGCTGGCGACAACAAGGATTATTGCTCACTCAGCAAAGAGTAACACGAGAACAACACGAGCAACTGTGCGCGCGATTAAAGGTACTTGCCGAATTGGATCTGGCAGAAAAACGACGCCCACAAGACGGCCGACTCCCTTATCAACCCTCTCGAGGTGAGAATATTGATATTCGCATTGCGACTCTACCCACCCTGTACGGTGAGAAAATTGTCTTGCGATTGATTAATCAAAACATGCTTCATTGGGGGTTAGAGCAGTTAAACCTACCCTCGCTGGCTTTTGATTTACTCAAGCAAGCCTTGTATCAACCTCAGGGATTGATCCTCATTACCGGCCCGACAGGCAGTGGCAAAACCGTCACCTTATATTCGGCTTTGCGTGAACTCAATCACCCACAACGCAATATCACCACAGTTGAAGATCCAATAGAAATGGCCATCCCTGGTATCAATCAAGTTGCCACACAAAACGCCATTGGGCTCGACTTTGCTCGCACGCTCAAAGCCATGCTAAGGCAAGATCCTGACGTGATAATGCTGGGTGAGATCCGCGACGAAGAAACGGCAAAGACCGCCGTTCGCGCGGCACAAACGGGTCATTTGGTCTTATCGACATTACATACCAATGGCGTACTCGCCAGTCGCCACCGCCTGATCGATATGGGCATAGCGAAATACCTCCTTGACGAAACACTGCTTGTGATTGTTGCGCAGCGCTTAGTCCGTCGCCTTTGTCCCGATTGTCGTATTCACAGTGGCTCGCCCCCCGCGTCTGGCGATGGGCATTTCCATCGCCCTGGCACCTATTTTCAGGCCAACCCTGAGGGGTGCGCCAATTGCCAGCATGGCTATCACGGTCGACTTGCTCTGTATGAAATCATTGACCAAAGTGCTTTAAAAGCATGTGACCGCAAGACAGATATCGCAGCAGAATCGTGGTGGACGTTACAACAAAGTGCCCAACAAGCATTAGAACAAGGCCTCACTTCACACGCCGAGGTCGATCGCGTTTTAGGTCTACATCACCTGGCAGGGAGAGAAGCATCATGAAGCATCGCAAAGCCACCTGGTTTGAATGGCAGGGCTTTGATCGGCAATTGAATTTTCACCAAGGTCGACAATTAGCCAACAATGAGCAAGACATAACCCGCCTTCTCGCCATACAAGGTATTACGGTTCACGAGGTGAAAAAGCGCCCAGTCTCACGCTGGGAATACTATCGTCATTCCGTACGCCCCCGCGATCGCACTCAATTGATTGGTCAATTAACGTTGTTGCTGCAGTCCGGTTTAGCCTTGCTGCCTAGCCTAAAACTCTTAAAACAACAACAAACACGTCAGCATTGCCAGCAATTACTCCAGCAGTGGATCACGCATTTAGAAAACGGGTGCTCTTTTTCTCAAGCCTTACAAATCAGCACGCCGACTTGGCCGCAGAGCGACTATCAGTACTTCTACATCGCAGAGCAAACCGGCCAACTTGACCTAATGTGTCAACGTCTCGCAAAGTATTATCAAGGCCGACAACAACGACAAGAAAAACTCGCTCAAGCCTTGCGCTACCCTCTTATCGTATTGTCAGTTGCGCTGCTTATTACCTATTTGATGCTAACAAAAATGGTGCCAACCTTTGCTCAAATGTTTGCCCAGTTTGATCACGATCTTCCCTGGTTGACGATGAAATTACTGGCGATAAGTGGCTGGGCAACCCAATACAGCCTTTGGGGATTCTTGGCGTTTGTCAGCTTATTTTTTTCATTTAAGCTGATGCTCAATTATATCCCATCACTGCAACGGCTAGTGGCAAAAGCACTCTCTGTCACCCCCTTGCTCAACAACTTAATGGCCACTCAATACTACAGTCAATTGTGCGCCACGCTCGCCATAACGCTGTCTGCGGGGATTGCGTTGAGCCAAGCATTAAAAACACTACAAGACACAGTACACAACCCGATTGAGCAAGAGAAAATCACCGCCATCGTCCAAGCTCTAGAGCAAGGGCACGCTTTTTCCACACAATTGACCAAGCACCACTTTCCCGATGACATGATCGCCATGGTCGAATTGGGGGAAAATAGCGGTGACTTAGCCGGAGTGTTGACTCAACTGGCGAAAAACTACCAAATCAAAATCGAACAAAAAACCCAGCGCATCATAAGCCTGATTGAACCGACATTGATCTTAGGTTTGGGTGCGCTTATTGCTTTCATGATTATGGCCCTTTATATGCCTATCTTTAATCTAATGAATGTAATAATCTAACCCTTGGCTCTGATTTTAAACATGATTTCAACTATGACTTATTTTTCCGCCTCACCTATTTGGTTTATCGCCCTATCGAGTCTATTCGGGTTAATTATTGGCAGCTTCCTCAATGTTATCATTGTAAGGCTGCCGAAAATAATGGAAAACCAATGGAGACAAGAACTGCGCAACTGCTTTCCAAGCGAGGTTTCAGAATCACAAGAGCCCGTTTTATCCTTGTCTTTGCCCCGTTCTCATTGCCCTCATTGTCAAACTCCGTTACGCATTCGCGACAACATTCCTCTCATCAGCTTTTTGTGTCTGCGCGGGCGTTGCCATGCTTGCCGAAGTAAAATCAGTTGGCGTTATCCGCTGGTCGAAGGAATCAGTGCGATGTTAACCCTTGCCATTTTTCTTAAGTACGATTGGACACTACTCGCTTTTGCTTACTGCGGCGTGATTTACAGTTTACTCGTCCTTGCTTTGATCGATTGGGATACTTTTCTGTTGCCGGACACCATCACTTTACCGCTCATGTGGGCTGGGCTTTTAGCGGCCTACTTAGGCATATCTCCCGTGTCGTTAGAACACGCCCTACTCGGTGCGATGGCGGGTTATTTGGTGCTGTGGACCTTGTATTGGGCATTTAAGCTTATCACTGGAAAGGAGGGGCTTGGCTACGGAGATTTTAAATTGCTGGCGGCGTTAGGGGCTTGGGTCGGCAGCCTGTATTTACTGCCTATTTTATTAATTGCTTCATTTTCGGGGCTGTTTTTGGCACTGATTTTACTGCGTAAACACCAAGGGGATATACAGCAACCGATGCCGTTTGGGCCAAGCTTAGCCTTTGCTGGGGCATTACTCCTGCTCTGGGGAGAAGACATTGTATCGGCTTACACTCACTTGATTTTGGGGTATTGATTATGAGTTATGTCATTGGATTAACCGGCGGTATCGCCAGTGGTAAAACCACGGTTGCCAATTTATTTCACCAACACTTTGCGATCGATATCGTTGATGCAGACGTAATCGCCCGTCAAGTTGTCGAGCCGGGCACTCCTGGGCTTAGTGCCATAAAAGAACATTTTGGCTCAGACATTCTCGACTCAGATGGCCATTTAAATCGCCGAGCATTAAGAGAGAGAGTTTTCCAATCTCAGGATGACAAGTTATGGTTAAATCAATTGCTTCACCCTATGATTCGAGAAAAAATGTTGGCAGACTTAGAAAAAACCACCTCTTCCTACACATTGTTAGTGGTGCCATTATTAGTCGAAAACCATTTACAGTCGTTGTGCGAGCGGGTTTTGGTTGTGGATATCGACACAGATTGCCAACGGCAAAGAGTCATTCAGCGCGATCGTGTAAGCTCCGAGCAAGCACAACGTATTATTGACGCTCAGGCAAGTCGTGAACAAAGACTCGCCGTCGCCGATGACGTGATTAATAATCAAGCAGATATAACTGAACTTTTGCAACAAATCACATTACTTCATCAGTTGTATCTAGATATGGCGACCCAAAATGCGCGACAATAGCAGGGAGTTACACTAAGGCTTGCGAAGATGAATACCCATAATTTCGAACACCCTTTAAATGAAAAAACTCGCATTTATTTGCGAGTCGAACACCTCCTAAAGCAAGCGCAAACCTCTGCGCCACTTAACGATGCCTATCAATACCAAATATTCTTTCGCTCTCTGTTCGACCTATTAGAAATTTTTGAGCAAATTCACCTTAAAAGTGAACTGGCCAAAGATTTGGAAAAGCAACGTCAAATGTATCGGCTCTGGATCGGTGTCGATGGTGTCGATCAAGCAATGTTAACGCAATTGCTCGATGACATTGATCATGCTCATCGTCAATTAATGAGTGAGCCTCGTATTGGCCAACAATTAAAAGAAGACGGCTTTTTAAGCTCCATTCGTCAACGCTTTAGCCTACCAGGAGGAGCGTGTTGCTTTGATCTTCCAGCCTTACATTTTTGGCTAGGTGAAGAAGAAAAAAAAGAACAAGACTCTCAACGTTGGCTCGATAGCTTGACCGGGTTGAGTGGTGCCTTACAATTGTGGTTAAAACTATGCCGAGAGACGGGTCATTATCAACAGAAAATGGCTCAAGCGGGTTTCTTTCAAAGTGATGCCAGTGAGGCCAATATTTTACGCCTCGCCATCCCAAGCCATTTTGGTGCCTATCCAATGATATCTGGTCACAAAAATCGCTTTGCGATTAAGTTCATTAATTTTGACGATGGGCAAGCAAGCACTCAAGATATCGACTTTGAATTAGCGGTCTGCAGTTAAAGAGAACCATACAAACACATGAAGAAAATCATTCACGTTAAATGCCCCCAATGTCAGCAAGCGGTCACTTGGGATAGCACTAGCCCCTATCGACCATTTTGCAGTAAACAGTGCCAAATGATCGACTTTGGTGAGTGGGCAGATGAAGAAAAAAGTATTCCTGGCGCGCCAGATATGTCTGATGCTGACGGTTGGTCTGAATAGCGACCAATTTAAGCTGTGATCCCCTGCTGATTGCAGGTCCTGCCGTTAAGTGATAATGCAACAAAAATAAAAAAAGCGGAGCCTGAGCTCCGCTTTTTTATGAGAACGCTATTTGCGATAGCATTACTTCTTAGTAAGCTTCTCTTTGATACGAGCCGCTTTACCTGAACGATCACGTAGGTAGTACAACTTGGCACGACGTACTGCACCACGACGTTTCACTTCAATGCTATCCACAACTGGAGAGTGAGTTTGGAACGTACGCTCAACACCTTCACCGTTAGAAATCTTACGAACTGTGAAAGCAGAGTGTAGACCGCGGTTACGTTTACGGATAACGACACCTTCGAACGCCTGTAGACGCTCACGGTCACCTTCTTTTACCTTAACTTGAACCACAACAGTGTCACCTGGTGCGAAAGTTGGTAGGTCTTGCTTCATTTGCTCTTGCTCAAGAGCTTTGATGATATTACTCATTTCTATATTTCCTAGAATAAACTGATACTAAATAAAATAGGTTACTGTTCGCGGTATTCTTTAATGAACTCCGCCAGTAATTGTTCCTGTTCGTCAGTCAGAGCTAGGTTTTCCAGGAGCTCTGGTCTTCTAAGCCAAGTGCGACCTAACGACTGTTTAAGTCGCCAGCGACGGATTGCCTTGTGATTACCGGACTGCAATACCTCTGGTACGGGCAATCCATCTAACACATCAGGGCGCGTGTAATGCGGGCAGTCTAACAAGCCGTTAGCAAAAGAGTCTTCTTCAGCAGACGCGATATCACCGAGTACTCCAGGTACAAACCGAGAGACAGAGTCAATCAACGTCATTGCCGGAAGTTCTCCTCCCGTCATTACAAAATCTCCCACTGACCATTCTTCGTCAACGTGAGACTGAATAATGCGCTCATCTATCCCTTCGTAACGGCCACAAATCAATAATAAATTATCGCTTTGCGACAGTTCCTCAACGCCTTGTTGGTCGAGTTTGCGACCTTGTGGCGAGAGATAAATGACTTTCGTCTTTCCCGGTGCTGCGGCTTTTGCATCCGTAATGGCATCGCGCAAAGGCTGTACCATCATGAGCATGCCTGGTCCACCACCATAGGGGCGATCATCAACTGTTCGATGCTTATCTAGCGCGTAATCGCGTGGATTCCACACCTGAACATTCAACAATCCTTTTTTAACCGCTTGGCCAGTCACTCCAAAATCCGTAATGCTGCGAAACATTTCGGGAAAAAGGCTAATAACGCCAACCCACATTGGTTCACCCATTAATGATTTTGAAATTAAAACCCAGGATCCCAGTCAACTTCGATCCGTTGAGCATTGCGATCAACGTTTTTGATCACTTGCTCTTCAAGAAACGGAATTAACCGCTCCTTTTTGCCAAAAGCATCTTTAATATTCGCTTGTACGACCAAAACATCATTGGAGCCAGTTTCGAGCATATCGTTTACCACACCGAGGTCGTAACCGTTTGTCGTCACTACTTGCATACCAAATAATTCGCGCCAGTAGAATTCATCTTCTGACAGTTCCGGCAATACATCTGGGTTAATGGCGATCTCAGCATTAGTCAGTAAGTGAGCGTCTTCACGCATCTCTACACCGTCTAACTTAGCGACCATACCTTTGTTATGGCGCTTCCAGCTTTCGACGTTTAACTCAACCCATTTTCCTTGTTGCTTAATGAACCAAGGACGATAATCAAAAATACTTTCCGCATTGTCTGTGTAGGAAAAAACCTTAAGCCACCCGCGAATTCCATACGTCGAACCCAGCTTACCGACCACGACTTTGTCTGCTGATGAGCTCATTGTTTCTTTACCTTGCATCGACATAAACTAATGACTTCCGAAGAATTAAGCCGCTTTTTGAGCGTCTTTCACTAGTTTAGCAACACGATCAGAAAGTGATGCGCCTTGACCAACCCAGTGGTTAACGCGATCGAGGTCTAAACGTAGACCTTCTTCTTGACCAGTTGCAGTAGGGTTAAAGAAACCTACTTTCTCGATGAAACGGCCAGTTGCCGCATTACGGCTGTCCGCTACTACGATTTGATAAAATGGACGCTTTTTAGCGCCGTGACGTGCCAAACGAATGGTTACCATGTCGTCCTCTTTGCTTTCTCAATAATAAAATTAACCCCAAAAAGCGCGTTAATGGCTGTTTGGGGTCTCGTGCCAATTTGAAGCCCCCGAATTTTACTCTTATTGATGGGTTTTGCAAGTCTTGGCGTTATTTTTTAGCCAAATATTCCATTCAAGCGTAACGGGGATAGAAAGCGTTAGCATACTTTCATTTTCACTAGAGTTTTGTGCCCTTCGACCAGATGGGCAAAAGGCGAGTATCAATTAGCGTCCGAACGGTGGAAAACCACCGCCACCGCCCATGCCACCCATCATGCCTTGCATATTGCGCATCATGCCTTTCATGCCGCCCTTTTGCATTTTCTTCATCATTTTTTGCATCTGTGTGAATTGCTTCAATAGGCGATTGACGTCTTGAACTTGAGTTCCAGAGCCAGCAGCAATACGCTTTTTGCGCGATCCTTTAATCACATCAGGGTGTTGTCTTTCTTTCATTGTCATGGAGTTAATGATGGCCTCCATTTGCTTAAACATTTTATCGTCAACTTTGTCCTTCACATCCGAAGGCAGTTGAGACATGCCAGGTAGTTTATTCATCATACCCATCATGCCACCCATGTTTTGCATCTGACCGAGTTGCTCACGAAAATCTTCCAAATCAAAGCCTTTCTTCTCTTTGAATTTTTTGGCCAGTTTTTCGGCTTTATCTTGATCGACATTGCGCTGTAAGTCTTCAATTAAAGAAAGCACATCTCCCATGCCCAAAATTCGCGAAGCAACGCGATCTGGGTGGAAAGGCTCCAGGGCATCGGTTTTTTCACCAACCCCTAAAAACTTAATGGGTTTACCCGTGACATGTCGAACAGATAACGCCGCACCACCACGAGCATCGCCATCAACCTTAGTCAAAACCACACCGGTTAATGGCAAGGCATCACCAAAGGCTTTTGCGGTGTTCGCCGCATCTTGACCTGTCATCGCATCAACGACAAAGAGCGTTTCGACGGGGTTGATCGCCTGATGAAGCTGCTGAATTTCAGCCATCATATCTTCGTCAATGGCTAAACGCCCTGCGGTATCGACAAGTAGAACATCGTAAAACTTGCGTTTCGCGTGGTCGATTGCCGCATTGGCAATATCAATGGGCTGCTGATCAGGACTCGACGGGAAAAAGTCAACGCCAACATCCGATGCCAAGGTCTCCAACTGTTTGATCGCTGCAGGGCGATAAACATCGGCGGAGACCACCAGCACTTTTTTCTTATCTCTTTCAGTCAGCAATTTCGACAGTTTACCGACACTGGTGGTTTTACCGGCACCTTGTAAACCCGCCATCAGAATAACGGCTGGCGGTTGGGCGGCCAAATTGAGCGCTTCGTTTGACTCACCCATCACCGCTTCTAGCTCGGCCTGAACAATTTTAATAAACTCTTGGCCTGGGGTCAGTGATTTCGATACTTCAACCCCAACGGCGCCCTCTTTGACGCGTTTGACAAAGTCGCGAACCACCGGCAAGGCAACATCGGCCTCAAGTAAAGCCATTCGCACTTCGCGCAAGGTTTCTTTTATATTATCTTCGGTCAGCCGACCTTTACCGCTGATGTTTTTCAGCGTTTTGGATAAACGATCCGTTAAATTATCAAACATGCTGCTCTCTTCGCTTCGTTCTGCGACAATGCATTGAGTATAACCTAGCCAAACTGGAAGTCATACCCATCTCTGTATTCCATACAAATTGATATGGGGATAGAACACCTAAATTTCACCCGATCGATATAAAGAATTTATAGGTATCTAGGCGCACTCCTTGCTATGATGGTGGTTTGAGTTTTTATCGTAACAATAAGAGTAAGCGAACATTCATGGATAACTTCATCGCTTTAGCAGCATCGGCTTTTTATTTGCTCGCCATTGCCAATATTGTTCCTGCTTTGGCGCACCAAACTGGGATCAAAGTCAAAACCGTTTTTACTTGTGCCATGCTGGCATTGGTTTTTCACGCTTGGTTGATGTTCGATCTGATTTTTGCTGATTCGGTGAATAATTTAAGTATCCTTAACGTGGCTTCTCTCATGAGCTTTATCATCAGTTTTGCTATGAGTAGCTCTATGCTCAAAAACCGCTTGTGGTTTATGTTACCCATTGTTTACGCCTTTGCCGTTGTCAATTTACTCGCGGCCAATTTCACGCCAGTGACGGTGGGGAAGCATTTACAAGATGACGCCAAATTATTACTCCACATTGGTTTGGCCCTAACGTCCTATTGTATTCTTATTGTTGCCGCCTTGTACTCCATTCAGTTAGCTTGGCTTGACCACAAATTAAAATGCAAAAAGGCATTGGCAATTAACCCCAATTTGCCACCCTTGATGTTGGTTGAGAGGCAACTCTTTAAAATTTTAATCGCAGGTACGGTTTTACTTACCGGTACACTACTCACTGGCTATTTGTTCGTGCAAGGTATCTATGCCGAGGAAAATGCGCATAAAGCCATCTTGTCTTTTGTCGCTTGGTTGGTGTATCTGATCTTGTTGTGGGGACATTATCAACGTGGTTGGCGTGGGCGTCTCGTTACCTGGTTCTGTGTTTCCGGCAGTGCGATTCTAACATTGGGTTACTTTGGCAGCCGTTTTGTCAGTGAAGTCATTTTGCGTTAAGTCGCACATTCTTCCTGCTTGGGCTTGTAATTTTCGCTCAACAACCCTATAAACACTAGTAACTTCGGTTCATTTTTAACGACAAAGGAATTCACGCTTTTGGACGACATCTCTACGGGTATATTATTCACATTACTCGCTTGTCTCATTTTTATTTCAGCTTACTTTTCAGGTTCAGAGACCGGCATGATGTCTCTCAACCGCTATCGCCTCAGACACCTGGCTAACCAAGGTGATAAAAGTGCGCAACGAGTTGAAAAATTATTAAACCGCCCAGACCGATTAATTGGCCTTATTCTAATCGGCAACAACCTCGTCAATATCTTGGCTTCAGCGATTGCAACTATCATCGGTATGCGCCTTTATGGTGACTACGGCGTGGCGATTGCCACTGGGGTGTTGACCGTCGTTGTTTTAGTCTTTGCAGAAGTCACGCCAAAAACGCTCGCCGCTCTTTACCCTGAGCGAGTGTCTTACATCAGTAGCGTTTTGTTGGCATTACTGATGAAAGTCTTAGCTCCGCTTGTGATCGCGATGAACTTCATCACTAATGGCTTTATCCGCTTGTTGGGCGTCAAAGCCGATCACAATGGCGAAGATAACTTGAGCTCAGAAGAGCTTCGCACTGTGGTCAATGAGGCTGGCGCTTTAATTCCGCGCCGCCACCAAGATATGTTGGTTTCCATACTTGACCTGGAACACGTCACCGTCAATGACATCATGGTACCAAGAAATGAAATCACTGGGATTGATATCAATGATGACTGGAAGTCCATACAGCGCCAATTAACCCACTCTCCACATGGGCGTATTGTGTTGTACCGCGATCGTATTGATGAAGCGGTCGGTATGTTACGCTCACGTGAAGCGTACCGCTTAATGTTGGAAAAAAACGAGTTCAACAAGAAAACCTTGCTCAAGGCAGCCGATGAAGTCTACTTCATTCCCGAAGGGACGCCATTGAATGTACAAATGCTCAAATTCCAACGCAAAAAAGAACGCATTGGTCTGATTGTGGATGAATACGGCGACATTATTGGCCTGATCACTCTCGAGGATATCCTCGAAGAGATTGTTGGTGAGTTCACAACCTCAATTTCACCGAGTCTGTCCGATGAAATTACCCCGCAAGCTGACGGTACTTTCCTGATTGAAGGCAGCACCAATATTCGCGATATCAATAAAGGGCTGCGCTGGAAGCTGCCCACCAATGGTCCACGAACGTTGAATGGTCTACTGTTAGAGCATTTAGAAGACATTCCCGATGCGGTGATCAGCTTGCGTATTGCAGGGCAGCGGATGGAAGTGGTAGAAATGGAAGAAAATCGCATTAAACAAGTCAAAGTCTGGCCAAAGAAAAAGTCGATACGCGCCTTAGGTTAAACGCATCAAGTATTGCACTGGTCACTTTGTTGTCAAAGCACTTAAAAAAGCCTTCAATCAAATTGAAGGCTTTTTATTTTATATCAATCGACTTTGAGTTCTTTAAGCATGCTCTCAGGCAAGGCGAGGTCTTCATTTTTATTCACTTGAATACCGGCCTCGATAATCGCTTTTGCGATCTCTTGAGCTTCGCTAAGAGAGTGCATTGACGCCGTACCACATTGGTACTCATTGAGCTCTGGAATGTCGCTTTGCTGTTTCACTTTAATTACATCTTGCATCGCGGCCGTCCAAGCTGTCGCGACTTGCGCTTCTGCAGGCTGGCCAATCACACTCATGTAAAAACCGGTACGACAGCCCATCGGCGAAAGATCAATGATTTCGACCTGTTCACCATTTAAATGCTGACGCATAAAACCAGCAAATAAATGCTCGAGAGTATGAATTCCCTTCTCCGATAAAATGTCTTTGTTCGGTGCGGTAAAGCGCAAATCAAATACCGTAATGGTATCCCCGCTTGGGGTTGTCATGGTTTTGGCAACTCGAACAGCAGGTGCCTGCATTCGTGTATGGTCAACGGTAAAACTGTCTAATAAAGGCATCACTTTTCTCCTTGTTATTCTTTATTGTTACCACCAACTGCTATTGCGTTGGTCTTCTAATTTGGCTCGGCATTGTTTGAGTTGCCAACCGTAATTGTTGGCCACCGTTTCAACTTTCTTTGCCACGCGTAATAAAGGTGGCTTGTTGTTATGGTAGCGCCGTTGATACCCAGTCCACCCTTCGTGATAAGCCAAATATTGATGGTAACTATCCCAAAGTGATAAACCCAGTTTCTTGCGACTTTGATTGGTGTACCAACCGATAAACATTAACGCGTCATCGAAGTTATCTCTTGCACCGCCATGGCCGGTCGCGTTTTGAAAGTCATCCCACGTCCCATCTTGAGCTTGAGCATAACCGTATGCACTACTGAGTCTTCCCCAAGGAATAAAACCCAGTGCGTAATACCTCGGTGGTTGACTATCGTGGCGATAAGCACTCTCTTGTTTTATAAAAGCCATCGCAATTTGTATTGGCGTACCCCATTTTTGTTCCATTTCTACCGCATCTTCATACCACTCAGGGTATTGCTCAAAGATAAGACACAGATCATCTTGTTGTTTTGGGGGGGAATTTGCACACCCCACCACAACCAACGTAATTAAAACGGTCACAAAACGGCGCCAATACAAAACTATTGCCTCAAATACTGAAAGTAATCGGCTAAGAAGTCGTCAAACGGGAGGTTGGACTGAGCTTCTATATTGGCTAACTCTTGCCAAGACCGAGATACTTCCTCTTTCATCTGCTCTGGGGTGTAAAATGTCATGGTATGTTGCAAGTTATCTTGCTGGTATTGCTGGCCTAATTGACACCCGACAGCACCTAGTCCACCTTGTTGTAAAATCATATCGAGCAACTTGGCGGATAGGGTTTGGCTCGGGTCATCAATCCAAGTGCGTAGACGCTGACAAACCTCTTGATAGTCGTGCCCCTCTTGGAGACGGTCCATCTCTACCGCAATCATTTCAAGCTCATCAAAGACTCGGTGTGCCCAGGTGTTTAAAGTCAACTGCTCACCGTCACAACCAATTTTTAACATCAAGTCTGGTTTGCGGCCTTCAACAACCACTTTACGCCAGTTGCTACGCCAACACTCCAACTCACTGTCTGTCATCGGACTTGAATCAGACAAGACCGCCCAGGTTAAAAATAGGTCTAAAAAGCGCACTTGATCTTCACTTAAGCCGACTGGACTAAATGGGTTGACATCTAACGAGCGAACTTCGATGTATTCAACACCACCACGCTTGAGTGATTGCGATGGTTTTTCACCATTTTTAGCGACGCGTTTAGGACGAATTGGCGCATAGAGCTCGTTTTCTATTTGTAACACGTTACTGTTGAGCTGACGGTATTCGCCGCCTTCTTTAATTCCTATCTTGGCAAATTCTTCAGAGGGGGTACGAATCGCTTGATCTAATCCAGATAGGTACTCTTCAATAGAATTAAAACCAATTTTCAGTGCACTCTGAGCGCTATTTGTATAACCTAAATCGCTTAAACGCAAAGAAGTCGCGTAAGGCAAGAAACGCGTTTCACCTAGTGATTGTAAATCGAATTCTCCCTCTCTTCCTTTGACAAAGGATGAGCACAATGCCGGTGAGGCACCAAATAAATAAGGGATCAGCCAACCAAAGCGATAGTAATTTCGGATCAAACCAAAATAAGCCGCTGATTTAGACTCTTGCCTTTGCTGTTCACTTTGCTCACCCCAAAGCGCATCCCAAAATGACTCAGGAAAAGAAAAATTAAAGTGCACCCCTGAAATGACTTGCATCAAACTACCATAGCGACGCTTGAGTCCCTCTCGGTACAATGTTTTCATTTTAGCGCCATTTGAGGTGCCGTATTGCGCAAGGGGAATCGCTTGCTCATCTTGAATATAGCAAGGCATCGACAGCGGCCACATTTTTTCGCTGCCAAGTTGTGATTGAGTGAAGTGATGAATATCGCTCAATTGAGCCATCAAATCGGGAATACTACTGCTTACTGGAGTAATAAACTCTAATAATGACTCGGAAAAATCTGTCGTAATATATTGATTGGTATAAGCTGAGCCTAGGTTTTCAGGGTGAGAAGTCAAAGACAAATGGCCGTTTGCATCATATCGCAACGTTTCTCTTTCAACGCCACGCCCTAACTGAGTTAGTGCTTCTGACTGCTGGGCGATAAGACCAAGTTTATCTGAAAAATTTGTCAAAATCGGATTCGCTTCTGTTTCAGCCCAAGTAATGGTTATGGGCAGGGTGATTAATATTATTGAGTATCACTTCAACGTACCGTGAAACTGCGTTATTTTAGATTTATCTTGCCATTGTCATAGGTGTGACTTCAACAACTGTTTTTCAAGTCACGATTGCATTTATCAGTACTTATTTAACAAAGATGACTGATTTTGTTTGACCAATACTCGTTAGGTTTAATATTCAGTCAATCACGGCGAAATAAAAGCCTGAGCAGAAGACGAACTGTTTGTTACAAAAATGCGAGACGTAACCGTTAATCACCTCGTGATACCTCAGTACGGAGATGGTCTTTTTTACCAACGAAGAGAACCCGACCTATAAAGCGCGATATTGACCATACGGCATCCACTAATAACTGGCAATAATGACACCATAGCGCATTGCTTTGCCGAGTGCGATAGCAATAACGCTATAGAATACCGGTAAGCGCAACCACCCAGCGATCAAGCACAAAGGGTCACCGACTAGGGGCAACCAACTCAGTAATAGACTCCAGACACCATAGCGATGTACCCAATCCCAGGCACGGGATGCCTTGGTCTTCTGATGGGAATAAGGAAAAAAGTAACCGATAAGATAATTGACCATCCCACCTAACGTATTACCCGATGTCGCCACCAGTAATAACGATAGAACAGAATAATCATCATTGCCAAGTAAGACCCAAAGCGATAATTCAGAGCCGCCAGGTAGCAAGGTAGAGCTCAAAAAACCACTGACAAATAGCCACACCAATGGTGACCAAGGCCACCACTGAGCCAATTCATCCAGCATGGTTAATCTTGCATGGCCAGTAAGATCTTACCTCGGGTGTGACCCGTTTCGATCGCTTGATGGGCAATAACCGCTTCTTGATAGGAATATATATGTTGAATTTCAGTTTTGAGTAGCCCAACACTGACCATATACAGCAAAGTATCAAGTTGCTGAGGATCCGGCTCAACGAGCATTCCGTTCGCTTCAAAGCCAAGAAGCTGGGCTTTTTCACAAATAAGATTAGCACTTAAAGTCGGAACCGTGACAACCCTTGCTTGATCATTAAGGCATTTTAACGCATCTAATGCCACGTCACCGCCAACCAAGTCGATTAAGACATCGATGTTTTCAAGCCGTTCTGAAACCGGGGCAAATTGATAATTGATCGCATGAGCGCCTAGGGTTGATAAGTAATCAAGATTGGATTCACTGCACGTGGTGTAGACTTCCGCTTTAGCCGCAATGGCAATTTGCAACGCCAAATGACCAACGCCACCCGCCCCGGCTAAGATCAACACCTGATCGCCTTCTTTAACTTGCGCTTTGGTCAGCGCTTGCCCTGCTGTTTGTCCGGCCAATGGCAATACACAAGCGGCTTCTAGAGTGACCGCATCGGGAACTCGGCTTAAAGCTTGTTCTGGTACACACAGGTACTGGCTGTAACCGCCACCTTGTAAGGGAAAACCGATAAAGCCCGCAACATTGTCATTGATTTGAAAGCGCTGACAACCGTCACCAAGCTCTAGCACCGTTCCCGATACGTCGTAACCCGGAACCCAAGGTAGCTTATCTCGGTTCTGCTCCGCCGCCCAACCTAAGCCTGCACGGGTTTTAACGTCAATGGGATTCACTCCGGCAAACGCCACTTTGATCAAGACTTCACCAGTAGAGGGAGATGGAACATCACTCTCTTGAATTGACAAAACATCCGCATCACCAAACTCAGTGATCATTATCTGTTTATTTACCATCTCATTTCCCTGTGATCATATCAAATACTGACTATAAATTTCATTGTCTATCAATCAGTAAACCACTGCAAGTGCTAGCCACTCCCTCTGTATCACTCTCTTATTTGGCACAGATAGTGACTACCCTCCGACTAAGGCTAACAATATCCCCGCCGCTACCGCAGAGCCCAGAACCCCAGCCACATTGGGCCCCATTGCATGCATCAGCAAAAAGTTATGAGGATTTGACTCTAAGCCAACCTTATTGACGACCCGAGCTGCCATCGGAACCGCGGACACACCCGCTGCGCCAATCAAAGGGTTAATTGGCGTAGAAGAAAAGCGATTCAACACTTTCGCCATTAATACGCCAGCCGCTGTCCCGATACTGAACGCCACCGCCCCCAAGGCAAGGATCCCTAGCGTTTCTAACGACAAAAATTGTTCAGCTTGTAGCTTTGAACCAACGCCTAGCCCCAAGAAAATAGTGACGATATTGATCAACTCATTCTGCGCGGTTTTTGACAAACGCTCAACCACACCACATTCGCGCATTAAATTACCAAAACAGAACATGCCAACAAGAGGGGTCGCCGACGGCAAAAACAAAATCGTTAAAAAGAGTACCGCAAGTGGAAAGAACACTTTTTCCAAACGAGAAACATGGCGCAACTGAGCCATTTCAATACTGCGCTCTTGTTCATTGGTTAACAATTTCATGATCGGCGGTTGTATAATTGGAACGAGAGCCATATAACTGTAAGCCGCTACGGCAATCGCACCAAGTAAGTCAGGAGATAAACGACTCGCTAAGAAAATGGCAGTCGGGCCGTCCGCGCCACCAATAATGGCAATCGAAGCGGCATCTGGCATGGAAAAAGCCATCCCGGGTACCGAGTTGAGCAAAATCGCCCCAAATAACGTTGCGAAAATACCAAACTGAGCCGCAGCACCTAACCACAGAGTTTTGGGGTTAGCGATCAAAGCACCAAAATCGGTCATGGCACCGACGCCCATAAAGATCAACAAAGGGAATACCCCAGAGTCAATGCCAATGTAGTAGACGTAGTACAACAAACCACCTGGGTCAGTAAATCCCGCATTGGGAATATTGGCCAGAACGGCACCAAAACCAATTGGAAGCAATAATAATGGCTCAAAGCGTTTCCCAATCGCCAGATACAACAAGCCAAACCCTACCAACATCATAATTAACTGACTGAAAGTAAAATGCGCAATGCCCGTTTCAGACCATAGCGTTAATAACCCATCCATGTATCGCCCTCTCCGACTAACTCAATAGCAACAGCTGCTGACCCACATTAACACTATCCCCTTCTTTCACATCAAGGCCGGCAATGACACCAGCGCGTTGAGCGCGAATTTCAGTTTCCATTTTCATCGCTTCTAAAACCAGTAATACATCGCCTGCTGCCACTTGATCGCCAGGTTTTACCATCACTTGATAAATCGTGCCCGCCAGTGGCGCTGCAATGGGCTCACCGCTGTTTGTCGCTACTGGGGTAAGAGCAGGCGTAGGCTGTGTTGAGGGAATACTCGCCATGGAGGAAACGTCACCACTCTCGCTAATTTCAACCTGATAAGCTTGCCCATTAACCTTAACGTGATAAGACTTCGGCAGTTCGGCTGACGACACCGCGGCTTGTCGCCCCTCAGTTTCCGCACTCGGAGCCGCTTCTGCCGCACCGTTCGGTTTGGGCTCAAAGTAACTTTCGTCATCGCGATGTTGTAAGAACGCCAGCCCCACTTGTGGAAACAAGGCATAAGTTAACACATCGTCTTCGACGTTTTTTCCCAGTGCAAACCCATGCTCTTTCGAAAGCGCGCTCACCTCGCTGCTAAGTGATGACCATTCATCGGCGATGTGATCGGCCGGTCTGTCGGTCATTGGCGTGTTGCCTTCTAACACTCGAGCTTGTAAATCGGCATCAACAGGCGCTGGCGTTGCTCCATACTCTCCTTTTAATACCCCCGCCGTTTCTTTAGTAATGGTTTTATAACGCTCTTGAGTAAGAACATTAATAACCGACTGAGTACCAACAATTTGCGAAGTCGGTGTCACCAGAGGAATGAACCCAAGCTCTTTACGAACACGGGGGATTTCAGCCAGTACTTCATCCATACGATCAAGCGCCCCCTGCTGCTTGAGCTGACTTTCCATATTGGTTAGCATTCCACCAGGTACTTGGGCGGTTAAGATACGCGCATCGATACCTTTTAATTGCCCTTCCCACTCAGCGTATTTTTTTCTTACTGTGCGAAAGTGCTTGGCAATTGGCTCAAAATTCGCGAGTTCCAGCCCAGTATCACGCTCTTGCCCTTCGAGCATCGCTACGATCGTCTCAGTTGGAGTATGACCATAAGTACCACTCATGGATGAAATAGCGGTGTCGAGAATATCCACACCGGCTTCAATGGCCTTCACGGCGGTTGCGGTTGAGAGCCCTGTTGTCGCGTGACAATGCAGTGCAATAGGAATATCGCAAGTTGCTTTTAGCTGTTTAATCAATTCATAAGCGTCATAAGGCTTGAGTAACCCAGACATATCTTTGATGCACAAAGAGTGACAACCAAGATCTTCCAAGCGTTTTGCAAGGTCAAGCCAGGTGTCTAAGTTATGGACAGGGCTCAAAGTATAGGACAGAGTGCCCTGAGCATGAGCGCCACTCTCGACTACGGCTTTAACCGCGGATTGAAAGTTGCGCACGTCGTTCATCGCATCAAAAATACGAAAGACATCCATGCCATTGACATGTGCTCGTTCGACAAACTTTGCCACAACATCATCAGCGTAATGACGATAACCTAATAAATTTTGCCCCCTTAACAACATCTGCATTGGGGTTTTCGGCATGGCGGCTTTAAGCGTTCTCAGTCTTTCCCAAGGATCTTCGCCTAAATAGCGGATACAGGCATCAAACGTAGCGCCTCCCCAAGTTTCCAAAGACCAATACCCCATATCATCAAGCTGCTTGGCAACAGGAAGCATGTCCTCGATACGTAGACGGGTTGCAAATAACGACTGATGCGCATCTCTTAATACGACATCGGTTAAAGCCAATGAGTGAGACATAAACTTATCCTTTTGAATTATGTCGATGTTGATGTAAGGCTACGCTGACCGCAGCAACAACATTGGGATCAATTTGAGAAGTTGACTGAGTCGGCACGGTTTGAGAGCGTAGAGAGTCAGGCGTGTCTTCTGGTTTTAGCCATTGAGCGAATCGAGACAGCCCTTGTGTAGAAAACACCAATACGGTGAGAAACGTAAATACGACCCCCATGCCTGTCAACATAAGTACGGCGGCATCGACCAATAAGCTTTCCATATCTGACCTCTGTCCCTTGAAAACGAGTTGCTCAAAGTGAACAAACTATAGTCAAGATAACATAGCGAATCAGTAAATTAGGAACAATAGCTGGTAGCAATCTATCTGAATCCTTTTCAAGCCAGCTCACAGAATAAAAATGTAAAACTCTAACAAAGTCACAGAAAGTTTAATCGAGGAAATAAAAAAGCCTCATCAAATGATGAGGCTTTAAAGGAATGGCGCGCTCGGAAGGATTCGAACCTTCGACCGCCTGGTTCGTAGCCAGGTACTCTATCCAGCTGAGCTACGAGCGCGCAATAATTCTGATGTAAAAACCGAACGTATCGATTTTATTGTAACTAATAAAAATAATGGCGCGCTCGGAAGGATTCGAACCTTCGACCGCCTGGTTCGTAGCCAGGTACTCTATCCAGCTGAGCTACGAGCGCGCAACAATTCTGATGTAAAAACCGAACGTATCGACTTTATTGTAACTGATAAAAATAATGGCGCGCTCGGAAGGATTCGAACCTTCGACCGCCTGGTTCGTAGCCAGGTACTCTATCCAGCTGAGCTACGAGCGCGCGATAATGTGAATCAAATCACATTCTATTTTTTGGGACCAAAAAAATTGACGTTAACGTCAATAAATGGCGGTGAGGGAGGGATTCGAACCCTCGATACGGCTACAAACCGTATACTCCCTTAGCAGGGGAGCGCCTTCAGCCTCTCGGCCACCTCACCGTTGTATCCCATTGTATTCAAAAGCTTAAAATAATCAAGCTAAAGAATGAATGGCGCGCTCGGAAGGATTCGAACCTTCGACCGCCTGGTTCGTAGCCAGGTACTCTATCCAGCTGAGCTACGAGCGCGCAACAATTCGGGTATAAAAACCGACGTATCGATTTTATTGTAACTTCAAAAATAATGGCGCGCTCGGAAGGATTCGAACCTTCGACCGCCTGGTTCGTAGCCAGGTACTCTATCCAGCTGAGCTACGAGCGCGCTGTTGTGTTGAATGGCGCGTCCGGGAGGATTCGAACCTCCGACCGCCTGGTTCGTAGCCAGGTACTCTATCCAGCTGAGCTACGGACGCACATTAACACATTGTGCAAGAATGGCGGTGAGGGAGGGATTCGAACCCTCGATACGGCTACAAACCGTATACTCCCTTAGCAGGGGAGCGCCTTCAGCCTCTCGGCCACCTCACCGTCTTGCGGAGGCACATATTACGTTTTACCGAAAATATGTCAAACACTTTCTTTGAAAAAAGTTACAAATGGCCATCAAGCGTTGTCAAAATAACCAATGCGATGATTAATTAAGCTTTTTATGTATTTTGCTCGCGATAAGATAAACTTGATGCGCTAACCTCAGGTCGCTTAAATCACATCACTTGGTACTGAAGTGAAACCCTGTACAAAAGAAAGGCCAGCTTTGCAGCTAGCCCTTTATGCATTAGTAATTTCCTGATGCAACATTGCCGTTGCCTTTTTCCGCTTGGATACGCATGTAGATTTCCTCACGGTGAACAGAAACTTCTTTAGGTGCATTGACACCAATGCGTACTTGGTTTCCTTTCACACCTAAAACCGTAACAGTGACTTCGTCACCAATCATTAAAGTTTCGCCCACGCGGCGAGTTAAAATTAGCATTCGATGCTCCTTGAGTGATCTCTTAATATTGCTTTTAGCTATTATCTACTAAAAGTTAGATTTAGGTAAACCGCAAACTGGCAGAAAATAAGCCAGAAACCGTTTTTACATAGTCTAAACGGTCGATAATGCGCAATCATTTGCATCAATTGCTAACGACTCGACATAAACTCGATGTAACATATTGGCGACACTATCGAGTTTCGATGGGGTCATGAGTACCGCCACGAGATTGTCTCTTGCCTGTAGCGCAACGTTGTCCATGCAATCACGCTCTAAGAGCTCTACGATGGCGGCTCGATGCCGCTCTACCCCTGAGCCGATTAAGCTAACTAAACTCACCTCTTGCCGTTCAACGTGTTGAACAGCCCGAGCAAGAAGTAAACGATCAACGCAATCTCGTTTAATAACAATAGAGCAAGTTTCTTTATTTTCAAGATATTGGAATATATCTATTGCAAGAATTTGACACTGTTTTTCCACAGCCAAACGCTCATGATGAGCAAAAGACAGTAAGCTCAGATCTTTTTGAACACTAATCCCTCTGGTACTTGGGTTCATTTGTTCACCTTTGACTAAGGTGCCAACATGATTGTCAAAAGTCGACAATACCCGCAGTGGTACACTGTGTTGCTGTGCGTATTCCACACAGGGTAAGTGCAGAACTTTAGCCCCAGCCCTAGCCATCATGGTCATGGTAGGAAAATCAATACAATCAAAACGTTGTGCGCTCTTTACTAGCCGTGGATCACAAGAATAAACCCCATCGACATCGGTAAATATTTGACATTCAGCGGCCGACAAATACCCGGCAAGTACAACCGCGCTCGTATCTGAGCCACCTCGCCCTAAGGTAGTGATATCACCGAGAGCGTTCACACCTTGAAAACCAGCCACAATAACGATCTGGTCTTGGTCCAACTCTCGCTCAACTCTAGCGATATCAATATGAGAAATGGTAGCATCATTGTGCTGGTCATTGGTGTAGATACCCGCTTGCTGGCCGGTTAGTGAAATTGCAGCAACGCCCTGCTGCTGCAAAGTCATCGCGAGTAATGTCATTGACATCTGTTCACCACAGGCCAATAACGCATCGAGTTCACGAGCATGCGGAACAGGATCAATATTTTTAGCTAATGACAACAATCGATTGGTTTCACCTGCCATCGCTGAAACGACGACCACGACCTGATGACCCAATGCTTTTGCATTAAGGACATGTTTTGCAACTCGTTGGATACTTTCTAACGTTCCCATCGATGTTCCACCGAACTTTTGCACAATGAGCGTTTTTTTCACTCGCTTTCCACCTTCCAAAAACGCTATCCGAAAAACACACGATACAACCGAGTGTCTCACTAGATAGGGTTATTACTTATAGAACAAAAGCCAAGTGGTAACCCACTTGGCTTATTACATAGATAACTTATTCAATACCGTGTGTTACGCTAATTTAGCGGTTAACCAAGCGTCTACTGAAGCCAAGGCAGCAGGAAGCGCAGATGCGTCGTTGCCCCCGGCTTGTGCCATATCAGGGCGGCCGCCCCCTTTACCACCCACTTGTTGTGCGACGTGATTGACTAACTCACCCGCCTTAACCTGTGAGGTCAGGTCTTTGGTCACACCCGCGATCAAACCGACTTTGTCTTCGGCCACATTGCCCAATAACACAATGCCTGAGCCAATTTGGTTTTTCAGATCATCAACCATCGAACGCAGCGATTTATTGTCCGCGCCGTCTAATTGAGCAATAAGCACCTTAACGCCTTCGATCTCTTTGACGTTGTTGATTAAATTGGCACTTGCTTGCGATGCGAGCTTAGCTTTCAACGTTTGAATTTCTTTTTCTAACGCTTTCGCTTTACTAGCCGCTTCGGTTAATTTCGCTTCATAGTTCTGGCTTTGGGTTTCAACCACGTCAAGCGCAGCGTCCGCTGTCACCGCTTCAATGCGTCGAATGCCTGCAGCAATACCGCTTTCTGCCACAATCTTAAACAAACCGATGTCACCCGTTTGCTTAGTATGGATACCACCACAAAGCTCGGTAGAGAACTCACCCATGGTCAAGACGCGAACTTGCGAATCGTATTTTTCACCAAATAATGCCATCGCACCTTTGGCTTTCGCCGCTTCAAGATCCATAATTTCAGTCTCAACACTGTGGTTGAAACGAATGTGCTCATTAACCAAGCGCTCAACTTGTTTAATTTCATCATCCGTCATTGCTTCGAGATGAGAAAAGTCAAAACGCAAGCCTTCCGCTTTCACTAACGAGCCCTTTTGTGCGACGTGATCACCAAGAACCTCTCGCAATGCTGCGTGCAATAAATGCGTAGCCGAGTGATTTAATGAGATAGCAGAGCGGCGCTTGGCATCGACTTTTGCCTCTACCGTATCAGACAGCGCTAAAACACCTTGTTGGAGTACACCATAGTGCAACCAAGCGCCGCCTTGTTTTTGAGTGTCTTCAACGTTAAATTCGCCAGAAGCTGTCAATAGCACACCAGCATCACCACATTGGCCACCCGATTCAGCATAAAACGGCGTTTGGTCCAGAACCACGATAGCGCGATCGCCCGCGGTGATACTTTCAACTTGTTGACCGTCTAGATACAGTGCCTCAACCTTGCCTTGGCCTTCAGAAGCTTGGTAGCCACAAAACTCACTTTGCGCATCAATTTTTAACGACGTATTGTAATCAGTACCGAACTGACCTGCTTCTCGAGCGCGTTGTCGCTGTGCTTCCATCGCGTTTTCAAAGCCGTCCTGATCGATAACAAAGCCGCGCTCACGCGCAACATCATTGGTTAAATCAGCAGGAAAACCATAGGTATCATACAGTTTAAAGACGGTCTCACCATCGAGCTCTTTATTGTCTCCAACATGGTCGAGTGCGTCGTTTAAAATCGTCATACCGCGCTCAAGAGTACGACCAAAGTTTTCCTCTTCAATTCGCAATACTTTCTCGACTAGCTCTTGCTGTTGCGCCAAGGTTTGTCCGGCGCTCCCCATGATTTCCGCGAGCGGTGCCACCAGTTTGTAGAAGAAAGCCCCTTGAGCGCCCAGCTTATTACCGTGTCGTACCGCGCGGCGAATAATACGGCGCAACACATAACCACGGCCTTCATTAGATGGCATCACACCATCGACGATCAAATAAGCACAAGAGCGAATATGGTCGGCAACAACACGCAAAGATTGGTTTGTGAGATCTTGATAGCCAATCACTTCTGCCGCAGATTTAATCAACTTTTGGAACACATCGATTTCATAGTTCGAATGTACCCCTTGCATAATCGCAGAGATGCGCTCAATGCCCATACCCGTGTCTACAGATGGCTTAGGAAGAGGCTCCATTGTTCCATCCGCTTGGCGATTGAACTGCATGAATACGTTGTTCCAGATCTCGATAAATCGGTCCCCATCTTCTTCTGGCGTACCAGGACGACCGCCCCAAATGTGTTCGCCGTGATCGTAAAAGATCTCAGAACAAGGACCACATGGGCCAGTATCACCCATTTGCCAAAAGTTATCTGACTCGTATGGTTGTCCACCTTCTTTGTCACCGATGCGAATAATGCGATCGGCAGGAATACCAATCTGCTTATTCCAGATATCAAAGGCTTCATCATCGGTCTGATAAACCGTCACAAGCAGTTTTTCTTCAGGAAGTTTGAGTACCTGTGTCAGAAACTCCCACGCAAACGCAATCGCATCTTGTTTGAAATAATCGCCAAAGCTGAAGTTGCCAAGCATCTCAAAAAAGGTGTGATGTCGCGCAGTAAAGCCGACATTTTCAAGGTCGTTGTGTTTACCACCGGCACGAACACAACGCTGGGCTGTGGTGGCTCGAGTGTAATCGCGTTTTTCTAAGCCGAGAAAACAGTCTTTAAACTGATTCATACCTGCGTTAGTAAACAACAAGGTTGGATCGTCATGTGGGACCAACGATGAACTGTCAACGATTTGGTGTCCTTTGCTTTCAAAGAACTTAAGGAACGCGTTGCGAACCTCATCAGTGCTCATGTACATGCAGCTCTTCCTGAAATTTTTACCTGATAAAATTTGGCCGTATTGTAGATCATGGCGACGCCAGCGACTAGCCTTCTGCAAAAAAATGGCAAGATATCCCGTCTAATCTGTATTTATTTGCGCTATCGCATCTTTTTTGCTTTCTAACCTGGTTAACATCCTCATATGCACACAGGTTTGTATTTTGTGGTATTTACGTTACCCGTTCGCGTTGCTTAAAACCCCAATAAATCCATTTTATTACGTTTTTCGTCAAGGGTAGCCAACACACAAAACTTGAGAGTTAAGTGCCACAGCGGTGCCTTAAAGCAATAACTTCACCTTTTAGTTCGTCGCCCCCCACCGCCCTAAACCATAAAAGCAGAGTCATGATGAAAATTTTCAACGGAACATGGCCTATTTTCGAGGAGTACAAAATGAGAAACAATCACACCGCCATTGATGCAAAATGGTGGACTTTGATCGGCACTGTCGCGGTGCAGTTTGCGCTTGGTTCTGTCTACACTTGGAGCTTGTTCAATTTCCCGCTTGCGAACAAACTTCATCAACCACTCCATCAAGTGGCTTTTGCCTTTGGTATGATGACGCTGTCATTAGCGATCACATCGTCACTAGCTGCAAAAATGCAAGAAAAGTTTGGTGTACGGCGTGTCACTAGGGCGGCCGGATTATTGTTTCTTTTGAGTATGATCGCTACCGCTTACGCCCCTAACCTATGGGTGTTATATTTGTCGGCAGGACTGCTACTGGGCATTGCAGATGGTGCTGGCTACTTGATTACCTTATCAAATTGCGTCAAGTTTTTTCCCAAATCCCCAGGGTTGGCGTCTGCGTGTGCCATCGGGGCTTATGGTTTAGGCAGCCTTGGCTTCAAATTCATCAATCTGGCTTTACTCAACCACGTTTCTTTGCATCAAGCCTTTATCTTATGGGGCGGTGTGGTGATGCTGATCACGGTCACTGGCGCCGCGCTCATTCAAGACGCGCCGCTTAACTTACCCGGCGATGGGGATACATTTACCACCGGGCAATTTACATTAGCCCAGGCACTGAGAACCCCACAGTTCTGGCTGCTCAGTATTATCTTTATCACGAACTGTCTCAGTGGCTTGTATGTGATTGGCGTTGCTAAAGACATTGGCGAAAACTACGCTCATTTAAACGGGTCACTGGCAGCAGCATCATTGGCGATCATTGCCATTGCCAATTTGACCGGTCGCTTAGTTATGGGTGTACTTTCCGATAAAATAGCCAGAATAAGAGTCGTGAGTATCGCGTTAACGATAAGCTTCATTGGCATTACAGCCCTTATCTTCTTTCCCGGTGATGTTTACAGCTTTTATTTGTCTGTCGCCTGTATCGCTTTTAGTTTTGGGGGTACGATCACGGTTTTTCCTTCGTTAATCAGTGATTTTTTTGGCTTGAGTCACCTGACCAAAAACTATGGCGTGATCTATCTTGGGTTTGGTATAGGCAGTTTAATGGGGTCAATTGTCGCTGCGGTATTCGGTGGTTTTATCAGCACCTTCTACCTAATCATGGCACTACTTTTTGTCGCATTGATCATTTCTGTTGTGATTCAAAAACCACAGTACAAGCAAGAAACACTGCCGGTAGAGACTTGGGCACCAACGGCTCGTTAAGTGTTATCGCACAAGATCAATCTCAGCCTTCACTTGAGGATCAATCCTCTGAGGGAGTTAGCGCGTATTTTATCTGTTCAAAATCAAACCCACGGTATTGTAAGTACCGAACTTGTTTTTGATATAATTTTCGGTCTTTGATGTCAAAGACCGAAAACTTTTTTTCTGCCGCCCTGCGAGCCAAAGCAAACCAGTCAGTATTTTCCTCTTCCAGTGCAGCATCAATATCGTCCACACTGACTTTTTTGAGATTCAGTTCTTGACGAATACGCCGCTCGCCATGGCATTTATTGATATGCTGCCTCACCTGACTTCGAGCAAAACGCTTGTCATCAAGGTAACCATATTCTTGGCATTTCTCCATCGCCGCTGCGATCTCTTGTGGCGCGTACTCCTTAAGCTGCATTTTTTGTTGCAACTCAGCAACGCCGTGATCGCGTCGACTCAACAAATAAACAGCGTATTCACTCGCATTCATTTTAGTACGTTGTTTTCTCATTGTTTTTCCCACTTAAGATTGATAATTGCCTCCCACATTTCACCCGCTATCGAATCATAGTCATGTCACTCTATCTCGACTCGACTTTACAGGTAAAATGGCTCGTCAAGGATACAAAAAGAAAAGCCCTGCGAAGGCAGGGCTTTTCTTGAAAACTGGCGATTAGAATTCATCTTCCGCTTGTGGGCTTGCACTGTCCACTTCAACATTGTCAGCCGGCTTAGTCGGCGCAAGTAACATATCGCGTAATGTTCTGTCGAGTACGTGTGCGGCTTCTGGGTTTTCACGCATAAATTTACACGCATTGGCTTTACCCTGGCCGATTTTATCGCCATTGTAACTGTACCAAGCCCCCGCTTTTTCGACCAATTTATGTTTCACGCCTAAATCGATCAACTCACCTTCGCGGTTAAAGCCTTGCCCGTACATAATTTGCGTGTTTGCTTCTTTAAATGGCGCTGCAATCTTATTCTTAACCACTTTAATACGCGTTTCATTACCAACCACTTCATCGCCTTCTTTGATAGCGCCAGTACGGCGAATATCCAAGCGAACAGAAGCGTAGAATTTTAGTGCATTACCACCCGTTGTGGTTTCTGGGTTGCCAAACATCACACCAATTTTCATACGGATCTGGTTGATAAAGATACACATACAGTTCGATTGCTTTAAGTTACCGGTTAACTTACGCATCGCTTGTGACAACATACGAGCTTGTAGACCCATGTGACTGTCACCCATTTCGCCTTCAATCTCGGCCTTGGGTGTCAAAGCCGCAACTGAGTCGACAACCATGACGTCAATCGCCCCAGAACGAGCTAGAGCATCACAGATCTCTAACGCTTGCTCACCGGTATCAGGCTGAGAAACTAATAAGGCGTCAATGTCGACTCCCAATTTTTTCGCGTATACCGGGTCAAGGGCGTGCTCGGCATCGATAAAGGCACAGGTTTTTCCTTCGCGTTGCGCTGCAGCAATCAACTCCAACGTCAATGTCGTTTTACCTGAGGATTCCGGGCCGTATATCTCGACGATACGTCCCATTGGCAAACCACCAGCACCAAGGGCGATATCGAGAGAAAGTGAGCCAGTCGAAATGGTCTCAACATCCATGGCTCGGTTATCACCCAGGCGCATGATCGAGCCTTTACCAAATTGTTTTTCGATTTGACCAAGCGCTGCTGCCAGTGCTTTTTGTTTATTATCGTCCATCACTTTCTCCGATTATTCACCGCATATCGATGAAGCTGTGTATGTGTCTGGTATTATCACCGACTGAATAACTTACATTATACTGGTTATTCATACAGCGTCCAGTGTTATGATAAATTTTATTGTGCTTTTGTCGAGTCTCGTCCATTTTGACGCGTCAGCACTTGGAGTAATTTTTCTAATCCACAATGTACTGCCGCTTCTCGTACCTGACGACGATTGCCCGAGAAATGAGCCGTCCAACTGACAGGCCCTGAAACACAAGCTATCGCAAAGCACACCATACCAACCGGTTTTTCTGGGCTGCCGCCATCGGGCCCTGCTATCCCACTGACCGACACAGCGAAGTCTGCGTGAGCTGCAGAGCGCGCGCCTTGTGCCATTTCAACGGCAACGGCTTCACTCACTGCGCCATAGGTTGATAGTGTCTGAGCTGAAACGGATAACAACTCTATTTTGGCCTGATTACTATAAGTGATAAAGCCGCGCTCAAACCAAGCCGAGCTGCCGCGAGTATCCGTAATCGCAGACGCAATCCCACCACCGGTACAAGACTCCGCTGTCGTTACTGTTGATTGATTTAAAACGAGCGCTTGCCCTAAACGCTCACTCAGTTCAAAAGTTGTCATGATTATTGCTCAAATACCATTAAAAGCGTGCCGTTGTGATTCACTATGGCAATAGATGAAAAAATAAAAAAAGTGAAAACAGTCAAAAGTTTGATCTCTTTCTCAGAGTATCACGTATATATTTTTTTATGCGGCTTACATAACGTACTCTGTTCTAAATAAAAACTACTATACTAATACAATACCAAACTCATTTGGCTTACATAATAGTGGACAGGCAATCTTTTCCGTAGTTCGAGTCCACTTTTTCGACACTTTTTGCTATAAGCATTTTTAATGGGGCTATCTATGCTGTTGTCACGCCAACTGTCTTTTCAAAACACCACTTATATTGTTGCCGTTCCGTTCGCGCTTTTAACGTTAGTGTACTTTTTTCTCTATCAAAGCAGTGGTTATAGCTTGTTAATTGGAGGAGGGCTTACCGCAGCAATCCTGGGCTTGAACACCCCAAAGTGTCGCCATATTTTGCCTTACTTACTCTATGGATTAGTAGCGCTCCACATCCATCAGAGCCAAGGTATGGTTATGCTTCACTTTGAAGTCTTTATCTTAATTGGGGTGTTAATTCTCTACAACGATTGGGTCATTGTTTTACACGCTTTAATCGCTGCAGCTTTGCACCACGTTGGCTTTTTCTTTATGCAATTTTCTGGGCTGCCCGTTTACATTTTCCCCACCGATGAAAACCACTTTTCTATGGTGGTAGAGCACTGCCTTTACGCCATTATGCAAGCGTCCGTATCTATGTATGGTTGTATCGTACTCAATCGCAGTATAAAAAGAATACAGTATGTGACTCAAGTCGTGGATAAGGTCGTAGAAAAAGACAAGCTCAACCTCAATGTGGATTTACTTGATGACGATGAGTTTTATCAAAAGTTTAATCAAATCATCGTGCAATTACAAAATACCGCTCAAGTTCAACACCAAACCATCGCGAGTTTAAAAAGCATTTCAGACAATCTTGTCAACGATATTCATGTGATCGACAAAGAAGTCTCCGCCAATGCGCTAAGCACGGAAATGGTCGCCACGGCAATAGAAGAACTCGGCAATGCCTTTAGCAGTGTCAGTGAGTCGATGCAAGCCTGTAGTGATAGTACCGAGCACGCCGAGCAATTAACCGACAAATCTGTCGTTGCTTCCAACGTCTGCCAGAATGATTTACAAACGTTGACACAAGGCGTCGACAGAACCAAGAGTAACATCAAACAAGTGGTCGACGATGTTCAAGCGATTCATCGCATTTTACAAACCATTACTGATATTTCAGAGCAAACCAATTTGCTCGCGTTGAATGCGTCGATTGAAGCTGCCAGAGCGGGTGAGTCTGGTAGAGGCTTTGCCGTGGTCGCTGATGAAGTCAGGCAGTTGGCAACAAGAACCAACGCAAGCGTAGAAGAAATTTCGCATTCTTTACAGCAGCTCAATAGCAATATTAATTCGTCGACAGCGACGATTGATACCATGGCCTCACTGTCAGAGTCTGTGGCTCAATCCCTCACTCATTCACTCGAGCTCACGCATGACATTACCAAAGACATCAATGATATCAATGCCCAAATGTATCAGATCACGTCTGCAGCAACGGAGCAAAACACCGCACTGGAACAAATCAACCAAACCATGGCCGATGTCTACCGCTCTTCAAGTGTGGTGGCTGATCAATCTAACAATCAAAAGCAATCGACCGAGACGCTCAGCCACAATATCGAACAACTAGTGACGCTGAGCCAAAAACTGTCCTACCACGGACGGTGATTTTCTTAGCAGTGGTGAATATGATTTCATCACTGCTAAACCTCTATCCCCTATCAGGCAGATTGCTCCCTCACGTCAAGGTTGCTATGCTTAGCACTTTTCATAAAACGCCATATTTACCCATCTTCACTCGCAAAGCCCTACGCAGAATGCTGAACTTGGGGCCAAACGGCGCCGTCAAACTAACGCATTAATGATCAAGTAACATGACTCAAAAAGTGACCAATAAAGATAAATCATCTCATACCCCCATGATGCAGCAATACCTAAAGCTCAAGGCGGAAAACCCGGATATCTTGCTGTTTTACCGCATGGGCGACTTTTATGAGCTTTTTTATGACGATGCCAAAAGAGCGTCGCAATTACTTGATATATCACTAACCAAACGAGGCTCCTCAGCGGGTGAACCGATTCCGATGGCGGGTGTGCCCTACCATTCGGTTGAAGGGTATTTAGCCAAATTAGTTCAACTGGGTGAATCTGTGGCCATTTGCGAACAAGTCGGTGATCCTGCGACCAGTAAAGGCCCTGTCGCACGCGAAGTAGTCAGAATTGTCACTCCAGGAACCGTGACCGATGAAGCTTTGCTCTCTGAGCGGGTCGATAACTTAATTGCCGCGATTTATTGCCAAGACGAAAAGTTTGGCTATGCCACTTTAGACATGACTTCGGGTCGTTTCCAGCTCTGCGAACCAGACAGCGAAGAGGCCATGATGGCCGAACTGCAAAGAACTCAACCTAGAGAGCTGCTCTTTCCCGAAGATTTTCCATTTCCGTACCTGATGGAACACCGACAAGGCAATCGTCGCCGTCCGGTTTGGGAATTTGAACTTGATACAGCAAAACAACAGCTTAATCAGCAATTTAATACACGTGATTTGGTTGGTTTTGGCGTAGAAAAAGCGTCATTAGGGCTGTGCGCTGCTGGTTGTTTGATCCAATACGTCAAAGATACTCAGCGCAGTGCGCTCCCCCATATTCGCTCACTGACTTACGACCGCCAAGACCGTTCGGTCATTTTAGATGCGGCAACGCGTCGCAACCTAGAGATCACACAAAACCTCTCTGGAGGGCAAGAGAATACCCTGGCCGCGGTATTAGATAATACCGCAACCGCCATGGGCAGTCGGATGTTAAAGCGCTGGCTCCATCAACCCACTCGTGAACGTGCTATTCTCAATCAACGACTCGATGCCATTGAGGAAATGAAACAACATTCCTTGTTCATCGACCTACAACCAATATTGAAGCAAATTGGTGATATAGAGCGAATTATTGCTCGCTTAGCCTTGCGCTCTGCAAGGCCAAGAGATCTCGCTAGGCTCAGACAGGCCTTACAACAACTGCCCGACTTAGCCGAATTACTCGCTCCGTTACAACAGGATCACTTACAAGTATTGACCCAACAAGCAGCCCCGATGGTCGAAGAGTGCCAATTGCTAGAGTTAGCTATCAAAGACAATCCTCCTGTGGTATTGCGCGACGGCGGGGTGTTAGCGGATGGCTACAACCGTGAGCTCGATGAGTGGCGAGCACTGGCGGAAGGCGCAACCGAGTACTTACAGCAACTTGAAGAGCGCGAGCGAGAGCAACACGGCATTGACTCTTTAAAAGTGGGATACAATGCGGTTCACGGCTTCTTCATTCAAGTGAGCCGCGGCCAAAGCCATCTAACACCGCCGCACTATATACGTCGTCAGACATTGAAAAATGCCGAGCGCTACATCATTCCTGAGCTCAAAGAACACGAGGAGAAGGTGCTTAACTCAAAATCCAAAGCGCTCGCGTTAGAAAAACAGTTGTGGGAAATGCTCTTTGATCAATTAATGCCGAAAATTGAGCAGTTCCAGACTCTGGCACAAGCGATTGCGCAAATAGATGTGTTACAGAACCTCGCCGAGCGCGCCGATACTCTACAATATTGTCGACCACAACTGACTGACGACGTGGGCATCGACATTATTGCCGGACGTCACCCTGTGGTCGAACAGGTCCTTAATGAGCCATTTATCGCTAACCCTGTCACCCTTAATGAACAACGCAAAATGCTGGTGATTACCGGTCCGAATATGGGGGGTAAATCCACCTACATGCGACAAACAGCGTTAATTGTGCTGATGGCTCACATCGGCGCGTTTGTTCCAGCAGACAAAGCAAAGATTGGCGATATTGATCGTATTTTTACGCGTATTGGCGCGTCTGATGATCTTGCTTCAGGTCGCTCTACTTTTATGGTTGAAATGACTGAAACCGCCAATATTTTGCATAATGCCAGTCCGTTAAGCCTGGTTTTGATGGATGAAATTGGCCGGGGAACCAGTACCTATGACGGGTTATCACTGGCTTGGGCCAGTGCTGAATGGCTGGCAAACAAAATTGGTGCAATGACACTGTTCGCGACCCATTATTTTGAGTTAACAGAGCTAGCTGGGGTTTACTCGCACCTTGTCAATGTCCATCTCGAGGCAAAAGAACACAAAGACAGCATTGCTTTTATGCATGAAGTCAAAGAAGGGGCAGCGAGTAAGTCTTATGGCTTGGCTGTGGCGGCGCTGGCTGGCGTTCCTAAACGTGTGATTCATCAAGCAAAACAAAAATTGTCACAGCTCGAACAGCTCAGCCACCTTGAAGCGCCAGCAAAGCAAACCGCTCAAGACGAGACAGAACGAGAGGAAAGACAACTGACCTTACTGCCAGAGGTAAGTGAAATCGAGCAAGCACTATCAGAGATACAACCGGATGATCTTACCCCGAAACAAGCTCTAGAAACCTTGTATCGCTTGAAGCAATTACTATAATCATTGGCTTAATTGAATTTTATATCCATAAAAAAATGGCAATGGATTATCCCATTGCCATTTTTCAGTTCCAAGCAATTACTCTTGGTGGAAATCAAACAAGCTTTCGATATCTAGACCTTCGGCAATCAATATTTCTCTTAGCCTGCGTAGACCTTCAACTTGTATCTGCCTCACTCTTTCACGCGTTAAGCCAATTTCTCGGCCAACTTCTTCAAGAGTCGCTGGTTCATAGCCAAACAACCCAAAGCGTCTCGCTAATACGTCTTTTTGCTTGTCGCTGAGTTTATCGAGCCAAACGGTCAACACTTGGCTCATATTGTCATCTTGGGTGGTCACCTCAGGATCTGAGTTATGATCATCGGGTATAACATCAAGTAACGCTTTTTCATTACCATCGCCATTACTGATGTAAATATCGACCGATGTTACCCTTTCATTTAGACGCATCATTTTGGTGACTTCGGCCACTGAAATGTCGAGTTGTTGAGCAATCTCTTCTGGTGTTGGCTCATGCTCAAGCTTTTGAGACAACTCACGAGCGGTTCTCAAGTAAATGTTCAACTCTTTGACAATGTGGATAGGCAAACGGATAGTACGAGTCTGATTCATTAGAGCGCGTTCTATCGTTTGACGAATCCACCATGTTGCGTAGGTTGAAAAACGAAACCCTTTTTCAGGATCGAACTTTTCAACCGCGCGGATTAACCCCAGGTTGCCTTCTTCAATTAAATCTAAAAGCGCTAAGCCTCGGTTAATGTAGCGGCGAGAAATTTTAACCACCAAACGCAAGTTGCTCTCTATCATTCGCTGACGGGCAACTTTATCACCTCTCAATGACCGTCGTGCATAAAAAACCTCTTCTTGAGCAGTCAATAAGGGTGAAAAACCGATTTCACCGAGGTACAAATGCGTGGCATCCATTATCTTCGAGGTGACTTCCACCTCTTCAATATCGGCTTTGGTTGTTTTGTCTGTATTGTCAATATCAAAACGGGATGTTGAAACCATGTCCATATTGTTTTCAAAATCCAAATCGTCGCTTTTTAATAATGTATTATTTGTTGTCATAACGCCTCCCCATGGCGACTAGCAAATGACCTAAATTGCTAGTTGATACGCACATTCACATCAAATGAACTAAGGTAAGTAGCGATTTGGATTCACTGATTTACCTTGATAACGTATTTCAAAATGCAACATAACATTCCGTGAACCAGAGCTGCCCATCGTGGCAATCTTTTGCCCTGCTTTCACATTTTGCCCTTCTTTAACTAGAAGGCGATCGTTATGTGCGTAGGCACTGAGGTAATCATCATTGTGTTTAATGATGACCAGGTTGCCATAACCCCTTAAGGCATTACCTGAATAGACCACAGTCCCTGAAGCCGTTGACACGATGTCCTGACCTCTTTGGCCAGCAATATCGATGCCTTTATTTCCCTGTTCACCGACGGTAAATTTGTTAACCACCCTCCCTTTCGTTGGCCACAACCACTTGGATATTTTTTGGTTTTCTTCCTTTGATGGTTGTGAAACTGGTTTTACTGATTTCTTATGATCAACATACTCTTTTGTTTTTTTTGCTTCAACGACAGGCTTCTGATTTTTGCTTGTTGATCTTGGAGGCGTTACATTATTTTTTTGCGTTGTCGTTTTTTTCGCAGGGGAAGGGAGCGACGGCGTTACATTGGCCACTTTAGGGATTGATCCAACCGAAACACTTGGATCTAAACTGATTTTTTCGGACTTTCCGTATGAAGGTCGTTGATAATTGGGATGCCATAACTTAAGTTTCTGACCAGGAAAAATAGTATATGGTTTCTTTAGGTTATTGTAAGAAACTATGTCATCAATATTTTTACCCGTAACATAAGCAATAAAATAAAGTGTATCCCCTTTGCGCACTTGATAAAAACTGCCACGATAACTCCCCCGCTGTACATCGGAGTAATCCCTTGCAAGGTTGGTAACAGGCGCAGGGTTGTGTTGGGCGCAGCCGGCCATTGCTAAAATGACCGCTAAAACACCAATGAACCTGCCGGGCTTTATTTTATGTTTAATTTTCATGGTCCTTTCATTAAGCAAGATCACCTGCGACGAGTGGAACAAAGCGCACCGATTCCAACATTGTCGTTTCAAACCGGTCACCGAGGCGCACCACGGTCACTAATTGTTGTTCCTCGATACCAATAGGAATCACTAATCTTCCTTGATCAGCAAGTTGTGTCAATAGCGCTTTGGGGATCGATGCCGCCGCCGCCGTCACGATGATCGCATCAAAAGGCCCTTTCGCAGGCCATCCCAACCAACCATCCGCGTGCTTAGTGGAGACGTTATAAATATCAAGTTGCTTTAAACGCCTTTTGGCCTGCCACTGTAATGACTTAATTCTCTCGACAGAAAAAACATGCTCGACGATATTAGCAAGCACCGCAGTTTGATACCCCGACCCCGTACCAATTTCCAACACTCGACTGTCCGGTTGAAGCTGGAGTAACTCAGTCATCCTAGCCACAGTGTAGGGTTGGGAAATCGTCTGACCATAACCTATTGGCAAGGCATTGTTATCGTAAGCTTGATGCTTCATCGCTTGAGAGACAAAGTGCTCTCGTGGCACCTTGCCCATCGCGTGTAAGACATCGTAGTTTTCAATCCCATTAGCTCGTAAAAACTCGGTCAGTGGCTCACTCAAAGGGTATCTCATCAAGACTCACTCTCAAACCAATGAGATAGCCCTTGTAAGCTATCGTGTGCGGTTAAATCAACTTGCATTGGTGTGACAGAGATCATACCGTGCTCTACGGCAAAAAAATCGGTCCCTTCACCAGCGTCCTGCTCTTTGCCTGGAGGGCCGAGCCAGTAAATGGTTTTGCCGCGAGGGTCTTGATGCTTGATCATCGGCTCGGCATGATGCCTTGCTCCTAAGCGAGTGACCGCAATCGGGCCTAACTGTGGATAAGGCAGATCGGGTATATTTACATTCAGCAGATGACGTTGACCCAGTGGCGATAATAAATGATGTTTGATAATGCGACAGGCAATCTTTGCTGCACTGTCAAAATTCTGCTCTCCAGCCAACGAAAAAGCCATCGATTGCACATTGAGAAAATGGCCTTCCATCGCCGCAGCGACTGTACCAGAATACAAGACATCATCACCGAGATTAGCACCGTGATTGATGCCACTGATCACTAAATCTGGTAAGTGATCCGCCATCAGTTCATTCAGTGCAAAATGAACACTATCGGTTGGTGTGCCTTGTACACTATAAGTGTGGGTATTTAATTGCTGAACACGCAGTGGTTGCTCTAAAGTCAGCGAGTTAGAAGCTCCAGAGCGATTGCGATCAGGGGCGACTATCACAATCTCAGCAAACTCACTTAAAGCACTAGCCAAAGCGTGAATACCTTTGGCATGAACACCATCGTCATTACTGATCAAAATACGCGGTTTGTTTGTCATTAATACTGTCGCTCCACAGGTATTTCGTTCACCAACTCCCTAACCACGGATGTAGCATAACTGCCTGAAGGCAAATCGAAAGAGAGTGTTATTGAAGTATCGTCCACTAACGTCCAAGATAGATTATCAACTTTAACAGCAAGATTTCTCCTGTCGTGTTGCATGCGATTACCTCGAATCAAAGCCATCAAATCGGGTTCATCATCTACGATACTTTGCTCTAATGCCAAGCAGTCAGCCTGAGTGGGCAAAGCGTTATCACCCGCTAAAGCGCCAGTAATCCACGCTTTATTTGCATCAACAAGGGATTGATAAGCATCGAGATTATCCATCACCAACTCTGACTGCTCTACCAAGTTTAGATTATCGCCTAGCCAAACTTGAGTAAAGCCATTTTGCAACACCCTCTCTGAGAGAATACGGTTAAATATCCAAGAACGCGCCGCAGACAGGTACAGGCTGCGTTTATTGGCGTTGCGAGTACGAACGTTTTCTTTTCCCCAGCGGCGTGCTTCAAGCACATTATTGCGTTCACGACCAAAGCGCTGCTCACCAAAATAGTTAGGCACGCCTAACCGTTGAATTTTTTCTAAACGCTCGACGACAGAAGCCATATCCGTCACTTGTGTCAGTGTCAGGACAAACTGATTACCAGCCAACTCACCTGGCCTTAATTTTTTGTTGTGACGTGTTGTCTCAATAAATTTAATATGGGGATATTGAGCCAAGAAGTCACTGATGTCTGGGTCACCTTTTGGTAAGTGCACGCTAAACCACTGCTCGGTAACCGCATGGCGGTCTTTTAAGCCAGCCCAGCCAATGTCTTTTGACTTAACGCCGCAGGCTTTCGCTAGCTCGTTAGCCACAAAACTGGTGTTTTCCCCTTTTTTTTCAAGGCGAACCATCCAGTGCTCGCCCTCTCCAGTCAGGTCATAGCCCAATTGCTCACTGACTCGAAAATGCTCAGGCTCAGCTTTGAGCTGTGCGCTTGCACTTGGCTTACCCAATAAGTAAGCAAATTCTAAATGTGGCATTAAAACGAATCCTGTTTCACTAATAACACGACCGCTTCTGCTGCAATCCCTTCTTGTCGACCAACAAAGCCCAATTTTTCGGTCGTTGTGGCTTTCACGTTAACATTGCCAATATCGGTTTCAAGATCTTGCGCGATCACCGAACACATGGCATCGATATGAGGTGCCATCTTAGGGGCTTGAGCGAGAATCGTCAGATCAGCATTGCCAATCACGAACCCTTGCTGCTTTACTTTTTGATAAACATCGCGCAGTAGCTCTCGACTGTCGACGCCTTTAAAGGCTTCATCCGTATCCGGATAATGCCGACCGATGTCGCCTGCAGCAATCGCACCGAGTAAAGCATCCGTCAAAGCGTGTAATGCAACATCGCCATCAGAGTGCGCAATCAGGCCTTGCTCAAAAGGAATCGCAACACCACCAATAATCACCGGGCCAGTGCCGCCAAATTTGTGTACATCAAAGCCATGACCAATTCGAATCATGCGGTTTCCTTCTCTCGAGATAAGTAAAACTCAGCCAGTGCCAAGTCTTCAGGTTGAGTTATTTTAATATTATCACTACGCCCCGTGACCAATAAAGGTTTGTGGCCTAGCCACTCAAAAACAGAGGCCTCATCGGTGATTAATACGCCGTTACTGAGTGCTTTTTCAAGGCCGTGTTTTAATGTCGACAACGGAAAAACCTGAGGTGTCATTGCGTGCCACATTTGACGGCGATCTAGCGTGTATTCAATGGCGTTTTTATCCTCAGACCACTTCATCGTATCTCTCACAGGGCAAGCTAATATGGCACCATGTTGCTCAGCTTGATTGAGAACTTTTTTAATATCATCAATTTGGATACAAGGCCTAGCAGCATCGTGAACCGCTACCCAATGTGCAGATAAATGACTCGCCGCGTAACACAAAGCAGACAAGACAGAATCGGCTCGTTCACGACCACCGTCAACCCTTATCACTTGAGGGTGTTCAGAAATGGCCATGTCATCAAAATAGGGATCGTCTTTGGCTACCGCGATCAAAATATGGGTAAATAAACCACTGCCTAAAAGCTTGTTAACGGTATGCTCTAATACGGTTTTACCAAATAATGTTAAGTATTGCTTGGGGCGATCGGCTTGCATTCTCGAGCCAATTCCGGCCGCAGGGATAACCGCAATACAAGGTTGATAACACTCCCTCATTGGTGATCCTCACTCAAGATTCGGTAAAAGGTTTCTCCCTCTTTGATCATGCCAAGCTCATTGCGTGCTCTTTCCTCGATGGCGTCTAAACCTTGACTGAGATCGTCGATTTCAGCGTACATTTCACTATTGCGAGTACGCAAATTGCCATTCACTTGCTCTTGAGTCACGATATCTTTCTTTACTGAGTAGTAATCACTAACACCGTTTTTTCCAACCCATAATGTGACTTGTAACCACCCGAGTACAACAATCAAGGCCAGGGTAAATAATCGCATCTTTTCTCCTTCCGTCGTGCCGACGACTAAGCGTGGCCAGTGTAAGTAACTTTAAGACACAGCGCTGAGACAAGTACCCATTTTAATCGTCTATTTAAGACGTACTTGAGTGTGCTTTAGAGGGGCGCGGTATGATTTTCTAGGTATGATACTGCCTCATATATATAACACAATCACCTATTTACCTCTAGGTATTATACCAATCAGGTTAGGTCTGTGAGTACTGATAGCCTAGGAAAACAGCTTGTAAACATGGCAAACTGTGTTTTTAAGCAATCAGTAGTTAGCGTTTTTTCACTTGAGGTTCTTTACGGAATTATCAAGATTTTAATCCACGATTCAGTTCAATCGTGTTGCGCTCAAAAAAAAACGCCCCGTCGTAAACGGGGCGTTTATCAACCAAAAGTCACGTGCGAATTACGCTTGACCTTTTACTTCTTTAAGACCGTTGTAAGGAGCGCGTTCACCTAACGCTTCTTCGATGCGGATAAGTTGGTTGTATTTAGCAACACGGTCAGAGCGGCTCATAGAACCGGTCTTGATTTGGCCAGCGGCAGTACCAACAGCCAAGTCAGCGATAGTTGCATCTTCAGTTTCACCAGAACGGTGAGAGATAACTGCTGTGTAACCAGCATCTTTCGCCATCTTAATCGCAGCCAATGTCTCCGTTAGAGAGCCGATTTGGTTGAACTTGATCAAGATAGAGTTAGCAACGCCTTTTTCGATACCTTGAGCTAGGATCTTAGTGTTAGTAACAAATAGGTCATCACCAACTAACTGGATTTTACCGCCAAGTAGTTCAGTTTGGTGCTTAAAGCCATCCCAATCTGACTCGTCTAGGCCGTCTTCGATAGACACGATTGGGTACTCTTCAACAAGACCAGCTAGGTAGTGGTTAAACTCTTCAGAAGAGAAGATTTTACCTTCGCCTTTCATGTTGTAGTTACCAGCTTCTTTGTCGTAGAACTCAGAAGCGGCACAGTCCATCGCGAGAGTAACGTCTTTACCTAACTCGTAACCTGCAAGCTCAACGGCTTCTTTGATTGCCGCAAGGGCTGCAGCGTTAGATTCTAGGTTAGGCGCGAAACCACCTTCATCACCTACTGCTGTGCTCATGCCTTTGCCTTTGAGAACTTTAGCAAGGTTGTGGAAGACTTCAGCACCGATACGTAGGCCTTCTTTAAGCGTTTTAGCGCCAACAGGTTGAATCATGAACTCTTGGATATCTACGTTGTTGTCCGCGTGCTCACCACCGTTGATGATGTTCATCATTGGTAGAGGCATAGAGAACTGGCCAGGAGTGCCATTTAGCTCAGCGATGTGCTCATAAAGAGGCATACCTTTTGCTGCCGCTGCCGCTTTTGCGTTTGCTAGAGAAACCGCAAGGATTGCATTCGCACCAAACTTAGACTTGTTTTCAGTACCGTCAAGGTCGATCATCACTGCATCAACAGCTGCTTGGTCTTTTGCGTCTTTACCAACCAAAGCTTCAGCGATTGCACCGTTTACTGCTTCAACAGCTTTTAGTACACCTTTACCAAGGAAACGAGACTTGTCACCGTCACGAAGTTCAAGTGCTTCACGAGAACCTGTTGATGCACCAGAAGGCGCCGCTGCCATGCCAACAAAGCCACCTTCAAGATGAACTTCAGCTTCTACTGTAGGGTTACCACGTGAGTCGATAATTTCACGACCTAGAACTTTAACGATCTTAGACATTATGTTTCCTCTCATTCTAAAAAATAAATGTCAAAATAAATGGGCAGTGGCCTCATGCCCCTGCCCTGATTTGTCATTATTCAGATTGTTCGCGTTGGTACTCACCAGCCGCTTTAACAAACCCGCTGAACAATGGGTGACCATCGCGAGGTGTCGAAGTAAACTCAGGGTGGAACTGAGCTGCAACAAACCACGGATGATCTGGGTTTTCAATCATTTCAACCAAGCTTTTATCCGCAGATAAGCCCGAGACCTTCAGGCCTGACTTTTCAATTTGCGGGCGCAATTGGTTGTTGACTTCATAGCGATGACGATGACGCTCATAAATTGTCGTACTGCCATACACATCAAACGCTTTTGAGCCTTCCTCAAGATGACATAACTGAGAGCCCAAACGCATGGTACCACCAAGGTCCGATTTTTCAGAGCGCTCTTCAACATTACCGGCTTCATCAACCCATTCAGTGATCAAACCAACCACTGGGTATGGCGTCTCTTTATCAAACTCAGTCGAGTGCGCACCTGGCATGCCGGCGACATTGCGAGCGTATTCAATTAAAGCCACTTGCATACCTAGGCAAATGCCCAAGTAAGGAATTTTGTTTTCACGAGCGTATTTTGCCGCTTGGATCTTACCTTCAATACCGCGGTCACCAAAACCGCCAGGCACCAAGATAGCATCGAGCCCTTCAAACATCTCATCGCCTTTGCTCTCAACATCTTGAGAGTCTACATACTTAATGTGGACAGTGAGACGGTTTTTCAACCCTGCGTGCTTTAATGCCTCGTTGACAGACTTATACGCATCCGGTAATTCAATGTACTTACCGACCATGCCAATCGTCACTTCGCCAAGTGGATTCGCTTCCGCGTAAATAACTTGTTCCCACTCAGCAAGATCGGCTTCTGGAGCCTCGATACCAAAACGTTGACATACTAGGTCATCTAGGCCTTGTGATTTGATAAGCTGTGGGATCTTATAGATAGAATCCACATCTTTCATCGAAATAACCGCTTTTTCTGAGACGTTACAGAACAACGCAATTTTCTTGCGCTCATTCGCGGGAATAACGCGGTCGCTACGACAAACTAGGATGTCTGGCTGGATACCAATAGACAGTAATTCTTTAACAGAGTGTTGAGTTGGTTTGGTTTTCACTTCGCCAGCTGCCGCTAGGTAAGGCACCAAGGTTAAGTGCATAAACAGAGCGCGTTCACGGCCAATTTCAACCGCCAATTGACGAATCGCTTCCATGAAAGGCAAAGACTCGATATCACCGACCGTACCACCAATTTCGACGATCGCGACGTCTTGGCCTTCAGCACCGGCAATCACGCGATCTTTGATCGAGTTGGTAATATGAGGGATAACCTGAATGGTCGCCCCTAGGTAATCACCACGACGCTCTTTGCGCAAAACATCAGCGTAAACACGACCTGCAGTAAAATTGTTGCGCTTGGTCATTTTGGTGCGAATAAAACGCTCATAATGGCCAAGGTCTAGGTCGGTTTCTGCCCCATCTTCCGTAACGAAGACTTCACCGTGTTGAGTCGGGCTCATTGTGCCTGGATCAACGTTAATATATGGGTCAAGCTTCATCATCGTCACTTTGAGACCACGAGCTTCGAGAATAGCGGCCAATGAGGCAGCTGCAATACCTTTACCTAGAGAGGATACAACCCCGCCAGTAACAAAAATATAGTTTGTCGTCATGTTTAACCTGAAATTGGTTGAATGAGGGAAATGAAATTTCTTCTGGACGGGAGATAATTATACCCGAAGACCCTCATCGTCACAACGTGAAATCTACCACAGAGGACGGATTTATTCCTTGCTCAAAATCAAAAGCACACCACAGACGAATAAATTGGTATTGGCACCATCGCCTAAAGGTTTTCTTTTTGCTTGACCTGTTGCCAGGCCGCTTCCATTTGTTCAAGGTTAGCTTGCTCTAAACTCGATTCATTTTGAGTCAAAAAAGCTTCAACTTGATGAAAGCGATTGGTGAACTTTTGATTGGCCTTGGCGAGTGCCACTTCGGGATCCACCTTTAAATGACGCGCGAGATTCACAGTGGCAAAAAGTAAATCCCCCACTTCCATTTCAATCGCGTCTTGATCGGGGGTGACTTGCTGCGCTTCGTCCATGACCTCGTCAATCTCTTCTTGCACCTTATCCACCACCGGCCCTAATGTCGACCAATCGAAGCCAACTTTAGCGCATTTTTTCTGTAATTTAACGGCCCGTGACAGTGCTGGTAATGAACGAGGCACGCTATCGAGCCACTGTTGAGGTTGCTGGCCATTTTTTGCTTTTTCTACTGCCTTTAGCCTCTCCCATTGCTGGTCAAGATCCACTGCAGCTTTTAATTCGGGATCGGCAAACACATGGGGATGACGATGAATCAATTTGTCGTTGATACCCGCAACGACATCATCAAAATCGAATCGCTTTTGCTCTTGCGCCAATTGGCTGTAAAAAATCACCTGAAAAAGCAGATCGCCTAACTCTTCTTTTAGGTTGTGCCAATCTTGTTGCAAAATAGCATCAATCACTTCATAAGTTTCTTCGATGGTATGTGGGATAATGCTTTCGAAATCTTGTTTTAGATCCCATGGGCAGCCTTTCTCAGGATCGCGCAACTGCGCCATAATACTTCGCAATTTAGTGATTTGTTCGTCCATACTGATCAACTTTTCTCTTTTTCTCTAGCCCAAGCGCTTAACCAGCACCACGTCTTTGACTTGCTCAATGCGTTTAACAATACGCTGGTAAATCTCAAGGTTCGACACCTCGAGGTCAAAGTCCATAATACTGAGTTGACGACGATAATCCGTTCGGCTTTTCATATTGATGACTTTGACTTTTTCATTGACCAACACCGAAGATATATCCTTGAGCAGCCCCGTTCGCTCTAAGGCTTCAACCCGAACGGTGAGGACGTATGAGCCGACAAAACCCTGCCCCCAAACCGTATCGATAATGCGCTCTGGAGCATGGTGGCGTAACTCGTCTAATTGCTCACAATCGTGACGGTGAACAGAAATTCCACGCCCTTGGGTTATGTAGCCTTTAATGTCATCACCGGGGATCGGCTGACAACATCGCGCGAGGTGAGTCATCAGGTTATCGACCCCTTCCACCACCACAGCGTCTTTTTTAGGACGACTGGTTTGGTGTAAACGCTGTCCGGCATCCTGAATTTTTTCCAGCGCTTGTAGATCTTCTTCTTCAGCGGTCGGCTTATTCACCAAGGCGTTGATGTGATTGATGACTTGATTAATACGAAGATCACCACTGCCAATTCCGGCGTAGAGCTCATCCGCTGAGTTAACATTAAAACGCTTTAAAGCATACGCTTCGGCATCTTTTAACGTCGCGCCGATTTTGATCAATTCGGCTTCGAGGATCTCGCGGCCGGCTTCGAGGTTTTTCTCGCGGCTTTGCTTTCTAAACCAAGCGTTGATCTTAGCACGAGCACGGCCTGAATGAACAAAACCCGAAGCCGGATTGAGCCAATCACGAGAAGGGTTTGGCTCTTTCGCGGTAATGATTTCCACTTGATCGCCCATCGATAACTTATGGGTAAAAGGCACAATGCGACCATCGACTTTGGCACCAATACAGCGGTGCCCTACTTCAGAATGTATGTGATATGCAAAATCGAGTGGCGTCGCGCCCATCGGTAAATCGACCACATCCCCTCTAGGGGTAAAGGCATAAACGCGATCATCAAATACCTGGCTGCGAAGCTCATCGAGCATTTCACCAGAGTCGGACATTTCTTCTTGCCAATCGAGCAATTTTCTCAGCCAAGTGATTTTTTCATCATAGCCACTGCGCCCTGAGCTCGACCCTTCTTTGTATTTCCAGTGTGCCGCAACCCCAAGCTCTGACTCTTCGTGCATTTGCTTGGTTCGGATCTGAATTTCAATGGTTTTGCCTTCCGGCCCCAAAATAACAGTGTGGATCGATTGATACCCATTGGGTTTGGGGTTGGCGACGTAATCGTCAAACTCGTTGGGCAGGTGCTTGTATTGCGTGTGTACCAGTCCCAAAGCGGCATAACAATCTTGCAGCTGATCGGCGATGATCCTCACCGCGCGCACATCAAACAACTCATCAAAGGCGAGGCTTTTCTTTTGCATCTTACGCCAAATACTGTAAATGTGCTTCGGACGCCCGTACACTTCAGCATTAATGCCAGATTGCTTCATTTCTTGGCTTAGATTAGCGACAAAGTCTTGAATGTATTGCTCACGTACAATACGACGTTCAGACAACTGTTTTGCGATTTGCTTGTAGGTTTCCGGTTGCTGATAACGAAAGGCGTAATCTTCAATTTCCCACTTAAGCTGACCAATTCCCAAACGGTTCGCCAATGGCGCATAAAGATTTGTACACTCGCGCGCCGCCGCTCTTCTCACCTCATCGGGCGCTTTTTTCACCTCAATGAGATTGGCAATACGCTCGGCTAATTTGATCACCACACAACGAAAATCTTCGACCATGGCCAATAACATGCGCCGCACGTTGTCGACTTGCTCAGAAGCCGCACTTCCCTCTAGGTTGACATTGAGCTGTCCGATCGCCGCCATTTCTTCTACGCCATCAATCAATTTGACCACTTCACTTGAGTAGTCTTCTTGAAGACGCTCACGACTCAATGCGCCACTAGAGACGAGGGGAAACAGTTGAGCGGCTTGTAATGTGGCTCGATCCATCGATAGCGTCACTAAGATCTCGATCATTTCTCTGCCGCGCCACAACAAGAGTTCCGCATCCGGATGGTCTGCCACCCCTTCTTCGCAATAGCGATAAACGCGAATCAAATGCGAAGACACAGAAGACTCAAGATCAAACTGTGCGACCCATTGTTCAAGGTCAAATTGTTTATCAGCATTTAGATGTGCGCTTCGTACCGCAACCATGTCAATTCCTAATTTTTTGTTCGACTCGCGTTAACAGGTCAGCTCCGTTAACGCGTAAATAAAGCCATTGATTCTAAGTGGCTCGTGTGGGGGAACATATCTAACGCACCGAGCTTTTCTAAGCGAAACCCTTGTTCAAAGAGTTGCTGACTATCCCTTGCTAGGGTAGCAGGATTACAGGAAACATAAACCACCCTTTTTACGCCGAGTTGCGCCAATTGTTCGACAATCCCTGCCGCGCCGGCCCTTGCTGGATCGAGCAATACTTTATCGAACGTTCCTTTTGCCCAAGAATGCATCGATAACGGGGATTCGAGATTGGCGTGATAAAAGTCGACATTGTCAAAACCTTGTTGCCGAGCGTTGTTTTGCGCTGCTTTTACCATGCTTGCTACCCCTTCAACCGCAGTGACATGACGAGCTTTCGTGGCAAGTGGTAAACTAAAGTTCCCCAAACCGCAAAACAGATCCAAAATCGTATCTTGCGCCGTTGGCGCTAACCAGTCTATCGCTTGTGACACCATGGCTTGATTGACACTCTGGTTTACTTGAATAAATTGCCCTGGTAAAAACGGAATTTTTGCCCCCGCTTCCTGATAAAAAGGCCAATCGGACAACTTGGGCTCAACCACCCCTTCCCCGAAGTCAAAAAACAGTTGAGCACCGCGCTCTAGACACCAATCGCGCACTCGTTGAGCGGTGGGTTCAGGCAATGTTTTGACCAGTCTAAAAAGAATACATGGCCCATTATCCGCTAATACCAACTCTATATGGCCAACGGCAGCAGTAAATTTTAAAGCGACGATCATCGCCTTGAGTTCAGCGAGGATCGTATTCAATCTGGCATCTAACACTGGGCAGTGCTCAATATCGATGACAGTGTTGTTTTTTCGCTGCCGAAACCCCAAGTGAAAGCGCCCCTGTTTACTCAAAGCACTCAAACGGGTACGACGGCGATAATGCCAAGCTTCCCCGGCAATGAGAGGCTCTAGTGATAAGCTCGCCGGTGCACCCGCAAACTTTTGCATCAGCTGCTTTAACGTTTCTTGCTTGTGCTGTTGCTGAGCGGAGTAAGATAGATGTTGTAAATCACAGCCGCCACATTGCTCGTAATAAGGGCATGTCGGCGCAACGCGTTCGCGACTGGCGGTGTTCACTTTGATCAGCCGGGCGCGAGCGTACTTGTTTTTTTTCTCAGTCACCTGCACAACCACCTCTTCTTGAGGCAAAGCGCCGTCCACAAAAATAGGGTACTGCCCTTGATAGGCAATGCCCGCACCGTGGTGATCCAAGCGTTCAATCGTCAAAGATTGATGTTTGCTAGAAGCAGACTGTTTTTTCGGAGGTTGATAAAATCTGACCATGCTTATACTCATTGCAGTAAAAAGATAGCCTGTCGGCATCACTAAAGTGGCCGACTGGCATTGAGTGTAGGCCTTGACTTGATTATTCTTATTGTCACTTGTCAAACGCCACTCTGTTATGGCCTATTTTCCCATATCCAGACATTGAATGTAATTAGGTAATTATGACCAACTATGGCTTACGCGCTCGAGTCATTACTCTGACCCTAGCCCCGACTTTGATTATCGGCTTGATTTTGAGCTCTTTTTTCTCGTTTAATCGATATCGCGATCTCGAAACTCAAGTCATCACTACCGGGACGAGTATCGCCGAGCCACTTGCCATTGCCAGTGAACCGCACCTACTGTCGGAAAGCCGAGAAGCGGTACGTCACCTAATTAGCTACGCTCATCGAAAAAACTCTAAACTTATTCGTAGTATCGCGGTCTTTGACGCTCACAATGAACTGTTCGTGACATCAAACTTTCACCCCAATTTTGAAACCTTGATGTACCCTAAAAACAAACCCATCCCCAATGTCAGTCATTCAGAGTTACGCGAAAACACCTTAATTTTACGTGTGCCTATCATTTCAGAAAATGATTACAACGGTCCTAATAGTGCCGCCAATCAAGCGATTGGCTACTTGGCTATCGAAGTGGACTTGTCGTCTTTGCGCTTACAGCAATACCAAGAAATTTTTTCCGCTTTCTTGGTATTAATACTCGGAATTGGCTTAGCCGCGATGTTTGCTTTTCGCTTGATGAATGAAGTCACAAAACCGATCAGTCATATGCGCAATGTCGTTGATCGCATCAGGCGCGGCCACCTCGACTCACGCATCGATGAGAATATGCACGGTGAACTCGATGAGTTAAAAAAAGGCATTAATGCGATGGCGATCTCCTTGTCGGAGTACCACATCGAAATGCAAAATAGCATTGATCAAGCCACCTCTGACCTGCGAGAGACTCTAGAGCAATTAGAAATCCAGAACGTCGAGCTCGACATTGCCAAAAAGCGCGCGCAGGAAGCCGCACGAGTCAAATCCGAATTTCTGGCCAACATGTCACATGAACTGCGCACCCCATTAAATGGGGTCATCGGATTTACGCGCCAAATTCTGAAAACCCAGCTGACCAACAGCCAAACCGATTACCTTCAAACAATTGAAAAGTCAGCAAAGAATCTATTGAATATTATCAATGATATCTTGGACTTCTCCAAACTTGAAGCGGGTAAACTCGCCTTAGAAAACATTCCATTTGAGTTTAGAGAAAGTCTCGAAGAAGTGGTGGCTCTGCAAGCGGCGAGCGCTCATGAAAAAGGCCTTGAACTGACGTTAAAACTCGATGGCAAAATCCCCCCGGCTTTAGTTGGTGATCCGCTGCGAATTCAACAAATACTCACCAATCTCGTGGGTAACTCGATCAAATTTACCCAACATGGCAATATCGACATCAGTGTCGAACTAAAAGGCCAGCAGCAGAATAATATTGAATTACAATTTATGGTCAAAGATACGGGTATCGGTATTTCTGAACGCCAACAATCTCAACTTTTCCAAGCCTTTAGTCAAGCGGATGCCAGTATTTCACGTCGTTACGGAGGCACCGGACTTGGGTTAGTGATCACGCAAAAGCTGGTTAGCCAAATGGGCGGAGAAATTAGTTTAACCAGTCGTCTACACCAAGGTTCGACGTTCTGGTTCACCTTACACTTGCACGTCAGCGACATGCCAATGTCAGATCCTCTAAATACCGAGGCACTGCAAGGCCAGCAAGTCTTATTGATTGATGGTAATATTCAATCTGCTTCCATAACCCAAACCCTGCTCAACGAAGAAGGCATGCAAGTCAGTTACCAAGATGCCTTGCCAACCCGCTGCGATCCCGTTGATCATTTACTGCTTTGCTTATCGCCAAATCAGACGTATCTCCCTGGTGCCGTTGAAGAAATGATTGAGAAAGCACAACAGCTTTGTTCTGAAGTTATTCTAGTGACACCGACCACTAGTCTCGCGATGGCGGATAAGATCATCGCTCAATACCCGGTGAAAAGTTTGACGAAGCCACTTGGTAAGAAGAAATTATTACAAGCGCTTAGCGCTCCACAAAAGCCTATTCACGCCAATCGTTTACCGGCTGAAATACCGATGAGTACCGAGACTTTGCCGTTGACAGTTTTAGCCGTTGATGACAACCCGGCGAACCTTAAATTAATTTCTGCTTTGCTCAAAGAGCGCGTTGATCACGTAGTAACCGCTCGAGATGGTGCCGAAGCGGTCACTATCGCTGAACAACAAACATTTGATTTGATATTTATGGATATTCAAATGCCGAATATGGATGGCGTCACGGCCTGTCAAACGATCAAACAAGGACGACAAAATGCTCATACCCCGGTCATTGCCGTGACGGCTCATGCCCTGGCCGGAGAAAGGGATCGATTACTCAAAAAAGGCATGGATGACTACCTCACCAAACCGATTGAAGAACATGTTCTTGAGCAGGTATTACAACATTGGAACCCTCAATTCGACCAAACCGCGATTTCACCGATCCATCTACCCGAAGGGAGTCAACTTGGGCACTTTACCACGCTAGATAAGCACTCGATTGATTGGCCCCAAGCCTTGAAACAAGCCGCCAATAAAGACGATCTCGCCCGTGATATGTTGATGATGTTGGTGGATAGCTTTGCCGATATAGAACAAGCGGTTGAAGCGTCATTAGCCGGACAATTGGAGGCAATGCACTTACTGCAATACATCCACAAGCTACACGGCAGTTGTGCTTATTCTGGCGTACCGCGCTTGAAAAGCTTATCCAAAACCATAGAAGAGACCTTAAAGCAAGGGAAGTTAATTCAGGATGTGGAGCCAGAACTGTTTGAATTGCTAGATGAAATCGACAAAGTCAGGCTTGAGGCTCCGAACTATACCCAACAAACTCATCACGGGCATCACTCCTAAATAGCGCTCAAGAGCCAAAGCTCTTGAGCAACAGAATTGCCATCATTGCTAACCCTAAATGACAGGGAAGCTTAAGATTCGATGATCACATTTGCCAACGCGTAATGGCGCTCATCGGAAAGACTTAAATGGGTAGTGCGATACCCCAGTTGATTGGCCAAGACGTGCGCTTGACCAACCAAGGTGAGGAATGGCTTACCTGCGCTGTCATTATCAACAATAAAATCGTGAAACCCAACCCCTTTTGCGATACCTGTCCCTAGGGCCTTTGCCGCGGCTTCTTTCGCCGCAAAGCGCTTGGCGAGATAACGATGGGGGGTTTTACTACTCACATAACGCGCACGCTCGTCAGGGTGTAAAATACGCTCGGCAAAACGCACTCCTAACTTGCCTAACGCTTTCTCAATACGCTCGATTTCAACGATATCGTTACCCAACCCTATGATGGCCATCGCGGTTATTTTCTCGCTTCAATCATGACCGCTTTCATATCTGCCACGGCTTTCGCTAACCCATCAAAAGCCGCACGACCAATAATCGCATGACCAATATTAAGTTCGTAGATTTCAGGTAAAGCGGCAATTGGCGCCACATTGTGATACGTCAAACCATGCCCTGCGTTGACGTATAAGCCAAGGTCGTGAGCAAAACTGGCGCCCGCCGCAATTTTTTTCAACTCTGCTTGACGCTCATCTTCTGAACTCGCTTCGGCATAGTGACCGGTGTGCAACTCAATAAATGGCGCACCACATTGTTTTGCTGCGCTGATCTGTTCGCGATCGGCATCAATAAATAATGACACTTTGATACCCGCAGCAGACAATTTGGCGGTGGCACTCTTCACTTTTTCCAATTGGCCAACAACATCTAGGCCGCCTTCGGTGGTGAGCTCTTCACGTTTCTCTGGAACTAAACAAACGTACTCAGGTTGTGTTTGCAACGCAATCTCTACCATTTCGTCCGTGACGGCCATTTCCAGGTTCATGCGAGTTTGAATGGTTTCCTTCAATAGGCGAACATCTCGGTCGAGTATATGTCGGCGGTCTTCACGCAGATGTACCGTAATACCATCCGCTCCAGCGCGCTCTGCGACTTCGGCAGCGTGAACGGGATCGGGGTATTTCGTACCACGAGCGTTGCGGATCGTCGCAATGTGATCAATGTTGACGCCTAAATAAATTGAGGTCATTTTTCAATACTCCGTATTTTTGGAATGAATCCTTGCCGAAACATCTCTCGGCTTTTCAATGGTTGACTACCCAAATAGGGTTTTAAGGCAATACGTGTAAAACGCTTGGCTGCTTTTAATTGCTCTGGCGTCATAAATCGTCGCTCACTAATGGCAATCAGTTCAGCCCCTAAAAAAGTTAATTGATCGTGGCGAACAGAAGCAATAAACCCCTGCTGCTCTCGATATCGGTATGTCATCGTCGGAGACACGGGCTCACCAGTACCTGCACAATGTAAAAAGTCCACGCCGTACCCCATCCCAGAGAGCAAAGCCAACTCGAAGCGACGCAACGCGGGCTCTGGGTTTTGCTCTTGCGCTAACTCCGTTAACGCTTGCAAGTAATCGTGGAATAGGCCGGGCATCGCAATGTCTTGGCGCAACAATCGCGACAACAATTCATTGACGTAAAAAGCAGAATACAAATGGATGCCGCTAAGAGGTAAGCCCAAGCTGATGGCTTCGGCTTGACGCAATGTTTTCATTGCCCCTTTACCTGACCACTTGAGTAACAAAGGAGTAAAAGGTTGAAGCGCCCCTCGCGAGGTGGAACGCTTCCCCCTCGCGCCTTTCGCCATTAATGTGAGCCTACCGTACTCTTCGCTGAACACGTCAAGAATTAAACTCGATTCGCTGTAAGGGCGGCGATGGAGCACAAAACAACGTTGTAATCCCTCCGACATAATGCGATAGCCTCACTGATGGTAAATATTAAAGGTCGTCGATATAACCCAAAGAGCGCAAGGCTCGTTCGTCATCGGCCCAACCTGATTTCACTTTCACCCAGGTTTCCAAATACACTTTACGGCCGAATAACTCTTCCATGTCCAAACGCGCTTCTCGTCCAATGGTCTTGATCTTTTCGCCGCCTTTACCGATCACCATTTTCTTTTGACCGAGACGCTCAACCAAAATTAAGCCATTGATATGAAAACCATCGGTTTCTGGGTTGTAATCAAAACGCTCAATTTCGACCGTTACAGAGTACGGCAGTTCATCACCGGTAAAGCGCATTAACTTTTCACGCAAAATTTCCGATGCCATAAAGCGCTGTGAACGGTCCGTCACATACTCTTCAGGAAAGTGATGGGTCGCTTTGGGCAAGTAATCGCGAACGTGCTTGCGCAATACATCCGTATTCTTACCGTGTTTAGCCGAAATAGGCACCACATCGACAAAGTCCATTTTTTTTGACAGCTCCATCATGTGGAGCATAACTTCGTTGCGATCCTTTACGTTATCGACCTTGTTGACACACAACACCACCGGAAACTGAGATTTGCTCAGCTTAGTGAGGACCATCTCATCATCTTCGGTCCAATGCGTGCCATCAACGAGGAAAAAAACTAAGTTAACATCACTAAGAGAAGAATTGGCCGCACGATTCATCAAGCGGTTAATCGCGCGTTTCTCTTCAATGTGCAACCCAGGGGTGTCAACGTAAATTGCTTGGTAATCCCCATCGGTTTCTACCCCCATTATACGGTGGCGTGTCGTCTGAGGTTTGCGTGAAGTGATCGATATTTTTTGCCCCAAAATATGGTTTAACAAGGTTGATTTACCTACGTTAGGACGACCGACAATGGCAATAAAACCACAGTGTTGATTCTCGGGTGTTGACTCTTTTTGTGACGACGCAAAAAACGCATCGATATCAAATTCTTTATCCGCCATGATGTAACCGCTCAAGTGCTATCTGTGCAGCCGCTTGTTCTGCCTTGCGACGGCTGGTACCTTTACCAACAACAGGCTGTTCCATACCTGTTACTTGACACTCAACCGTAAACTCTTGGTTGTGTGCTTCCCCTTTAATTTTAGCGACTGTATACGAAGGCAATGGTTTTTTTCTGCCTTGTAAATACTCTTGTAGACGCGTTTTCGGGTCTTTTTGCGAAACGCCAGGTTCAATCGCGTTTAGGCGTGATGCATACCAGTGTAAAACAATGCCGCGTACCGTTTCGATATCACTGTCTAAATAAATTGCACCAATCACGGCTTCAACCGCATCTGCGAGAATAGAATCACGGCGAAAACCGCCACTTTTCAACTCACCTGGACCTAATTTTAAGTACTCTCCTAACTCAAACTCGCGCCCTAATTCCGCCAATGTATGGCCGCGAACTAGGGTCGCTCGCATCCGGCTCATATCCCCTTCATTCACTTTAGGGAAACGGTGGTACAAGTCATCTGCGATAACAAAACTTAAAATTGAATCGCCCAAGAACTCCAAACGTTCGTTGTGCTTACTATTGGCACTGCGGTGAGTCAGTGCCAATGAAATCAACTCGGCCTGTTGAAATTCATAGCCGAGTTTTTTTTCTAACTGTTTAATTTGAGATATCATGTTCTCTCGATTTCGTTAATTTAATGGATACCGCCAATCCGATTAAAACGGACACCGGTTGGAATCCAAGACGGTAAAATGCTGTTGTCATCTCGATCGAATTCGAAGCTAATCCAAATTGCGACCGCTTTACCGACTAAGTTTTCTTCTGGAACAAATCCCCAGTAACGACTATCCGCACTGTTGTCGCGATTATCACCCATGGCAAAGTATTGGCCTTGAGGAACAACCCACTCACTCACACCTGGCCTTGGGTAATAATGAGCATCTTGATTGGGGATGACTGGGTTAATCAGTATATTGTGATTCACGTCACCCAATTTTTCTTCCAGTTGTAAAAGGGGCAATCCTGCCTGTTTAAACGGACTTTCCTGTACATGGCTAAGAGTGACGGTTTCACACTGAGCTTCGCCTTTCGGCTGTACACAAAGTTGTTTGTTGGCACTGTAACGAATGGTATCGCCCGGCAAACCGACAATGCGCTTGATGTAATCAATCTGAGGATTGACTGGGTAGCGAAAGACCGCGACATCACCTCGCTCGGGTTCACCGGTTTTTATCATGGTTTTGTGTAACACCGGATCTTTCAGACCATAGGCGTATTTTTCCACCAAGATAAAATCCCCCACCAATAATGTCGGCATCATCGATCCCGATGGTATTTGAAAGGGTTCGTAGATAAAAGAGCGCAAGATAAGTACAAAAGCGATCACAGGGAAGATAGACGCGCTTTGCTCTGCCCACCAAGGTTGAGCCGTTATTTTATCGGCTGTCGTTTGGTCTAAGCCCTGCTGAGTCTGCGCTTCCACTTGAGCCAACTTTTGCTGACGTTTTTTGGCACAAACCCATTTGTCCAACGCCCATAAAATACCCGTTACTAAGGTAACAATAACCAAAATCAGTGAAAATATGTTCGCCATGACTTCCCTTATCTTAAAAATGAGAAAGTGAAAGAGCCGAAACCCTTTCACTTGTGAATGACAACGCGCTTAATCGTCTAGCGAGCGTTAATCTTTACCAACGTGCAGAATGGCAAGGAAAGCTTCTTGTGGCAGTTCAACATTGCCAATTTGCTTCATGCGTTTCTTACCTTCTTTTTGTTTCTTCAACAGTTTCTTCTTACGACTCACATCACCACCGTAACACTTGGCGACCACGTTTTTACGCAACTGCTTCACGGTTGAACGGGCAATAATATGGTTGCCGATGGCGGCTTGAATCGCAATATCGAACATTTGGCGAGGAATGAATTCTTTCATTTTTTCAACCAATTGACGGCCGCGAGTTTGCGATTGATCTTTGTGAGTGATCATCGCCAACGCATCAACGCGATCGCCATTGAGCATCACATCAACGCGAACCATGTCCGACTCTTCAAAGCGCTGGAAGTTATAATCCAGTGAGGCGTAACCACGAGAAGTCGATTTGACGCGATCAAAGAAGTCCAATACCACTTCCGCCATCGGGATATCGTACGTCAAGGCCACTTGGTTACCGTGGTAAACCATATCGACTTGCGTACCGCGCTTTTCAACACAAAGGGTAATGACGTTTCCTAAGTAGTCGGAAGGTACTAGGATATTACAGCGTGCAATCGGTTCGCGAATTTGGTCGATATCATTGATGGCTGGCAATTTTGCTGGGCTATCAACGTACAGGATTTCACCGTCGTTTTTCTGTACTTCATAAACCACAGTTGGCGCCGTTGTGATCAAGTCGAGATCGTACTCTCTTTCCAGACGCTCTTGAATGATTTCCATGTGAAGCATACCGAGGAAACCACAGCGGAAACCAAAACCTAGAGCGGCTGAATTTTCTGGCTCATAAAACAGCGAAGCGTCGTTTAGGCTCAATTTACCTAAGGCATCGCGAAAGCTTTCGTAATCATCAGAAGAAACAGGGAACAAGCCTGCATAAACCTGTGGTTTGACTTTTTTAAAGCCAGGTAGCGGCTTTTCACAACCGTTTTTAGCCAGAGTCAAGGTATCGCCTACCGGAGCACCGAGTATGTCTTTAATGCCACAAACAACCCAACCTACTTCACCCGTGTTAAGCACTTCGCCATCGACCTGCTTAGGCGTGAAAATACCGATGCGGTCGATGCCCCAGACTTGGCCGGTACTCATCACTTTGATCTTGTCGTTTTTCTTCAAGCGACCACTTTTGATCCTGACCAAAGAAACCACGCCAAGGTAGTTATCAAACCAAGAGTCGATGATAAGCGCTTGAGGCGGACCTTCAGGATCGCCTTCAGGCGCGGGAATGGATTTAACAATTTCTTCCAAAACGTCGTCAACACCAATACCCGTCTTCGCAGAACAGCGCACCGCGTCCATCGCATCAATACCAACAATATCTTCGATCTCTTCAGCTACGCGTTCAGGATCCGCTGCTGGCAAGTCAATTTTGTTCAGTACAGGAACCACTTCGAGATCCATTTCGATGGCGGTATAGCAGTTTGCCAGGGTCTGAGCTTCAACTCCTTGGCCGGCATCAACGACTAATAGAGCCCCTTCACAAGCGGCTAGAGAACGAGATACTTCGTAAGAGAAGTCGACGTGTCCCGGAGTATCGATAAAGTTAAGCTGGTAGGTTTCACCATCACGGGCTTTGTAATCCAAAGTGACGCTTTGTGCTTTGATGGTAATACCGCGTTCACGCTCAAGATCCATTGAATCAAGAACTTGTTCTGCCATTTCACGGTCAGTCAACCCACCGCAAACTTGGATTAAACGGTCAGATAGGGTTGATTTGCCATGGTCAATATGGGCAATGATCGAAAAGTTACGAATGTGCTTCATAGATTTGGGGCGACTTAACTCTTATTATAAAAAGGACAACACCCATCGTTAAACTGATGGGCAATAAGTTGGCCGATTCTACCCAATTTCTGCTGACTACGCATCATAAATTAGACAATCTGTTGGCCTAAAACGCGAATTAAGCTGACTTCACTGTTGGAATGGCTCTCGAACGGGCGTGCTAATTTTTGCGCAATTTTCATGCCGACAAAACCACTTAAGGCACTGATAAGAATAGTAAGACCTTCACCAGTCCCCATCAGGGGTGCCAACCACCACTGCGACAGCACGGCCGCCACCATCATAAACAGCAATGGCGTTAAATACACTAAAAGCGCCGAGGAGAGCACGCTTTTTTCGCCAATACCAATTTCGACGACATCACCATGCTTGACAGATAGCGAGGTATTTAATTGCCAAATCAGCGTCTTATTACCGATGGCTTTTGAAACCATGCCTGTACCACAACTTTTTTGTGACTGGCAGCTGTTACAACTGCTTTGCTGCTGACAAGCCAGTTCAACCCACCAGCCTTGTTCGGTTTCTTTAACCTCTTGTACCCTCGCTAACGCGGTCATCATTGCTGGTCACCTTGCTGATCAAATACAACCGACTGAGCAATGCGCTGAGCGGTTGTCGGTGGTATATCACCAACAACAGAGACTTGATGGTGCCCAATGACCATGCTGTGCAAAGTGCGGCGCCCCTGGCGGATGTACTGCCCGCGCAATGAGTGTTCATCGCGTTTGGCAACATAAACAGAGAAATTAAACAGCCCATCACTGTAAATTTGACTCTCAACTTGCTGTTGTGTGTCGTTCAGACGATAGCGACTGACTTTTTGCGCCGTGAAGCCATCGGGTATCCAATTGACGTGCCAATGAGTTTTGGCTGACTGGCCTTTAGGCATGGCCAATACTGGCGGTAGCTCAACCGAAGACAAAGGTTGCATCAACTGAGCCAGCTTAGGGTTAACGGCAAAAGTAATGGTGCGATATTGCTCTAAGACCTCACCATCTCGGTCGACTAAATCGGCTCTCAACGGCAAGTAATGCGTGTCGTCTATCCACAATACATACGAATAGCGCAAACCGTCTTTAGGAACAATCCTCAGTACTTGTGACGTCGCTCCCGCCTCACGAGCACGGCCGACATTAATATAATCGTAGTACTTGTGTAATTGCTCAATGTCGGTCCCGAGTATCGGCATGATAGGAGCGACCATTTTCCCAGAGTGAATAGAAAAAGGCTCGACACCGGTCTCTCGATAACTCACTTCATCGCCACGCCGAATCACCTCGCGATAGGGACCGCTGAGATACACTAAATGAGCCAGTTGAGTCTTGTCATCGACAGAGTGTCGATACAACAGTGGCTCAATGCTGTTTTTTCGGATCAATATGTAGGAAAGTTCGTAATTTAACGTCTGTGTCGCTTCACTCATTTTTTGCAATAAGTCTTCAGCTGTTGTCTCATCCGCGTGGGCTAAAAACGCATTCATAGAGAGCAGCGCACAGACGCTGGCTAACATTTTTTTCATTGACCTTCCGATGCATTCATCTCTTGACTCGGCGATACGCTGTTTAAACGCAACTGCAATTCATAATCACTCAACATGGCGTGTATACGTTTACGCTGTTCTTGTAAGCTGGTTTGACTGCTTGACTTTTCCGCTGCAGATCGAGTCCAACTTACCGGCTCAGCGCTTCCGGACAAAGGGACGGTCTGTAAGACAGGGACATCCGAAGTGCTCGCTGTGACCGAGTTGGCCTCTTCACCTTGGTATTGTTGAACGCCAAAAATTACCACCATAGAGACACAAGCCGCTACCGCAACTTGGCCAAGTGGGTTTAACCATTTAGGTAAGTGACGTCGCACTTGAGTTGGCACAGGTTGTGACTCTAACTCAGCAGAACTCGCCAACGACGCAATGTTTTGATGGGCCGGCTCCTGCTCTAACGCCAGTGCAACCTTGCCGGCAATATCCCACTCGACACTGCTCGGCGTCTCTCCACGCATAATATCTGCGATGGTGTGGTAATCCTGCCAAACCTCTTGGTCTTGAGAGGATTGGGTTAGTTGTTCAATCAAAGAATGATCCAACAATTCGCCATCCATGAGCGCTGAAATTTTTTCTTTATCAGCCATTCTATTCACCTTAGTTAAAACGTGACTAACGGTGTAAAAGAGGACGAATCTTCTTTTCTACCGCTTCTCTAGCACGAAAAATACGCGAACGTACAGTGCCAACTGGACAATCCATTACTTCAGCAATTTCCTCGTAACTCAGGCCTTCAAGCTCACGAAGCGTAATCGCCGTTTTCAAATCTTCAGGTAGTGCTTCGATCGCGGCAAAGACCGTCTGTTTCAACTCGTTGGACAACGTCAGGTTCTCTGGGTTCGATATTTCTTTTAAAGCGTTACCATTTTCATAATATTCAGCATCTTCAGCATCAACATCTGTCGCGGGAGGGCGGCGCCCTTGAGCAACAATATGATTCTTTGCCGTATTCACAGCGATGCGATATAGCCAAGTATAAAAAGCACTTTCACCTCGAAAGTTAGGGATAGCTCGATACGCTTTTATAAACGCTTCTTGGGCAATATCTGGCACATCACCAGGATTACTAACATAGCGGGAAATAAGATTGCACACCTTAGTTTGGTACTTAGTCACTAAAAGGTTAAACGCTTGCTTATCTCCACTCTGAACTCGCTCAATCAATACTTGATCGGTTAGCTGCTCGTTCATTCGAGCGGATACTCCTATCAGTTGCGCCCCACCGACAATAGATATGGGGTTTTCATTTATGTGAGATGTAGTATTGACACCACTGCTTACTTGAGCACTATTGTGACTCAAACTGAATAGGAAAGTTCCTTATCAGGTCATTTTTTTGTCAATATCGTAGCGTAAATGTGCTCTAATAGACGCGTTTAATTATTGTGATCAGTCAGTGAAAGAAAATCAATAGCAACCAGAGAATGGTCACAATAAGGAATGACTTTATCGCGATAAATGATATTTGGCGGTAAGTAATAGACATACAACGGGAAGTGCGCAGCACTTGATACGCTAATAATAACTGGGAAAAAAGACAGTTTTATGAACTTACAACATGAACATGCCTGTGATGTCCTCGTCGTCGGCAGTGGCGCCGCTGGCTTATCACTCGCGTTGCGAATCGCCAATCATTGTAAAGTAATGGTTCTGAGTAAAGGTCCGCGTAGTGAAGGATCAACGTTTTATGCACAGGGTGGTATTGCAGCGGTATTTGATGAGGACGACAGCGTCGATTCACACATCGAAGACACGCACATTGCCGGTGGCGGAATATGTGAAGATAAGACTGTTCGTTTTATTGCGGAGAATGCCAAGCGCTGTGTACAGTGGCTCATTGATGGCGGTGTCCCCTTTGATCTCGACGACGACAATGACGATGAAGAACACCCTAAATACCACCTAACTCGAGAAGGTGGACACAGTCACAGACGGATTCTTCACGCAGCAGATGCGACGGGAATGGCGATGCAGACCTCATTGCAAGACAACGCCAATAATCACCCCAATATTCACATTCTCGAAGCGCACAACGCACTGGATCTGATCACTGAAGATAAAATCGGTGGTGATGCCAATAAAGTCATCGGCGCTTATATTTGGAACCGCAAACAAGAACACGTGGAAACGGTCAGAGCAAAATTTGTTGTTCTCGCCACCGGTGGCGCTTCTAAAGTCTATCAATACACATCCAACCCCGATGTTTCATCCGGTGATGGTATCGCCATTGCTTGGCGTGCCGGGTGTCGAGTCGCTAACTTGGAGTTTAACCAATTTCACCCAACCTGTTTGTATCACCCTGAGTCGCGTAACTTCCTTTTAACCGAAGCGTTGCGAGGAGAAGGGGCTTACCTAAAACGCCCGGACGGTTCGCGTTTTATGCTTGATTTTGATCACAGGGAAGAGTTGGCGCCCAGAGATATTGTTGCGCGAGCGATCGATTTCGAAATGAAGCGATTAGGCGCTGATTGCATGTATCTCGATATCAGCCACAAACCGGCTGAGTTTATTACTAAGCATTTCCCAACCATTTATGCTCGCCTGATGGATCTCGGTATTGATATGACCAAAGAGGCGATCCCTGTCGTACCTGCTGCTCACTACACCTGCGGTGGGGTAATGGTGAATTTGCAGGGACAAACCGACCTTAACAACCTTTATGCCATCGGCGAGGTCAGTTACACCGGCTTGCACGGCGCCAACCGAATGGCATCCAACTCCTTGCTTGAATGCGTTGTCTACGCGCGCTCTGCTGCTAAAGATATCGTCAAAAAATTAGCCGACACTTCGATGCCCCCCCCGCTGCCGAAATGGGACGAAAGCCAAGTCAGTGATTCTGACGAAGAAGTGGTCATTCAGCACAACTGGCATGAATTGCGCTTGCTGATGTGGGACTACATGGGAATCGTACGAACAGATAAACGCTTGGAAAGAGCGAAACACCGCATTGAGTTATTGCAACGTGAGGTTCAAGAGTATTACCAGCACTTTCGCGTATCCAATAATCTTCTCGAGCTGAGAAACTTATTACAAGTGGCCGAATTAATGGTTAATTGTGCGATGCAACGAAAAGAGAGTCGCGGCTTGCATTACACTCTCGACTACCCACAAATGTTGCCAAATAGTGGCCCGACGATCTTAACCCCGAGTAAAAAAACGCCTCTAACCCCAGGGTCTTAACAGCGGTTTAATCGGTTAACTCGCACACTTAAAACGCAATATCCCCTTTTCCTTTCTCAGCGAAAAGGGGATTGCATCGGATTTTATTCATTGTTTTTACGTTCTCGAAAGCTTTGTTTCAGAAATAAAATCAACCGCCGATATTGCTCATCGCTGCAACTGTCACGCCACAAATAACAGGTCTTTCCATCGCTTAACACTAACACCAACAGAAAGTAGCGCAAGCCAAGGTAGGCGTTGAGTAAGGTGAACACGGTCGCCGATGAATCGCTCTTTTGGCGTATCCTGACCAACCTCCCCCCTTGCACCCTCAGATGACCATCAAACGGCTTAGGCAGTAAACGATGCTCAGACAAGGATTGAGCGATAATACTCAACAGTATCAAAGTGGCCAACAAAGGGAGATCGCAAACCACTAGCGCGTGCGCTAGCATCAGACACACGATTACATTTGCCCACCCCGCTTGGGAGGAATATTCAACCTGTAAATTAACGGACTTTGCCAAGATTGTACGCCACAATTTTATCCACCATGGCCGCATGACCTAAGTTTTCACTGCGACCGTGTCCCATCACCCAGCTGAACAAGTCCGGGTCATCACACTCGAGCAAGGCGACAAATTCTCTTTGCTCGTCTTGGTTTAGTGAGTCAAAACACTCGTCAAAGAAAGGCATGATCACAACATCAAGCTCTAGCATGCCTCGACGACAAGCCCATTTTATTCTTGCCTTTTCTTCTGCTGTATACATGAATGCTCATCCTTTATGGTTATTTTATTCACTCCGAGTGTACCAAGGCTTACTGACCATCAAAAGTGCGTCAGCTCACACTCCGGATTCAAGCTGACAAAATTTCCAATCCGCATTACCATAGGCATTCAAATTGATTATTAATGATAGGTAACGATTTATGCAATGGTCAGAACAGTTTCACCCTTCCCCTCTCGATGAGCAATCCGCCCTCCCTCAACTCGCTCTTGTAAACTTAGACCAGTATAAAGCGATCACACTTGTCGGCGAAGATGCCAGCAGCTACCTACAAGGTCAAATCACCTGTGATGTCACTTCGCTTGATCGCGAACAATCGACGCTCGGCGCGCATTGCGATGCCAAAGGAAAAGTGTGGAGTGTCTTTCGCTTGTTTCACCACCAAGCAGGCTTGGCCATGGTTCAAGACGCCGATGGTTTAGCGACCGAGTTAACCGAGATCAAAAAATACGCGGTATTTTCTAAGGTCACCATCGAAGAAAGCCAACACATCGTAATGGGTTTGATGGGTCAAAACGTGCAAGACTTTATCGATGCCCAGACTGAAACTCGCGCCGATGTGCGCTCGGTCCTAGGGGGAACCGCCGTCAAAATCGATTCACAGCGCTGGATGTTGCTCGTTGAACCTGAACACCTCGAACACTACCTCAATGCGGTTGAAACCAAGTTTACCGCGTCGATTTGGGATCGCTTTGATATCGAGGCGGGCTTACCACGTCTACCTAAAAGCCAGCAAAACCAACACATTCCTCAGGCACTCAACCTACACTTACTCGGTGCGATTAGTTTTACAAAAGGTTGCTATACCGGCCAAGAAATTGTCGCGCGAGCTAAATACCGCGGCATCAATAAGCGCGCGCTGTATCCGGTAAAAACCACTGGCACCCTACAAGCGAGCAGCTCGTTGACCTTAGAGCGACAAGTCGGTGAAAACTGGCGAGGTGCCGGTGAGCTATTGATTCATTATCGCTTTGAGACCCAAGGTGCTATTGGTTTGGTTGTCTTACCCAATAACCTAGAACAAGACACTCGCTTACGCCTTGCTGAGCAACCTGAGTTAGAGTGGTCTATCATGGACTTACCTTACTCGTTGACAGAAGAATAAGCGTGTTTACAACACCGATCACACAGTGGTTAGACGAGCAGGAGATCGATTATCAACTGCTCAAACACAGTAAAGCGACAGTGACGATTGCTGATACCGCCCGCGAGCGCGGTATCCGTGAGCAACAGATGGTAAAAACGATTTTGCTGTGTGATCCCGCTGGACAATTAGTCTTAGCTTGCGTCCCTGGAGATCGTCAGGTCTCGCCGCAAAAAGTGAGAGAACGTCTGCAAACTCGTCGGTTAACTTGTGTAAATTCCGAAAAATTGCGTTCATTGACTGGCTTTGCCCCAGGGACGTTAGTGCCAATGATGTGGTGCCAAGATATCCCGATTGTTTTTAGTTGTGAATTGCTCGAATATGACCAATTAACGATCAGTAGCGGCTCATTAATGGCTGGGCTTTTGCTCAACAAACGAGATTTACTATCGCTTTGCCAACCAATAGTACACCCAATATGTCGTTAAAAGATCGTAGCAAACGTTTGCTATCAATGGAAATCCAGATTAAACTAACATCTTGTCGAAGTTAGTCCGTCACTTTTTGTTTCGGCTCTGGCTTGGTCTCACCTTGTGTGATGACTAGAGAGAATGACATTAAACAGTCAGTGCTTAATTTCATTCGCTCAAACTTATATCCTTATTTGTGTTATGCCTACCTGCGGTAGGCTTTTTTTTTACTTTTCACATTCGAACCCATTGGTTAATCACTATTCGACCGCGTCAACGACGGCATTAAGGCAATCAACAGTAACGTCGCTTTTTGCTCTTCTTTTATAAAAACTATTTTCCTTGTTAACAACTATTTGTCCTACGCGGCTTTCAACCTAAATGTTGTTCAAGTTAGTATTAGGTCTCATTTTTATCCTAAGTTAAGCAATAAAAACAACATTACGCATTAGCAATTATGCCAACTTCAACACAAAACCCTAAAAATCTCGTATTTTTAAGCAAAAACTTGCACAAGTTCGCATCATTTTGTTTCGCAAATCGCTAGGATAGCGGCGTTACAACAAGGATAGAAAAAAGGAATTCAATATGAGATTGTTTAAACGTTACACGCCCAGCATGGTCGCTAAACACGTGACTCGTTTATTCAAAGGCTGTATCTATATTGATGGCATTGGCAAACTGGACTTTGACCAAGGAAAGGTAATGTTACCGCAAGAAGCGCAAATAAAGCATTTCAAAGCGGTTAAAGAAATCAATCAAGAAATCAGTAAATTAAGAACATTGCAACATGCATAGTGCTCTTTTAAAGCGCGCTTTACTCAGGTAAAGCGCGTTTTTATCCCGCTATTTTTCTTGAGCTAGCGCGGGTAACTCACCCGACAATCCCAATGCGCGATTCATTAATAACCCTTTTGCGCCTGGCAAATGAGCAGTGAGGTTCATCCCCACCCCACGCAACCATTTCTTTGCCGGGTTAGCACCAGAGAACAACTCTTTGAACCCTTGCATGGTCGCAATCATTTTGGCCGCTTCGGACTTGCGCCAACGCTCGTAGTGGCGCAGATTTTTCAAACGACCAATGTCTTCACCTTGCTGCCAAAGAGCTAAGACCTCTTGCGCTAAGCTCGCCGCATCCAGTAGACCTAAATTCACCCCTTGGCCAGCCAGTGGGTGAATGGTATGGGCGGCATCCCCCACCAAAGCAATGCGGTCTTTGGCAAAACTGCGTGCATAGCGCATTTTTAACGGAATCATATTGCGCTCACCGACCACTTCACACAGCCCGAGCCGCAAATCAAATTCACTGCTTAACCGGCGATTAAACGTCTCAATATCACAATTCATCAATTGCTCAGCTTGATGCTCATCGGTAGACCAGACGATAGAACACAAATTCACATCTGCTAATGGCAAAAAAGCCAAGGGACCACTTGGGGTAAAAACTTGTCTTGCAATATGATCATGAGATTGAGCCGTTTGTACTGTCGCGACAATCGAATTTTGCCCGTAATCCCACTGGGTCAAGGGGATATTTTGTGTCGTACGCAACCAAGAATGCGCGCCATCGGCACCAACCACGAGTTTGGCAGTCAGAGTTTGTCCGTTGTTCAGGCTCAACCATGCTTCACCTTCGCCGACAGCCACACTTTGACACTGTACTGGAGAAAAATACGACACGTTATCTTGTTGCATCAAACGATCCATTAAAGCGGCTTGAACCACTCGATTCTCGACAATATGTCCCAGATTGGCTTGCGACAATTGCTCGGCGCGAAAATCAATCTTTGCAAAACTGTCTTTTTCCCAAACTTCCATCGCTTGATAGGGCGCACAACGCCGGTTAGTGATCCCCTGCCATACGCCGAGTTTTTTCAATATCACTTCACTTGAGCGGCTCAACGCAGACACGCGATTATCGGGTATCTCAGTTAAATCTAAATTCGGGTCTTTCCCTTCGATAACCGCAACGCGCAAATCACTGTCTTTAAGAGCTAACGCAAGTGATAGCCCTACCATACCACCGCCGATGATTGCGATATCTACGCTTTGCATCATAGTTTTTTTCCTTTTCCTAGCGATCACCGCGCCCCAATGTAAGGGTAAGCAGTGGATGTTTGATACCGGGTAATTTATCAAGTGCCACTAAGCCAATATCACGACCTAACCTCATTAATGGCAGATCGTTTGAAAATAAATGGACTAAATTCCTCGTCAATCCAACCGTGGACTGCTTGTCTTTTATACGTCGTTGTTGGTAGCGTTGTAACAAGGATGCACTGCCAAAGTCTTCACTCGATAGCAACTCTTCAATCAGTGACGCGACATCTCGAATCCCCAAGTTAAAACCTTGACCAGCAATGGGGTGTAACGCTTGAGCGGCATTGCCCACGCACACAACTCGGTGCGACGTAAACGCATGACGCTGCTTTAAGACAAGTGGATAACAATGTCGTTGGCCTACTTGTTCAAAACGACCCAATCGCCAACCAAACTCTTTTTGTAACTGCTGTAAAAACGCCTTGTTATCCAGGTCCAATCGTTGAGCAGCGATGTCAGGTGGCATACACCAAACAAGCGATAAGCGGTTTTCACTCATCGGCAATAGCGCGATAGGTCCTTGTGGAGTGAAACGCTCAAATGCGCACCCCGCATGTGGTGTATCCGTTGACACATTGGCGATGATCGCGTGCTGCTTAAAATCTTCTTCGTCCGCCGGCAAACGGCAAAGCTCAGCCACTTTTGACTGACCTCCGTCAGCGGCAACCAGCAAAGAAGTGACCAGTTGCTGGCCATCGTCTAACTCAAGGGTAAGACTATCGGGGTGTCGGTCGAGACCAACAATCTGATTAGGACACAAAAAATCGATATTGGCGCACTGATCTAAACGCTGTCGAAGAAGGCGACCAATCACCTGTAACTCAACCACGTGGCCCAAAGCATCAACTCGCTCTTGCTGGGCATCAATATCGGTCATCGCCAAACGCCCCTGCTCTGAAACGTGAATGCGTTCAATTGCCGTCGCGTGAGGTTCGATCTCTGACCAAAGTTGATATTTTTTGAGTAAATTTACCGTACCGTGTGACAGAGCAATACAACGCGCATCAAAACCAGGGTGGCTATCACTGATTTCAAATGACTCAACAATCGCAATCTTGCGGTGCTGCTTGTCTAAGTGCGCTAATCCCAAAGCCAATGTTGAACCCGCCATCGCCCCACCAGAGATGACGATATCATAGTGCTTCACCCGCGCTCCTTAGTGAATTGTTTTTGCCTTCGGTGCCTGGCGTCCGAGATCAGTAAACAACGTCAGTACACACACTTTGACATGCTCGGTGACAATATCAAAAGCTTGCTGTGTATCTTCATCGTCGACTTGATCATCCAATGACTCAACCACCACCTTGCCGATTTCTTTGAGATCCGATAAACACTCTTTACCGACATTGTCTAACGCATCAAGCGAAGAACCAGACAGTCCTAACCCCGCCAAGAAACTGTTCGTCCATTCTGCTAAGGCTTCGGCGCGTTGCGATAATGCCGTTTTCTCATCATCGGCCGGCAAACACAAAGACACACTAAACTCGTCGGCTTTAAGCTCTTGAACAATCACTTCCATCATAGTTGCAGCCTGAGCCAGCGCATCAGATGGCCAGCCCATTCCCTCATTGGTGTAGTCAAACAAGACTGGCTGCCAAGCGTTATCTTGTGGGGTGATCCCACCCACGACGAAGCCCATCAGCATACCGTGAAGCTCGGCGCCAGTGACCGCGAGACTCGCTCGGCGCAATGTCATGTTCAAACCATCGTAATCAGGCAAAGTCTTTGTAGTCATAATCGATTTTCTTTGTCGGTAAATAGAATCAAATATTACCATTGTCGAGGACGAGACGAAATCGATCGAGTTAAGAATACTGCCGAGATTTCAAACAAATTGCACATTTACTAACTCATTGGTACATTTGACGATTGACCTTAAAGAGAAAAGCTTGAATATTTGTACTCAAGTCCCTATAGTTTTCGTGACAGCCAAGTACGGTTTGTCATCCAATGCGCATTGAAGAGTTTTCTACATGAGTAACCACGCGGTAGACATTGAAATTTTAGGTAAAATTACCCGAGTAAACTGTCCAGAAGGACAAGAAGCTTCATTGAAAAGTGCAGCGCAAGATTTAGATTCTCGTTTGAAACAAATGTCTGATCGTAGTAAGGTGACTAATGAGTTACAGCTTCTAACGATTGCCGCTCTAAACGCCGTTTACGAGTTGCGCAGCAAAGACAAAGAAGCATCGCAAGAACAACAAGTATTAGCTCAACGCATTGAAAAGCTAACACTTTTATTGGATAGTAGCCTGTCAAAGACAGGGCATGGACAGCAAAAATAACCGAATTTACCCTGGGGTGTTTGTGATTGGGTTTAAGTCCCTGAGCCGATAAGCAATACACAAGGGTTAGTATTTGGTTACTATTGAGCAAGCTCAGCTCGAACTGAGAAGCCTACGGTAATCACTGCTGATCCGCCTTGAACCAGCTGGTTCAAGGGCCACGATCCTCAACGGCACTCTGGGGTATCCTCTCATGCAAAATACACGTCAATCGATACGTCAAATCATTCGCGCACGTCGCGCGCAGTTATCATCACAAGAGCAACAAGACGCAGCCAGACAACTCGTGACACAATGTCAGCGCGTAGAGGAATTCCAACATCAAAATATCGCTCTTTATTTATCCGTTGATGGCGAATTAGAGACCAGACCTTTAATTGAATGGTTATGGCAACAGGGTAAAAACCTCTTTTTACCTGTGATTCACCCCTTCTCAAAAGGTCAACTGCTTTTTCTACACTACCGTCCTGATAGTCGTATGGTTGCTAATCGTTATGGTATTCTAGAACCGAAGTTAGCCAAAAATGATATTTGTCCTATCAAATACCTCGACGTCATTTGTACACCGTTAGTGGCTTTTGACGATAAAGGCCAACGCCTCGGCATGGGTGGGGGCTATTATGACCGCACGCTTGCTCCTTGGTTTCACCAAGGCTTAGGTCCCAAGCCACTAGGTATTGCACACGATAATCAATGGGTCGAGACGCTGCCGACCGAGGCTTGGGATGTGCCTTTGCCTAAGATCGTGACGCCTAGCCAAATCTGGCAATGGGAAATAAACCAATAAGTCGCTATAATCGCTTGCACAATACTCTCTCTATTTGATTTGCTGTTTTAGAAAGGAAGAAGCAAGCTCATGACTCAAGATGAAATGAAAAAAGCCGCTGGTTGGGCAGCACTTGAATTTGTGACCCCAAATACCGTTGTTGGTGTAGGGAGTGGCTCAACCGTCAATCACTTTATCGACGCTCTGGGCAGTATAAAGGAGCAAATTAAAGGGGCAGTATCAAGCTCATCAGCATCCACTGAGCGCTTACAGGCTCTGGGCATTACCGTTTTTGATGCCAATGACGTCACCGAGCTCGCGGTTTGTGTCGACGGCGCCGATGAAATAAATCCGCAAAAAGAAATGATAAAAGGCGGTGGCGCAGCACTAACCCGAGAGAAAATCGTTGCCGCGATTGCCAAGCAATTCATTTGTATTGTCGATGATACAAAAGCGGTGGACGTGCTCGGCCAATTTCCTCTCCCTGTCGAAGTCATCCCCATGGCGAGAGAATACGTGGCGCGCTGCTTGGTTGAACTCGGCGGCCAGCCAAAATATCGCCAAGGCGTTATTACCGACAACGGTAACCAAATATTAGACGTACACGGATTATCAATTGACTCACCGAAGCAATTAGAAAGCCAAATCAATGCCATTGCAGGCGTGGTCACTGTTGGACTATTTGCTCAACGAGGTGCCGACATTGTGATCACAGGTACACCACAGGGACCCCGAGTGGAACAATAGCGCACCTTTATCATTGTTTTGTCTTAGGAAGTTACAAGATGCAACGTACCTAAGACAAATCAAGGTGATTTTACGTGACAAAATAATGAAGAAAATTGGCCTTTAGCGCTAAATTTTCTTACTCAAATCACATTTTTTTGTTATTTTATTGATGACGAGACGCACAAGGAAAACGTTTGCTTAACGCTTTTTTCGCCCAAAAGCCTCATTTTAAGCCGTTTTTACTCAATTGGCGCTAAACAAAACAATTTCTATTTTTAAGGACGAGGACAATGGCACAATATTCGCTGGAAAAAGATAAAATAAAAATCTTATTACTTGAAGGGGTTCACCCAACAGCAGTGGAAAAACTTCAAGCTTCCGGTTACACCAATATTGAATATCACAAAGGTTCACTGGCTGAGCCTGAGCTACTCGAAGCGGTAAAAGACGCTCACTTTATCGGGATCCGCTCACGTACCAATATGACAAAAGAAGTCATTGATGCCGCTGAAAAGCTCGTGGCGATTGGGTGTTTCTGTATCGGCACCAACCAAGTTGATTTGGCTGCAGCCGCCGAGCGTGGTATTCCTGTATTTAACGCGCCGTTTTCTAACACACGTAGTGTGGCTGAGTTGGTATTGGGTCAAATCTTACTACTTCTTCGTGGTATCCCAGAAAAAAATGCGCTTGCCCATCGCGGTATTTGGCAAAAAAGCGCCGATCATTCCTTTGAAGCTCGTGGAAAGGCGCTCGGTATCATTGGTTACGGCCATATCGGTACTCAATTAAGTGTTATTGCTGAAAACTTGGGTCTAAATGTTTACTTCTATGACGTAGAAGACAAACTCCCACTTGGTAATGCCATGCAAGTCAACACCATGACTGAGTTACTCAACAAGTGTGATGTCATTTCTTTGCACGTACCTGAAACCGCAGAAACAAAGAACTTGATGGGTGCAGAAGAGTTCGCTCAAATGAAACCAGGCTCGATCTTCATCAATGCGGCTCGTGGTACCGTGGTTGATATCCCTGCCCTAGCACAAGCGTTAGAGTCCGGTCACCTTGCTGGTGCCGCGATCGACGTATTCCCTGTTGAACCTAAAACCAATGCCGACCCATTTGAGTCACCACTGTTGAAGTTTGACAATGTTATTCTTACGCCACATATCGGTGGTTCAACGCAAGAAGCGCAGGAAAACATAGGTTTGGAAGTAGCAGGTAAACTGGCTAAATACTCAGACAACGGCTCTACACTCTCGAGTGTCAACTTCCCAGAAGTGTCTTTGCCACAACTGCGTCAGTGCTCACGTCTGCTGCACATCCACAAAAACCGCCCTGGTATTTTGACTCAAATCAACACCATCTTCGCTCAAGAAGAAATTAACATTGCCGGTCAGCACCTACAAACTGACGCGAATATCGGTTATGTAGTCATCGATGTTGAAACTGAGCGTTCAGAAGAAGCACTTGAAAAGCTAAAAGGTATCGAAGGTACGATTCGTGCTCGCATCCTTCACTAATTCCATCTTAGGACGCTAACATAAATCGAAAAGCCCCAGTGTTGTTTGAACACTGGGGCTTTTTAATAACATTGACCGTCATGGTTCATTACGGATTAATGTGGCGCTTCAAGCTTAAAAACGACACTGACTTGATCAGTAATCGAAATAGTCGGATCATTAAACTGGGCCGCTGAGGAGCGCGCTGTTGACTGGCGTTGAACAATGGGTTGTAAGTTTCTAGGCTGCTGGTAGTTGATCTCCCAAACACCACCTAGTCGATAGCCAAAGCCTTTGGCCAATACTTCAGCTTGATTTTTAGCATCTTCTATTGCCAACATTCGTGCTTGCTGCCTAAACTCAGACTCTCGCTTCACTTTGAGTTGAACATTATCCACTTGATTCATCCCGTTAGACAAGGCAACGTTTAGGTATTGGTCCAATTTATCTACTTCAGCGACCTCCACTGTCATTATCCTTGTCGCGCGATAGCCAACTAATTCCGCTTCACCACTTTTCGGATAGTGATATTGAGGCGTCACCGATAAGTTAGAGCTGCTAATGTCGGCTCTCGACATTCCGGCTTTCATCAAGGCACGGGTAACGGTATTGACTGAGTTATCGACCGCCTGCTTTGCCTGCTCTGCGTTCATGGTGGACTCTACAACCCGAACGCGAAAATGTGCACTATCGGGGGCAACTTTAATTAAACCGTAGCCATTGATCGACAAATGAGGGAAAGGGACATCCTGGGAAAAACTTGGCCAAGACACACTTGACGTCACAAACACAATCAAAAATAACAGAATTCTCATAACTCAGACTCCTCGCTCCATAGACTGATAATATGAGAAAATAGCTGTGCTTGAGTCATCAGTTTACATTTCTAACAAAAAACTGACTGAAGTTGACGATAGCCCATCTCTACTGGCTTAACACCTTTGCACTGTGGTTCTTAATCGCTACGGAAATCGCTTTTAGACCTCGCGTTTCCATGTGCCAATGATGCCAATACAACTTCCTCTGCCATCTGCGCTCGGGGTCGATTTCAACCAATTGACCGGTGGCCAGCTCCGTTTCAATTTGCAGTTTAGGGATCAAACAATAAGCAACACCGGCAAGCGCTAACTTCACAAATGCTTCAGAGCTCGCGACTTTATGCTCAACCAATGGGCGACGATCGGTATGAAAATAATAACTCAGAAAATCTTGATGTAAGCGATCATATTGATCAAATACAACCGCAGGCGCCTCAATCACCGTTTGTGCATTAAGCCCCTCTGAAAAGTATTGCTCGAAGAATGTTGGGGTCGCCACACAAACGTAGTTCATCTTACCAAGGTATTCCGCAATACACCCCGACAAAGCATCAGATTGCAAACTGATCGCTCCAGCAACTTGACCGCTTCTCAACTTTTCCAATGTATGGGACTCATCACTGACCAATAAATTCAGTGCAACTTTGCCCGCCGATAGTATCGGTTGCAGTGCCGGCATTAACCAAGTCGCCAAAGAATCCGCATTGGTTGCCAACGACAGGCTGACCACTTGGCGCTGTTCGATGCCGATTAAATTCGGCAACACATCTTGCTCCAGCAAACCAACTTGATGATAAAAACTCAATAATTGCTGTCCTGCAGCGGTCGCTTCGGGTGGTTGAGTCCGAACCACAACGGGCTGCGAGAGCCACAATTCCAATTGTTTAATACGTTGGGAGACCGCCGATTGTGATAAACACAAAAACTGTGCGGCAGTATCAAAGCCGCCCTGCGTGATCACAGCGTCCAAGGCTTCTAACCATTTATAATCAAAACCACGCCAGCTCATATCAATACTACTTATATAAGATTAAAATAATTAATTACACTTATATTATCCTGATCGCTATAGTTTGAGCAATTGTAAACACCATATTGAGATAAATATGAATACATTGTTGATATTGCAAGGCTTTGGCCTAGGAGCGAGCATGATTTTACCCATCGGTGCTCAAAATGCCTTCGTCTTAAATCAAGGAATAAAAAAACAACATCACCTGACCACGGCGACGACTTGCAGCTTACTGGATATGTTCTTTATTTCCGTTGGTATATTTGGAGGTGGAGCCTTGATCGCGAGTCATCCAATCCTACTCAATAGCCTAACCATTGCCGGTATCCTATTTTTATTGGTTTATGGGGGGCTGTCGATAAGAAGTGCGCTAAAGTCAACTCAAACTATGTCGAATGCGAATACATTGGCTTTAAGCCGCCGCACTGTGATTGCTGGAGCACTCGCAGTGACTGTATTTAATCCGCACCTTTATCTCGATACGGTTGTCGTATTGGGGTCGATTGGGGGGCAGTTTGAAGGTGACGACCGATTATCTTTTGCCTTGGGGACAATATTAGCGTCATTCACTTGGTTTTTTACGCTCTCCATCGCTGCAGCCAAGTTATCTCATAAGCTCAATCGCCCAAAAGTCAGAAAAAGCATCGACCTGTTTATCGCTGCGGTGATGTTTATTATCGCTTTTTCACTGTTACAACATTTATTAGAACGTCTCGATTAGTGCTAATTTAGTCATAACGTTTACGTAAAGTACAAAAAAATCGAGGCCTAATTGGCCTCGATAACTTTTCTCAACATCGATTAATCGAGTCGGTCGAGATGAACATCCATTTGTGGGAATGGAATTTCAATGCCATTTTCATCCAAGCCCTCTTTGATCGCTTGCATCAGGTCATAATAAACGCCCCAATAATCATCGCGTTTAACCCAAGGGCGAACCACAAAGTTGACTGAAGAATCTGCTAACGTGTGGACACCAATGGTTGGCTTTGGATCTTTGAGCAAACGCTCCTCTTTGGCCACAATATCTTGCAGCACTTGTTTTGTCTTGGCCAGATCCGCTTTATAAGACACGCCAATGACCAAATCCATACGACGGGTATCAAAGCGAGAGTAGTTGGTGATCGCTCCACCAATAATCGAAGAGTTTGGCACGACAACCAGTTTATTATCGGGTGTTTTAAGGTAAGTTTGGAAAATTTGAATCGAGTCAACCGAGCCTGAAACACCAGCGACTTCAACATAATCCCCCGACTTGAACGGACGGAAGCTGACGATCAAGACACCCGCCGCGAAGTTTGACAAAGACCCTTGCAGTGCCAAACCAATGGCTAAACCCGCCGCACCGATAACCGCAACCACTGAGGCGGTTTGTACGCCAATACGACCAAGAGCGGCAATCAAAACAATGATAAATAAGGTGTAACGAACAATTGCCTGTAAGAATTCTACGACAGCTTTGTCCATTTTGCGCTTCTGTAATAGCTTAGCTAAACTCCCCGCAATCGCTTTAGTAATAATATTACCGATAAACAAAATCAAAACTGCTGAAATAATATTGACGCCATATTGGATCAGCAAATCAGAATTGTCGGTTAACCACTGGTTGACACCACCGAGATCGGCGATATTTGTAACGTCTATTGACTCTCCGGCCATAGTTGTAATCCCCTAAAAATATAAAACAATCACGGCACATCCATTTATGCCAAATAAGATGATTAGAGTAACGGTAAAGTACTAATCGAACTAGTGATTTAAAAAATCTCACCAACATTTTACAAAAAAAAATCCCACTTTATGACTAAAGTGGGATTTTAAGCAAATTTACTGGAAATAAATTACAGAACGTCTACCGCGTTAAGATCAGCAAAAGCTTTCTCTAGACGAGTCACCATTGATGATTGTGCTGCGCGCAACCAAACGCGTGGGTCGTAGTATTTCTTGTTTGGCGCATCAGGGCCTGTTGGGTTACCAATTTGACCTTGTAGGTAGTCGTGGTTGTCCGCTTCGTACTGACGAATACCATCCCAAGTAGCCCACTGTGTATCGGTATCGATGTTCATCTTAATAACACCGTAACCGATTGACTCTTGGATTTCAGCTTCTGAAGAACCAGAACCGCCGTGGAATACGAAGTTCAAAGAGTTTGCTGGTAGACCAAACTTCTCAGAGACATACGCTTGTGAATCGCGAAGGATAGTTGGTGTCAATACCACGTTACCAGGCTTGTAAACACCGTGTACGTTACCGAAAGAAGCGGCAATAGTGAAACGCGGGCTGATCGCGTTTAGTTTTTCGTACGCGTAAGCAACGTCTTCTGGAGAGGTGTACAGCTCAGAAGCATCCATGTGAGAGTTATCAACACCGTCTTCTTCGCCACCAGTACAACCTAGTTCGATTTCTAGAGTCATGTCCATTTTAGCCATACGCTCAAGGTATTTAGCTGAAATTTCGATGTTTTCTTCTAGAGATTCTTCAGATAGGTCAATCATGTGAGAAGAGAAAAGAGGCTTACCTGTTTCTGCAAAATGCTTTTCACCTGCGTCAAGTAGGCCGTCAATCCAAGGAAGAAGTTTCTTCGCTGCGTGGTCAGTGTGAAGAATAACAGGAACGCCATACGCTTCTGCAACCGTGTGTACGTGCTTAGCACCAGCGATTGCACCTAGAATTTGTGCACCTTGGCCTTCAAGTTTAACGCCTTTACCAGCAAAGAAAGCAGCGCCGCCGTTAGAAAACTGAACAATAACCGGAGATTTCACTTTCGCAGCAGCTTCAAGTACAGCGTTGATAGAATCGGTACCTACACAGTTTACTGCAGGAAGAGCGAAGTTGTTTTCTTTTGCAACTTCAAATACTTTCTGAACGTCATCACCAGTGATAACACCAGGTTTTACGAAGTCAAAGACCTTAGACATGGACGTGATCCCTATATATCAGTTGTTTTAATGTATAAAACAGATTAATTGTACTAACTTGGCTTACAACCCAGTTGAGTTTCGCAGATATTCTAACAAAACCCGCTCAGGATTGCAGCAAGTTCTCAAAAAGCAACCGGGTACTGGCAGGGGTTCAGACCTAGCGCCAGTGCCCTTTTGTTCGATTGAATCTAATCAATAAAAACAAAGCGGGCTTAACCCGCTTTGTGACATTACGCCTTTGCGCGTGCTTCTAGCATTTCAACAGCAGGAAGCGCTTTGCCTTCGACGAACTCTAAGAATGCACCGCCACCTGTAGAGATGTAAGATACATCAGCTTTGATACCGAACTGATCAATCGCGGCCAGCGTATCGCCACCGCCAGCGACAGAGAAACCTTCTGAAGCAGCGATCGCTTCTGAAATCCCTTTGGTTCCAGCTTCAAAGTTTTTAAATTCAAACACACCCACAGGGCCGTTCCACAAAATGGTTTTCGCCCCTTTTAAGATTTCAGCCAATGCTGCGGTTGATTCTGGGCCAAGGTCAAAAATCATATCGTCATCTTGAACTTCAGAGACGTGCTTGATTTCCGCTTCAGCGTTTTCATCAAATGCTTTTGCACAAGCAACATCGGTTGCCACAGGGATTGCACACTCATCCATCAGCTTCTTCGCCGTATCGACAAGGTCAGCTTCATACAGTGATTTACCCACATTGTGGCCTGCTGCAGCAATAAAGGTGTTTGCGATACCACCGCCAACGACAAGTTGGTCGGCAATTTTAGACAAGGACTCAAGGACGGTTAACTTGGTAGACACTTTAGAACCACCAACGATCGCAACCATTGGGCGAGCTGGGTTATCCATCGCTTTACCTAGGGCCTCAAGTTCGTTGGCAAGAAGAGGACCAGCACAAGCAATCGGGGCATGCATGCCAACGCCATGAGTAGAGGCTTGAGCACGGTGAGCCGTACCAAAAGCATCCATAACAAAGACGTCACACAATGACGCGTATTGTTTAGAAAGTGCTTCTTCGTTTTTCTTTTCGCCTTTGTTGAAGCGAACGTTTTCTAAAACAACAAGCTCACCCGCGTTAAGCTCAAGGCCGTCTAAGTAATCTTTGGCAAGTTTTACATCACACTCAAGAGCGTCGTTGAGGTAATTCACTACCGGTTGAAGAGAGAACTCGTCTGCGTATTCACCTTCAGTTGGGCGACCTAGGTGAGAAGTAACCATGACTTTTGCGCCCGCTGCTAAGCAGTGCTTGATGGTGGGTAGAGATGCGAGAATACGTGCATCAGAAGTTACTTTGCCATCTTTTACTGGCACGTTTAGATCAGCACGGATAAATACGCGTTTACCTGCTAAGTCCAGGTCAGTCATTTTAATTACAGACATGGTTTGTCCTCTCGTATTAAAGTCATTAAGTTTTGTGCATTGAACAGCCAATCTGTTCAATGTGAAAAAATTGTTATGCTTATCGATATGGCGATGTTACCGATTTATTTCAAGAAGGAAAATAAATAATTTCCCTTTTGATAAAACTATTATCGGCAGTGATATAGAACCAATGCCGTGTCGAGCATACGGTTAGCAAACCCCCACTCATTATCACACCACACCAACATCTTGACCAAGCGTCCATTGCTCACTCGAGTCTGAGTACCGTCGACGATAGCACTATGAGGGTCGTGATTAAAGTCAATCGAAACTAACGGTGCTTCAGTATAATCAACGATGCCCTGCAGTGTACACTGAGCGGCTTGAATAATGGTTTGATTTACATCATTGACCGTGACATTTGACTGGATGGTGACACTGAGATCCATCGCAGTGACATTCACCGTGGGAACACGCACAGAAATCGCTTCAAACTTATTTGAAAACTTGGGGAAAATGCGCTCAATGCCTTTGTGTAATTTCGTGTCTACCGGGATGATAGATTGACTGGCAGAGCGAGTGCGTCGCAAATCGGTGTGATAAGCGTCAATCACTTGCTGGTCATTCATTGACGAGTGTATTGTGGTAATCGTCCCTGAATCAATGCCAAATGCCTCATCGAGTACCTTGATCACCGGAACAATACAATTTGTCGTACAGGATCCATTAGAGACCACGGTGTGTTGAGGCAATAACGTTTCTTGATTGACACCAAAAATAATTGTGTTGTCAATATCTTGGGCTGCAGGATGAGAAAAGAGAACCTTTTTAGCCCCCGCGGCAATATGCGCTAAACCATCGCTTTTACTGCCGTAAACCCCGGTACAATCTAAGACAATATCAATGTTTAAATCTCGCCAAGGCAAGCGTTGGATCTCATCGAGATGCAATACACGAATGACGTCTCGTCCCTGATCGGGGCGCTCGATATACAAATGCTCTTGATCGTGAGAAACTTTTAGGCCGAAGCGACCGTGACTGGTGTCGTACTGTAACAAGTGAGCCATCGCTTCTGGTTGTGCCAACTCGTTGACTGCCACCACTTGGATTTGTTCTGAATACCCACTTTCATAGACCGCCCGCAATACATTACGGCCAATACGGCCAAATCCATTGATCGCCACTTTTAACATTATCTTTTCCTCTACACCTGATTGCGCTTAGTTTACCCTATCCCTAAGTTGGCATCAGTAGTTTGTTGAATGAAAAGCCAGTTATCCCCACCTTGCGGTTCCACTGGCCAACAATGGAGTGAAAAGCGTTTGAGAACACGACGACTTTTTTCTTTTAAAATAAGTATCTAAGCTATTATGTTAACAATGCCAATGAGTCTCACTTCTCCTTATCCCCACAGTGCGAAGCTTGATGCGTAAAAACGATTTGCCCTTTTTCTCCGCACAAAAAAAGAAAAGACTTGTAATTCAGCGAACGAAATTTAAAATAGCCGTCTAGATGTAGAAACACCTACAAACTTTTGTATTGATGGTTGAGTAACGTCCCATCGCCCTCATGATTAATTTAAGTGGAGCTCTCATGGCTAAGCACCTGTTTACTTCTGAATCGGTTTCAGAAGGTCATCCAGATAAAATTGCAGATCAAATCTCAGATGCGGTTCTTGATGCGATTCTTGAACAAGATCCCAAAGCGCGTGTAGCCTGTGAAACTTACGTTAAAACCGGTATGGTCATGGTTGGCGGTGAAGTAACCACCTCTGCTTGGGTTGATATTGAAGAGTTAACTCGCCAAACGGTTCGCGATATTGGCTACACGCACTCAGACATGGGCTTTGACGCCGACTCTTGTGCTGTGCTTAATACCATTGGCAAGCAGTCACCAGACATCAACCAAGGTGTTGACAAAGCCGATCCTAAAGAACAAGGCGCCGGTGACCAAGGTATCATGTTTGGTTATGCGACCAATGAAACCAGCGTGCTCATGCCCGCCCCGATTACGTATTCTCATCGCTTGGTACAACGCCAATCAGAAGTACGCAAAAATGGCACCCTACCTTGGTTGCGTCCGGATGCGAAATCTCAAGTGACTTTTAAATACGAAAACGGCGTTATTGCCGGTATCGATGCAGTAGTTTTATCGACACAGCACAGTGACTCAATCTCCACGGCCGATCTACGCGAAGCCGTCATGGAAGAAATCATCAAGCCCGTGTTACCTGCAGAATGGTTAGATAAAGACACTAAGTACTTCATTAACCCAACAGGCCGTTTCGTTATCGGTGGTCCGATGGGCGACTGTGGTTTGACTGGTCGTAAAATCATTGTGGATACCTACGGCGGCGCAGCGCGTCACGGTGGCGGCGCGTTCTCAGGTAAAGATCCATCAAAAGTAGACCGCAGTGCCGCCTATGCTGCGCGTTACGTGGCAAAAAACATCGTTGCCGCTGGCCTTGCGGATCGCTGTGAAATTCAGTTGTCTTACGCCATTGGTGTTGCCGACCCAACCTCTATCATGGTTGAAACGTTCGGTACCGAAAAAGTGTCAACAGATGTCATTGTCGACGCCGTTCGCCATCACTTTGACCTTCGTCCATATGGCCTGCAAGAGATGTTGAACTTATTGCAGCCTATTTATAAGAAAACCGCTGCCTACGGTCACTTTGGCCGTGAAGAATTCCCATGGGAAGCCACTGACAAAGCGCAAGCATTGCGTGACTTTGCCAACTTAAAATAAGTTTTAAGCCGAATTTAGACGGTAAAAAGCCCTTGCATTGAAGTAAGGGCTTTTTTATTGTTGGTCACTTATCGATTCACATAGACTACTAATCTAGTGAAATAGTTGGTCCCCCAAGTGAATTAAACACTCAGTCACAAGGTTAAGAACATGGTATGTAGACTCTCTGCTGCGATTTGTCTTTTGCCTTGTTGTGACACTTTTTCCTGCGCTATCATTCACCATATACTGGTACAGATTGGTATAACAGAGCGACCCACGTATAAGCGTATTTATGACTGTCCCTACTCTTCCTTCTGCATTGATTGATGCTGTACAACACAGCCTTGAAGCTTGGTGTCGAAAAGCCAGTGAAACACTTCAGCAAGCGGTCTCCCCGCCGCCCATCCATTTTGATTTGAAGGGAAAGTCGGCAGGGCAAGCATTGTTACAACCAGGGATCATCCGCCTCAATCCCATATTATTGCTCGAAAACCAGACCGAATATTTCGAGCAAGTCATTCCTCATGAGCTTGCCCATTTACTAACCTACCAATGCTTTGGTCGCGTTAAGCCCCACGGTGCAGAATGGCAATATATGATGGAGAAAGTGCTCGGCATTCCCGCCATTACCACCCATAAGTTCGATGTTCAATCCGTACAGGGCAAACTGTTTAACTATCGTTGCCAATGCCGCTCACACCAATTGACCATTCGCAGGCACAATAAAATCGTGCGCCAGCAAGCACAATACTATTGTCGATATTGTCAGCAGCCCTTAACCCCAACATGATAGAGATAAAGCGATAACGACACATCACCACTCACTGATTCACCAACGAGTTTTTCTCAACGAGACCTTTATGATTTTGCGCCACTCGATACTATTTTCATCCATTGCTGTACTCGGCACCGGATTGAGTTTTCAAGCTCTTGCTGAGCACCCAGCCTCATTCGCAACGGCCAAGCGTTTACTCGCGACTAAAATTTACCCACAACACACCACCTCTTTTTATTGTGGTTGTCCGATTCAATGGCAAGGCCGAAAAGGCATTCCCGACTTGGCCGCTTGTGGTTACCAAGTGCGTAAGCAACCCAAGCGCGCCAATCGCATTGAATGGGAGCACGTGGTCCCTGCTTGGCAGTTTGGTCATCAATTACAATGCTGGCAAAAAGGCGGCCGTAAATATTGCGCGCGCTACGATCAAGATTTTAAGAAGATGGAGTCAGATATGCACAACCTTACTCCAGCTATCGGTGAAGTAAACGGCGATCGTTCGAATTACAACTTTAGCCAGTGGAATGGCATGGACGGTGTCAGTTATGGGCAATGTACGATGCAAGTCAATTTTAAGGGGCGCAAAGTGATGCCACCAGAATCTTCACGTGGCGCCATAGCTCGGACGTATTTATACATGAGCCAAACTTATGGCTTTAAGCTATCGTCAAGTCAGAGTAAGCTAATGCAGGCTTGGAACAGACAATATCACCCTAGCGAATGGGAGTGCCAACGCGAAATAAAAATTGCCGATATACAAGGCAACCACAACCCATTTGTGCAAAAAGCCTGTCTGCAGTTACAAGAATAATGTCTGCCGTACTGCCAGTTTTTCAGTGGCAAGAGACTTGTTTTTTGCCATTGATGCATCCATGTTAATAACTTAAATGTATTTAGGAAGCCGGTCTTATGCGAATCCCGCGTATCTATCACCCCGAACCGATTGAGCAACTTGGCACCTTAGTGTTAAGTGATGACGCAGCAGGACACGTCTCCCGGGTACTGCGCATGCAAGTGGGTCAAGAAGTGTTACTTTTTGATGGCTCTGGCGCTCAATTTCCCGCCATTTTGAGTGAAGTAACCAAAAAAAGCGCCTGTGTCGACGTTCAACAACGACTCGATCACAATATAGAATCACCGCTCAACTTGCACCTCGGACAAGTTATCTCTCGAGGTGACAAAATGGAATTTACCATTCAAAAGTCGGTTGAACTTGGCGTTAATACGATCACACCGCTCATTTCAGAACGCTGTGGGGTCAAATTGGATGCCAAGCGCTTTGAAAAAAAATTATCTCAGTGGCAAAAGATTGCCATTAGTGCCTGTGAGCAATGTGGCCGTAATATCATCCCTCAAATTCGGCCGATCATGACACTTGAACAATGGTGTCAAGAACCCTCTGCCGCTTTGAAGCTCAATTTGCACCCCAGAGCGGAATATTCAATCAACACCTTACCTGAAAAATCACAACACATTCGGCTGTTGATTGGCCCGGAAGGAGGTCTATCGGCAGAAGAAATTACGATGACACGCGATCATCAATTTGCTGAAACCTTACTCGGACCACGAGTATTGAGAACTGAAACCGCCGCATTAACCGCCATCACAGCCCTACAAGTCCGCTTTGGCGATTTGGGCTAAAAGGAGTATTTTATGATTAAAATCGGTATTGTTATGGATCCTATTGAGTCCATAACTATCAAAAAAGACACCAGCTTTGCTATGATGTTAGAAGCTCAGCGTCGTGGTTACCAAATCCATTACATGCAAATGCAGGATTTGCACCTAGAGCAAGGCGTGGCCCTGGCCGATACCAAAATCATCACCGTAGCGGAAAACCCGGATCAGTGGTACCAAGTTCAAAGTGAACAATCGATTGCTTTGTCTGAGCTAGATGCCATTCTTATGCGTAAAGACCCACCATTTGACACTGAGTATATCTACGCGACCTACATCTTAGAGCGGGCGGAAGAACAAGGAACGTTAGTGGTAAACAAGCCGCAAAGTTTAAGAGATTGCAACGAAAAGCTCTTCACCGCTTGGTTTCCTGAACTCACACCAACCACACTGGTCACTCGCAGTGCCGAGAAAATTAAAGCCTTTAGAGAGCAACACGGTGACGTAATTTTGAAACCGCTCGATGGAATGGGTGGTGCTTCTATTTTCCGCGTCAAACAAGGTGATCCGAACGTTTCGGTGATCATTGAGACCCTCACCGGTCACGGTCAACACTATGCAATGGCACAAACTTTTGTCCCAGATATCAGCAATGGCGACAAACGTATTTTAGTGGTCGATGGTGAACCCATGCCTTACTGTCTCGCCCGTATTCCTGCCGAAGGGGAAACTCGCGGTAACTTAGCGGCTGGCGGCCGAGGTGAAGCTCGTCCAATTAGTGAAACCGATCGTAAAATTGCTGAGACCGTCGCTCCAATTTTGAAACAAAAAGGCCTGATCTTTGTTGGTTTAGACGTAATCGGTGATAAGCTTACAGAGATTAACGTCACTAGCCCAACTTGTGTTAGAGAAATTGAAGCCAGTTTTGACATCTCGATTACCGGTAAACTCATGGATGCCATCGAGCGTTACGTAAAGCAATAAACGTCTAGGAATCAACCTCGATATAGGCTCTACCCCTCTTAAGAACAAGGAGTTAGATATGATGAATATAACCAATCACTTTCTTGTTGCGATGCCGACAATGAGAAATTCTGATTTAGAACGTTCTGTTATCTATATGTGTGAGCACAACGAAAAAGGCTCAATGGGGTTAGAACTCACCCAAGCCAATGACCTCACCATTGGAGAAATGCTAATCAAGGCAGATGTAGAGCCTATTTATCCACAAAACAAACCGCAAAGCTTATCTCAGCCCGTGCTTTTAGGGGGGATGACAGAACAAGATCGCGGCTTTATCGTCCACTGTCCGAAAGATGAATATCAAGCCAGTGTCAAAATGACCAAAGACATCACCATTACTTCCTCAAAAGATCTTTTAGAAGTGCTCGGTACAGAGGAAGAGCCAAGTCATTACGTCATCGCATTGGGTTACATGGCCTGGGAGGCAGGGGAACTTGAACAAGAATTAATGGACAATCACTGGCTATTGATTGAAGTCGATCCTCAGATCATTTTCGATACCCCGATAGAAAAACGTTGGGAAAAAGCACTCGGTTTATTAGGCGTCGAGCCCGCTAAATTGTCTTTTCAAGTTGGCGAGGCCTAGCGCTTATGTTCAACGACGATACGCATTAAAAACAACAAGAGAAAATAACATGTCAGACACCATCATGGCTTTTGACTATGGCACCAAAAGCATCGGGAGTGCAATAGGTCAAACTATCACAGGCACCGCCGCTGCGTTAAAAGCCTTTAAAGCCAAGGACGGCATTCCGAACTGGGACGACATAGAAAAGCAAATCAAAGAGTGGCAACCCGATTTATTAGTCGTCGGGCTGCCCACTGATTTACACGGCAAAGAGCTAGAAACGATTACCCCTAGAGCAAAAAAGTTTGCCAATCGTTTACACGGGCGATTTGGTTTGCCTGTCGAGTTGCACGATGAACGTTTATCGACCGCTGAGGCCCGAGCAGACTTATTTGATCGCGGTGGTTACCGAGCGCTAACAAAAGGCAATGTCGATTGCCAATCGGCGGTTGTGATTTTAGAAAGTTGGTTTGAAAAGCAATATCAATAAACCGCCAACCACATCGTGTACTTATCGGCCACCATCGTCGTCCTCTCAACGTCAGTGGTGGTTCAACTCACCGCTATTTCACGCTGATTGATTGAATCAATCACCGATATATCGCCCTTAGTAAATTGATTTTCTCAGCCCTGTTAGCGATCTTTTTAACCAACTAGGGTAACCCGCTATTTAGTAAGAGTCGTGTTAATCACAATCCAACGCTTTCAACGCCTCAGGGGGCAATATTCCTTGCTCGATATGCTGAGCCACACTTTGCTCAAGCGTTTGCATTCCACACTCTCGCCCGGTTTGCATCATCGAATACATTTGGTTCACTTTCCCTTCGCGGATCAAATTGCGAATGGCCGATGTCGCCATCAGCACTTCATAACACGCCACTCTTTTCTGCTGGGTACTATTGAGCAAGCGTTGAGCCACAACGCCCTTAAGTGACTCCGATAACTGAACTCGGATCATGGACTTTTCTTCTTGATCAAAGACATCGACAATACGAGTCACGGCTTGGCAGGCAGAGCGAGTATGCAATGTTGCCAACACCAAGTGCCCGGTTTCAGCCGCGGTTAGCGCTAACTGAATGCTGCGCTTATCGCGCAACTCTCCGACGAGGATAACATCGGGGTCTTCTCGTAATGCTGCCCTTAACGCCGCGGTGAAACCTAACGTATCTCGTTGCAATTGTCGCTGCGAAATTAAGCTTTGCTGCGAGTGGTGAATAAACTCGATAGGATCCTCAATCGTAATAATGTGTTTTTGTTGTGTGCGGTTAATGTCATCAACCATAGCCGCTAATGTCGTCGACTTGCCAGATCCGGTCGGCCCAGTAACCAAAATCAAGCCTTGCTGTGCCCTTGTCATTTGGGCTATCGCACTGGGTGCATTGAGCTGACAGAGTTTGGGAATCGAATCGGCAATGCACCTTAATACGATCGATAACCCCCTCTGCTGGTAAAAAGCATTGACGCGAAACCTCCCTAGTTCGGCCTGGTGATAAATCGTATCTAACTCTTTTTGTTCGACCAGTTGGCGTTGTTGTTCTTGGCTAAAAAGGCTTTGACTCAATACCGCCAAGTCTTGTGACTGCCACACTTTATCCTCTAAGATAGTCAATTGCCCGTTGAGACGCACTCGAACGGGCTCACCACTAGAAAAGTGCACATCCGAGGCGTTTTGATTTACACTGCTTCTCAGTAACTCGGTGAAATTCATATTATTCCTCAAGTAGAGCTATTATGACGACGATTCAAGACAACCTTAAACACCTTCGCGACTTGATCACTGAATCTGAACAAAAGTTTGGGCGCCAACCACAATCCGTGCAACTGCTGGCAGTCAGTAAAACCAAACCCATTAGTGCAATTGAGCAAGCGATCACAGCAAATCAAACTTGTTTTGGTGAGAATTACGTACAAGAAGGGATCGAGAAGGTCGACTATTTTCGTAACCACCACCCAAACTTACCGTTAACTTGGCATTTTATTGGCCCAATACAGTCCAATAAAACCCGTCCAGTAGCGGAGCGTTTTGATTGGGTTCACACCATCGACAGAGAAAAAATTGCCAAACGATTAAGTGAGCAACGACCCGAGTCCATGTCGCCACTCAATGTATTAATTCAGGTGAATACCAGTTTAGAAGCGGCCAAATCCGGTGTAACCAGTCAAGAGGTACTGCCCTTAGCCCATTTTATTGCCTCGCAACCGAATCTGAAATTACGCGGCTTGATGTCGATACCGGCCAACGTCGAAAATTACCAGCAACAAAAGGCAGCATTTAGTCATTTGTCGGAGCAATTTAGAGCGCTACAAGCCCACTACCCTGAGGTCGATACCCTCTCGATGGGCATGAGTGGGGATTTACAAGCCGCAATCGAGTGCGGCAGTACAATTGTCAGAATTGGCACGGCCCTGTTTGGTGCGCGAGATTATCGCTAACCTTAGAGATACGCCATTTTATTAAAATAAGGAACATGACTATTATGCAGCAAAAAACGATCGCGTTTATTGGCTCAGGGAATATGGCTCAAGCTATTATTTCAGGCCTACTCAATAGCGGCTACCCTGAGCACAGTATTATTGCCACCGGGAGAAGCGAAGAGAAACTGGCAAAGCTTGAAGAAAAGTACAAAATTTCCGTGACCACAGACAACCTCAAAGCAGCCGAACAAGCCAATGTCATCGTTTTAGCTGTGAAGCCACAAATGATGAAAGGCGTCTGTGAACAATTGGCTTCGGTCGATCTTTCGTCAAAGCTCATTATCACTATTGCTGCTGGTATTCTATCGACTAAATACCCACTTTGGACACAACAAACGTTGCAACTCGTGCGCGTGATGCCGAACACGCCATCCTTGATCGGCAAAGGATTGAGCGGGCTTTATGCCAATGACGACATTGCGCCAGAGTGGTCAGCGTTTGCCGAAAGCCTAATGGCTTCTGTCGGGGATATTTGTTGGGTGAAACACGAGTCGGGGATCAACAACATCATTGCGGCGGCAGGCAGCGCGCCGGCTTACTTTTTCTACTTCATGGAAAGTATTGAGAAACAAGCCATTGAACAAGGTTTTACCCCTGAAATGGCACGAAAAATCGTCACTCAAGTGGCACTAGGGTCGGCACACATGGTGTCGAGTAACCCGAGTACCCCCATTAGTACCTTGAGAGAGCAAGTGACTTCTAAAGGCGGGACGACGGCGGAAGCCTTAGCCGTTTTTGAACAACAACAACTTTGTGATATTGTCGCCACTGCAATGAAAGCCGCGGTCACTCGCGCAGAAGAAATGCAAGAATTGTTTTAATAAGCAAGCCCAGTACGGGCATCAACAAAAGGGTCACCTATGAATGCGATGAGTTTTTTAATACAAACTCTGTTTGATCTTTACATTATGGTCGTCATATTGCGAGTTTGGCTGCAGGCAGCGCGAGCGGATTTTTACAATCCGTTTTCTCAATTTGTCGTGAAAGCGACTCAACCTATTGTCGGGCCATTGAGAAGATTCATTCCTTCACTTGGCAATATCGACATGGCAACCATCCTATTTGCTTATGTGCTTTCAGTCCTAAAGTTTACGGCATTGATGATGGTCGCAGGTGGCAGTTTTAGTCTCACGCCTTCTCTGTTGTTTGTGGGGGTATTATCACTGGCCAAAGCCGCGGGCAGTTTGTTGTTCTGGGTCTTGTTAATTCGCGCTATCCTCAGCTGGGTCAGCCAAGGTCGCAGCCCGATGGAATACGTGATGCACCAGTTAACCGAGCCTTTGTTAGCCCCTATTCGACGCGTTCTTCCTGAACTAGGTGGTTTGGATTTAAGTGTATTGGTATTGTTTATCGTGCTGCAATTTCTCAACATTTTAATCAGTGGTTGGTTCCCTGTGTGGCGTATGTTGTAAGTACAACCCCATTTTGTGAATAGCATAAAGCCATCGTTTGATGGCTTTTTGTTTTTAATGCCAACGGTAAAAATATCGATGCGCCCCTAGCCCTTGTTAAAACTTGCCTTAGGCTTACTCCAGACTTTTATAACTGGTAAACTGTTCGCAGGCCGAACAAAGGGTCGAAACACTGTGGTTAATCAAGTAGGTTTATTATGAGTAAAATTGTCCTGGCTACTGGTAATGCCGGCAAAGTTCGTGAAATGTCATCTCTTTTAAGTGATTTTGGTTTTGAAGTCATTGCGCAAAGTGACTTTAATTTGGCAGATGCCGAAGAAACCGGAAGTACATTTGTCGAAAATGCGATTATCAAAGCGCGCCATGCAGCCAAAGAAACAGGCCTTGCCGCTATCGCCGATGACTCCGGTTTAGAAGTCGATGCGTTAGCCGGAGCTCCCGGCGTTTACTCCGCTCGTTATGCTGGCGAAAACGCAAGTGACGAGGACAACATTAATCAATTACTCGCACAGATGAAAGACGTTCCCTCGGGTCAACGCACAGCGCGCTTTCACTGTGTCTTAGTCCTAATGCGTCATGAAAATGACCCAACTCCAATTATTTGCCATGGCAAATGGCAAGGTGAGATATTACATGAACGCCAAGGCGACAACGGATTTGGCTATGACCCCGTCTTTTGGCTGCCGGAGTTACAATGCGCTTCAGCCCAACTGTCCCCAGAAGAAAAAAAGCGCCACTCCCACCGCGGTCAGGCATTGCAACAACTTTTTAATATATTGAAACAAGAGCGTCTTGGATAATATGCTAACTCCACCGCCACTGAGCCTCTACGTCCACATACCTTGGTGCGTACAAAAGTGCCCTTATTGTGATTTTAATTCGCACGAGCTCAAACATTCGATTCCGGAATCGCAATATATTGAAGCGCTGCTTGAAGACTTATCACAAGATATCGAAAGATACCGTATTGAGCGACCAATACACAGCATCTTCATCGGAGGTGGTACACCGAGTTTAATTTCTTCACAGGGTATCGCCTCACTGCTCACTGGTATTGAGCAACTCTTACCCTTTACCCCGGGGATAGAAATTACCATGGAAGCCAATCCAGGTACGGTAGAAGCAAAGCGATTTGTCGGTTACCGCCAAGCAGGAGTGACTCGCATTTCTATTGGCGTACAAAGCTTTCACGAACATCAACTCACTCGGTTAGGGAGAATTCACGGCCAACAAGAAGCCATTCAAGCTGCGCAATTAGCCCATAAAATTGGCTTAAATAGTTTTAATCTCGATTTAATGCACGGCCTGCCCGATCAGACCCTCTCAGAAGCCATGGCGGATATCGATCAAGCGATCGCACTCAATCCACCTCACTTGTCTTGGTATCAGTTAACCATCGAACCGAACACCATGTTCTACTACAAGACGCCGGTTTTACCCGATGATGATCAGTTGTGGGATATTTTTGAGCAAGGCCATCAAAAACTGCTCGCGGCTGGTTACCATCAATATGAGATTTCTGGCTACAGTAAAGAAAACTATCAGTGCCAACACAACCTAAATTATTGGCGTTTTGGCGATTATTTGGGCATTGGTTGTGGTGCCCATGGAAAAATCAGTTTTTCCGATGGTGACATCGTTCGCACCACGAAAATAAAACACCCTAAAGGCTATCTTGCCGCTCACAATAACATGGTAAAGCCTTATCGAGATCAAGAACACAGTGTCCCTCTAGAAGACCGAGCGTTTGAGTATTTCATGAATCGTTTTCGATTACTCGAACCTTGTCCCAAAGAAGAGTTTAGTCAAAGAACAGGGCTGCCCATAGCATCAATCACACCGATAATGGACACATTAATCCAACAACAATTCCTTGTGCAAAGCGAGCAGACTTGGCAAATCACCCAAAAGGGTAAATTGTTTTTTAATGATGTGGTCGGGGCTTTTTTAAAAGATTCCTAACCTAATGATGCCGCTTGGCCATATCAATAAAATATAATTGATATGGCCTTGATTTATTCGCCACTAAAAAAAGACCAAGATCACAAATTAAATCTTCTCATTTCTAATTTCTTGATAGAACAAAGAGCAAAGTCACAATTGTAAGCGGACCATTTTCACTATTGTAAAACAGCATCCATAATTGTCTGGTATGATATGTGTTTCTTACGCTAATACTCTTTACTCAAGCCTCAGGCTTGACCCTTTGCAAGGATGATAGATGTACGATGTTTTTGGCTTCTCTTGGCATAAGATTAAATGGCTCGCCGCCTTCCAAGTAACTTTCACTGTCGTAGCCATATTTTGGCTCCACCTTACTTTTGCTATCGAATTTTCAAGTTTAGCCAGTGTCATGACTATTGGCGGGCTTTTTGCTGTTTCAACATTCTCTCTACTCATTGCCATCCAAAGGTATGTTCACCAAAACACGTCAATTGCTCAAACCTTACTTGACTCTGTCGGGGATGTGGTGGTGTTTAAAGATTATGACGGCAAGTTTCTCTACGGCAACAAGACCGTTGCTGACCTTTATCAAACCACCCCTGAAGCGATGGTCGGCAAAGATGACTTTGATTTTACCCACAACAAAGAACAAGCCGATTTTCTAAGAAATAATGTACAAGGCATTATGACGCGCTTTGAAAAGGAAAATGTCTATGAGTCATCAACCGATGTTAACACGGGTGAACATCGCTGCTTTCACTCCATTAAGATTCCTTTTCGCGATATCAACAAACAACTCAAAATTTTAGTCATTGCTAAAGACATCACAGAAATAAGCCAACTGAAAGAGCAAGCAGAGCGCAATAAAAAACGCCTTGAGCATGTACTCGATGTCTCTCAAGAGGGCCTTTGGGAATGGAATACGCAAACCAACGAAGTCCTACATAACGCGCAGTGGGAATCCATTACGGGTATCAAGCGCAGTGACAACTCATTTCAAGAGTTTGAACAATGTATTCTTGCCGAAGATAGAGCCAGTGTTTTTCAAGCACTCGATGAACTTGTTAAGCACAACCGACCTTATAATATTGAATTTAGAATGCAAAAGCCCGATGGAAATATCATTTGGGTATGGGATCGCGGTCAAGTGGCTGAGTTTGACCAAGACAATAAACCCTTGTGGTTAGCCGGCATTGTTCAAGACATTACCAATGAAAAACAAAATCAACAAAAAATACAATACTACGCTTACCACGATCAATTAACTGGCCTAATCAACCGAGTCAAGCTTGATATCGAACTTAATCAAGTCATCAAAGACAGCGTGGCACAAAACACGTATAGCGCATTGATGTTTATTGATCTCGACAGATTTAAACTCCTCAATGACAGTTATGGTCATCATATGGGGGATATGTTACTGCAAAATATCGCCCAAAGAATCACTCAAGTGTTAGCACAAAGGACAGAGAATCAAACGATTGTTGCTCGCTTTGGCGGAGATGAGTTTGTTGCAGTACTGCCTTTAATATCGAATTCTCAACAGCAAGCAACAGCGCAAACCCAAGCATTTGCCGATGAGATTATTGCCCAAATTTCAAAAACGTTCCGCTTAACAAGTAAAGTTCAGCAACTGTGTATTGAATACGCCATCACCGCGAGTATTGGTGGAGTGGTATTTAAGTCTGACCAACACACCGCTGGAGAAATTCTCCAATTGGCTGACACGGCTCTGTATCACGTAAAATCTTTAGGCGGGCACAATGTTAAAATTTGTGATATTACCCTGCAAAATGAGTTCAACCAAACCAGTGAATTACAAAAGTCGATGCACAAAGCCATCACCCGAAGTGAATTCACCATTTATTTACAACCCAAATTTGATGGTCAAGAGCGCATTATTGGCGCAGAAGCCTTAGTCCGATGGGTGCATCCAGAGTTAGGGGTGCTCTCTCCTTTTTCTTTCATTAATATCGCTGAAGAAAGCAATCTTATTTTGTTAATTGGTGACCAAGTCATTAACCAAGCTTGTCAGCAACTAAAACAGTGGCAGCAAAACCCAACAACGGAGCATTTAGAGCTCGCCGTGAATCTCAGCGCAAAGCAAATCTGGCAAAAGCATTTTGTTGAAGATTTTATCGAACTTGTGGAAGAGCACCAAATTGATCACAGTAAACTGATTGTTGAAGTGACCGAGTCCGTACTCATTCAAGACATTGATGACGCGACTGAAAAACTGACTCGCTTAAAACAATACGGAATCTCGGTTTCATTAGATGATTTTGGTACTGGCTATTCCTCTCTCAATTACTTGCGTTCTTTGCCAATCGATGAAATTAAAATCGACCGCTCTTTTATTAATGATGTCACCGAGAGTGCCCATGCTCACCTAATGGTGAAATCAATCGTTGATCTTGCGCGCAATTTTAAACTTAGAGTGGTCTCTGAGGGTGTCGAAGAAAAAGAGCAGCTCAATTTACTCAACCAATTAGGCATCGACCGCTACCAAGGTTTTTATTTTAGCAAACCAATTGATAAGCTAGAGATGGATCAACTGATACAAAACCATTTTTCAACGGTAAAAACAAATAAATGATAAGGCGTTATCCAATGAATAACGCCTCACTCTAGTGCGTTTTTTAGAAGATAGAACGGCCAATTTTTTGCGATAACAATTCTAAAGCTCGAGTCCCTGCCAGTGAGTTACCAGACGGATCGAGCTCGGGAGACCAAACCGCAATCGTCATTTCTCCGGGGACAATCGCAATGACACCGCCGCCAACCCCAGACTTTCCTGGCATACCAACCCGGTAGGCGAATTCACCCGCACCGTCATAAAGCCCACAGGTGGCCAGCAGCGCATTGAGCTGTTTGCTTTCCGTGGCCGAAACCACCTGCTCACCAGTCACCACCGAACGGCCCTTGTTGGCCAAATAACTGAATGTTTTCGCTAATTCAACACAGTTCATTTTTAGTGCACAGGCGTGAAAGTAGTTATTCAGTACCGTTAACACATCATTGTCAAAATTACCAAATGAGCGCATAAGATAAGCAATGGCCGCATTGCGATCGCTGTGCTGCATTTCCGAGGCGGCCACCACTTTGTCGTAGCAAATTTGCTCTTGAGCAGCCAATTGACGAACAAAATCTAGCAGCCTTTGCCTCGGTGCAGACAAACGGCTCGCGAGGAGATCAGCGACAACAATTGCCCCGGCATTAATAAAGGGATTACGCGGAATGCCTTTTTCTACTTCTAATTGAATCAAAGAGTTAAACGCTTGACCAGACGGTTCTTTACCAACGCGATGCCAAATTTCATCACTGCGATAGATTTGCATCGCTAACGTTAGACTAAGGGCTTTAGAAATCGACTGAATAGAAAAGCTTTCGTGGGCATCACCAGCACAAAAGACTTCACCTTGATTGGTAAAAATTGCAATACCTAATTTGTCATTCGCCACTCGGGCCAATGCGGGAATATAATCAGCGACCTTGCCACGACCTATCAAAGGCCTGACTTCATCAAGAATATTGGTTAATAAGGCATTACTTGGCGTCATTTGTGCATTCCTAAAATATGTGTCCAGACTCTCTGAGCGAAAAAAGCCAACATGAGATGTTGGCTTATTGTTCAGATTCAAATCGCGATTAAATCACTCGACTCGGCGGTATTTAATATCCCAAACACCGTGACCTAATCGCTGACCTCTGGCCTCAAACTTGGTCAAAGGTCGGTCTTCAGGCCTCGGGACATAATCCCCATCCGTCGCTGTATTGTGATAACCAGGGGCTTGGTTCATCACTTCAATCATATGTTCTGCGTAGTTTTCCCAGTCCGTTGCCATATGGAACACCCCTTCCCCGGGAATCAGCTTTTGGCGAACCATTTCAGCAAACTCAAGTTGGACGATACGGCGCTTGTGGTGACGTTTTTTATGCCAAGGATCTGGAAAGAACAGTTGTAGTGTGTGCAAACTATTATCAGGGATCATATGTGCAAACACTTCCACGGCATCATGACACATGACTCTGAGGTTTTTAACCCCTGCATCACGCGCTGAAGATAAACACGCTCCCACACCAGGGCTGTGGACTTCGATTCCGATGAAGTTTTTCTCTGGTGCATTTTTCGCCATCTCTACCAATGACGCGCCCATGCCAAAACCAATCTCTAATACGACAGGGTTATCGTTGCCAAACACCTGTTGCCAATCGAGCAGCTGAGCTTGATAATCAATCCCCATGGTTGGCCAACATTCATTCATCGCAGCCTCTTGGCCTTTGGTCAAACGACCCTCGCGACGAACAAAACTGCGAACTTTGCGGATCAACTTACCATCATCGGTGTATTCGTTAGTGGTCACTTCACTCATGATTTTGCCTGCACATTGATTAATCAGAGCGGGGAATTATCCAAAGAATTGCCATCGGTGCAAGTGTTATCTCATCAATCAAAGTAAAAATTAGTCTTAACTTTAACCCTGTGCTCACATCGAGGTTTCCTGATACAGTATCCCCTATCAATATCGATCATTATAATTTAAAAGAGCATGTCGTGACGCCTTTTGCCAAAGCAATTTTAACCTGGTATGACGCTTATGGTCGCAAGCACCTACCATGGCAACAAAACAAAAACGCCTATCGAGTTTGGCTGTCAGAAATAATGTTACAGCAAACTCAAGTAACGACCGTGATTCCATACTTTGAACGTTTTCTCGAACGCTTTCCCACCGTCCAGGATCTCGCTGATGCAGAGCAAGATGAAGTGTTGCACTTTTGGACGGGATTAGGGTATTACGCCCGAGCGAGAAACCTCCACAAAGCGGCTAAAATCGTCGTCAGCACCTACGGAGGAGAATTCCCTCTAGAGATAGAGCAAATGAATGCTTTACCGGGTATTGGCCGCTCAACTGCAGCTGCGATCTTATCGTCCGTTTACAAGCAGCCACACGCCATATTAGATGGCAATGTAAAACGCACCCTCGCTCGTTGTTTTGCCATTGAGGGCTGGCCGGGCCAAAAGTCGGTTGAAAATGCCCTTTGGCAAGTTGCGGAAACTCATACACCTGAAGTTGAGGTCGACAAATACAATCAAGCGATGATGGATATGGGCGCAATGGTGTGTACTCGCAGTCGACCTAAGTGCAATTTGTGCCCGGTTAGCCATCACTGTGAGGCTTTAGCACAAGGCAACCCTCTTGATTACCCAGGTAAAAAACCCAAAAAAGAAAAGCCCATCAAAGCAACTTGGTTTGTCATCTTGCATTATCAAGGTCAAGTATGGCTCGAGCAACGGCCGCAATTGGGTATTTGGGGAGGGCTTTATTGCTTCCCGCAACACCACGAATCTGCAATAGATCACATCGTAGATCAATTTGGCATTCGCGATCAAAACGTGCAAAGCAAACAAACTCTAATCAGCTTTCGCCATACTTTTAGCCATTATCATCTCGACATCACGCCAATTTTGTTGGATTTATCCACTCAACCAACAATGGTAATGGAAGCCAACCAAGGACTTTGGTATAACTTGTCCCAACCAAACTCGATTGGTTTGGCCGCACCGGTCAAATCGTTACTCGATAATTTACACTATCATTTGAATGACACGTCATTCGACTAAGGAGACATGATGAGCCGTATGGTATTTTGCGCTCGATTACAAAAAGAAGCTGAAGGGCTCGACTTTCAACTGTACCCTGGCGAATTGGGCAAACGTATTTTTGATAATATCTCCAAGCAAGCTTGGGCTGAGTGGCAGCATAAACAAACCATGCTGATCAACGAAAAGAAGCTCAATATGATGGATCCTGAACATCGCAAGTTGATCGAAGAAAACATGGTCAACTTCCTTTTTGAAGGGCAGGATGTACAGATTGATGGCTATACGCCTCCAAGTGAGTAGCATCCCCATTAATGACATCCGTAAGGGTGTCATTTTTTATTGCTAACTGATATGAAAACACCCTTTTTATTGCTTGTTTTTTGCACATTTCTCAGTGGCTGTAGTCGTGAAATGGTTGAGAGTGTATACGCCATAAACTACGAGCCAACCAACCGCTTTGCCAAAAACCTCGCCGAACTGCCAGGCCAGTATCAAAAAGATACCAAGGCCTTAGATGATCTGATGCAGCAATTTTCAAGTAACATCAAACAAAAATGGGGGCAAAACTCACTAAAGCTGGCAGGTAAGCGCAATTACGTCAAATATATAGATGATTATAATAGTCGCGCTGATGTCAATTTTTCTCTAGGTAAAATCACCATTGAAACCATCGCCTCAACACGACCAAAAGATCATCTTAAACAAGCGATAATCACCACTTTACTCACCCCCTATGACCCAGCCCAAGTCGACTTATTTTCCTCTAAAGATATCACCTTAAAAGGCCGACCTTTTCTCTACAAGCAAGTACTCGATCAAGATGGGCAAGCCATCCAGTGGCGTTGGCGAGCGAGTCGATTTGCAGACTATTTGATAGACAACCACTTAAAAACCAAGCTTGTTGATTTTAAAAAGGCCTATTATGTCGATCTGTCCATGGTGAAAAATCAGACAGAGATCCGCCGATATCAATACGCCAACCTTGTTCGCAGAGCGGCGAGTAAGTATGGCATAGCCGAAGATCTTATCTTTGCTATCATCAAAACAGAAAGTAGTTTTAACCCTTACGCTGTCAGTTGGGCCAATGCTTATGGCCTCATGCAAGTGGTACCTAAAACCGCGGGGCGAGATGTCTTTCAGTTAGTGAAGCAACGCAGTGGGCAACCCAGTCCGCAGTACTTATTTAACCCGGAGAATAATATAGACACAGGAACAGCGTATTTTTATCTGCTGAAAAATCGTTATCTCAAATCAGTTAAAAACCCTTTATCGCTTCAATACAGTATGATTTCCGCTTATAACGGCGGAACCGGCGGCGTGCTTAACACATTCAATCGCAATCGTACTCAAGCATTTCACCAACTCAATCAGTTAACGCCTAGCCAGGTATTTTGGGCATTAACGCATAAACACCCTAATAGAGAATCTCGTCGTTATTTAGAAAAAGTGACGCAATTCAAAAAAGAATTTTAACTCACACTCAAAACAGAATAAAAACCGCACAAAGAGCGCAAAAAACAGCCAAACAAGTCATTTTTATTAAAAAAAACAAAAAAACAGTTGACGGTAGAGCCTAAAATCCGTTTAATAGCGCTCCGTTGCCCGGATAGCTCAGTCGGTAGAGCAGAGGATTGAAAATCCTCGTGTCGGTGGTTCGATTCCGCCTCCGGGCACCATATTTAAGATTGGTGTTTTAGCTAATGAAAAACATCCGTCAGTGCCTCAAGCAGGCACCAAAAAGCATATAAGTGTGCCGACTTAGCTCAGTAGGTAGAGCAACTGACTTGTAATCAGTAGGTCACCAGTTCGATTCCGGTAGTCGGCACCATTTATTTGCCTCGATAGCTCAGTCGGTAGAGCAGAGGATTGAAAATCCTCGTGTCGGTGGTTCGATTCCGCCTCGAGGCACCATTATTAAAATTGGTGTTTAAGATAGAAGAGTCTATTGCTTTCGTTGAAAAACATCGGTCAGTGCCCTAGGCGGGCCCGTTATTCCGCCTCGAGGCACCATTATTAAGATTGGTGTTATCAACATTAATCAGAGTCCAGACTGGTGTTAATAGCCTAGCTTGTGACTTAAAATTATTCCCCCTTAGTTCAGTTGGTAGAACGGCGGACTGTTAATCCGTATGTCGCAGGTTCGAGTCCCGCAGGGGGAGCCACATTAAAAAAACCACTTCACCTCGAAGTGGTTTTTTTATATCTGAAAATAACGTCACCCAATTGCAGCTTGTACACTTACTGCAACGGACTGTGTGCCAAAGTCATGTCGCAGGGCTGCGCGCCCCGGCTAGGCGCCCCCGTTGAGTCCCTCAGGGGGAGCTACATTAAAAAACATTTCACCTCGAAGTGTTTTTTATCTCTAAAGATAACGTCACTCAATTGCAGCTTATACGCTTACTGCAACGGACTTTGTGCCAAAGTCATGCTGCCTAACAGATCAATACCCAGCCAGTCCCACGACACAGCACGATTAACGCAACACAGAGAGTCAATTTAGGCCATTTATTTGCAAAGGCTATAAACAGATTCAACTGGCGAGAAGCGTTCAAATCGGTTACATTTTTACCAATCAAAAAAGAATGATCACCCTGTGATAATCCCTTCTCGAGGTCCTATGAAGAACAAAAAAGTCTTGCTTCTTTTTGCTCACCCTTCTCAGCACCGTTCTGAAATCAACACGCCACTATTTGAAGCTGCCCAAGAGATTGAGGGCGTAACCTGTGTCGATTTATACGCAGAATACCCAAAGTTCAATATCAACATCGACAAAGAACAACAGCGACTAAAAGAACATGATGTCATTGTTTTCCAGTTTCCACTCTATTGGTATTCCACACCGGCTATTTTAAAAGAATGGCAAGATTTAGTTCTAGAATATGGTTTTGCTTATGGTACTGAAGGCAATGCTCTAGCGGGTAAAATACTCACTTGTGTGGTATCGGCAGGAGGAAAAGAAGAAGCCTATCAGGCACATGGCTATAACCACTTCACCATCCGTCAACTCCTCGCGCCAATCGAACAAATGGCCTCGTTAACCGGCATCACTTACATCGCCCCACTCACCCTCTTTGGTGCTCGTACCGCTGTTGAAGAACAACGACTCAACCAGCATAAACAAAACTATCAATTGCTGCTTAGGTCGCTCGTTGATAACACCCTGGATATTAACCAAGTACGCCCTATCGCCGATCTCGCCCCCACTCTCTCAGCACTTGCCAAGGAAACGTTATGACGAGTCTATTTTTACAGGCTTTTATTTATCTTATCGCGGCGGTTATCGCCGTCCCTTTAGCAAAACAGCTAGGACTGGGGTCAGTGCTAGGCTATTTGATTGCCGGTGTTGTCATTGGCCCTATTATTGGCTTGGTGGGTGAAGAAACAGCAACGATCCAGCATTTTGCCGAGTTTGGCGTCGTCATGATGCTCTTTTTGGTTGGTTTAGAGTTAGACCCCAAAGTACTTTGGGCCATGCGCAATCGCCTTATTGGCCTTGGTGGGTTACAAGTTTCTGTCACTACCCTGGTGATTATGATACTCGCCATGTATGGCGGACAAACCTGGAGTATCGCACTGGCAATTGGGTTGATTTTTGCCCTTTCTTCAACAGCAATCGTTTTACAAACGTTTAATGAAAAAGGCTTAACCCGTACTGAAGGCGGGAAAAATGCTTTTTCTGTATTGTTATTTCAAGATATTGCCGTGATCCCCATGTTGGCCTTTATTCCCCTTCTCACTCTCCCCGAGCTGGTAGAACAAGCTCAGACGGCAGTCGACTCGGCCGCTTCTCATCATGAGGAGCTCAGCTTGGTCGCCGGGCTTCCTGGTTGGGCCTACGGCATTGTCATCACCGCGGCCATCGCCCTCGTCGTCGTAGGTGGTCACTACCTTTCTCGGCCCTTACTCAAATACGTTGCCAGTTCAGGGCTTAGAGAAATTTTTACCGCGACGGCATTAATGCTCGTCATCGGCATTGCCGCACTCATGAGTTTAGTCGGTCTTTCACCAGCATTAGGTACCTTCCTTGCCGGTGTGGTATTAGCCAATAGCGAATTTCGCCACGAGCTAGAGTCTAATATCGAACCGTTTAAGGGGTTATTGCTAGGGTTGTTTTTTATCACTGTCGGCGCAGGTATTAATTTTTCTCTTTTATTCAATGACTTTTTTGTCATTATTGGCCTCACTGTCGGCGTTATGTTACTCAAAGCCCTTGTTCTACTGCTGTTAAGTTTTCTCTTTGCCATCAAAGGAAGTAATCGTTGGTTATTCACATTAAGTCTTGCTCAGGCCGGTGAGTTCGGTTTTGTATTACTGAGCTTTTCCACTCAGCATCATGTGCTGCCTCTCGCTCTGTCACAAAAATTGGCATTAGTGGTCACTTTATCGATGTTTTTAACACCGGCGATGTTTATCTTTTTTGACAAAGTGATCTTGCCGCGAGTTGAAGGGAAAAATAATCAAAGAGAAAGTGACCATATCGAAGAAGCAGGAACCGTTATCATTGCTGGTATTGGGCGATTTGGTCAGATAATCAATCGATTACTGGTATCTAATGGCATCAATACGGTCGTATTAGACCACCAAGCAAACCAAGTTGATAACATGAGAAAAATTGGCACTCGAGCTTATTTTGGTGATGCGACGAGGCCAGATATGTTACACACCGCGGGCATAGAACAGGCCGCAGCCTTCGTCGTTGCCATCGATAACCAAGAATCGAGTGTAGAATTAGTTAAATACGTTAAGCATACCTACCCTGATGTTTTTATTATTGCCAGAGCGTTTGATCGAGGTCATGGCTACCGTTTAAGACAAGCAGGCGCAGACATCATCGAATCTGAAACCTATCACTCTGCGCTAGAAATGGGCGGCCATACAATGGCAGCGCTTGGTATTCACCCGTTTTACATCGAGCAACAAAAATCCACTTACCAAAGAGTTGAAACTAAAAAGTCAGACTTACTCTATCAAGCTTGGCAACAAGACAGCGGTGAGGAGCGTTACGACAATAACTTTTTACAACTCTTTATTCAGCTAGAAGAGAAAATGGCGCAAGAAATGAAAAAAGATCGTCACGATAAACTCGCTCGGTCAGAGCGGGGCTGGACACCGCCACCAAAAGGCTATGCTGACGATCTACAACAAGAATGTGATTAAAATACAATGCTCCAACAGCCGATTTAGAGCAAACGGCGGCGGTTGGAGCAAGTGAAAAGCCAATGACATGCACAACACCTAGTCATCCCCCCGTTGATAATTGTAAATAGAGCGGTGTTTTTACTACTTAACAGTAACAATCAAGCGCAGTTTTTCTTGTTAAACTATCAACACCATACAAAATAGCCTTTAATATCCGGTCACTTTGTAAGTAAAACGAATAAAAACACCACACTACGCACAGAAAATCAGCAAACGATTTTTTTTTTGTATTTTAGTGTTGACCTAGAGACCGAAAAACCGTTTAATACACCCCGTTGCCTCGATAGCTCAGTCGGTAGAGCAGAGGATTGAAAATCCTCGTGTCGGTGGTTCGATTCCGCCTCGAGGCACCATATTTAGGATTGGTGTTTAAGATAGAGCAACGTATTTAGTTTGTTGAAAAACATCGGTCAGTGCCCTAGGCGGGCCCGTTATTCCGCCTCGAGGCACCATATTTTAGATTGGTGTTTTAAAAAAGAGCAACACTTTAAGTTTTGTAAAAAACATCAACAAGCGTTAAAACGCAAAAAAAAAGGTTTGTGCCGACTTAGCTCAGTAGGTAGAGCAACTGACTTGTAATCAGTAGGTCACCAGTTCGATTCCGGTAGTCGGCACCATTTCTCTTTTTGAGAAAACAATTTGTTCCCCCTTAGTTCAGTTGGTAGAACGGCGGACTGTTAATCCGTATGTCGCAGGTTCGAGTCCCGCAGGGGGAGCCACTTTTTAGAATGTAAGTATTCGCTTATGTTCGTCGGCGCCGACTTAGCTCAGTAGGTAGAGCAACTGACTTGTAATCAGTAGGTCACCAGTTCGATTCCGGTAGTCGGCACCATTTCTCTTTTGAGAAAACAGTTTATTCCCCCTTAGTTCAGTTGGTAGAACGGCGGACTGTTAATCCGTATGTCGCAGGTTCGAGTCCCGCAGGGGGAGCCACATTAAAAAAACCACTTCATCTCGAAGTGGTTTTTTTATATCTGAAGATAACGTCACGCAATTGCAGCTTATACACTTACTGCAACAGACTTTGTGCCAAAGTCATGTCGCAGGGCTGGGCGCCCCCAGCTAGGCGCCCCCGTTGAGTCCCGCAGGGGGAGCCACATTAAAAAAACCACTTCACCTCGAAGTGGTTTTTTTATATCTAAAGATCACGTCACTCAATTGCAACTTATACGCTTACTGCAACGGACTTTGTGCCAAAGTCATGCCGCAGGGCTGGGCGCCCCCAACTTGGTCCCCAGTCAGCCCTGTCCTCTCAAGTCAAACATTCAATATAAAAATTAAATCCATCATGCTAAATCCATTCAACAAGCCATTGAATTAAAATCATTTTTCAACAATAGCTCACAAAAATTCAGCGCAAAACTTGGCAAAGCTAATCAAAGGGTTTCGAATGGTTGTCAAAAGGAAGGACAAGGACGTAAAAACTTGAAAAAGCTCATATTAATGACAAGTCTCATCGGACTCACCACCTCTTGTTTCGCCAAAACCGATTGGGGAACATTCAGTGACATTGGCGCAGATGGCTTACTGGTGACCTCATTGGCTCTGCCCACGTACTATCAAGACTGGCAAGGGTTACAACAGGCGGGTTTAACCTTACTCACGAGTGGTGCCGTGGTCTGGGTTGGAAAATACTCCATAGCCGCAGAAAGGCCAGATAAAAGTGATTTCGACAGTTTTCCTTCTAGTCATACTGCCAATGCCTTTGCTGCCGCCGCCACACTCTCACAACGTTATGGATGGCAAATTGGGCTACCTAGCTATACACTGGCAAGTCTTGTTGGTTATGCAAGAGTGAAACAAAATAAACATCATTGGCACGATGTACTGGCAGGAGCAGCCATTGGTGTATTAAGCGGAGTCTACTTTACGTCACCGGCAGGGGTAAACATCGCCGTTTCACCTTGGAGTGATGGTGATAGCCAGGGATTAAACCTTAGCTATCAATGGTGAATTAAGATTGAGGTGATATCATGAATCCCTTTGATTTAACACTCGATACTTTAAAAAAACATTTTGAGGTCAGTTTTGGACAATCCGAGCCAATGCAAGGAAAGGAGACGACTTTTAAGCTGGAATCAATGGGCTTTTCTTCTTGGCAACAAGCCGTAGAGCACTGCCACAAATTAAGCCAATATAAACAGCCACCTGATGTGCCGTTAGATGACCCATACACCCTTCACATTCGCTGTGGTACTGATATTAAACCCTACTTTACCCCACCAGACTTTGTCGGTGATTATCTTGCTTTGATTGATCCGCTTTGCATGGGGCCTTTAAGTGATAACGAGGGTCAACACCATCTACAACGAGCTCACTTTATTGGCAAACACCTGCTGCCAAAAGTGGATAACGGCACTCAAGCACAACAAGAAAAAGAAATTCAACGTCAACAACGACAGGCTCTAGAGACACTCTGCTCACCGAGATACCGCAGACGGGTATTTTGGCTTGAACACGACAATTACGACCAACTCATGTGGCTTGAAGCCTTAACTCACTTTGCCAAACAACAGGCCATTGAAATTGAATATATTGAAGTCAATCACTTTCCAGGATTACAACGATTTATCGGTTTAGGTCAGTTACCAAGGTACGCTTTTCGTTATTTGTGGCGTGAACATAAACAACCACTACAAGAACAACATATAACACTGGCTCAGCAGATTTGGCCCGCCTTTTGTGCAAATACACCCAAACCTCTCATTGCACTCTATCAACAAGATTTAGCCAGTGCCTTTCCTAACCTACAAGCCGTAATCAAAAGGCATCTACAAGAATTGCCACATTGCGATTCACGATTAACCAAAACACAAACCATAGTCATCGATATCCTAAGACAAGCCACCCGTCCCCTAACCTGGTCACAACTATTTGACCAATGGCAACAAAAAGATCCTCTGCCCTACCTCGGTGATACGATGCTACATGCCTGCATCAAGCCTTTATGGCCGCATTTAGTCATCGAACATCATTCAAAAGAGACTTATTACCAGCTAAAATCACCAAAGGACAATTCGTTCGATATCGAACCCTATTCGGTCGGTGGTATCGACTTATCTGCCACGAGCCATTGGGCATGGGATCATAATGATCTTCACAGTATGGTTCAGACCTCTCTACCTAATAAATAATTATCTCAACAACAATAAATTGACTTTAATAATAATTCCAAAGGCTTACTAGATCATTTTAAATTGAACTATTAGTTAAACTTGAAAACCTTATTGTAACTCATTCTCATTGAGCATATCATAGCGATAATTTATCTATTCTGATTACTATTTATCGCTATGTTATTGAAAAAATCCGTCATCGCCATGCAGGCTTGTGGTCTACTGGCTTTATCGCCTCAAGTCTTCGCTGCAGATTCTACGTCAAACAACGAACAAGAAACCGATGTTGTTGAAGTTCATGGACGCGCGCTCACACTTTACAAATCCAATGAAGCATCATTGGGCACACGCACCGTCACCACCATAGATCAAACTCCACAATCCATTCAGATCCTGACGCACGATTTAATTGAAGATCAAGCAGCGAATGAAGTCACCGATCTTTTCCGCTCTATGTCTGGCGTTTCGTATTTTAACTACGGCATCGTCAAAATCCGTGGCTTTGAGCAAGAAAGTGAAGTGCTTTACGATGGCTTAAAAGGCGATCCTTTCAGAACCTTTACTATTCCTCAGCTATTTAATATTGATCAAGTGCAGGTACTGAAAGGGCCTTCAGGTTCATTGTACGGTGCGGGCGAAGCCGGTGGGGTCATCAACTACGTCACCAAAAAACCGACTTACACACCAGAAACGACCTTAGAAATTACCGGGGGGAACAAAGACTTCTTAAGTGGCAGCTTTGAATCTTCGGGGCCTGCTAATGAGGACGGCTCTCAACGTTACCGTATTGGCCTTTACTCAAGTGGCGAAGACTCTTATCGCAATAACGTTGAAGAAGAAAACCAAATCTTGGATGTGGGTTACGCTTGGGATATCAATGACTACACAACATTAACCCTTCAATACTCCTACTTCTATCAATTAGGTGAGCGCTTGCGTGGTGTACCCATTGACTCTAGTGGTAACTTCTTAGCAGATAGCTCTTGGAGCAGTAATGAACCCGATGATTACCAAAAATTCCAAGCAAACATCGTTCAAGCGCATGTGGATCATGAGGTTAATGATTGGTTAGATAGCCACTTTGCTTTTCGCGCTTATGAAACAAAAGAAACCATCAAATTCCACCAAGCAAGAGCCCTGGTCGATACCGATGATGATGGAGAAGTAGACTCAGTTTCTCGCCGTTATCAAGATCAAGTTCGCTACTATAAAGGCATTGATCTTGGCTCTTATCTCGTAGGTGATTTCGGCGCTCACACCGTGGTAGTTGGCAGTGACTATCACTTTGCTAGCGAAGATGAAGTCTTCTATTACTCTGGTACAACGAGCGCGGATAGCGGTGCTGAAAGTCCGTCTTACTTATCTTTGTCAGATCCCGCTTATGATGATGACATCAGTAGCTATGTGTTAACTCTTAACCGCGATCGCTCTACTGACGTCAACCAAGCTGGTATCTACGCTCAAGATCAATGGCAGGCAACGGATAAGTTAAACCTCGTCTTTGGTGCTCGTGCTGATTTCATGGAACAAAAAGTGGTTGATCACGATGATGGCAGTGACAATGCGTATTATCACGATTGGGGCTACTCTGCTCGCGTTGGCGCCACCTATGAAGTCAATCCGCAGTTTAAACCTTACACCTCGTACTCCTTGGGTATGACCCCTCAAGATGCGTCTGACCAAGTCGATGCTGCCGATGGGTTACTCGACCCGGAAGAAAATACACAGATTGAAATTGGCGCACGCAGTTACTTATTTGATAACCGTATTAATATCAATACCGCGTTGTACCATATCGTTAAAGAAAACATCGCGTATACCGATGATGACGACTTGATCTACGCGATCGGTGATATCCGTAGTCAAGGCTTTGAAATGGACGTTCTCGCTCAAATCACACCATTGTGGGTAGCCAATGTCAGCTATACCTACAATGACCTATCGACGACGGATAATGAAAACGAGGCGCGAGCACTGTCTAATTCACCACATAATCAGCTCGGCGTATGGACGCGACATGAGATTCCCGCTTTAGACTCATCTATTGCATTTGGTGCTAGCTACGCCAGTAAACAAAAAGACCGTGATGACAATACCATCAAATCTTACACGGTTTACGATATGTCTTGGCAAACACAATGGCAAGATTGGAAATTCCAAGCCAATGTCAAAAACCTCTTTGATAAAGAATACGCCATTGCTGGATTTACGACAGAATCAGGAGCCATCGTCGGTGAACGCCGTCGTATTTACTTAAAAGCCGCTTATAGCTTCTAAGTATCGTTTCTTTTTCACTATCAAAGGCAAAGTTTCGACTTTGCCTTTTTTATTGCCTAACTTTACCCAATGATAAGCCTATAAAATAGCGCTCTCAAAGGTTTCGTCACCCAAAAAGAACATCATGATCTTTTTGCTTTTAGATCATGGCAAGACAAAAGCCCGTGAAAAGTAGCAAGATCGCTTCGCTTCAAGCCACAAGATCACTTCGTTCCAAGTAAAAAGAAAACCCTAAAACTAAAACAGTAAAAGACAGTATGAGACAGTATAAAACAGTGACATACACTATAGGACAATCTCAGTACATGACCTGTCTTACACTGTGTTGAGCGCAGCGATCTGTCTTTCACTGCCCTACACTGTGGTTCAAGAAATTGATGGGTTCCTGAGAAAAACGAGTGGGAAGAAATCATCCTGGGGTCGGATTCGCGGGATCGCAGTACTCACCCTCTGCGCCTAACTGTTGTGGATCCGACCCCTTGACTCGAAACGCACTTTGGCAAAGAACAAAGACTGACCTTAACCATTGCAGTACATGATGACAACCAACACTAAAAGTCATTCTTTGCCTATTGGGTTCATCACTTCTAGGGGTCGGATCCGCATAATACAGAGGACGCTGTCAGTCAGTCTATTTCGCAAATCCGACCCCATTTGAGTTAGGTAAAACCAAAATATAAGACAGTATAAAACAGTGAAACACAGTAAAAGACAGTGGCAAGATCGCTTCGCTTCAAGTCACAAGATCACTTCGTTCCAAGTAAAAAGAAAACCCTAAGACTAAAACAGTATGAGACAGTATAAAACAGTGAAACACAGTGTAGGACAGTCTCAACACATGACCTGTCTTTCACTGTGTTAAGCGAAGCGGACTGTTTTACACTGTACAACACTGATCTTACCTTGCCACTTGAGCGCAGCGTCCTTGAAGTGAAACGATCTTGCAGCGCAGCGATCTTATTTTAGAAATAAAAAAAGCCTGACTCTTGCGAATCAGGCTTTCTTAAAGAAGTGGCGGAGCGGACGGGACTCGAACCCGCGACCCCCGGCGTGACAGGCCGGCTTGTTCTAAATAATAGCAACCAACTGAACTACCGCTTGAACTACTGTTAACGAAAAAAAAGCCTGACTCTTGCGAATCAGGCTTTCTTAAAAAGTGGCGGAGCGGACGGGACTCGAACCCGCGACCCCCGGCGTGACAGGCCGGTATTCTAACCAACTGAACTACCGCTCCACTACAAATTGTTCACAGTCTAAAGTCTTACTTTACATGCTTTAGCTTGTGTCTTCTTGATACATCAAGAAGGAATATCAAAGCCTGGCGATGTCCTACTCTCACATGGGGAAGCCCCGCACTACCATCGGCGCAATTTTGTTTCACTTCTGAGTTCGGCATGGAATCAGGTGGGTCCAAAATGCTATGGTCGCCAAGCAAAATATGGCGTTATCTTGCCGTCAGGCAAGATAACTAAATCTGGAAAGCTGTTTTGTGTTCTCGACACAATCAAGTTTCTTTATCGAGTCCGATAAAAACCCTTTAGGTGTTGTATGGTTAAGTCTCACGGGCAATTAGTACAGGTTAGCTCAACGCCTCACAACGCTTACACACCCTGCCTATCAACGTTCTAGTCTCGAACAACCCTTTAGGACGCTTTAAGCGCCAGGGAGAACTCATCTCAAGGCTCGCTTCCCGCTTAGATGCTTTCAGCGGTTATCGATTCCGAACTTAGCTACCGGGCAATGCGTCTGGCGACACAACCCGAACACCAGAGGTTCGTCCACTCCGGTCCTCTCGTACTAGGAGCAGCCCCTTTCAATTCTCCAACGCCCACGGCAGATAGGGACCGAACTGTCTCACGACGTTCTAAACCCAGCTCGCGTACCACTTTAAATGGCGAACAGCCATACCCTTGGGACCGACTTCAGCCCCAGGATGTGATGAGCCGACATCGAGGTGCCAAACACCGCCGTCGATATGAACTCTTGGGCGGTATCAGCCTGTTATCCCCGGAGTACCTTTTATCCGTTGAGCGATGGCCCTTCCATTCAGAACCACCGGATCACTATGACCTGCTTTCGCACCTGCTCGAACCGTCATTCTCGCAGTTAAGCGGGCTTATGCCATTGCACTAACCTCACGATGTCCAACCGTGATTAGCCCACCTTCGTGCTCCTCCGTTACACTTTGGGAGGAGACCGCCCCAGTCAAACTACCCACCAGGCACTGTCCTCACCCCAGATAATGGGGCTAAGTTAGAACATCAACACTACAAGGGTGGTATTTCAAGGATGGCTCCACATGAACTGGCGCCCATGCATCAAAGCCTCCCACCTATCCTACACATGTAGGGTCAATGTTCAGTGCCAAGCTGTAGTAAAGGTTCACGGGGTCTTTCCGTCTAGCCGCGGGTACACTGCATCTTCACAGCGATTTCAATTTCACTGAGTCTCGGGTGGAGACAGCGTGGCCATCATTACGCCATTCGTGCAGGTCGGAACTTACCCGACAAGGAATTTCGCTACCTTAGGACCGTTATAGTTACGGCCGCCGTTTACCGGGGCTTCGATCAAGAGCGTCGACCTAAGTCTAACCCCATCAATTAACCTTCCGGCACCGGGCAGGCGTCACACCGTATACGTCATCTTACGATTTTGCACAGTGCTGTGTTTTTAATAAACAGTTGCAGCCACCTGGTATCTGCGACTCCTAATAGCTCCATCCGCAAGGGACTTCACCGTCAAGAGCGTACCTTCTCCCGAAGTTACGGTACCATTTTGCCTAGTTCCTTCACCCGAGTTCTCTCAAGCGCCTTGGTATTCTCTACCCGACCACCTGTGTCGGTTTGGGGTACGATTGCTTATAATCTGAAGCTTAGAGGCTTTTCCTGGAAGCATGGCATCAATGACTTCATCACCGTAGTGACTCGACGTCGTGTCTCGGCCTAATAAGGAACCGGATTTACCTAATTCCTTAGCCTACGCACTTGAACCTGGACAACCATCGCCAGGCCCACCTAGCCTTCTCCGTCCCCCCATCGCAATTATAAGCAGTACGGGAATATTAACCCGTTTCCCATCGACTACGCTTTTCAGCCTCGCCTTAGGGGTCGACTTACCCTGCCCCGATTAACGTTGGACAGGAACCCTTGGTCTTCCGGCGTGGAGGTTTTTCACCCCCATTATCGTTACTCATGTCAGCATTCGCACTTCTGATACCTCCAGCAAGCTTTACAACTCACCTTCAACGGCTTACAGAACGCTCCCCTACCCAATACAGTAAACTGTATTGCCGCAGCTTCGGTTTATAGCTTAGCCCCGTTACATCTTCCGCGCAGGCCGACTCGACTAGTGAGCTATTACGCTTTCTTTAAATGATGGCTGCTTCTAAGCCAACATCCTAGCTGTCTAAGCCTTCCCACATCGTTTCCCACTTAGCTATAATTTGGGACCTTAGCTGGCGGTCTGGGTTGTTTCCCTCTCCACGACGGACGTTAGCACCCGCCGTGTGTCTCCCGGATAGTACTTACTGGTATTCGGAGTTTGCAAAGGGTTGGTAAGTCGGGATGACCCCCTAGCCTTAACAGTGCTCTACCCCCAGTAGTATTCGTCCGAGGCGCTACCTAAATAGCTTTCGGGGAGAACCAGCTATCTCCAGGTTTGATTGGCCTTTCACCCCTAGCCACAAGTCATCCGCTAATTTTTCAACATTAGTCGGTTCGGTCCTCCAATTGATGTTACTCAATCTTCAACCTGCCCATGGCTAGATCACCTGGTTTCGGGTCTATATCCAGAGACTGAGCGCCCAGTTAAGACTCGGTTTCCCTACGGCTCCCCTAAACGGTTAACCTTGCCACTGAATATAAGTCGCTGACCCATTATACAAAAGGTACGCAGTCACAGGACAAAGCCTGCTCCTACTGCTTGTACGTACACGGTTTCAGGTTCTATTTCACTCCCCTCACAGGGGTTCTTTTCGCCTTTCCCTCACGGTACTGGTTCACTATCGGTCAGTCAGGAGTATTTAGCCTTGGAGGATGGTCCCCCCATGTTCAGACAGGATATCACGTGTCCCGCCTTACTCGATTTCACTGAATATGCGCTGTCGGTTACGGGGCTATCACCCTGTATCGCGTGCCTTTCCAGACACTTCACCTGACGCATAAGAAGCTTAAGGGCTAATCCGGTTTCGCTCGCCGCTACTTCCAGAATCTCGGTTGATTTCTTTTCCTCGGGGTACTTAGATGTTTCAGTTCCCCCGGTTCGCCTCATTGTGCTATGAATTCACACAATGATAACTGCTTATGCAGCTGGGTTTCCCCATTCGGAAATCGTAGACTCAAGTGGCTCTTACTGCCTTATCTACGCTTATCGCAAGTTAGTACGTCCTTCATCGCCTCTGACTGCCAAGGCATCCACCGTGTACGCTTAGTCACTTAACCATACAACCCAAAAGAGTCTTTTGAGTTGATGTGCTTTACAAGTAAAGCGGTTAGTCACCAAGGTGTGTTCGTGTTTTTATACATGTCACGAACTCGATATTGCCGGACTCAATTTTGAAAACATATCGCTATGCTTTCCCAAGAACACTTGATTGTGTGTTGGTTATCTCTTTAAAGAGATAATTGAGAACTTTTACAAACAATCTCAAAGAGATTGTTTTGTCAGCTTTCCAAATTGTTAAAGAGCATGATTGTCTTTCTAATGAAAGAGAAACCATTTTTAAACACACTCATTTCTACTCATAGTAGTAATGCGTTTAAAGATGGTGGAGCTATGCGGGATCGAACCGCAGACCTCCTGCGTGCAAGGCAGGCGCTCTCCCAGCTGAGCTATAGCCCCAATGAAATCGACCCCTATCTCTGGGAAAAGATAGTGGTGGGTCTGAGTGGACTTGAACCACCGACCTCCCGCTTATCAGGCGAGCGCTCTAACCAGCTGAGCTACAGACCCATTTCTCTTTACTTTTAAACCCTATCAATCTGTGTGGACACGCATCGAAAGACAATCTTTCGTATAAGGAGGTGATCCAGCCCCAGGTTCCCCTAGGGCTACCTTGTTACGACTTCACCCCAGTCATGAACCACAAAGTGGTGAGCGTCCCCCCGAAGGTTAAACTACCCACTTCTTTTGCAGCCCACTCCCATGGTGTGACGGGCGGTGTGTACAAGGCCCGGGAACGTATTCACCGTGGCATTCTGATCCACGATTACTAGCGATTCCGACTTCATGGAGTCGAGTTGCAGACTCCAATCCGGACTACGACGCACTTTTTGGGATTCGCTCACTTTCGCAAGTTGGCAACCCTCTGTATGCGCCATTGTAGCACGTGTGTAGCCCTACTCGTAAGGGCCATGATGACTTGACGTCGTCCCCACCTTCCTCCGGTTTATCACCGGCAGTCTCCCTGGAGTTCCCACCCGAAGTGCTGGCAAACAAGGATAAGGGTTGCGCTCGTTGCGGGACTTAACCCAACATTTCACAACACGAGCTGACGACAGCCATGCAGCACCTGTCTCATAGTTCCCGAAGGCACCAAAGCATCTCTGCTAAGTTCTATGGATGTCAAGAGTAGGTAAGGTTCTTCGCGTTGCATCGAATTAAACCACATGCTCCACCGCTTGTGCGGGCCCCCGTCAATTCATTTGAGTTTTAATCTTGCGACCGTACTCCCCAGGCGGTCTACTTAACGCGTTAGCTCCGAAAGCCACGGCTCAAGGCCACAACCTCCAAGTAGACATCGTTTACAGCGTGGACTACCAGGGTATCTAATCCTGTTTGCTCCCCACGCTTTCGCATCTGAGTGTCAGTATCTGTCCAGGGGGCCGCCTTCGCCACCGGTATTCCTTCAGATCTCTACGCATTTCACCGCTACACCTGAAATTCTACCCCCCTCTACAGTACTCTAGCCTGCCAGTTTCAAATGCTATTCCGAGGTTGAGCCCCGGGCTTTCACATCTGACTTAACAAACCACCTGCATGCGCTTTACGCCCAGTAATTCCGATTAACGCTCGCACCCTCCGTATTACCGCGGCTGCTGGCACGGAGTTAGCCGGTGCTTCTTCTGCAGCTAACGTCAAAGAACTAAGCTATTAACTTAATCCCCTTCCTCACTGCTGAAAGTACTTTACAACCCGAAGGCCTTCTTCATACACGCGGCATGGCTGCATCAGGCTTGCGCCCATTGTGCAATATTCCCCACTGCTGCCTCCCGTAGGAGTCTGGACCGTGTCTCAGTTCCAGTGTGGCTGATCATCCTCTCAGACCAGCTAGGGATCGTCGCCTTGGTGAGCCATTACCTCACCAACTAGCTAATCCCACCTGGGCATATCCTGACGCGAGAGGCCCGAAGGTCCCCCTCTTTACTCCGAAGAGATTATGCGGTATTAGCCATCGTTTCCAATGGTTATCCCCCACACCAGGGCAATTTCCCAGGCATTACTCACCCGTCCGCCGCTCGACGCCGTTATCGTCCCCCGAAGGTTCAGATAACTCGTTTCCGCTCGACTTGCATGTGTTAGGCCTGCCGCCAGCGTTCAATCTGAGCCATGATCAAACTCTTCAATTAAAGTTTTTGTGCTCTTTCGAGCGGCTCAATGAATACTGATTACATTCTTTATTCGTTGCCGAATAAGGACTGTGAATTGACTGTGCCAAGTCTTTCGACTCGTTTGGTCACTCAGTTCATTGAAACCAATGTGATTCCTAAGAATCTATTGATTATCATCAACGAGTGCCCACACAGATTGATAGTGTTTAAATTGTTAAAGAGCTTTGCTTTCAATGACTTATCACCGAAGCAGGACGCGTATAATACGCTATTGACTCTGTAAGTCAACATAAAATTTTATTTTTTTGGTTTTAAATTTAACACCAAACAATAAAACGTTATGGTGACTGATTTCTTGCGAAATCCAGTCATTGTTTTTAGATTTTTCTAACAATCTGAAAACACGCTTTTTGCCTTTAGATTTTTTTAAAATCTGAAAACAAAAAAGAATAAAAGCCTGGCGATGTCCTACTCTCACATGGGGAAGCCCCACACTACCATCGGCGCAATTTTGTTTCACTTCTGAGTTCGGCATGGAATCAGGTGGGTCCAAAATGCTATGGTCGCCAAGCAAAATTTTTCTGGTTTCTTCCGCTGGCTATAAAGCCCGCTAGCGGTGTTAATTTGCTCTCTCGCTCAGTCATTTATAAAACATAAACTCCTTCGCTCGTTCACAAATTGCCTTGCTATCGAACTTTATCCCGGCGCTAGCTTACTAGCTTGGGAAGAATCCAAATAATCTGGAAAGCTGTTTGTGTTCTCGACACAATCAAGTTTCTTTATCGAGTCCGATAAAAACCCTTTAGGTGTTGTATGGTTAAGTCTCACGGGCAATTAGTACAGGTTAGCTCAACGCCTCACAACGCTTACACACCCTGCCTATCAACGTTCTAGTCTCGAACAACCCTTTAGGACGCTTTAAGCGCCAGGGAGAACTCATCTCAAGGCTCGCTTCCCGCTTAGATGCTTTCAGCGGTTATCGATTCCGAACTTAGCTACCGGGCAATGCGTCTGGCGACACAACCCGAACACCAGAGGTTCGTCCACTCCGGTCCTCTCGTACTAGGAGCAGCCCCTTTCAATTCTCCAACGCCCACGGCAGATAGGGACCGAACTGTCTCACGACGTTCTAAACCCAGCTCGCGTACCACTTTAAATGGCGAACAGCCATACCCTTGGGACCGACTTCAGCCCCAGGATGTGATGAGCCGACATCGAGGTGCCAAACACCGCCGTCGATATGAACTCTTGGGCGGTATCAGCCTGTTATCCCCGGAGTACCTTTTATCCGTTGAGCGATGGCCCTTCCATTCAGAACCACCGGATCACTATGACCTGCTTTCGCACCTGCTCGAACCGTCATTCTCGCAGTTAAGCGGGCTTATGCCATTGCACTAACCTCACGATGTCCAACCGTGATTAGCCCACCTTCGTGCTCCTCCGTTACACTTTGGGAGGAGACCGCCCCAGTCAAACTACCCACCAGGCACTGTCCTCACCCCAGATGATGGGGCTAAGTTAGAACATCAACACTACAAGGGTGGTATTTCAAGGATGGCTCCACATGAACTGGCGCCCATGTATCAAAGCCTCCCACCTATCCTACACATGTAGGGTCAATGTTCAGTGCCAAGCTGTAGTAAAGGTTCACGGGGTCTTTCCGTCTAGCCGCGGGTACACTGCATCTTCACAGCGATTTCAATTTCACTGAGTCTCGGGTGGAGACAGCGTGGCCATCATTACGCCATTCGTGCAGGTCGGAACTTACCCGACAAGGAATTTCGCTACCTTAGGACCGTTATAGTTACGGCCGCCGTTTACCGGGGCTTCGATCAAGAGCGTCGACCTAAGTCTAACCCCATCAATTAACCTTCCGGCACCGGGCAGGCGTCACACCGTATACGTCATCTTACGATTTTGCACAGTGCTGTGTTTTTAATAAACAGTTGCAGCCACCTGGTATCTGCGACTCCTAATAGCTCCATCCGCAAGGGACTTCACCGTCAAGAGCGTACCTTCTCCCGAAGTTACGGTACCATTTTGCCTAGTTCCTTCACCCGAGTTCTCTCAAGCGCCTTGGTATTCTCTACCCGACCACCTGTGTCGGTTTGGGGTACGATTGCTTATAATCTGAAGCTTAGAGGCTTTTCCTGGAAGCATGGCATCAATGACTTCATCACCGTAGTGACTCGACGTCGTGTCTCGGCCTAACAAGGAACCGGATTTACCTAATTCCTTAGCCTACGCACTTGAACCTGGACAACCATCGCCAGGCCCACCTAGCCTTCTCCGTCCCCCCATCGCAATTATAAGCAGTACGGGAATATTAACCCGTTTCCCATCGACTACGCTTTTCAGCCTCGCCTTAGGGGTCGACTTACCCTGCCCCGATTAACGTTGGACAGGAACCCTTGGTCTTCCGGCGTGGAGGTTTTTCACCCCCATTATCGTTACTCATGTCAGCATTCGCACTTCTGATACCTCCAGCAAGCTTTACAACTCACCTTCAACGGCTTACAGAACGCTCCCCTACCCAATACAGTAAACTGTATTGCCGCAGCTTCGGTTTATAGCTTAGCCCCGTTACATCTTCCGCGCAGGCCGACTCGACTAGTGAGCTATTACGCTTTCTTTAAATGATGGCTGCTTCTAAGCCAACATCCTAGCTGTCTAAGCCTTCCCACATCGTTTCCCACTTAGCTATAATTTGGGACCTTAGCTGGCGGTCTGGGTTGTTTCCCTCTCCACGACGGACGTTAGCACCCGCCGTGTGTCTCCCGGATAGTACTTACTGGTATTCGGAGTTTGCAAAGGGTTGGTAAGTCGGGATGACCCCCTAGCCTTAACAGTGCTCTACCCCCAGTAGTATTCGTCCGAGGCGCTACCTAAATAGCTTTCGGGGAGAACCAGCTATCTCCAGGTTTGATTGGCCTTTCACCCCTAGCCACAAGTCATCCGCTAATTTTTCAACATTAGTCGGTTCGGTCCTCCAATTGATGTTACTCAATCTTCAACCTGCCCATGGCTAGATCACCTGGTTTCGGGTCTATATCCAGAGACTGAGCGCCCAGTTAAGACTCGGTTTCCCTACGGCTCCCCTAAACGGTTAACCTTGCCACTGAATATAAGTCGCTGACCCATTATACAAAAGGTACGCAGTCACAGGACAAAGCCTGCTCCTACTGCTTGTACGTACACGGTTTCAGGTTCTATTTCACTCCCCTCACAGGGGTTCTTTTCGCCTTTCCCTCACGGTACTGGTTCACTATCGGTCAGTCAGGAGTATTTAGCCTTGGAGGATGGTCCCCCCATGTTCAGACAGGATATCACGTGTCCCGCCTTACTCGATTTCACTGAATATGCGCTGTCGGTTACGGGGCTATCACCCTGTATCGCGTGCCTTTCCAGACACTTCACCTGACGCATAAGAAGCTTAAGGGCTAATCCGGTTTCGCTCGCCGCTACTTCCAGAATCTCGGTTGATTTCTTTTCCTCGGGGTACTTAGATGTTTCAGTTCCCCCGGTTCGCCTCATTGTGCTATGAATTCACACAATGATAACTGCTTATGCAGCTGGGTTTCCCCATTCGGAAATCGTAGACTCAAGTGGCTCTTACTGCCTTATCTACGCTTATCGCAAGTTAGTACGTCCTTCATCGCCTCTGACTGCCAAGGCATCCACCGTGTACGCTTAATCACTTAACCATACAACCCAAAAGAGTCTTTTGCTTGGTCTTTTTCCTTTATACGGCGTTGCTTCTAAAATTTGCTTGGTCATGTAGCGAGCTACACTCCCATCGACAAATTTTTTCAGCGCCTGGTCTAAAGAAAAAATCCGCTGCGCAAAACTTGATGAGTTGATGAATCAACTAATTAAGGTGTGTTCGTGTTTTTATACATGTCACGAACTCGATATTGCCGGACTCAATTTTGAAAACATATCGCTATGCTTTCCCAAGAACACTTGATTGTGTGTTGGTTATCTCTTAAAGAGATAATTGAGAACTTTTACAAACAATCTCGAAGAGATTGTTTTGTCAGCTTTCCAAATTGTTAAAGAGCAATGTTTTCTTTACAAAAACACTTTTTAAAGACTTTCAGGCGGTAAAAATCCGAACCAGCAACAAAAGTTTGTGTGGTTTGGACATCCGTGCCAAAAAATATTTAAAGAGTGGTGGGCGATACCGGGCTCGAACCAGTGACCCCCTGCTTGTAAGGCAGGTGCTCTCCCAACTGAGCTAATCGCCCGTATTGATTCTGCTTTAAGTCAGAACAATAGGTGTTTCCTGTGAAAGGAAATGGTGGGTCGTGCAGGATTCGAACCTGCGACCAATTGATTAAAAGTCAACTGCTCTACCAACTGAGCTAACGACCCAAACTAAAGTCTTTCTTTTTTTATTGCGTTAGCGGCGACGTCAGCATTGAGCTGAGAAGCGCAGTGTAGTTTCCTACTTGAGCATCGCAAGCATCAAGGATGACAAGCAAGCTAGCAATAAAAGAAGAAAGTGGTATCCCGTAGGGGAGTCGAACCCCTGTTACCGCCGTGAAAGGGCGGTGTCCTAGGCCTCTAGACGAACGGGACACTATGCGAAACATATGGGAATGTTTCTTTGAACTCTTTTTAAACTCTATCAATCTGTGTGGACACACATCAAAGACAATCTTTCGTATAAGGAGGTGATCCAGCCCCAGGTTCCCCTAGGGCTACCTTGTTACGACTTCACCCCAGTCATGAACCACAAAGTGGTGAGCGTCCCCCCGAAGGTTAAACTACCCACTTCTTTTGCAGCCCACTCCCATGGTGTGACGGGCGGTGTGTACAAGGCCCGGGAACGTATTCACCGTGGCATTCTGATCCACGATTACTAGCGATTCCGACTTCATGGAGTCGAGTTGCAGACTCCAATCCGGACTACGACGCACTTTTTGGGATTCGCTCACTTTCGCAAGTTGGCTGCCCTCTGTATGCGCCATTGTAGCACGTGTGTAGCCCTACTCGTAAGGGCCATGATGACTTGACGTCGTCCCCACCTTCCTCCGGTTTATCACCGGCAGTCTCCCTGGAGTTCCCACCCGAAGTGCTGGCAAACAAGGATAAGGGTTGCGCTCGTTGCGGGACTTAACCCAACATTTCACAACACGAGCTGACGACAGCCATGCAGCACCTGTCTCATAGTTCCCGAAGGCACCAAAGCATCTCTGCTAAGTTCTATGGATGTCAAGAGTAGGTAAGGTTCTTCGCGTTGCATCGAATTAAACCACATGCTCCACCGCTTGTGCGGGCCCCCGTCAATTCATTTGAGTTTTAATCTTGCGACCGTACTCCCCAGGCGGTCTACTTAACGCGTTAGCTCCGAAAGCCACGGCTCAAGGCCACAACCTCCAAGTAGACATCGTTTACAGCGTGGACTACCAGGGTATCTAATCCTGTTTGCTCCCCACGCTTTCGCATCTGAGTGTCAGTATCTGTCCAGGGGGCCGCCTTCGCCACCGGTATTCCTTCAGATCTCTACGCATTTCACCGCTACACCTGAAATTCTACCCCCCTCTACAGTACTCTAGCCTGCCAGTTTCAAATGCTATTCCGAGGTTGAGCCCCGGGCTTTCACATCTGACTTAACAAACCACCTGCATGCGCTTTACGCCCAGTAATTCCGATTAACGCTCGCACCCTCCGTATTACCGCGGCTGCTGGCACGGAGTTAGCCGGTGCTTCTTCTGCAGCTAACGTCAAAGAACTAGGCTATTAACCTAATCCCCTTCCTCACTGCTGAAAGTACTTTACAACCCGAAGGCCTTCTTCATACACGCGGCATGGCTGCATCAGGCTTGCGCCCATTGTGCAATATTCCCCACTGCTGCCTCCCGTAGGAGTCTGGACCGTGTCTCAGTTCCAGTGTGGCTGATCATCCTCTCAGACCAGCTAGGGATCGTCGCCTTGGTGAGCCATTACCTCACCAACTAGCTAATCCCACCTGGGCATATCCTGACGCGAGAGGCCCGAAGGTCCCCCTCTTTACTCCGAAGAGATTATGCGGTATTAGCCATCGTTTCCAATGGTTATCCCCCACATCAGGGCAATTTCCCAGGCATTACTCACCCGTCCGCCGCTCGACGCCGTTATCGTCCCCCGAAGGTTCAGATAACTCGTTTCCGCTCGACTTGCATGTGTTAGGCCTGCCGCCAGCGTTCAATCTGAGCCATGATCAAACTCTTCAATTAAAGTTTTGTGCTCTTTCGAGCGGCTCAATGAATACTGATTACATTCTTTATTCGTTGCCGAATAAGGACTGTGAATTGACTGTGCCAAGTCTTTCGACTCGTTTGGTCACTCAGTTCATTGAAACCAATGTGATTCCTGAGAATCTATTGATTATCATCAACGAGTGCCCACACAGATTGATAGTGTTTAAATTGTTAAAGAGCTTTGCTTCAAGGCTTTCCCTGAAGCGGAATCGAATTATAAGTAATTGATTTTAAATGTCAATTTCTTTTTTTCTTTTCCTACCGACCTTGCCGTCGATGGAGGCGCATTATAGGGAGGCCTGAATATTTAGCAAGGGGTTAATGGCATTTTTTTTGTTTTTTGCTATCAACCGAACACAAAGTAGACAATTTGCTTTATTGTTAATCAGATTGGTCAAAAAAGTATGAACTTGTGCCCCTTGGGTTTAAATACGCGAGGATGGTTGCTGGTACCTTGCTTGGCAAAACGGCGCTGACGATCTTGATGTCTTTTTCTGACAAATCGATCACCGGAGCTTGTTCCCTTGGTACATCGGGATCGTAAATAAGTACATTGGGAGCCAAAATGTGTTGACTGTTAACAGAAATAACCACGCCGAGCATTTGATTCGATAACTGCACTAAAGTCCCCGGTGGGTAGACCCCCATGAATTTGATCATGACTTTGATATTTTCTAAGTTGTATTGCTCTGTGCAATGCTTATAAAGATGAGATAAGGCGGTATACGGGATCTTTCTTTTGTTAACGTTAATGCTGTGACACAAGTTATCAAAAATATTTGCTACGGCGACGATTTGTGTCATCTCATCGATCTCATCGGCGGTTAGGCCCTTTGGGTAACCGCTGCCATCGAGCAATTCGTGGTGCTGATCGATCACTCGCATGGCCTGTGTGGGGAAAGCGTCTATTTCTTTGCTCATCTCGACGCCGTATTTAACGTGCAACTTTAAGTAGTTGAGTTCAGGCTCGGTTAAGTCCTCTTCTTTTCTCAAAATCGCCGTCGGGATTTTCATTTTTCCCACATCGTGAAACAAAGCGGCAAGACATAAGGTTTGTAACTGCTCTTTTTGATACTGTTTCGCTCGGCCAATCAAAAGTGAAACGACACAAACATTCAGACTGTGAAAAAAAATGTCGTCGGTATCTATGTGGTGATTAATTAAATGCAAGGTCAGGTTGCCTTCCACGTCCAGTTGCTCGACGATATCAGCCGCTAAACTCTGCGCTTCGGCAATGCCATCTTGTGGACGGTGTTTCATTTTTTGCATCGCCGAACGCATGCGTGCAATAGAGCGACTAAACTCTTTTTCGCATTGTGAAACCCGTCGACGATAGGCACTGAGCTTTTCGATGCGGCGCTGCTTTTCTTGCCACATTTGCTCTGATAAACCAAGGGCATTGCCAAACGGTGGTTTTTCTCCTGTGGTGTCTATCGATGAACTCGGCAATGGGTCAACATCGCTTTGCGCCGGATTGAAAAAGACATATTTCAGACCTAAGTGACGCAAGATAGCGATTTGCTCATCACTTTTAATTTTGAAGCTGTTGAGAATAAATGGGTGTTCATTCCATTTTAGTGGCAACCGTATGTGTAAGCCTACGCACAATCTATCGGTTAAAATTTTAATGCCTGCCAAAATAGACCTCTTGTTAAAACGGGGAAATTGCGTCTTAGTTTAAAATAAACGATTACTGCGTTTTTGTCTTGCTTATTAACTACATTACTAATAACCATCGCACTCGTTAAGCACGTTGACTCATTTCATAACACGGCTATAACGACGCTGTTTTTTAACCGCCCGTTGGTAGGGGGTCAAGCTTTGGTTAGAGTCTTTCGAGTCGATTGACAGGACGACCTTGACACTGAACACTCAGAGGCAGATGGTTTTGATCAAAAACCATGACATGAAACTATCCCTTTAAGAGGTTTGTTATGAAAAAAGTTATGTTTGCATCTATCTTGGCATCGGCCTTCGTACTTTCTGGCTGTATGGGACCTCCGGGCGGCCATGGTCACGGTCACGGCCGTGGGCATTTTGCGCACAATACGCCAGTGACAGACAACACACAAGCCGTGGCGGTTGATCAGGCGTCTAACGTATAGCGAACGCTTTGCGGTTGAGACCTAATACCAATCTGATTGGTCTTCCCCTCCCCTTAAACGGCCTTCGACTTTATGGCGAAGGCCGATCAATCGATATAGCCTTGGTTCGTTTGCCATCGCGGTTATAATAAGCACTTCTATACCACACCGATAAGTAACGAGATCATGACCTGGGTTATCTTCACTTTCCTGGCTGCGTTTAGCCAGTCTTGGCGCAATGCGCTGCAAAGCCAATTAAGCCAATCCCTAACCACGAGCGGGGTGACACTAGCACGCTTTTTATGGGCTGCACCTTTATCACTGCTCTATCTATGGTCTCTATATCAGTGGGCGCCCAGTGGCTCTGCGCCAGTGCCAAAGCTCAGTGACACCACTCTGCTCTATGTTTGCTTAGCCGCGCTCATGCAAATCATCGCAACCGCATTAATGGTCTTGCTTTTTAAGCAGCAAAACTTCGCCGTTGGGGCCGGCTTAGCCAAAAACGAAGCGACGATTGCCGCACTACTCGGTGTGCTGTTTTTTGGGGTAAACCTCAGCGCGGCCGGTTGGCTGGGTGTGGTATTGGGAGGCGTGGCGGTTTTTATGCTCAGCGCCCCACAAGGCTGGCAAAAGGTATCCTTGACAACGGCCTTACTCGGCTTGTCGTGTTCGAGTGCCTTTGCCTTGACCTCACTGTGGATAAGAGAAGCCAGTTTAAGCCTAAACCTGCCCTACTTGCTCAGCGCGGCTTGGGTACTCGCCATGATCATCAATCTACAGACGTTACTGTTGCTTGGCTATTTGTGTCTTTTTGATCGCACGGGGTTAAAGCGTGTGTTTGCCCATCCCAAACCGGTATTGCTCACCAGTATCGCCAGTTTTATCGGTTCATTTGGCTGGTTTAATGCCATGTCGCTGCAAAGCGTGCCTTATGTCAAAACTCTGGGCCAAGTGGAAGTCTTCTTCACGATTTTAATTGCGGTATTTTGGCTAAAACAACCGCCGAAGATGAGAGAAGTGTCGGCTTTACTGCTGATCGCCATTGCCGCCGTGCTTGTGATGTGGCAGTAATACCTTCATCGGGAAAACGCAATCATGACAAAAGACCAGTGCCGAGATGACAAGTACAATCGACACTGGGGTGATAACCAATTCTGTTGCTTACTGGTACGATTGAGCAATCGAAATAAATTGCGCTTCTACCTGTACAAAAGCATCGACCACATCGGGATCAAAATGCTGATTTTTACCCTCCATGATGATCGCTTTGGCCTTATCATGACTGAACGCCGGTTTGTACACGCGTTGACTGGTCAAAGCATCATAGACATCGGCCAGAGCCATCAAACGCCCTGATAAAGGAATCGCCTCACCGCTGAGTTGATTGGGGTAACCACTGCCATCCCATTTTTCGTGGTGAGTTAACGCGATTTCACCAGCGAGGTCGAGAAACGAGCACTCCCCCAATCGCTGCTGAGCAATGGCCAAGGTATCCGCGCCAATTTGAGCATGGGTTTTCATCACGGCGAATTCTTGCTCGGTCAACTTGCCTGGCTTTAGCAAAATATCATCGGGGATCCCCACTTTCCCAACATCGTGCAGCGGCGCAGACTTGTACAACAAATCGATATAGTCTTCGTTCAATTGCGCTTGATATTTGGCGTGTTTCGATAAGTGTTCGGCCAACACTTTCACATACTCTTGCGTGCGTAAAATGTGTGCGCCGGTTTCGTTATCTCGCGATTCTGCTAACGCGGACAGAGAAATGATGGTGGCATCACGGGTACTTTGAATTTCTTGATGCGTTTGCTCAAGCGTGTCTAGCATGGTATTGGTCAAGGACGCCACGTGTCCCAATTCATCGTTAAAGTAAACCGGGACTCGCGAGTCTATTTTGCCCGTGGCAATTTGTCGCAGCGCCGACTCATGGCCATCCAAGACGGTTTTCATTAATTGGCTCCACTGATACAAGATGTAAGTCGAGTAACCGGCCACCACCACACCGATAAAAACAAATTCTTTGATCACGGAAATGGTCCCGCTGTAACCGACCAAATACTCAGGGTTGTGCTTGAGCCAAAAGACGTCTTTCACCGCGACCAACGTCAGTGACGCCGTGAGAGCCGCAATTAAAAACACCACCAATAAAATGGCCTGTTTGACGATAGATTGTCTCTGCGCCATCGAATCCACCGACAGAATCTGTTCGCCTTGTTGAGTCTGGTTAACGTCGGACAAGCGTTTATCAAGTTCGAGAATCAAGCCGGTTAAAAAGCCAAATAACGACATCCCAAAAATCACTTTGGCATTACTGTCTATCGGAAAGGTATAGTTGAGGGCGTAAAACGCGGCGAAAGGCAAACTAAATAAGAAAAACAGCCCAGTATCAAGAGCGATGGTCGATTGAATTCTCTCGGTCAGAGAACGGGTCGACACATAATGGCGCGTTATCCACATTAACGAAAACACCACACCAGAATGGCTAAACACCTCCCAAAAGCTTAATGTCGCCAGCATAGGGCACACTCGGCCGCCATAGACAGCAAAAATAATCCCTGCGAGCAAATAGCATTTCGCAGTGAGACCCGCTCGATAGTGAATACGCATCTTTATCCTTATTTGATACCTTGTAGGAAGCCACCTTGTCACGACTCTGGTATACCACAGAGAGTGAACCTAGGTATTGGCGAGATAAACTTAATATAGAACAAAGTGATGAATAAATACGAACCAATGGCCCATAATTGTCGATAGATGACAAAAAACGCAGTAGAAGAATATAAAAAAGAGAGGCGGATGCCTCTCTTGTCGGGGTTATTGTACTCTCAACGTAACATCAAGGCTTTTAAATCGAATTAGAACGCCGCTTCGATCGTGCCTTCAAACGTTTCATCAATGTAGTTTTTTACCGCTTCTGATTGATATATTTCAACAAACTTAAGGTAATCTGGATTGTTTTGGTCTTTTTCGCGCGCGGCAATCACCATCACAGCCAAGGGAGCGTCTTTCGACTCTAGGTAAATACCTTGTTTTTTCGGATCAAGCCCTGCTGACATCACGTAATTCATGGTGATCGCTGCGGCATCGACATCGTCGAGGCTTCGTGGCAACTGTGCGGCATCGATTTCCAAAATGCTCAGATCTTTCGGGTTGTCGACGATATCTTGTAGCGTCGCGTTAAAACCGGCGCCGTCTTTTAAAGTAATGAGCCCCGCATCTCTTAATAACAGCAGACCACGCCCACCGTTGGTCGGATCGTTCGGGATAGCCACACGAGCACCGTCTGGTAAGTCCGCGACAGAGCGATATTTATCCGAGTAAATGCCCATTCTCATCAAAATAGACTGCCCAAGCGGCACCAGGTTAGAGCCATTGTTTTTATTGTAGGTATCGAGGAAGGGTTGGTGTTGATAGCTATTGAGATCGATACTGCCATCTTCGAGCGCCGCATCGGGAGTAATGTAATCAGAAAACTCGACCAACTCAACTTTAAGCCCTTGTTTTGCGGCTTCTTTAGCAGCTGCTTCTACCACTTGAGCATGAGGGCCAACCGTGGCGCCCACCTTGATAGTGGTTTCTTTTTGCTCACCACAACCGGCCAAAACCAAAGCCGCACCCAGCACTACACTGGCAAGACGCCAGCGCGATGTTATTCCTTGCATGTATTTCTCTCCGTAATCAATTAGGCCAGTAGTATAAAGACAAAGTCATCAACAACACAAGTCGCAGCAGTCACCATTCACAGGATCGTGTCTAAGCTCTACCACTCTGGCCTCATCCCCTATCACCAGCGGTACTCAATGCTGAGTTACTCGACATCCAGTACGAGGCTAAACTGTTCGATCGGCACTGGTTTATGAAAGTAATGCCCCTGATAGCGATGTATTTTGTGCTTTTGCAACCTGACCAGTTGCTCTGCCGTTTCAACCCCTTCAATCACGGTATCGATTTTAAAGTGCTTCGCCAACTCGATGATCGCTTTCACCAATTGATAGACCTGTTCATCACTTGAAAGATCGCTGATGAAGCTCTTGTCGACTTTGAGCTCATCGACAGGCAATAGGCGCAAATAGTTTAACGACGAATACCCGGTACCAAAATCGTCGAGTGAGATCCGCATGCCATAGGATTTGAGCTGCGACAATTTGTCACAAGCATCGTCGATATCCTGGATCAAGACCGACTCAGTCACTTCGATGGTTAATTTACTGCGATCAAATTGATAATTTGAGATGATCGACAAAATTTGTTCGGTAAACTTATTTTGCCATAACTGCTTAGCACTTAAATTAATCGACAAAGAGAGGTGCTGTGTTTCTCGGTTTTGCTGCCAGCACTCCAATTGCTCGCACACCAAAGACAAAACGTACTCACCTAATGCCACTCCCCAGTTACTCTCTTCGACAATCGGCATGAACTGATCGGGTTCAATTAACCCCATGGTCGGGTGCTGCCAGCGGATCAACGCTTCTGCGCCGATGATATTATAGCGAGTATCCACGATCGGTTGCAGGTACAAACAGAACTGTCTTTGTTGTAATGCCTCTTTGATCCCATGGTGAAAATGAGTTTGCGTGCGCATTTCATTTTGCATTTTGGTGTCAAACACCACCGCGCGATTACCGCCGGCTTTTTTAGCGCGATACACCGCCATGTCCGCCGATTGCAACAGCTGGGCTTCTGGTAGACCGTATTGAAAAATTACCCCGCCAACGCTGGTCGAGATCGCATAATTGACTTTGGTATCTTGCACTGGACAGTATAAATCAAAGGGGTGGCCTATAACGTCAATCAACCGCTGAGCATAGCGCTTAGCTTGCTGGTACGCCATTTGTTGGTCTTGATCTAAGTTGGGCAGGATAATCACAAATTCATCACCGCCAAATCGCGCTACCGTACCACCGAGCATTTGCACACTGCTTAAACGCTCTGCCACACCACTGAGCAGGCAATCCCCCATCGAGTGGCCGTAGTTATCGTTTAACAATTTGAAGCGATCTAAATCCAAAAAAAACAAGGCCGCAAACGTGCCCCGCTTTTGGTTGAGCATTAAATTGGCTTTGATATCATTGAGTAAATGCGCGCGATTTTTTAACCCAGTGAGCGGGTCGTAATACGCCAACTGGTACACTTTATCTTGGTTTTTCTTCTCTTCAGTGATGTCGAGTACAATGCCAACGATGACTTTGGCATTGCCGTCTTGATCGAACTCAGACACTTTGGCTCTGTCCCAGATCCACACCACATCGCCATTGGTGTGCGTAATGCGAAACTCAATGTTGTAAGGCTCTTTTTTCTCCATCAAGCGATCAATCGCACTGTAGACAATGTGTTTGTCTTCTTCGACGATGCACTGTTCAAACTGCTCAAAGTCGAGCATTTGATCAATGCCGCAAATCTCGGCCCATTTTTGATTGTGATAAATATCACCGGTCTGCGCATCCCACTCCCACAAGCCTTCATCAGACACTTCTAACACGTGCTCTAAGCGGTGTTTATTGCGCTCAGATTGTTCTTTGAGTTCGATGATGTCGGTAATATCTTTGGCAAAAATGAGAATATTGAGCTCGTGACTGTGATCGTAAAACGGGATCTTTAATGATTTGAAGTGCCTGATCTCACCGGTGTTGACATCGGTGGAAGATTCAATAACTTCTTCGCTTTTAAAACAACGCATAATGTTCTGCGCGCTTTGCGTGAAAAAATCACATTGCTCTTTGTTACCAGTAAAATAATAATCGTTTTTGCCCACCATCTCACTGGGCTGACATTGGTACAAATCCGCCACCGACTGATTGCAATACACAAAATTACCGTCAAAGTCCTTCACCACGATCACATCAGAAATGCTGTTGACCAAAGCGTCCATCACCTTCATCTTGCGGTTCACTTTATTGGTGAAGACATACAAGAAAACAAACAGCCCCATTGCGATCAAGGCGAAGACCACCAAGAGTTGAGCGGGAATCAAGCCCGAACCAACCAGTACGCTCACCAAGGCAACCGCGCCGGTGATCGCCGCCGCTGCCATCAATGCAATTACCAATAACCACTTTACGCTTAATATGATTCCGTCAAACACAGACATGTCCTTAAACAAGAGAGAAACAACCCCAAAATACAAATCTCACGACATAGCGGGTCACCCTAGCGGATTAAAAAGCTCGACACCATAGTTAAAAACAACTTATATAATAATGAGTTAGACCATTTATTTATAAGAAAAAAGCTCACCTTGTTAACCCCTCTTTTTGGGGCCTATCACCAAGGTAATTGCTCACGACAAACCAGCGCGAAGGCCTCTCGATACTCAACCGACTGGTCGCGCTTGTCAAAGCCCTCTCTTTGTCAGTATATACACACTTGGTCGTATCAAGTAATAGTATAGAATACGGTATTATATTGGCAGGATTATGAAGGTAAAAAGCGTGACCGAGGTTTTGTATTTTGTCGTATAACAAAAGAAAGTAATGACAAAACTGACAATAGCGTTCAGCCACACAGCAAGGAAGAAAGTGGATACTGACTGATACCCGGTGTGCATCACGGTGAACTCAACCCACCTTGAGCAGGCGCGGTGCGTATGGCACGGCGCATCAAGAAAATAAACGGCACAATTTTGAGTACGTCTTCACAGACAAAAATCGCAAACGCCCAAAATACCGGGACGTCAGTATAAAGTACCACCAGCGTACAAAGCGGTAATGCCACACACCATTGACCGATAAAGTGAACGCGAAACACCCATTTCGCGTGACCCAACGCCCGTAAGATATGCCCCTGTGACGTGTTGTAAACCCGAGCCAACGGCAAGAGAATATAAAGCGGCGCCAATACCATTAAATGGCGTTGGGTCTCAGCGGCTAAATCGGGGTACAACAATGGGAACAAAGCACTTAACAGCACAAAAAAGCCCACACTTAAGCACGCAATCCACATTGACCCTTTTAATAATAAGCGGGTCTCCAATGCCAACCAAGACCAACGGCCGGCGCCGAGACGCTGACTCAGACAGATGGCCGAGGCTTGTGCCCAGGCAGTCCCCACTTGATTGCCAATGCGAACCCAGGGAAATAACAAACTGATGGCGACATAGGCCGTTAAAGGGAGTTGAGAATAAATCAATTGATACGCCGACATCCCCATCGAGAGCAAGGTCACATTGGCCGCGATAGAGTAAATGTGCAACCAATGCTGATAGATCACATCCCACCCAGGAAAGGTAAGCGTCACCTGGATAATGTTCGCACTCTGACAGCGCCACACAAGATACAAAGCGCGCAGTACGATGGCGACAAGACTGCCCAGTGCCGCCCCCGATACGCCCATCCCCGTCCACGACAAGACGCCGTGAATAAGAAAATAACTGGCAATGGCGTTGATGGGCATTTCCAATAAATAGCCATAAAGCGAAATTTTGGTTTTGCCATCGGCGTTAAACAGCGCGAGCAGTACTTGAGTCAGCGCATTTAACAACAACAAATATTGACCTAGGGCTAAGTACTCAAGCGCCTGCTCGATGACTCGACTCTCCTGGCTCAATTGCCTCACCAGCCAAGGGCCAAGCACCATCATACCCAGCAGGAAACACACGCCACTGGCAAGGTTAATCCACAGCGCCGATGTGAAGTGTTGTTCGAGTTGCTTTTTGTTTTTCGCGCCGATCGCGCGACTAAACAGCAGTTGGCTGCCATTGGCCAACGCCATTTGGGTGCCAAAACAAAAGGCAATTAACGTTGTGGCGATCCCCAATGCGGCTAAAGACGCTTCTCCTAATGGTGAGATCAATAACGCATCCACCATTAACATGGATTGCATTAACAACGCATTGATGGCAAGAGGCCAGGCGATGTGCAGGTTTTTCTTTACCGCACGAGAAGATAAATAGCGCATCACAGTCGTCCGCGACAAACTCAACAAGTAAAAAACCGCTGTCGACACAGACAGGTAGACAGCGGTTAAAGGACAGTCATTGGCAATGATTCACTCATCCTCATTGCCTTATTCATTGATGATGACTCAGGGCTAACGAAGTGTTGTGCCTAACTGAGCCTTTCCAAAGCGCCTTGCCATTGATAATCAGCAACTTGATGAACCCCGCTCACGGTGCCAAAGCTGACCCCATAACAGTAGTATTGCCCGTCTTTGCCGTGCCATTCAATCACGCAGCCCTGTGAGTTACTCGCCAAGACGTTGACGCCTTGAATACGACTCGTGGCATTGAGCGAGACTTCCATCGACTCATCAAAATGGCCGTGCGTTTCAATCACACTGGCAAACACGCCCGATTTCACCTGCTGCCTGAGAATAAAGCCGGGCTCGCTGCGCAAGTTAAAGTCGGGGTCGTTCGCACCGGTGCGCACCAAATGCAGGCTGCCACTTGACGTCGCTTGCTGGTCGACATCAAACATCGCATAGCTGGCGGTGTAAAAGCTGCTGTCGTGTAACCAGGTTAGCTGGCCTTGACCACATTCAGACGCTTGGCCTAGGTGCCACAAATGTTGATAGCCATCGCTGTCACCTAAAGGCGCCAGTGCCGAGGCCATGATGACCTCACAATCGGTGTTCATCAGCTGACCGCTGTGATGGAACGGCAAGTCGTATTGGTGCTGCTCTTGGCTATCGAGCGCAAACACATCCAACAATAAGGGCGCTTCAAATTCTGGTAAATTCAGTAGCGCCACCGTTCTGGTCATGGTCACCCCAGGATAATACTCAGCCACTTTGGCGGCCATCACTTGCTGGTCGAGGTTGTCAATTGCAAAGATGAGCCCTTGTCCGTGAGTGGCTTCCGCGATTTCTGTTTTGGCCTGGTTTTGCGTTTTTTGGTCGACGACGACCGTGTTGTGCGCCACCGTTTGTTTACAGTAACTTTTGTTTTCAGGGATATAACGACCGCCAAATTTAGGTTCGACATTGACCCAACGACCAAAGCCGTAATCGTGTAAGACCTCGTGCCCGCGATTAAACAAGCTGACGTGTAGGCCATCAAAGTGACCGTGGTCTAAAGCTGAGTGGTAACGAGAGTCCGAGCCATGACCGCCAAACCACATTAAGGCCATGCTGTCTTGTTGCTCAACGCGACGTCTTAAAATCGCCACCCCGCCTTTTTCACCCTGAGCCCCATCTCTTAATAAGACACTGCCCCAGTCAAACCCAGCCACGGTGTTGCCCTCTGCTTTGGTCTTTGCCAACGCATCTGATAGGCACTTGCCTGACGCGTGAACCCACACGTCTTTTTGATGCTCCGCCATCGCCAACAAATTGGGGTTGGCTTCGTATTGGTGAAAACACACCGAGGTCGCCATGATAACCCCTTCGTCATTGATGTTGATGGTTTTCGACGAATCGTTAAGCGCGGGTAAACAGCCGTCGGGAAACGCGGTTTTAAACACGGCATAAGAGGTGGTTTTGATCACCTGCTGGTTAAAGTCATAAATTTTTATCTCGGGCTGACGACGTTCAATCGCTTCGGCAAACAAATAGATAGGCCTTAGAGAGAAACGGTGATAATACGGCCCTTCCATGTAGTAGCCATCTGGTGAGAACAGTTGCGCTAACTGCGCTAAAAAGCCGCCGCTTTCGCCGTCGAGTTTTAAACCGTAGAGCGCTTTGTCAACCACATCCTGGCGGTTGATCGCGTAGCCACAAATACCCACCGCCGCGACAGCCCAAAGACCGTGATTGTGTACGATGTCAAAGTCGTGACCGTAAGTGACAACAAACAAATCAATCATTGGCTCAAACAAGTCTTGCTCAATGTGTTGACGCTGTGACGAGGTTAAGGTGGTGTACACACAACTGTAGGCACACGACGCGTACAACATCCACATATTTTCATTCAGCGTTTGGTGGAATAAACGCCCCGGTGGGTTGGTGTCCTTACTGGTGTGACTTTCTAAGCTCGGATAGACATTGGCGTAAGCGGTAAGCATGTCGACGACATAATCGCGGTAGTGCTGACTCTCGGTAATGAGAAACAAGCGCGCCGCCATGTCCATGTGAATGTAATTTTGTTTGTGGCGATTGTGTTCATAACCGCCCGCCTCACCGTGGCCGGGGACTTCAATGCCGACCTTAGCCATATACTCTTCGACTTGCTTCATGTCGCGCTGCAACGCTTGGCCGAGCAAGGTATTGCGCTCGAGGTCAGCTTGCATGGCTTTGGCTTCTTGGGGTGACAATAACAAAGGTTGATAATTCATCGGGTAACTCCTTAATCTTGTGCGGTGGCCGTGGTGTGAGCTTGAATGTCAATTTGATACGGCCCTTGCCAAGCGTAGTGTTGCCCACTGACTTCAATATCAAATTCTTGCGCAGAGTTATCGTCGCGGCGATGGCTTACCATCACCGTCACTTGATGCTCGCTTGTCATGACCTCGACGATGCTGGCCTGGGTATCGGAATGCACAATGGTGATCTGTTGAACCTGGCCTCGGGCTTGCTCTGACTTTTCATACGCTTCGTTAAAATAACCATGGCTTTCAAGTACCGAAGCAAACAAGGTGTTGTCGCCTTGAGTACGCAACACAAACCCAGGCTCACTGCGCAAATTCATTTGGGGATCATTAGCACCTGTGCGCGTCATCACCAGCTCACTTTTCGCACTGCTGCAAGTGCCGAGCCACGTATAGTAATGTTGACCTTGTAACCAACTGACTAAAGCGCCTTGGTCGGCACAGGTTTGGCCGAGTTTCCACAGATGTTGGTAACCGTTGCCCTCACCCAGTGGCATGAGCGGCGAATTGGCATCGATGCCTTGATGGGTACGAACGATTTGACCTTGATAATAATGGCTGTAATCGTACTGATGCGTCTGCTCGCTTTGTAAGGCAAACAAATCTAAGTAAAGGGGCGCCGCGAGTTCGGGTAAGCCAATCAAAAAGACACTGCGCTGCATCTTGACCCCATCGACATGCTGATCAGCAAACGCGCTCATGGCTTGTCGCTGATCATTGATGTCGGCAAAAAAGTGCTCGACACCATGGCGAGTATCCGCCAGTGTTGCATCGGCGAGATTTTGGCTGGTTTCGTCAACCGTCACCAAGTTATGGGCAATGGTCTGTCTAGCATAGCCTTGGTTCTCGGGTAAATAGCGCCCGCCAAACTTGGTTTCGACATTGACCCAGCGGCCAAAGCCATACTCGGTTAATACCTCTTGACCCAAGCTGAAAAAACTCACGCCTAAGGTATCAAAGTGACCATGGCCCATACCGTGCTGGCCGTAATTCATCACCAGTTGGCTGACTTGCCCTGCCGAGGTTTTTGCTCGTAAAAAGCCTTGTGCTCCGCGATCGCCTTGCGGCCCTTCACTCAATGAACAGCTTGGCCAATTTGGCACACCAATGGGCCCTTGAGCGCGGGCTTTTTGATGCTGCTGCGACAAGGTTAACCCACAAGCGTGAATCCACACCCCTTGTTGTAACTGCGCCATGGCGACGATATTGTCATCGCATTGATAGTGATGCGCGTACAAACTCACCGCGACTTTAACCCCTTCATCGCGAATGCTCATCGTGCGCGAGGCATCGTTTAAGGCGGGGAAGACGCCATCTGGGTAAGCGGTGGACAGCAGCGCTTTAATGCTGTGTTTAATCACTTGGTTTTTGTAGTTCAAGATGTCGATTTCGGGCCAATGACGATGCAAGATTTCCGCGAAGAGACAAGTGGGTCGAATCGCATAACGGTGGTAGTAAGGCCCTTCAAGGTAATAACCCGATGGCGAGAACAATTGATCGAGCTGAGCTAAAAAGCCGCCGGTGCCATCGGCATCACAGCCGTACACCGCCATCTCGAGATAGTGGCGCTGGCCAATGGCTAAGCCGGCAATGCCCACCGCGGCCACGGCCCAGATACCGTGATTGTGAATGCGATCAAAATCGTGGCGATATTTGACGGTAAACATCTCTAACATCGGCTCAAACAGATTAGAGACAATGTGATCGCGCTGTGCTTGGGTCATCGACGCCGCAACACAGGAATAAGCCAAACTGCTAAACAGCAACCAACAGTGCTCGTTTAAGATTTGATGAAATAAGCGCCCGGTGGGATTGGTGTTTTTTTGCACATGAAAATCAAAGCCCAGATAACGGTCAGCGTATATTGTCAGTAAATCTGTGACAAATTGCCCATACTTTTGCTCGCCAGTGATCAAGAATAGACGACCCGCGACATTCATATACTGGTAGTTTTGTTTGTGTCTCGTATGCTCGGGACCGCCAGCCTCACCATGCCCTGGAACCTCCAGTGGTAAAGCCATAAACGCTTCAACAGCGACACGTTGCTGCGCAATGCTCTCGGCCATTAATCCATTATCTGCCATGGATTGCGTCAAAGCATGAATTTCTGCTTCATTCATTAACAGAGGGGTCGTCATCATGGTATCCCTTAAATTTCTCACTACATTATTTAAATCCTAAAATAATACAAATAGACCCTCTTCAGCAACTCCAATGATCCAAATGATGATCACAATCACAACCGAACACAGAACCAGGCTCGCCACGCCTTATTCACAGAGAATAGTGAGCAAGATCAAAGAAGCCAATCCCGCACTTCACTCTCGCTGACTTATCCCTCTTGAACCTTGATACCAGTCACGATTTAAAACATATTGTATGACAATAATAAAAAAGTGTTTTATGGTTACCACATCGCTAATATGAAAAGGAAGCTGAACAATGGTTGCATTTTTTAAATCTGACGAACACCCGTGGGAAGAAGTCGGTCCGGGTATCAAGCGAAAAATCGTCGGTTATACCGATGACTTGATGCTGGTTCACCTTTGTTTTGCTAAAGGTGCCATTGGCGAACCCCATTCTCATGAGATCCACGATCAGATCGGTTATGTCGTGAGTGGCAGTTTTGAAGCCGAAGTCGATGGCGAAAAACAAGTGTTAAAAGCGGGTGATGCCTATATCGCGGCCAAACACCTGGTGCACGGTGCCGTCTCATTAGAAGAGAACAGCATTTTGCTCGACGCTTTTTCACCGGCCCGTGAAGACTTTTTAAAGTAACCGTCACCGTTATAAAAGTCACCGTTATCACCATCGTGACTCGATAAAAAATAGACACAAAAAACATGCGTATTAGCAAAGCATGTAAGATTAAAGATGAAAACGCACAGCGTCATCATCACTTTTTGTTGTAAAGGAGCAGAACATGAGCCCATTTAAACTCGCGATCATTGGCGAATGCATGGTTGAGCTGCAACACACCGAACAAGGGTTGCGTCAATCCTTTGGTGGAGACAGCTTAAATACCGCCGTTTACTTTACCCGCCTCACTCGCGAACACCCGTTTACCACCGCTTATGTCACTGCTCTTGGCCAAGATAGATTTAGCCTAGATATGCTCACAGCGTGGCAAAGTGAGGGCATCGATACTCGTTTGGTGCGTCGCTTTGACGATAAATCGCCTGGCCTGTACTACATTGATACCGATGACAGCGGTGAGCGCAGTTTTACATACTGGCGCAACGATGCGGCGGCAAAATACCTATTTGACCCTGATCGGATTGGCGATCTCAGTGATCAACTTCTCGAATTCAATGCCTGGTATTTAAGTGGTATCAGTTTAGCCATTTTAACCGATGTTGGTCGTCAGACCCTCTTTGAGCTGATGGCTCGATTTGTCGAGCAAGGCGGCAAAGTGTATTTTGATAACAACTACCGCCCTAAGTTATGGTCATCCCCAGAGCAAGCTCAGCAAGCCTACGCTCAGGTCTTGGCCCTGACCGACACCGCGCTGCTGACCTTTGACGATGAACAGTTGTTATACGGCGACCGCGAGGAACAACAATGCATTGCTCGCACCCAAGAATTTGGCGTGAGAGAAATCATCATTAAACGCGGTGGTGAGGCGGCCTTGGTCGTGCTCGACCAGCAGATGGATTCCGTCGCCCCTGCCCCGGTTGAGAAAATTGTCGATACCACGGCAGCCGGTGACTCCTTTAGCGGAGGCTACCTCGCTCGGCGACTCACCCAAGGCAGCGCCGTTGAATCGGCCCAATTTGGCCATCGCGTTGCAGGGCAAGTCATACAAACCAAAGGCGCGTTAATTCCGCCAGCTGCGATGCAATCGGTTGAGCTTTAGTCGCCGTGATTCAGCTCATCGGCCAGTGTCGATGAACACACTTTTCTGGGCTTAGCCCTCAAACAGAAACTATTAAGAGAAAACATCATGACTCAACTTGTCGACCAATTAGCGCAACTAAAAGTCATTCCCGTGATTGCCATTAATCAGGCCGAACACGCTCTGCCACTGGGTAAAGCATTAGTCGAGAATGGCCTGCCGTGTGCCGAAATTACGTTCCGCACCGATTGCGCCCAAGAGGCCATTGCCATTATGCGCGATGCGTACCCAGAAATGCTGATCGGCGCAGGCACCGTATTGACGATAGAACAAGTCGATCAAGCGGTAGCCGCCGGTGCGGATTTTATCGTTAGCCCTGGCTTTAATCCGGTCACTGTTCAGTACTGTCTCGATAAGGGCATTGCGATTGTTCCTGGTATCAACAACCCCAGCTTAGTCGAACAAGCGATGCAAATGGGGCTAAAAACGCTGAAGTTTTTCCCGGCTGAGCCTTCTGGCGGTGTCGGCATGCTCAAGTCGCTCGCGGCCGTTTACCCGGTGCAATTTATGCCAACCGGGGGGATCAACCCGAATAACATCGACCAATATTTGAACATTTCTTCTGTAATTGCCTGTGGCGGTACGTGGATGGTTCCGAGCCAATTGATGGATGAGGGTCGTTGGCAAGAGTTAGGTGAGTTGGTTAAAGAAGCCGTCAATACCGTCGCTTAATCGCTTTATTTATTGTTTTAAATAATTGTTGTTTTGTTGTTTTGTTGTTTTGTTGTTTTGTTGTCACGTTTGCCTTTATACGGTCAAAGGCCTTTTCGGCACAGTAAGCTATTTACTCCTTATGGTTGCTCCTTGCGCTGTGCCTTTTTTCTTTGCTTTTTTATTCCATCGCTTTTTCTCTTTATTCATCGTCCATCGATGATAACTCACTATTATCGCCTCCTACTTGATTCGTTCACCACCGATAAGTCTCTCTTTTGTCTTGCGGCAAGACCTCGCACACCGATAAAAAAAGACAGCCAACGGGCTGCCTTTTACTAGCGAGATGCGCTGATCAGTCAATCGCTTGCTGGTAGTATTTGAGTGACTCGAATTGCACTCGTCCGGTGCCTGAGTCTTGATTGTAAACCCCCGCTTTAAAGTAGCTTTCCAACTCGCCCCAGTAACTGATGTCGAGTTTATTGATCTCAGAATGAGTCACGCTGTCTCTTTTTATTGTCAGCGCATTATTCTCAATACGAATTTCAAACTTAACGGCAGAGTCACGATATTCACCTAGGTCAATTTTGGCGTAGTTTTTACAGCTCTCACAGGCATCTTCTTTGATGATCGCCCAATAGTGGTCGCTGACATCGTCGTACTCACGCATCCACACAATCCGCACTAAGGGCAAATTGATGGCATTGCTGTTACTGGTCACGTCATGTACTTGCAAGAAAGTGATCTCGTCGACTTCACCAGTTAAAGGATCATCAACCAGCACATTGGCGATCATCTTGTTGAGGTATTGTGTGTCTGAAGTGTACCAGTTGTTGACTTGCCTTAACTCAGAGCGGGCGTGATCGCCCGTGACCTCAAAGGTCATCCACGCATTACCAGTGTCAGGGACATAAAAGTATTGATTGTATTGCCCCTCAAAGTCGCCATTGGCAATATAAGTGGCGCTGTTTGGCGCCTGCAATTTCGATTCATCGAGCACGGACTGATAACGGGCAATATCGTAAGGGGCACTGTCGGCCAGTGCCAGCGAGCTGCAGATACTGATGGGGAGCGCTAAGGCGAGTGCGAATTGTGTCTTCATTAGATTTCCTTGTTGATTGGATTAAACGTCAAATAACATGGCTCACCAGACTACTCTGGCTTCATCATTGATCACTTAGGTGTCCGCCCAATCGAGAGCACGCTTTTACGGTGTAGATTGTGCTCTCTAGACTGACCCGTGATTCTTTATTGCGGTAAAAAAAAGCCGTAATAAAGAGAACTTATTACGGCTTAGTATCGAACAAATCGGTGAATTACTTAGTGGCGACTTCGGCTTCTGCCTCCACTTTATCATCGACGGATTTGACCAGTAATAGACCAACCGCCAACACGATAAAGCCACACAGAATAAAGACTAATCGTCCCCACATTGGGTTAGGCAGGGCAAACATGGCCATTACGCCTACGCCCGCCACGGCAATCAAACTGCCCAACATACGGCGCTGTTTGTTGTCGAGTTTTTTCTGTGCTGTCGAATCGGCCACTAACGGCGTCGCTAAGTTATCAAAGAATTGATCCACTTGAACTTGACGCTCATCAGACAGGGGTTTGTAGAACAGAGTACTCAAGACAAAGAAGCCTGCGGTAAACACCAAGTGACCAATCAAGCCAATCGCGACTTTCAAGTCAGACCATTCACGACCGGTAAGCGGCTGTAAGTCAAACCAGTTTTGAACCATTTCAGCGGTTAACACCAGGCCAACGAAGTAAGACACGACGCCGCCAACAATCAGTGTTCCCCAACCCGCCCAGTCTGGGGTTTTCTTAATAAAGAAGCCACAGAACGCTGGAATTGTCATTGGGAAGCCAATTAAGGCACCGACGTACATCATGGTGTCAAACAGGCTCAATCCTTTGAGAGAGTTAATAAACAGCGCAACGAGAATGATCGCAATGCCAAAGAAGGTTGAAGTGAGCTTAGAAACAAACACCAGCTCTTTTTCTGACGCTTGTGGGCGTAAAATCGGCTCGTAGAAGTTTTTAACAAAGATACCCGAGTTGCGGTTAAGACCAGAGTCCATCGATGACATGGTGGCGGCAAACATCGCGGCAATCAAAAGACCAATCATCCCTGCTGGCATGTATTCTTCAACGAAGTAAAGGTAAGCAAAATCGCCCGCTTTAGAGCCTGCATCCGGATAAACTTGAGCCAGGTCAACACCTTGACCGGCAATATACCAAGAAGGCATGAACCAAATCAGTGGACCTAACGTCATCAACAAACACGCAAGCAATGCGGCTTTTTTCGCATTTTTCGAATCTTTTGCCGCCAAATAGCGGTAAGAGTTCAGCATGTTGTTGGTAATACTAAATTGCTTGAAGAAGATAAAGAATGCCCATAGGCCAAAAATGCTGAGGTAGTTGACGTTGTTACCTGAAATAAAGGAAGCGCCTTCTTGTACGGGGAAGTTCTCGACAATCTGTGTGACGCCACCGCCTTGTACGATCGCCACGATAGCACACGTCACCGTGACCGCCATGATGATCACCATCTGCATAAAGTCAGACGCGATAACCGCCCAAGAGCCGCCGGTCACCGACATGATCAAAACCACCAGACCGGTAAGAATAATGGTGGTGGTCATATCGAAGCCAAAGATACCAGAAGCGATAATGGCCAAGCCATTAAGCCAGATACCCGCTGAGATAACGCTGTTTGGCATACCAGACCAGGTAAACACTTGCTCGTTAAAACGACCAAAGCGCATTCTGATCGCTTGAATCGTTGTCACTACGCGCAGCTGTCTAAACTTAGGCGCAAAGTACAAGTAGTTCATCAGGTAACCAAAGGCATTAGCGAGGAACAAGATCGCCACCGCAAAGCCATCGGCGTAGGCTTTACCGGCAGCACCTGTAAATGTCCAAGCACTGAATTGCGTCATGAATGCGGTCGCCCCTACCATCCACCACAACATGCTACCGCCCCCGCGGAAGTAGTCACTGGTGTTGCTGGTAAAGGTTCTAAACATCCAACCTATCGCGATGAGGAACAAGAAATAAATGCCGACTATTATTGTATTGAGATCCATTTTTCGACCTTTAGGGTGAGGTGTGTGTGTCACTATAATAAGTCACCCAATATCTATTTGTAGTACAATATAATCATTTCGTGATGCAGTAGACGTTTCCATCATTCTGATCGACAAAACTCTGATCTTGGTCACTGTATCAAGGGAAAATAACAGAAAAGGCTCAGATTTATCGTCAATAGAAGACGGTTTTAGCCCAGATGAGTCGGGATAAAAAAGCGAGAATGTCAGTGAACGAACGGCTAAAAAACCCTTTAATCAAGGTATAAATAGGCATAATTGTATGATTAATAGGGCAGTTAACCTGCCCCATTGATCCCGATCAAACTTTAAAAACGCGCTAAATCGAGTTGGTAAAAGCTCACCTGAGTGTAGTCCCCTGAGTCGGCGCCTCGGTATTGACACGCCGAAGAGCTGGCTTTGGTATTACATTGGTTGTAAGCACCGGCTTTAAAGTACATCCAATCATCGCCATAGCCTTGGTCTATGTCATGGCCTTGATAATGGCCATGCGCTAAATCGACCTGAAAGGTTTTGCTCTCTTCGTTCGCCTCACCGGGGTGTTTGATAAAGGTCAAGGTCATCACATCGCCTTTTACCTCAACGTCGTAGTGGAATTTTTCGCCTAAAGCAATGCCATCAAGGGGGGACTCATCGCCGGCTTTGAGGTTGTATTTACCCCATACATTGGAACGTATGTCTTTGCGAAGTTTCGACTTTTGCTGTGCTTTTGGCGGGTTGAGTTCATAGCCCCAATACAGGGAGCCCAAATCGTGGCCTGGCAATTTTCGATAAGCGATTTTTAACGGTTCATTTTTGGCTGCGTGGATTTGGCCAATCACCACAGAGTAAGCGCCGGTTTTATTTGCATCCCCGCTTTGACTGACCCAGTCGACACTCACCGTTGCCGATAATTGTCCGCCAATTGAACCGTATTTTTCGGCATCAGGGTGAGAAGCGAGTACAAAGTTATTGGCCGGCTCGTCGTATTTTTCCGCGTACATCGCTCGCAGCTCACTGCGGGCGTTTTTGCTGTTCGGCGTTGTGGGCGCATCATTTGGCGCTTTAAACACCATGGCTTGACGCGCGTTATCATAATAAAACCACTCTTGACTAATAAAGCCTTGAGATAATTGATGCTTGTTGATCTCTCGTGCTTTTCCTTTGCGCTTACCTGAGGTTTCATGCTCTGGCAACGTCAACTTCCAATCGCCCAGAGCAAAATACTGACTCGGCGCGGCCTGATTGAGCGCGGCCGGCTCGCTTGTGTGCACCGGCGCGGCCTGACCTAAAGAGGGGCTTTGACTGCACGCACTTAAAACCAGTGTCGCGCTGATAAGTGAAAGGCGAAATAACATGTAGGGTTCCTCATTTATTGGTATTTTTCGCTTACTGGCCATCACAAATCGAGCGAATAACACAGCAAACACCAAGCATTAATACTACAAAATACCCCTAACTCACCGTGAAGCATTTCAAAAAATCCGATGAACTACGACGAAAAATCAATAAAACGCCCAATAATGTGCAATAGGACGACAAAAAACGCTTATCTACGTCGTCGTTATCGTGAAAGACATCACGACACGCTATTTATTATAAATATACAATAATACAAATTAATCATTTGGTACCTCTCGATGCGACACCCAGCCACTACCCCACAACACGGCAAAAACACGCGCAATTCCCGTTCCCTGTTGCCGATGTTGAGCCTGTTATTATTACTCGGTTGCCAATCGGGATCGGAGAGCGCCGATAGCGTGAGTGATGACGCCGCTTCGACGGTCACCAGTGCATCCAGTAGCACCGATGCCAGTGCGCCTTACAGCTATGTCGCTTGGCAAGATCTGCTCGAACACGCAAATTTACAACAATCGGATCCCGACGGCGATGAGGGCAACAAATCCGATCTGGTTAAAGCCGGACAGTTTGCTGATTTTTATAATGATTACTTTTATTATGATGGTACTGAAGAGGTTCTGTCGTTTGCCATGTCCGGTTATAAGATGCGCTCTGAGCTTCGTATGATCGATAACTTTGATACCACCGGTAAGCCCTACGTACTCACGGCCAGTTTTAAACCGATTGGCATCGAAGCGGCCATGTCAAGCACCAGTAGTGCCAATGATGCGGTCACCTTTTTACAAGTACACAACAAAGGCGAAGATGATTCTGGGACAGGCTATATCCCCCATCCCCTGGTGAGAATTGTCTACGAGGCCAATCGCAATAATCTTTACGGGCATTACTGGGCGATCATCAAAAACAACAGCCTCGATTGCAGTATAGATAACCCACCCGATGCGTGCGATAACTCGTATGACCGCTATGATCTTGGCGCCGCAAACCTCGATAGCTTCACCGCCATGACACTCACGGTTGGCGACAGCTTGTTGTTGATCCATGTTGATGGGCAGCTTAAAGTCAGTTATCCAATTGATTACTGGAGTCATTTACTGAGCTATTTTAAAGCGGGCGTCTATAATCAATTTGAAAATGGCAGCGCTCTCGTGCAATTTGAAACCTTGCTCTACCAAACCCCTTAACCAAATAGCGCGCAACATGCCCACAGCCGTCGCGGTCACAGGGCGAAAAGCGTCAAGGCCTGGCTAGAACGGCAAGGCGTCTGCGATTAAAACAAGGCTTCACGACGAGGCGGCTTTTCGCTGACGGCAAAGACCTCGCCAAACGTCACCGGTGATTGGCGGTCGCGACGGTGCATTTGCGCTAACCACAATTCTGCGGTGGCGAGGGCATCACTTAAAGCGTGGTGCTCTGGGTAAGGGGGTAAGCCATGGCGCTGCCTCACTTCTGATAGTGTTACCCCTTGTTGAAAATCGCCTTTGGCTTGCAAGCTATTTTTTTCCATTGTCAGGGTGTCTAACCAGTAAAACGGCGGTAAGGGCGTTTGGTAATAACGGGCAAAAAACTGCGCCATAAAAGCCACTTCGACACATTTGCCATGCACCACCAACACCTTGCCTTGCGCAGCGTCAAAAAGGCGCTGAAAAGCGGTTTCAATGGCGATGCCCTGCTGTAAGTGTTTGGGCATGATCTGGTGAATCGCCACCGCGTCTTTATCCATCGCACTGGGCGCATCGGGGGTAATGTAATAGTGTTGCGCGCTGTTGAGCTTGATGCTTTGCTGCTCGATACTCAGCCATCCTATCGATAATATCGTGTCTTTTTCGGCATCTAAGCCGCTGCATTCAATATCAAAAACTAAGTAATCTAGCGCATGGCATGGGGTGTGACTGTCAATGCTCGGCTCGCAGAGCATCGCATTGACAGATTCGGGCCAAGGGTAGGCTTGGCGGGCTTGTTCACTGCGACTTGCAGCGACACGCTCAGCCCATTGTTTGCGCTTGCGTTGATAACGGCTGAGCGGTGATGAGCTCCACCATCGATGCCAATTGATCATCAGTACATCCCAAACTTGAGTTTCGCCGCTTCTTGCAAGTCGGCAATCACGCGAAACGCGTCTTTGAGGTGCTGCCGCTCAAAGTGGCTGATCGCTTGGGGATCAATGTGGCTATCGGCCACCTTGCCATATTTTAAGGCGTCTCGTTGATGGAAAAGGCGAACCGAGAGCAAGTATTGATACGCTTTGACGACGTTATCACAGGTTTCTTCACTCATGATCCCCGCTTGATAGGCGGCCTGAAAGCGCCCTTCTGTGCTTTGCACATCACTGCCTGCCGCAATGCCATATACCCGAGCGAGGTCAATGATAATGTTGATGGCATTCTTTTTAATATTGAGCGTGCGCGAGTTTTCCCCAGAGGTTTCCAGTACCAAACTGTTAAAAATACCCAATGGCGGCTTAGTGCGATTGATGTCGTTAACCAAATTGGTTAAAAAGCCGCTTTGATCGGATAAGTGCTGGCCAAGAGGGCGGCGCATTTGTGCTTCTAACTCCGCGTCGCCAACCAAGGTGCGGGTTTCGAGAAACACGGTTAGGTTGAGCAGGCTTTCGTACTCTGGGTTGCTGATCCATTTGTGGTAATACTGATTCCACACCGTGACGGGCTGACACCAGGCGGGGTTGGCGGCCATAAATCGGCCACTGCACAAGGGGTAGCCACAGCGCGCGAGGCCATTGCACACCATCATCGACAAATGTTGAAAGTACAACTTGTCGTTGCGACTGGCCTCGTTGGCCAGCACAATGGCGTTGTCTTGATCTGAGCACATGTGGACTTCATTGCGCGCCTGAGAGCCAGCGACAATCCACGCAAAACGACACGGCGGTTCACCGAGTTTATCGATGGCAATGGCGATCAAACGCCGAGTATAGGCATCCATGATCATCGACATCACTTGACCTGTCACACTCGGTACTACTTGCCCGTCCACCAGCGCCTCAAAAATCGCTTGTCGTTCCACACTGAGGTGGGCTAATTCGCTCGTGCTGTGGCAATACTTAATTTTTTCAATCAAGAAAATGGCCTGCACGCGGTGATTTTGCACTAAGTGGTTGGTGGTCAGTAATCCTTTGACTTTATTCCCCTGGACAATCGGCAAGCATTTAATGTCGTTTTGCATCATGATCGAGGCGGCTTTCAGCACCAAATCATCGGTGTTGATGGTCATGGGATCGGGGGTCATGACCGTCGAAATCGGGGCTTGAATATCCACGCCTTCTGCTATCACCCTTAAGGTGAGATCGCGATCGGTGACCAGGCCAACAATGCGTTCTTGCTCAAACACCACCGCACACGAGGTGCGTACTTTGAGGCGCATGGTTTTGGCCACCGACTGAATCGAATCGTTAATATCCACCTTGGCAATCGCGCCGCAGGTCACCTCCTCTATCTTTTTAAAAAAGAGGCCTTTTTCTTTTTGTGACCACACCACATTGAGCGCCGATTGCAAACGAGCTTGGACTTGGAAGGCAAAGTGATCAGCCAGTTTGGGGTCATCGTGACACAATTTGGCAATGCGCTGATAGGGAATCAAATAAAGCAGGGTATCTTCAATGGCCATCACTTGATAGTGCGGCGCATCACTGGCAGAAGAAAGCAAGCCAAAACCAAATAAATCCGCTTCCCCTAACCGAGCGCGCAAGACGCCGTCGGGCTTTCTTTGCTCCACCGAACCTCGGCGAATGACGTACAAATAGTGCGCGGGGTCTTGAGCGTGAATGACCATTTCACCACTGGAAAAGTAACGTATTTCAACTTCGCGACTGATTTCAGCCAGCGCTTTAGCAGGCAACTGATCAAAAGGGGCGACCTGTTGTAAAAAACCATCGATATGGGGTAATACGGGGTCATTCATCATCTCGACTCACTCCGGCGCCACCAACATCAACATGCCAGATAACACACTTAATTCATTGTCAAAAAATCAATTAAATCGTTATTTTAGTTTGCCTTAAACCTCACCAAAAGCCTATGATGATAACCGGTTTCGCCAAGGTACATCACACTTTCTAGGTTGGTCTATACTCATATTGATTATCAATGAAATGTGACGTACTCGGCCAAACCAAAAGACCAATGGAATACACCACAAAGACACCACCTATCTGTCGCGGGTCACTCAAGTGCATTAATTTCACCACATAAAGATAACGTTTGCGATAAAATGACCGATAACAAGTGATGGCAGTCTGACAGGGCAATGCGATGGCTTCTAAGAATAAACAAGAGATCACCGAGCAATATTGGCCACTCGATTCCAAAGAGCAATTGCATTGGGATGAGCATATCGAGGCCTTTTTAAACGCCGAAGTCAGCATGCGCCGCTTTCATGCGAGCCTGACAGTGTCTCGCTGTATCTTAGTGATGGGATTGGGCATGTTGGTGTTTACCTTTGCCATTCCTCAATTGATGCCCGATTGGTTGTTTGTGTTTGCGTTGTTACTCAGCGGCGGCAGTTTCTTTTTGACCTTGTTGCTGATGCCTTTTGCTCGCGAAAGTCGTCGTCATCGACACCAAGTGGCGCGGTTTTTTTACCAAAACGATTTGGTCATCGAGTTTTACCCCGATGAGATTTGGTTGCGACACCGCCCTAGCTCTCAAATTATTTTTAAGACCGACGGACCGCTACATGCCTACCCATTCCAATGATCACTCAACCAACACCGCAGCGCGCCCAACTGCCCTGCCGTCGAGTTCTGGGTTGTTGCTCAAGACCTTTTTTGTCTGCGCCTTATTATTGCTGGTCACCTTTTCGGCCATTCCGTTAAACGCCATGTCGCAATTGAGTATGTCTTTAGTGGTCATGGCCTTTGTTTACGCCGCCTCAACCGACGCTCTGCAACACAGTCGCTGGCATGACGTCTATCGTATTATTGCCATTTTGATGAGTTGTACGCTGTCGGTGCGTTACTTAATGTGGCGCGGTTTGTACACCATGCAAAGCGAAGAAATCCTCTCTTTGATCGCGATGTGGGTTTTATTTGCGGCCGAGCTTTACTCGTTTATTATTCATATTATCGGCTGTTTTATTAACGTTTACCCATTAAACCGCCCCGAGCGAAGCTTAGAAGGCTATCGCCATGAACAGCACCCTCAAGTCGATGTGGTGATCCCCAGTTACAATGAACCCGCGGACATGCTAGAGATTACCTTGCGCGCCGCGACTATGCTCGACTACCCTGCCGACAAGTTATCGATTCACTTACTCGATGACGGCGGCACCGATCAAAAAATCAATCAAGACAACCAGGAGGCGGCCCAAGCCGCGCTCGCGCGACGCCAGCAGCTGCAAGCCCTGTGCGAAAAAATGGGCGCCCAATACCACACTCGCGCTAAAAATGAACACGCCAAAGCCGGTAACATCAATAGCGCTCTGGCCAATATGTCTGGTGAACTGGTGGTTATCCTAGATGCTGATCACGTACCGACGGTGGACTTTTTGGCGCGCACCGTGCCGTGGATGATTGATGACGAGGACGTGTTTTTGGTTCAGTCCCCGCACTTTATGATCAATCCCGACCCGGTAGAGCGCAACTATTTTTCTGCTTTTGATCGCATGCCATCGGAAAACGATATGTTTTACGGTGTTATCCAAAAGGGGCTCGATTTTTGGTCGGCGACCTTCTTTTGTGGCTCTGCCGCGGTGTTGCGTCGCCGTCATTTAGATCAGGTGGGCGGGATTGCTGGGGATTCGATTACCGAAGATGCTGAAACCGCGCTTGAGCTCCACTCACTCGGTTATAAATCGGTCTACGTTGCCAAGCCAATGATCAGCGGCCTGGCGCCGGAAACCTTTGCGTCGTTTATCCAACAAAGAATTCGTTGGGCACAAGGGATGGCGCAGATCTTATTTCTCAAAAAACCCTATCTGAGAAAGGCACTCAGTTGGAAACAGCGCTTGGGTTATATGAGCTCCATTCTCTTTTGGTTTTTCCCCTTTGCGCGCTTGGTATTTTTGCTGTCTCCCTTGTTCTATCTGTTGTTGGACCTGGATTTGATCAATGCCTCCCTGCTCGAGGTATGCGCCTATACCATTCCACACATTATCATCAGTTTTCGCTTATCCCATGTCTTGTTCGGCAAAAAGCGCTGGCCTTTGGTCTCTGAATTGTATGAGCTGTTGCAATGTACCTTTATTTTCCAGGCTTTGCTGACGGTGATCAAAAACCCGCGCCAGCCGTCATTTTTAGTGACACCCAAAGGTGAAAACCTCGATAAAGATTCGATTTCCTCGCTGTCTGGGGTGTTTTATTGGTTGATCCTCTTGCTGTTGTTGGGCACCGCAGCAGGCATTTATCGCTTGGTCGAAACCACAACCAATACCGAGCTCACTTTGATTGTCTTGTTGTGGAACAGCATTAACCTGGTGCTGTGTTTGGGGCTATTGGAAGTACTGATCGAAAAAAGACAATTGCGCAAATACTCTCGCCTGCCCGCGTACGACGAAGTGACCTTATACAGCGATGATGGCGATGCTTGGCCCGGTCGCCTGGTGGATCTCAGTGTCGATGGGGCAAGAGTGATTTTAGATCCCTCCACGGCTCAACAGCATAGCGCACCATCACACTCCCCCCAACACGGTGAGTTACCCGAGCAATTGCTGTTGGCCAGTTTCGCCCACAGCATACACATGCCCGTGGCCATTCGCTGTGAGTCGCGGTTTTATCAACCACAGCGCGGCGAAATTGCGGTTCAATTTGTCGCCCAGAGCGATGACGATCACCAACAAATTATTGCCTTTACCCTCGGCGACAGTGCCCGCTGGGAAAACTTTCAATCCCGACGTGCTCGCCATGTGTCATACTATTTTGGTGTAAAGCACGTATTGAGTATTGGCATAAAACCTTTATTTACCCATATATGGATGAGACTGACGCAAAGATGACGATACCTTTTTTAAATCACTTAAGCAGATTGTCGGCAATTCTGCTGTCCACTTTGATGGTCCTGTGGGCCAGTCAAGCACAAGCCATGGTGCATCACCATTTGCCACTCAGTCCCTTTTACGGCGGCAACAACACCTTGCGCCTCGAAGGCGAACGCGCGTCGGCCAACATTTCAATTCCCGTCTCGCCGCTTGCCTCAATAAAATCGGCTCAGTTACATCTAGAAGCCACCACGTCAATTGCGTTATTACAACGCCAATCGGTGTTGTCGATACGCTTTAACGACATTACCATTGGTCAAATCGAGCTCAATGCCAACAAACCCCTGATTTCAGCCGACCTTTCGATACCCAAAGACTTATGGCGCGCTGAATACAACAACCTTACTTTTGCGGTCAGCCAGCACTCGCAGCTCTGCCAAGACCCCGATGCGCCTGAGCTTTGGACCGAAATTAATTTAAACCGCTCCACGCTGTCGATAGACGATGCCATTGAAGCCAAGCCGATGCGCTTACAATCTCTGTCTGGCTTTTTTCACCCCGGTATTGGTGGCCAGCATCAAGCGGACATTTTTACCATCGACGGCGATAAAGGACTTAAGGCATTGAGCCAAAAAGCGTTGCCGTTAATTGCACAAGGGGTGGCAATTCGCGAACAATACCGCTCCGTGACCTTTACACACCATACTATCTCTCCTGCAAACGCCCCTACCGACGAATCGTTATCGGGCGCGAACAACAATCGACGCAGCAGTTGGTATTTACCCAAGCAAAGTCCTTTGGAGCAATTGCACATTGTGGCGGCCACCCGTGAGGCGTTAAAGCCCTTGGTCAGTGACCGCGTCTATCAACAAATCAATGGGCCTTTCTTGCTCATTCAGCAAACCCCAACGGCTGAGGGGGTCACCCAAAGCGCATCCGCCCGCGAACGCCATTACCGTTTATTGGTCTCAGGGGTGACGGCCGACGATGTGATCCAAGCTGCCGATACACTTGCTCATATGGATGACGTGCTCAACCCCGATGATCAACTGACCATCTTGAGCCAACACAACTCGGCAGAAACCTTAGATCAGCAGCGCATGGTACTTCACCCAGGAAAAACCTATGCCTTTAGTCAGCTCGGGCAAGCGCCGCTGTATTTCACCGGTCGCGGCAGCTTTAGCCAAAATATGACCGTGCGCCTACCCGCCGATTTTTACCCCGCCGAAAACGCCAAGATCAAATTGTCACTCAACTTTGGTTATGGCGCTGGGTTTGGCACTGGGTCAATTTTAAATATTTCCGTCAATGGCGATGTGGTGCATTCGGTGCCGCTCGATGAAGTGCAAGGCCACGCTTACCGAGACTTCGTGTTTACCATCCCCGCACGCTACTTTAGCGGTGGCTTTAACAACCTCAACTTTTACGTCAACCAAAATACCCCGCAAGTCTCGGGCCAATGTACCGATGTCTACGGCGGTTATTTGCGCTTTAACCTCAACAATACCTCGGAAATCACCATTCCCGAAGCCTCGCACATCGCCCGCCAACCCGATTTGCGCTTAATGACACAAACAGGCTATCCCTTTGCTCAGTTTAATAATCAGGAAGTCAGTAACATTTACCTGGCCAGTCCCGCCATGCTGTCACCAGCTTTGACGCTGATCGGGAAAATGGCGCAATCGGCGGGCAACATTTTGCCTAACCTTACGATAGAAAATACCATTCCTGAGCAGCTTTCAGCCAATGCCATTGTGCTGGCTACCCCAGAGCAATTAAGCCCAGCCTTGTTTGACAATGTCACCACATCGATTACCAAAACCAAAAACTGGGCGTATCGATTGCAAAACACCCTGTATAACTTGGTCGCTCAACAGCCGTTGGACTCTCAGGCTGAACCGATTGCCGCCAGCTCTTTTACTGAGCAAAAAAGCAGTTTAGGCCCATTGTCGATTTTACTCGGCACCAAAAACCCTCTATCTGAGCGCGTGGGCACACTCGTTATCCTCACCGCTGACAGTGCTGAACTGCTCAAAAAGCGCACGGAAGAGTTGGTTGACAATCAAATGTGGGGACAGATCCACGGTGACTTTTTTGCTTGGCAAAGCGGCGAAAAGCCCGCCTTGGTGATGCAAACCTCGGCACCTTACAACATAGGGCACGAAGAAACCTTTATGGAAATTCGCGCCTGGCTGTCGCAAAATCCTTGGTACTGGTTGCTCATTACTGTGAGTTTAGTGATTCTCGTTGCGATATTGGCGTTTATTTTACTCAAGCGCAAACACCGTCAGGTGGAAGAACAATGGCAACAATAACGCCTTACCCAAGACTCAAAAACGCGCTGCTCGCCGCCTGTGTGGCGGTCGGGCTAAGTCATTGCACGCCACAGGAGCCAAGCCCGTTTCAAGATGATTGGCAGCACTACAAAGCGCGCTTCTTGCAGCACGGGCGCGTGGTGGATACGGCCAATCAAGACATCTCTCACAGTGAGGGGCAAGGCTATGGCATGTTGTTTGCCGTCCACGCTCAAGACAAAAGCGCTTTTCGACAACTGTGGCAGTGGACACAAGCGGTACTCGCTCGCGACGATCACTTGTACAGTTGGAAATATCAGCCGTGTCCCAGTCGTGACAAAGCCTGCGTCAGTGACAGTAACAATGCGTCTGATGGCGACATTCTCATTGCGTGGGCCTTGCTACTCGCCGCCGAGCAATGGCAAGAGCCAGATTGGCAGCAAGCCGCCCTGCAAACGTTAAACGCGGTAAAATCCAAATTGATCACGCGACGTTTTGGCCATTTAATCCTGCTGCCTGCCGAATACGGCTTTGAACCGGATAAAGCACGAGTGCAGTTGAATTTGTCTTATTGGGTGTTTCCGGCCCTAGAGCAGTTTAGCCAGCAAACTCAAGATCCCATTTGGCATCAGTTGTACCTATCGGGAGAGCAATTGATCGAGTTGGCGCAATTTGGCCAATGGCACCTGCCGCCAGATTGGGTCATGCTCACCGAGCAAGGATTAACGCTGGAGGGGGCTTTATCGCCAGATTACGCTTATAACGCTTGTCGCATTCCTTTGTATATAGCTATGTCTGACCATGGCGATCGCGCTTTACTGACGCCTTTTCTTAATTTTTGGCAGCAAGACAAGGTGCCGGGTACCGTCAATCTGAGCGACAATTCTCACGCTGATTACACCATGAACAGTGGCATGCAATCGATCGCCACCAGTGTCCAGCATCGGTATCAACCGCATCACAATCACCGAGACAGTCAGGCGCAAGCATCCAAATCGAACGCGGAAAATTCAGGCGTGCCTCTGCCGAGCATAGACAGCGCCAGCGATTATTACTCTGCGAGTTTAATCTTGCTGTCTCAACTTTCATTACTCAAGGAGAACCCTAAATCATGACGCGGCGCTCGACTTCCCCACTCTGGCTTAGTGCGTGTGTCTCCTTTGCACTATCGGCGAATACCGTGAACGTCGATTACCAGAAACAAGCCCTGGATCAGCAAAGCGCTGAGCTCAACGCCCAAGAGCTCTTCGGCGCTAAGGTCGACACCTTTGCTCTTTGGCATTACATTCGCCAGCAGCGCACCGACTTGGCGATGCAAGAGTTACAGCGTTTAAAACAAACTTACCCCACTTGGCGCCCTGAAAAGGCGATTTTAGACGCGATTGCCGCGCAACTTCGTATTGCCTTGCGCTTGCAGTCACAGGCGCAAGAAAGTGAGCAACAACCCAAGGCCAGTGCTCGGCCCACCGTCGTTGTTGACCCTGTAGAACAGCTGTTTTCTCGCTTGAGTCGGCAAAGCAAACCACAATGGCAAAAGCTGCCTAACAAAACGGTGTCGACGGCGTCTAAGGCCGCTTTTGCGCAAAATAACCCTGAACGCTTACGCCTCGTCGGCTGGATTTTGCTCAGTCGCTCTCAATATCGCCAAGCGTTAGAACATTTTCAACATGCTTTGGCGATCACCGGCCCCAATACCAGTGCCGAAGATGGGCGAGACACCGCCTTAAAAGGCATGATCAACGAGGCCATAAAGCGCAACGACCAAGCCGCGTTAACCCAACTGATCGCGCAAGCCCCGACCCTCGCCAACGCGGTGATCAATGCCAGCGCCTGGCAACGCTTTGACGCACAACAATTCGACACCGCGCTCACTCTATTTACCACGTCAGGTCATCAATATGGCCAAGTGTTAACCCTTGAGAAAATGGGCCAAGAGCCACAAGCGTTTGAACTGGCCTGCCAACACGTCACCCAAGCAAACTTACTCCATTACTGTATTGAGGGCTATGCCAAACGCCAGTTAGCCCACTTTCAGCAGCAAGAGTATCACCAGAGTGAAATCATGGCCGAGGCCATCCAAAGCCTCGGCAAGTTAAACGATCAGCAGATGGAGATTTACGCTTGGACACAAGCCAAACTTAACCATCGCGGTCAACGGCAGTGGGCCTTTGCTCAACTGATCTCCCGTCAGCCGAACAATCACACATTTGCCAAGGCCTTGGTCGACAGCTTTGATCCTCAAGACCCCCTCTTGGATCAATTTTCTCACTCTTACCCTTCTGTGCAACACGCGCTAACCGAAAAGCAAAAGCAAACCGCTTGGTCTCGCAAACAATTTAATCGTTTTTACGCCTTGGACAGTACCTCACAGCAAGCAGATCAAACCACGTTATCAGCGGGGTTTGATTGGCAAAATAACGACACCGGCAATAACTTAACCGGCTTGCAGAGCCAGCAATACTCACTGGGTTACACCCGCCGAAATGACGGTGCTCAATATGGGCTAAAAACCGCTTACTTGACATACCAAGGTGGCAATTTCGATACTCAAGCCAGCCAATTACAGGCTTTTTACCGCAGACAAGGCGGCGATTGGAACGCCCTTGCTCGCTTGACGTATCAACAACCTCAAGACAATTTGCCGTCGCGGTGGTTTGCCATGCTGTCAGGGGTTTGGTTTGACGATCCTTGGAGTTACGCTGCGAGCCTGTATCGCGACCCGATAGAAGAAACCATACTCAGCACCACAGGAGTGAACGACGAGGGTGAACGCTGGGGCAGTGTCAGTGCCAATGGGGCTCGCGCCTTATTCAATTACCAATGGGACCCTACCTGGTCATCGAATGCGCAGCTTGATTGGGCTTGGATTGAAGGCACTGACGTCGGCAGTAATCAAAAATTCAGTATAAGCACTGGGTTAAATAAAGATATCGCCAGTCAATTGTCTTATCCGTTTGACTACCTTCGCCTCGGGCCTTACTTGTCTTGGATGCATTATCAAGAGAACCAAAACGATTATTCACTGGGCAATGGCGGTTACTTTAGCCCACAACAATTTATCAGTGCTGGCGGACAACTGCAGTGGCTCAGCGAAGAAAATCGCACTTGGCAATGGGCAGGACGAATCGCGCTTGGCTATAACCAAGTCGATAATGGCGATGTCATCAGCGATCGATATGGCGCGTCAACCTCGGTCAGCCAAAGTAACGACAGTGGCTTGGGCGCGGCTCTGCGCTTAGAAGGACAGTGGTTGTTAGACTCGCGCTGGGAGTTAGCCGGTTTATTGGAATATCAGGCCAGTGCCTCTTACGATCAAGCATTGTTAGGCATTGAACTACGCTGGAATCAAGCCGAGCGGACTGGCGTGACCAGTGATGGCTTGATCTCGTCTTCTCCATATCGATTACACTACGCTTGGTATTGATCAGCACATGGTAATAAAAAAGAGGCAGCCCACTGAAGTGCTGCCCTTTTTTATTCGGCGCTTTGACCATGGTCTATCAAGGTTCAACCTGAGGCAGCTTATCAACCACAAAAGGCCGATGTTTGACTCGCCACCACAGCACACTGCCCACCAAGCCAATCGCCAGCTGAATGTAGGCAAGGTTTTGCAACATGGTCTCTGGATTGAGTGACACCAGCGACATGCCAAGCGCGCCGCACATCATGGTCGAAAATTGGATCACCGCCACCGCAGAGCCTGTGTCTTTGCTTTGTTGTTCTAACATTAAGTTCGTCCCCGGCACCCGCAAAGAGATAACCGACATGGTCGCCGTCGCCGCCAATAATGCAAATACGTAGGGACTGCTGGCCCCTAAGCAGGTCATCGCCACGCCCGATAAAGTCAAACCAAGAAAACTGCAGCTTATCATCGTGGGTATCGAGATATAACGCGTCACTTTTAAATACACCCGCGGGGCAAACGACGCACAAAAGGCGTTAAACGCGAAAAAGTAACTAAATACCTGCTCGGTAAGGCCAAAGCCATTGATGTAGACATAAGAGCCCGCCGCCAAAAAGGCCATCATCGCCAGCGCAGGTAAAGAAAAAATCAACAGCAACTGCAAAAACGCGCGATTTTGTGTCACTACCCACAATCGCCCCCAAGCGCGAAATACAGAGCCGGTGTACTTTTCAGTCAGGGTTTCTCGATAGGCCAAAGCAAACGGCACACACAAGGCCCCAAAAAGCGCCAATGCAATGAACATCCAGTGCCAGTTGCCGATCGTCAATAAAAAGGCCCCTAATACCGGGGCGATCATCGGCGCGATGATCACTAAGGACATGATGGTGGCCATGATTTTTTCTCGCTCGCGTCCCTGATACATGTCTTTGACAATCGCGGTCGCGACAACGGTGACGGCACTGCCGCCAAACGCTTGCAAGACCCGTGAACCAATCAACATTTCCACGGAGTAACTGGCCGCACAAGCCAAGCTGGCCAGGATATAAAGCCCGATGCCGACTAACATGATCGGCTTGCGGCCAAACTTTTCACTCAATGGCCCCCAAAACAACAAGCCCGTGGCATAAACGCCAAAGTAACCACTCAGGGTCAAGTTGATCAAGGTTTGTGATGTGTTTAGCGTTTCGACCATGTGGGGCAAAGCCGGCAAATACAAATCGGTCGTAAGGGGGGGAAAGGCGCTGATGATCACCAAAAATAACAGGGTCCACTTGCGACCAAGGCGCGGTTGTAATTGTTGCAAGACATTTTCCTCAGACCATAAAAAAGAGAACGCGAAGTTCTCTTTTTTGGGGTCACAAATCATGAATGGTTAAACGGCTTTTTTAATACCGCTTTGTGCTAATAAGGCTTGGTTTTGTTCTTCAAGCGCTTGTAAGCGATGGTTGTTTTCATTGAGATGAGTCACAGACGCCAATTTGGCTTTTTCGCCATTGCCCGCCATGATCGCTTCGTAAATCGTGCGATGTTCATCAATGCACGTACCACCATCTTTCGAAGAGTGAATAAAGAAGTTGACGAACATGGTCTTGAGAATGTTGCCAAACGGCAAATAAAAATCGTTGCCCGTCGAGCGGAAAATCAGATCGTGAAAGCGCATATCAACCTGAGTCCACTTTTGCTGATCAAACGGTTGTGCCTCAGCCACGACACACATTTCTTGAAATGCTTCCGACAGTTGAATGCGTTGCTCCGCGGTGGCGTGTTTCGCCGCCAGCAGACAGGCTTCTGGCTCGATGGCCAAACGCAAGCCGAGGAATTGACGGTAAAAAACGCTTTTATCGGTAATGCCATCCATCCACTCAAGCAGTTGTGAATCGAGGAAATTCCAATAAGCTCTTTCGACCACTTTGGTACCAACTTTAGGTCTTGATTCTAGCATGCCCTTCGATGTCAGTAGCTTAACCGCTTCTCGAAGCGCCGTGCGACTTACGCCAAATTGCTCACACAAGAACATCTCACCAGGTAAGATAGAACCTTGCTCAATTTTTCCCGATAAAATTCCTCGAGCAATCTCTCGTGCCACTTGAACGTGCAAGCTGCGCTTTGAGCCAGAGATTGAAGAAAAAGAATTCGCCATGGTGCGTACAACCTAAAATAATTAGTAGTATTTAATACTAATATAACATAAAAAATAATCTCAGCCGTGATTTCTGCCATCTATTTGCGTTTTTTTACTCAACTTAACAGTATTTGTTGTATCGAGGCCAGTCGTGTCACTCTGGATGAAAGGTCGCCAATTCTCTATCAAATTGGCAACATAGAGTGATATTTCAATCATAACTTTCGACTTATTTCACAAAACCGCCTGTTGATAATAACGTGAACAACAATAAGGACTTGATCGATGTCGAACGGTATTTTGCGTCATCAATCACAAATAAAATCATAAACATAGCCAAAAATAGCCTTTAATGTAATATTGTACTACAATTATTTCGTTGTTCAGAACATTCCCATTGTATGAGGTAACCCGACTATGTTTAACGATCTTGCAGGCAAACGCATTTTAATCACCGGCTCAACCATCGGCATGGGCTTGGCCGCAGCAAAACTTTTTGTCCAATTAGGGGCAAAAGTCGGCTTAAATGGCCGTACCCATTCTGATGCTATCGATCAATTGGTCGCCGAGCTCAATCAAGAGCAAGGTGAAGCGGCGTTTTTTGCCGCCGACCTGACGCAAAGCGCGCAATGCCAACAGTTAGTACAAGACTTTACCGACCACTTTGGTGGCCTTGATATTTTAATCAACAACGCCGGCGGCCTAGGAGGAAGAAGCCCATTAGAAGGTATCGATGACGCATTTTACGATCACGTCATGAACCTCAATGCGCGCTCTGCGTTGATGATGACCAAATACGCCATTCCCTTTCTCAAGCAATCGGCACAACAATCTGGGCAAACCAGTTGTGTGATCAGTACCGGCTCGATTGCTGCACGTGAAGGCGGCGGTGTCGGCGCTGGGATTTACGCCGCTTCTAAAGCTTGGCTACACGATATTCACCGCAATTGGGTCAAAGAATTCACCAAGGACAATATTCGCTTTAACATTGTCTCGCCGGGCACCATTGATACCGCGTTCCACGACGGTAAATCCGACGAAGTCCGTACCGCGATCGCCAACTCAATTCCGATGGGTCGCTTTGGCACCAGTGAAGAAGTCGCTCCTTCTTTTGCTTTTTTGGCTTCCCATGCTTGCTCGGGCTACATCACCGGCCAAGTGTTGGATGTCAACGGCGGTCAAATCGCGCCTTAGAGTCAAAGCCAAGATTGCGTGAGATTGGTATAAACTCAACACCATTTAAAAAAACGCCGAGCATTGAGCTCGGCGTTGTCTTTTCTATTGCGGTGAAGATTGTGATTAAGCCAACAAGTCGAAACGATCAGCGTTCATCACTTTGGTCCACACTTTGATAAAGTCTTTGACCATCTTCTCTTTGTTGTCGTCTTGTGCGTAGACTTCAGCATAAGCGCGAAGAATTGAGTTTGAACCAAACACCAAGTCAACACGAGTCGCTGTCCACTTCACGTCACCAGATTCACGGTCACAGATGTCGTAAACGTTCTTGCCTTTTGGCTTCCAGCTGTATTGCATGTCGGTCAAGTTGACAAAGAAGTCATTAGTGAGTGCGCCGACATTGTCGGTAAACACACCGTGACCTGTCCCGCCGTAGTTGGTACCAAGTACGCGCATACCACCAAGAAGTACGGTCATTTCAGGCGCAGTTAAGTTCATCAATTGCGCGCGGTCGAGCAACATTTCTTCAGGCTGAACCACATAGTCGGCTTTTTGCCAGTTGCGGAAGCCATCAGCGACCGGCTCTAGCGGTTCAAACGATTCCACATCAGTCAGCTCTTGCGTGGTATCACCACGGCCTGGGGTAAACGGCACTTCCGTTGGGAAACCCGCGGCAGCGGCGGCTTGTTCAATACCGATGTTACCAGCAAGGACAATCGTATCCGCGACACTGGCACCAAATTGCTCGGCAATCGGCTCGAGTACGGACAAGACGCGAGCAAGACGCTCTGGCTCGTTACCTTGCCAATCTTTTTGTGGGGCCAGGCGAATACGCGCGCCATTGGCACCGCCACGACGATCAGAGTTGCGGTAAGTACGCGCACTGTCCCAAGCAGTGGTGATCATATCGGTTTGGCTTAAACCGCTGTCGATGATGGCTTGCTTAAGTCCGCCAAGATCGTAGTCTGTGGTTCCTGCTGGTACCGGGTCTTGCCAAATCAGATCTTCTGCTGGTACTTCTGGGCCAATGTACGCCGATTTAGGGCCGAGATCGCGGTGCGTCAACTTAAACCATGCACGAGCAAACGCATCGGCAAAGGCTTCGTGGTCATTGTAGAAGCGCTCAGAAATCTCGCGGTAAGTCGGATCCATTTTCAACGCCATATCGGCATCGGTCATGATTGGGTTACGACGAACATTCGGGTTTTCGGCATCAAGCGGTTTGTCTTCTTCTTTGATGTTCACTGGTTCCCATTGCCATGCGCCTGCAGGGCTCTTAGTCAATTCCCAGTCATAGGTGAACAGTAAGTAGAAGTAACCGTTATCCCATTTGGTTGGGTTCGTCGTCCACGCGCCTTCAATCCCACTGGTGACGGTATTCGCGCCAATGCCGCGGCCGACTTTGTTGTTCCAGCCTAGACCTTGGTCTTCAATGTCAGCGGCTTCTGGATCTGGGCCAAGGTCTTCGGCATTGCCGTTACCATGACATTTACCAAAGGTGTGACCACCTGCAGCAAGTGCCACAGTTTCTTCGTCATTCATCGCCATACGAGCAAAAGTCACTCGCATATCTTGCGCTGTTTTCAGTGGATCAGGGTTGCCATCAACGCCTTCTGGGTTCACGTAAATAAGACCCATCATCACCGCGGCCAATGGATTTTCTAGGTCGCGTTCACCAGAGTAACGAGAACCTTCACTGCCCGATGGCGCCAACCATTCTTTTTCTGAGCCCCAGTAGATGTCTTTTTCAGGGTGCCAAATATCTTCGCGACCGAAAGAGAAACCGAATGGTTTTAAGCCCATGTCTTCAATCGCCACGTTACCGGCTAAAATCATCAAGTCAGCCCAGCTTAAGCTGTTGCCGTATTTTTTCTTGATTGGCCACAACAAACGACGCGCTTTATCTAGGCTTGCGTTATCTGGCCAAGAGTTGAGGGGAGCAAAGCGCTGGTTGCCCGTGCTGCTACCGCCACGGCCATCATCGATTCGATAGGTACCGGCTGAGTGCCAAGCCATACGAATCATCAAACCGCCGTAGTGACCCCAGTCTGCCGGCCACCAAGATTGGCTGTCGGTCATCAGTTGGCGAAGATCATCTTTCAGTGCCTCTACGTCGAGTTTTTTTACTGCTTCACGGTAGTTAAAATCTTCATCGATAGGGTTGGGTTTGCGATCGTGCTGATGCAAAATATCCAAATTTAGTGCGTTCGGCCACCAATGTGCATTGGGGTTTTCGTTCGAGGTAACTGAACCATGCATAACAGGACATTTGCCTGAAGACTGATTTTGATTGCTCATTGCGTACTCCGCTTTCCGTTGATGATCTCGTGAACCTCTTATTGAAACGACATGAGGAACGACAAGCTTTTCTTATATTCCAGTTAGTTATCTATATATGGCTTGCTAACCAGTAAGGTCAGTATTGTTCAATTCACCGAGCCTTGCCAGCGTATTTTTTAACCAAGCCTGCTTGATTTGAACTCTATCACACCTGGGTGTTCGGTAAAGTCGATTGAACCTATCTAATTAATAGTTCGAAACTATTCAATTGTCATCGCCAAATAAGAAAAAGGCGCTAGTGGCCAAGACATCCCTTAGCAAATCAAGTGCAAATACCTTAACATCCTGACCCCAATGACGATTGAAGATTTAATGACAAATTTTGGTCAATTTTTTCTTATCAAGGCTTGTTGGCCTGACAATCTCGCGCTCTTGATTGCGCCATGAGGCCTTAATACCTATCTCACTCAATGGCGGGTTGAGAAACGCAATAACACCGTGAAGAAAATCCCTGGTAAAAGAAAGACTCACCGTCTGTTCTTGCTTGGCTCTCACGCTTTTTCCTGCGCTATCATTGTCCCCATACTGAATCAGATTCGCCTGACTCAGGCGGTCCCCGCCTTTGCGCCAGTCTAGATGAGTCTTTTGATTAATTGATCATTTTTTAACAGTAAATTAGCCCCTTACGATAGACTCCTCGGTCATTTTCCACTAGGTTAGTCAATTCAAATCGCGGCCTCAGAGTCGCGGGTTTTCACTTACCGTTATTGGACGATGTCATTCATGGAACAACGCAATGTATTAGTAACCGGTGGCGCCGGTTTTATCGGGGCCAATTTTGCCCTGTATTGGTTAGAGCAACACACCAACGACAAGGTCATCGTACTCGATGCGTTAACCTATGCAGGCAACCGCGCTAACTTAGCTGCTGTCGAGCAAAACCCTAACTTTACTTTCGTGCAAGGGGATATCTGTGATACCGCCTTGGTTGAGTCATTGATCACACAGCACCAGCTCAACACCATTGTGCACTTTGCCGCTGAGTCTCATGTCGACCGCTCAATCACCGGCCCAGACGCCTTTATTGAGACCAACATTCTCGGTACGTACAGCTTGCTCAAAGCGGCGAAAAAGTGTTGGATTGACGAGCCTAAAACGCAAGGTCAAGCGCCTTTAGCACACCGTTTCCACCACGTGTCTACCGACGAAGTGTACGGCACCCTAGAGCCCAATGACCCGGCCTTTACCGAAGAAACCGCCTACGCGCCCAATTCGCCTTACTCAGCCTCGAAAGCCGCTTCCGACCATTTAGTGCGTGCCTACCACCACACCTATGGCCTAGAAGTCACTACCTCGAACTGCTCAAACAATTACGGCCCTTACCACTTCCCAGAGAAGTTGATTCCATTGATCATCACCAATATTTTGCACGATAAAGCCCTGCCGATTTATGGCGATGGCAAGCAAGTGCGCGATTGGTTGTACGTCGAAGATCACGCCAGAGGCATTGAACTGGTGCTTGAGAAAGGCCGCTTGGGAGAAAATTACAATATCGGTGGCCATAACGAATGGCAAAATATCGATATTGTTAACTTAGTGTGTGAGTTGATGGATGAAGCGTTTGCCGCCGAACCGAGCCTAGCGCAAAAATACCCGCAAGGAAAAGCCGTCGCTCAAGGTCAATCTAAGTCATTGATCACTTATGTCACAGACCGAGCGGGGCATGATCGTCGTTACGCCATCGATGCAACCAAAACCAATAACGAGCTTGGTTACCAGCCTGTTGAATCCTTTGAAACCGGCATTCGCAAAACCGTCAACTGGTATCTGCACAACGATGATTGGTGGAAGCCGTTAATGGCCAAGTAACCAAGAGCGAGACGTTGTCGTCAGCTTTTGCTTAATCAGATTGGTATAAGACACAAGAAAGGGGAAGTGAAGCCGGTTTGATACAAACCTCCGGCTGAGCTTGCCCTTCTTTTTACCGGCGATTATCCGCGTTGCATCGGCGTTTCACTCAGTCAAACTCTGTCATGGTCTTCGCGACCATGGTTAAGGATTCTATAAAGCGACTGAGAGACGTGTGGTGTTTGGCATTGGTGGAATACGCCAGGCCATAGGGGTAACGAATTTCTGGCTCAAACCGGCGTGTCGCCACTCGGCTTGATTGCCAGGTTCGCGCGGCAAAAGGCTCCAGAACCCCCACCGCCAACCCTTGTTCAATCATGGCATAAGCAGTATGGGAGGTGTCGATGCCGATATGTCGCCGAATTCGATGCTCTATCGGATCGAGTACGTGATTCAACGCCGACCAATAGTTGGGATCGGAGTTGATCACCGTCAGCACCGACTCGTCGACCAAGTCTTCTATGTTGACCTGTGTTTGCGCCATCAGCGGATGATCGTCTCGCGCGGCAAACACATATCGGGCCTGGCCCAATTCTTCTTGCACAATACCGGGTAATTGAGGGACTGGCAGGCCTACCGCTAAGTCAATGGCATGATTTTGCAATTTGATCACCATCTCCGACACAGAGTGGGTAAACACAGAGAAATGTTCATCGGGAAAATAGCGTCGATGTTCTTTAATCGCCAGAGGCACTAAAGAGGTGCCAATCGCGGAAGTACAAGCAATTTTGAGCTCACTGGGTACCTGATGGCGAATTTTGTCGGCGACCGCCGCCAACTTTTCCAGGCCGAGAAAGCTCTCTTCCACCGATTTAAACCACTGGTTGGCTTCGAGGGTCGGGATTAAGCGATTGCCAGATCGCTCAAACAACATAAAGCCCAAAGAGACTTCTAAATCTTTGATTAGCCGACTGACCGCCGGCTGAGTGATGTGCATTTCTGCTGCCGCTGCCGCCGTTGTGCCACGCAACATAATATAGCGAAACGCTTCGATTTGACGAAATTTCACAATAATTTCCCTTGCCACTCAGATTCATTCCATACCGGTGATGTTCTGCTCACCATGCCATCTCAGCATAACATCTTGTTATTGTTAATGCGTTAATATGAGTGGATGTCATGCTAAAAAAAGCGATGATAGTAAGATAAATGCAACCAAACTGTGTTGCCAAGGGTGTCAGGATGACACTGAGTATCAAAGAAAGGGTCAGCGCGTCTACGCCCGTTTCCCCTTTCTGACTATGGCGAAAATAAGGATATTGACTGTGACGAAACTTGATACCCCATTGCTAACGGTTGAAAACCTGTCGGTAAATTTCGGATCCTCTCCGGTGGTAAAAAACCTGAGTTTTTCGGTATCGGCCGGAAAAACACTGGCCATTGTCGGTGAGTCTGGCTCAGGGAAATCCGTGTCATCACAGTCGATTATGCGTTTAGCCGACCTCTCCGGTGCCGAGTATCACAGCGGCCACATCTGGTTTGAGCACCAGGGCCAAAAACAAGACTTGCTCACCCTGTCTCAGAAACAAATGCGCACCATCCGCGGCAATGACATTGCCATGATCTTCCAAGAGCCAATGACCTCGCTCAACCCTGTCTATACGCTTGGCGATCAGATTGCGGAAATCATCCAACTGCATGAGAAAAAGACCAAAGCTGAGGCGCTAAAACAAGCACACCGCCTGTTAGAAATGGTGCGTCTGCCCAACGCCGAGAGCATGTTAAAGCGCTACCCTCATCAACTGTCTGGCGGCATGCGTCAGCGCGTGATGATTGCCATGGCCCTCGCCTGTCGCCCGAAACTGTTGATTGCCGACGAACCCACCACCGCTTTAGATGTCACGATTCAGGCGCAAATCCTCGCCATCATCTCAGATCTACAAAAAGAACTCGGGATGGCCGTCATTTTTATCACTCACGATATGGGGGTGGTGGCCGAAATTGCCGACGAGGTGGTGGTCATGTGGCAAGGGGAAAAAGTTGAACAAGGCGAAGTCAAAGCGCTGTTTGCTAAGCCCCAACACCCTTATACGCAAACCTTGCTCAGCGCCGTGCCCAAGCTCGGTTCGATGCGCGGTGAACCTCATCCCAAGCAATCGCCGATGGCACAAATGATCGAAGGCAAAAAACACATTATTGGCCAGGAAAAGGTTCAAGACACCGCTCGCTACGATCAAGCGCCCTTGCTCAGAGTAGAGGATTTAGTGGTGCGCTTTGATGTAAAAAAACACTGGCTCAAAGGCGTCACCCATCGCGTTCACGCCGTTGAGCACGTCAACTTTACGGTCTATCCCGGCGAAACCCTGGCCTTGGTCGGCGAATCGGGATCAGGCAAATCCACCATAGGTCGCACCATTCAACAACTGCAACAACCGACTTCTGGGCAGGTGATGTTTAACGGCCAAGCGATCTCTCAATTAAGCGCGCGTGAGCAGCACCGACTCAAACAAGAGGTGCAGTACATTTTCCAAGACCCTTTTGCCTCACTCGACCCGCGAAAAACCATTGGCTTTTCGATTGCTGAGCCGATCAAAACGCACCAACTGGCCACCAACCAAGCCGAAATTGATCAACAGGTCGCGCAACTGCTCACGCGAGTGGGCCTAGATCCCGAGTGCGCTAACCGCTATCCCCACCAATTCTCTGGGGGGCAACGACAACGGGTGTGCATCGCCAGAGTGTTGGCGTGTAAACCCAAGTTGATCATTGCCGACGAAGCCCTGTCTGCGCTCGACGTGACCATTCAAGCGCAAATCATTCACTTATTGATGGAAATTCAACGCGAACAAGGGATTGCACTGCTGTTTATCAGTCACGACATGGCGGTAGTCGAAAAAATCAGTCACCGAATTGCCGTGCTCTACCTCGGGCAAATTGCCGAGTTAGGCACCCGACAACAGATCATGGAATCGCCTCAGCACCCCTATACGAAAAAGTTATTGCAAGCCGTGCCCGTCGCCGACCCCACTCGCGAGCGCCAACACGTTGCCATGACCGGCGATATTCCAAGCCCGATCCGAGCGGTTGGCCAAGAGCCCGACGCCTTGTGTTATCGCGAGATTTCGCAAGGACATTGGGTCGCACAACTCGCTTAACAAACCGAACTAGACGAGCAGACAAGACATCGCTTAGTTTATGCCATGCTTTGTCTGTGAACGAAAAGAGGCTAGGAGATAGTCTCACCACCTCACAGTAAATGGAGTTTACGATGAACCCTCGTTTTTCCCTTAGCAAGCTTGCGGCGCCACTTTTGATGGCTTCTTCTCTAGCGATGAGCATGCCAGCCCTAGCCAGCGGCACCTTAAATGTCGCCACCTCCCAAGACCCCGGCAGTTGGGATCCGATTGATACGTATTTGTTGGCTTGGTCAACGGTGGCAACCAATATTTTTGACGGTTTGACCTATCGCGACACCGACCTAACCTTAAAACCGGCCCTCGCTACCCAATGGCAAGAGCTCGACAACGGCCGACGTATCCGCTTTACCTTGCGCCAAGGCGTGACCTTCCAAAACGGCGAACCTTTTAATACCGAGGCAGTAAAATACACCTTTGATCGCTTACTCGGTGAGGAAGGTCGCAAAGGGCCGCAACGCTCTAACTATTCCGCGATAGAAAAAGTGACGATTGTTGATAACGACACGGTCGACTTTTACCTCAGTCAGCCCGACCCCGTGTTACTGACCAAATTATCCGGTTATGGGGCGATGATTGTGCCCCCCAAGTACATTGAGGAAAAGGGCGAAGCGTATTTTAACCGCCACCCGATTGGCACCGGCGCTTTTGAGCTCACTCAATACGATCCCAAAGTGGGTGTGACCCTAAAAGCCTTTGCCAATCATTGGCGTGGCGCACCAAAGCTCGACCGCTTGCACTACCGTTTCATTGCCGAGCCAGCCACCGCGGTGGCCGAGTTGCAATCGGGTCGCGTCGACATGGTGGTGCCCCCTATTATTCCGATCTCTATGGTCCCGACGATTGAAAAAGACGCAAAATTATCGATTGAGTCAGCCACCAGCCCGAGCGTGTATGCGCTGCGCTTTAACACCAAAAACGGCATTACCGAAGACGTTCGCGTGCGCAAAGCCATTATTTACGGCGTTGATCGCCAGACCATTATCGATGCCATTTTAGGCGGCCAAGCGCAAGCCATCACCAGCTTCCAAAGCAGCATTTCCTTTGGCAACGACCCAGAGTTAAAACCCTTGCCCTATGACCCGGCCAAAGCCAAAGCCTTGTTGAAACAAGCGGGTGTCAAACCGGGTACGTCGATTCAAATCGATATTCGCGGCAACAACGCCACTTTCAATGAAGTCGCTCAAGCGATTGCCAGTTATCTGCAAATCATTGGTCTTAACGCCACCATCAAACCCTATGAAAGCAACATTATGCTCAATGACATCATCCCCAATGGCAAGACAGGCGCGATGTTCCAACAGGGCTGGGGAGGCTGGACCCTCGACTACGACAACACCGCTTACTTCATGTACCACAGCGGCGAGAAGTGGAACCCTTACGACAGCGACGCCAAACTCGATCGCTTACTCGAGCAGCAACGCTCCATGACCGACAAAACCGAGCGAGAGGCGCTGTTAAAAACCATCGCGCGCTATACCGTCGACCAGGCCCTCGAATTGCCTTTGTACAGTCTCAATGCCATTTATGGTGTCTCGAATAAGGTGAAAAACTTCACCCCCGCGGTGGATAACCGCCTGCTGTTCAACCAAGTGACGGTCGAATAATCACCATCGCTTTGCTGCTATTGGATTTCATACTGCGCCTGGCAGGCACCAGGCATTGAGGAGTGTATCATGATACCGTTTTTATTCAGCCGGCTGTTACAGGCGTTATTTGTCGTGGTCGCCGTGACGTTAATTGTCGCGTTTGCCATTCGCTTGACCGGCGATCCCGCGCTGATGTTGACCCAAGGCGCGGGTAGTGTCAGTGAAACCGATCTGGCTCATATCCGCGAAGCGCTTGGCGTCAACCGTCCTTTTATCGAGCAATACCTGGGCTTTGTCCAAGGCCTGTTTACCGGTGACCTTGGCAACAGCTTTATGGGTGGGACCCCAGTATCGCAACTGATTGGCTTGGCCTTACCTGCCACCTTATGGCTCGCTTTTGCCGTGATGATGGTGTCGATTGTACTGTCGATTCCACTCGGTATTCAGGCGGCGATCAAGCGCAACACTTGGGTCGATCAGGCCATTCGAATTTTTTCCTTGATCGGCTTGTCCTTTCCCAACTTTTGGTTGGCCTTGATGCTGGTATTGTTTTTCTCTATCTATCTGCAATGGTTGCCAGCCAGCGGTATGAACGATTGGAAAAGCTATGTCATGCCAGCCCTGACCATGGGCGTGATTTTAACCGCGACCAATGTGCGACTGGTGCGCACTGCAATGCTCGAAACCCTGCAATCGCAATACATCATGGTCGCCAGAGCCAAAGGGTTAAGCGAGCGAACCGTCTTGTACAAACACGCTTTGCGCAATTGTTCTATTCCGCTGATCACCTATTTTGGTCTGCAATTTGGTGGTTTGCTCGGTGGCATCGTCATCATTGAGCGCGTGTTTAATTGGCCAGGGCTTGGCACTTTGGCATTTGATGCCGTCGCCGGTCGCGATTATCCGGTTTTACAAGCGGTGATCACCTTACTTTCTTTCGTCATTGTCGGGGTTAATTTATTGGTCGATATCGCTTATGGACTGATTGATCCTCGTATCAGAACGGAGTCTTAATCATGTCGAGTTCTCTAGTAAAACAACGTCCTTTCTCCCGTTACCTCTGTTTGGAATTTATCTTAGGCGCACTCCTGACTGGGACCATGTGCTTATTGGTCATGACCTCGGATTGGGTGTTTGGTGACAGTGCCAGCCAAATCAACTTGATGTCTCGTTTGGCAGCGCCTTTTGCCTCGGGCGAGCATTGGTTTGGTACCGATCCCCTTGGTCGCGATATTCTGGCTCGCGTGATCAGTGGCGGTGCGGTGTCGTTAAAAGTGGGCTTGTTTTCGGTGTTTGGTGCCGTGGTGATCGGCGTGGCGATGGGGTTAGTGTCTGGCTACTTTGGCGGTGTTTGGGACAAGTTTGTCATGCGCTTTGCCGATGTCCAATTGGCGCTGCCGTTTATCTTGTTGGCGATTACGTTCATGGCCATTGTCGGTGGCGGGCTGACCAATATGATCCTATTGCTGATTTTATCACAATGGGTGCAATACGCTCGCTTGGTGAGAGGCTCGGTGTTATCGCTACGAGACCGCGAGTTCATTCAATCGGCCAAAGCGATCGGAGTCAGTCATCGCAATATCTTATTGCGCCATTTACTGCCCAATCTCATTGGCCCTGTGATTGTGTTAATGACGCTCAACATTGCCAATAACATTCTTTTAGAAAGCAGTTTGACTTTTCTGGGCTTAGGGGTCGACCCGCTGACGCCCAGTTGGGGAGGCATGCTCGCTGATGGACGTACCTACATTCAAACCGCGTGGTGGGTAACGGTGTTTCCCGGTTTGGCCATATTGTTGACGGTGTTGGGCCTGAACTTATTGGGTGACTGGCTGCGCGACACCCTAGATCCGACAGGGAGAACCTCGCGATGAGACTGTTTAAGGACAACAATTGGGTGCGCCCGAACATGAGTATCCCCAACGCGCATGTCTCCAACGCGCATGTCTCCAATGCGATGTCTAAAGCGCAGGCCTTGGCCACGACGGCGACCTCACTCGCGACATCTTGCCCCGACAAGGCCTGGCGCCCTTACGCGCAGGGCGAGGTGTCGTTAGTCCGACAAACCCTATCCTCGACCCTGACTCAGTGGGTCGATTACTTATGTCAGCCTGCTTTTCGTCATCATCACATCGAAATGTGGGTATTTAACGATCAAAAAACCCGTCGCAGAGCCGAAACAACACTGTTTAAACACGGTGTACATGCCCGGATTCACAGTGCCTATAAACCCTTTGTGCATTTCTTATTCGAAGACTTGAGCCAAGCCGACCGCGAGCGATTTAACCACCCCGACAGCACCTTGGTGGTACACTACCCTAGCGATGCCTTTGGCAGTGATAAACGCTTTGCTCTCGAAACCTATCCATTTGGCAGTGTGTTTGATCGCGCCAACATCGAATTCACCCCGCGCGACGATCAGCAACTCCACTATCAATTGACGCTAAAACGGCCTCATTGCGAGCCAATCCACTATGACATTTTTGCGCCCAATGCCGTCAAAACCAGTATAACCGGCCAAACCAGCCTTTCGCCCACCGGCTGGATAAAAATCAGCGACCCAGATCATCGTCCTCTGCTCGACGAGCGAGTGTATTGTGATTACGAGCAAATCTTTGATAGCGCGATAAGTCAACTTTGCGATGCGCTAAGCGAACGGCCCCACTTTGAGCGCTTAATGATAGAGGTGCAAGCGCCGCTGCTCGATGAACCGCTTGGCGTGGCACACGAACACATCAGCTTGCGTGAAGGCCTGCACGAGGATTTTTATTTTACCTTGCAAGAGTGGTGTAAGCTGCAGCAAGGTAAATCTCTTCAAGATCGCGATGCCCAGTTTGGGCAAATTATTCCCAATATTACTTATCAAGACGGGGATTATCACTGTCATTGTTATTTAAGTGATTATCAGGCTCCGACCGCAAAAGAGCGGGCCCCCTTAAGCGGCAGTGAAGAAAAACTGGCGTTGGACACGGCGACCAAACCACTGAGCAGTGCCCAGGTTGCGACCGCGCTTGCAGAGATAAAAGGCGAGTCTTGGTACGCCCAATCGGTCAGTGGACGCCGTGTGAACGCCAAGTATTGTCAAGGCAGCGATCACCCGGTGATCATCAGTGCTGGCCAGCACGCCAATGAATCAACCGGCATCCTCGGGGCATTGCGCGCCGCGCAGCAACTGAGTCAACAACCCGGTCACCACTTTGTTATCTCGCCACTGGAAAATCCCGATGGTTACGCCTTGTATCACGACTTGTTGCAAGCCAACCCCACTCATATGCATCACGCCGCGCGCTACACGGCACTTGGCAATGACTTAGAATACCACTCGTCTCATCAGCGTTTCGAAACCGCCATTCGCGATCAAGCGCGACAACAGACTGCGGCCAAGCTGCACATCAATTTACACGGCTACCCCGCCCACGAATGGGTACGGCCACTGTCGGGCTATATTCCGGCTGGCTTTGCAGACTGGACCATACCCAAAGGCTTTTTTGTCATTGTTCGCTATCAAGCCCATTACAGTCATCTCGCGTTGGCCTTTATCGAATATTTGACTCACCAGCTGGCACAAAACAACGCCTTACTGGCGTTTAATCACGCACAACTCACTGCGTTCCAACGCCATGGGGGAGAGTCCCCTTTTACCTTTATCAATCGCATTCCCTGTTTGCTGCAAAAAGTCGCCGACGACGCGTTGACGCCTTTGCAATTGATTACCGAGTTTCCCGATGAAAGTATCGATGGCGAGGCATTTTGCTTTGGTCATCAGGTTCAAAGTGACGTCGTGATTAAGGCCTATCACGCTTTTCAACACTGCATGAACCAAGCCTCACTGTCGCCGCCAACTTGCTCCTCCCCCAAGATCTCGATTTGATTGCGCCACACCATCGCTGTGACCCTAGTGTCTCAGTGATGGTTTTCCCCTAAGATGAACATATCGGGGCGGACTTTGGTCATAAAAACAACACTAGACGACCGGTCTAATCTTGGTTAGGATAGCGCTTTATTGTTCATGGTGACGCTCGGAGTTCCTGTGGTTAACACGCGCAACACATTTCAAGATACTCGCCAGCACATCCTTGCTACTGGCTACCAACTTGTGGTTAAGCAGGGGTTTCACGCGCTGGGCTTATCACAACTGCTCAAGACAGCCGAAGTGCCCAAAGGCTCTTTCTATCATTATTTTCGTTCTAAAGAGCATTTTGGCGAGTGCTTAATCGACTTCTACCTCGAGCACTATACCCAGAAACTTCAAGCCATTTTTTCTCACCCTGAGCACAGTGCGTATCAAAAAATCTTAGCCTTTTTTGACGCCTGGATGCAGGTAGAGCTCGATACTCAACACGGTCATCGCTGTTTGGTGGTCAAGCTCAGTGGTGAAGTCGCCGACCTTTCTGAACCGATGCGTCAAGGGCTCAACCGCGCTGCGGAGCGCATTATGGCGCGTTTGGCCGATCTCCTTGCACAAGGGATAGAAGATGGCTCCGTCACCGCTCTCGACCCAAAAAGCCATGCCAGACACTTATATCAAACTTGGCTTGGTGCTTGTTTACTACACAAACTTTCTCAAGATGTTGAGATATTGGAAAACACATTCGCGTTAACGGCTAAATGGTTGTCCTCGACGTCTCTAGAAGTGCAATCGCCAACCCAGTACTCCATCTGCAAATGACGTTTTACTTACCCAAAACGGTCATTTGTCATCGCAGAAGTAATCCACTTACGGCTTAATATTCAGGAGCTTTTTATGACTCAAACGATCAACCGCCGCATGGTACTCGCCTCTCGCCCCCACGGCGCGCCAACCGCAGAAAACTTTCGTCTGGAACAGGCAGAAAAACCGACCCCAGCAGACGGTGAGGTTTTATTGCGCTGTGTTTATCTCTCTCTCGATCCCTATATGCGCGGCCGGATGAGCGATGCCAAATCTTATGCCGACCCTGTCGCGATTGATGAGGTCATGGTCGGTGGCACAGTGTGCCAAGTGGAAGAATCCCGCAATGATGAATTTTTGGTCGGTGAATGGGTCGTCGCGTTTACCGGTTGGCAAGATTACGCGGTGTCTAATGGTCAAGGCTTGCTTAAACTCGGTCAAAACCCAGCGCACCCTTCTTACGCACTGGGCGTAATGGGCATGCCCGGGTTTACCGCTTACATGGGATTGTTAGATATCGGCCAACCCAAAGCCGGTGAGACCGTCGTGGTGGCCGCCGCAACAGGCCCAGTCGGGGCCACCGTTGGCCAAATCGCCAAGCTCAAGGGCTGTCGTGTCGTCGGCATTGCCGGTGGCGAAGAAAAATGTCGCTACGCCCTTAACGACCTCGGTTTTGATGCCTGTATCGATCACAAGGCCGAAGATTTTGCCGAGCAGCTCACTCAAGCCTGTGACGCCGGCATCGATGTGTATTTTGAAAACGTTGGCGGAAAAGTCTTTGATGCGGTCTTGCCGCTGTTAAACGCCAAAGCCCGTATTCCTTTGTGTGGCATGGTTTCTCAGTACAATGCCACGGCCCCACAACCAGGCCCCGATCGCATGGGGGCGCTGATGGGACAACTGTTGGTGAAGCGTATTAAAATGCAGGGCTTTATCATTTTTGATGACTATGGCCATCGTTACCAAGAGTTCGCCGAAGCCATGACCCCTTGGGTAGAAAACGGTGATATTCAATACCGAGAGCAAATCGTCTCTGGTCTTGAAAACGCCCCTGAAGCGTTTATTGGCTTACTCGAAGGCAAAAACTTCGGCAAGTTGGTGATTCAGGTCAATCAACCGCTGTAATTGCTCAGCGATGTAATCCTATAAAGAGGCCGAGCCCGGTAAAGGGGCTCGGCCTCTTTTTGATCGTTGCTGATCACCGCGATCACGATGGGAATATGTTATCTGAATACTCGATAGCTTGTGACGACACATCTGGCTTGTGGAAATAAAAGCCTTGCAGCACATCAAAACCCAGTGTTTCGAGCGCGGTCACTTGTCGTGTCGTTTCCACCCCTTCGACGATCGTCCCCATAGAAAAGTCTTTTGCGATTTGCATGACGTGGTTCAAAATCAGATCCGAAGAGCCATTTTGACCAACCTGATTGATGAACACTTTGTCGATTTTAAGGTAATCAAAGCGATGGTCTTTGATCAAAGACAGGCCAGAATAACCGGTGCCAAAATCATCGATAGAAAAACGCACGCCAATCGGGCGCAAGCTCGACATCAAGTAGCTTAAGTTATTGCTTTTTTTCTCATCGAGTTCTAAGTTTTCGGTGATCTCGATAACGATAGATGAACACAAGGCGTTGTGATCGTTGAGCAAAGTAATGATTCGACTCAAGGCATCGCAATCGTCTAGTAACACTCGGCTTAAATTGACACTGATGTACTTATCGGCAAAGTGTTGCGAGTGTTTTTTGATTAACGCCAAGGCATCTTCAAACACTTGATAAGTCACTTTATCAATTAATTGAATGTTTTCCAGTACCGGAATAAACACCAGCGGAGACACCACGCCTTGCGCTGGGTTGTACCAACGAAGCAAAGCCTCATAGCCAATCACGCTGGATTGATGATTATTAACGATGGCCTGTAAATACACGTTAAATTCACGTTTTTGATAAGCTTGAGCGACCAATATATTCAATGACTGCGACTTGGTCCGATACATGATATAAATAATGACGACGGCCTGAATCAAGAGCACGATGATCAGGTAGGGTAAACATTCCACCAACTTACCCAGGTAATATTGGGCATTGGGTTCGATTTCAATTTGCGGACCGTCGGCATCGCTAACAACGATCCTGCCATCGGTCAACTTACCATTGTGGTCAATTACATCTTGGTTGACTAAGATGCGATACGCGATATTTTCCGTATCAAACACTTTTTCAAAAATACCGCGCACGTGACGCAGCGGCATGATCATCGATGCCCAATACCCTTTCTCTAACCCGGTAAAAAACAGCATGCTGGTTTTGTCGGTGTACTGAGGTACCACTTGATAAATCGAATCTTCTTTGATCTCACCAATCGGGTAGTGAGCGACAAGATCAATATTGACGTTTTCCAAGTAGGAAGAGCACGTGAGCACCATATAGCGATTCACCAGGCCGATGGCATCGATATAGTTGGAGTTATACACGGCTTGACGCGCTTGCTGCGCATAAGTAGGACAATCGAGCGGGCTGATGCCGAGCAATTGTGTTTTCACCGCAATGCGCTCTTGGTGAAGTAACTGGTTAAAATTGTCTAACGCGTGATGAATTTTCTCATCCAATGACCAGCGCGAGTGCAGCGATACCAAGCAAACATAAAGTAAAACCGTAATAAAGCCACACAAGGCAATGAATTTGGCGATGTGGGTACGGTCAAAATAATATTGGTAGTTTCGAGTAAACCATTGATTAATTTTGATCATAAATTTGTCTGTTGCAATAATTGGCGTAAAGTAAGACCGACCACTATTAATATATTAATCACCGCATTATGGTAACCCTCACAAAAAAAAGCCAGCAACTAGGACGAGTTATAAGTATTTTGTGAGGAGCGTAGAGTTTTTAATTGTAATATTCGCTGTTTTCATTTTTATCGATAATCCCGTTTGTTTACCCGCGCGTTCGCTCGCACCGAAAACCTATGCCAAAACACAATGCCCAGCCCCGCCTAGCCGATTGAAACTGCACTGACTTTATATGGCGTAGAATTGACACAGCAATGCTATTTTTTGTGAAGTATTCACTGAATGGCGCTTGAAGCAAGGGGTGGTCTGATATAATGTTTTACGCACACTTACGGATTGCAGCAAACCAACGTTCACTCATCGCTTCTTGCATAGCTGTATGAAATAAAAACAAAAAATAAAATAAACAACAATAAATAGCCTTTTCAAAGGCACTCGGATTTTCACACCCAGGACGTGACATGGCATACCAATCTTTACAAAGTTTAGGCTCCGTTCTTCTCGCGCCTGTACTGCACTTTTTTTGTCAGCAGCTCGATCAAGCCACCGCCCCCTCTCAACGCCTGTTTTTTCTCGCGCGCGAAGGGTATTGGCTCGAAAAGGCCTATCAGACCTATCAAGATGCCAATCAGCAAGAAAAGCAATGCGACGTGTCGAGTGACACTGCACTCACAACGGCCGTCGCCACGCACTCAAGTTCTGACACCTCAGCGTATCTGTTAGTGTCGCGGGCCTTCTTGTTTAAGATTGGCTTACTTGAGCCCGAAACCTATCAATATTCACTCAATTTTAATTACAGCGGATCCTTGTACCAGTTAATGCGTACCCGCTTTATGATCAGCGATGTCAGCATCAACAAAGCCTTTTCACGCAAAGAGCAAAACAAGCACATTGCCCTGCCGCAAGACATGGATAAGGTCACCAAATTACTCAATCAAAGCTTGGCGCCTTTAAGCCCGATTATCAACCAAACCAAAATGGCTTATCAGGCGTACTTGACTCAGCTTGGCTACTTTGACGATGCCCGCTCCCATTTAGTCGACATTGGTTACAGCGGCACGATTCAAACCTTATTGACCTTGATTTTTAAGCAGCCCACTGCCGGACATTATTTGATCGCCTCTCAACCCGGTCACCACCAAATTGGCAACCAAACCATGACCATGGCGGGGTACCTAAAAGAAGGGGTAAAACTGGGGGATGGGTATCTTCCTCTGGATCGTTCGATGTTTCTCGAATCGTTGCTCACCGCCCCCAACGGCCAGTTTCAAGACATTCGCTTTAACCCACTTGAACACAAAGAATTTGATTTTTACTTTGGTCGCAAAACCTCGGCCCAGCATCACTTTTACTTGTTAGAGCAGGTGTTTCAGGGGGCGTTGCAACGACTGTATCAACTGCAATGCGATCGCGTCTGCTTTAGCCAGGGCGAAATTGAGCAGTTGTACACCCAATTTGTCACGCAACAAGGGTTAATTCCCCGCACCTCGTGGCCATTGTTTTCTATTGATGACGATACCGCCAATGTCGGGACGGTATCGCCGCTTGATTTTTTTGGTCTGCGCTTATGAACTACCGAGCTTTAATTAAACAAAAATTTCCGTACGTCGAACGCTTGCTAAGAAAGCACCCAGGCTTAATGCAACAGGCGGTGCACCTTGAAGGGATGTTGATGCGCCGGGGAATGAAAAAACAAGCCAAGCAGCTGCCCGCTCGCCACTATCCGACCCAGGGTGAACACCAACCTTTATTGGCCCAAGCCAAACGTGAGCAGTGGTTTGATGCCAAATGGTACAGCGATAACCAACAACACGGTTTTGCCACGGAAGAAGCTGCGTTTGCCGACTATCTGTACAAGAGTCCCTTTTCACCGGTCAGCCCAGGCCCGAACTTCGACAACCTCGTTTATCTCAAGCAGCACCCAGAAGTCTATCACGCCGGAATCAGCCCGTTAGCGCATTACTTGGCAAACCCTGACCCGAACAAGGTCGCCGCGTTTTCCCCGAAATGGCAGCCCAAAGACCAATTGCGCCCGGTGATTGACAAAGACACGATTGCCAAACAAAAAATTGCCGTGTGCCTGCACATTTTCTACGCTGATTTTATTGACTATTACCTTGAGTGCCTGCGTCATTTCCCGACGCAGTTCGACGTTTTTATTACCGTCAGTCAAGACGAGTGGCACACCGACATTCTGGAAAAATTTCAGGCCTTAGACAACGTGCGCCACCTTAACGTCAAAACCGCCGTCAATCGGGGACGCAACTTTGGTCCTTTGTTGGTTGAGTTTGGCCAAGCCCTACTCGAGTACGATTTGTTTTGTCATCTGCATTCGAAAAAATCGCTTTACTCTGGTCGGGCTCAAACCCAGTGGGCCGATTACTTAGGTGAGTATTTATTAAGAGATTGCCATGTGATTGCCAGAGCGATCAGCTTTATGGGCCAAAATGACGATTGTGGGATCTATTACCCAACGTTTTTCCCCATGATGCCCGATTGGGTCAATCACTGGCTGAAAAACATCCCGCACCGCGAACGTTTTTATTCCCAATGGGGCATTAAAGACCGCAGTGATTTTCTCGCCTACCCGGTCGGGGGCATGTTTTGGGCCAAGCCAAAGGCCCTAAAACCGCTACTCGAAAACTTCAATCAATACGAGGACTTCCCCGCCGAGCCATTGCCCAATGATGGCTCGGAATTACACGCCTTAGAGCGCTGTATCGGGTTATTGGCCGAACAGCAAGGCTACCAACAGCTGTTCTACTACCCAGAGCTTGGCTGCTTTACCCAAGACAAAGGGCATATTTTTAGCCACTATGTCAGACAGCCAGACGATTTGATGCAACAGTTGGCGCCCTATTCTATAGTTTCTTTTGACGTGTTCGACACCCTAATTCGCCGCAGCCACTTTGTCGCCGATTACGCCAAGCTCAAGCTGGGTCACTATTTGGTCAAACACGGTGAGATAGACTGCGCGCACCGCTTTGTCGAATTGCGCAACCAAGCGGAATATCAAGCCCGAGAGAACCAATGCTTTCAAGGTGATGTCGATATTTTTACGGTCTATCGCCAGTTGGCCACAACGCTAAATTGGTCCATCTCGCAAGCCGATGAAATGGCCAACTTGGAATTTGCTTACGATTTGGACATGATCAAGAGCAAAGATGAAATGGTCGAGTTACTCAATAACTTTATCGTCGCAGGCAAAACCGTCTTCATCATCTCGGATACCTATTACACCGAGCATCAAATTGTCATGATGTTGAGAAAAGCCGGCGTCAGCAATGGCTATAAGTTATTTGTCTCTTCTGCCTTGGCGCTTCGCAAGGACAACGGCAGTATGTGGCACTTTATCAAGCAACAAATACCGAGCAACGAGCGATTTATTCACTTGGGCGACAACGCCGTCTCCGATGCGCAAATCCCAGGAGAAATGGGCTTGGCCAGCCTTCATCTGCTCAACCCACTCGACAAGTGGCAAGCGGTCGGGGGACAAAACCCATTTGCAGATCAAGAGAAATTAGATGAATATACCATTAACAAATGGGGACCTCTGATCAGTGACTTAGGGCGCTACCCTTTTATCGGCGAGTGATACCGGTCACGCAAGCGGCCACACAAACAATGATTGGTGACAGGCCGCTTTGAGGCCGCTCACTCACCCAGACATGAATAACGGAACCACCATGAGTTTAGACAAAATAAAAAAGCGACTGCTGATTTCCACCTTGAGCATTATGCCCAAAAGCACCAAAAATAAAGCCTTGGTCAAAGTCCTCAACCGAGTGGGCCACTTTGTGCAGCCTGAGTTACAAGGTCAACAAGTCGCCATTGCCATCCCAGACATCAAAATGGCAGCTCAGTTGCTCGTGCGCGACGGCAACGTGGAGCTGGCTGAGGACAGTGAAGGCCATCGCCACGCCCCAGAAAGCGTACCAACGTTTGAGCTCAGTTTTGATCAGCTTTGCCAAGTGGGGCGCAAAAGGGATCTCTTACAGCTGGCCGAGCAACATCGTCAGCAATCCTCTTTGGTGTTGGCCCTGGTCAACGCGATTGATGATAAAGCCCTTGACCAAACCTTAACGCAAATCTATCAAAAGCTCTCCGCGCCCAACTTAAGACCGCCGCGTTTTGATCTCGACAGCGCCAGCTTAAACGATCTCGAAACCGCCGCCGATATTGACTTTGTTCGCGACAGTGCGGTGAAAATGGAGCAAAGCAATCTTAAAAAAGCGCATCAACTGATGGCACTGGCCCATCAAGCCAGACCCCAAGGCCAGTTTATCAAAGACAAGCTGGATCTGTATCGTCAACAACTCGGTCTTCGCCATGATAACGCTTGATAACTTAACCAAATACTATCCATCCGATCTCGGCAATCAATACGTCTTTCGCGATGTTAACTTCACCTTTCCCTCGGGCCACAATGTGGCGTTAATGGGCTCAAATGGGGCGGGTAAATCGACGTTATTTCGCATTTTAGCCGGCAGTGAATACCCCAACCGCGGCCGCGTGGTCACCGACCGAGCTCTGTCTTGGCCTGTCGCACTGTCGACCGGTATTCACCCGCAAATGACCGGGCGCGAAAACACCCGCTTTATCGGCCGAGTCAATGGCGTTGCCAACCTCGATGAGTACGAGGAAAAGGTCAAAGAATTTGCCGAACTCGGCGTCAAGTACGATTTGCCCGTGGCCAGTTACTCGAGTGGTATGCGCTCGCGCTTGGCCTTTGGCTGTTGTATTGCGGTGAACTTTGATGTGTATCTGATTGACGAAGCGACGTCGGTTGGCGATCAGAAGTTTCGCAAAAAAGCCAAACAAGCCCTACTCGATAAAAGTAAGCAATCTCAAGTCATTATGGTCAGCCATGAGGTGGAAGAGTTGCGCGAGTTTTGCGACAGCGTGGTGATCATACACCAAGGTCAGCTGACATTTTTTGACAATTTTGACATTGGGATCGAAGTGTATAATCAGTTATAAGTCAGTCACAAACAAACTATCGCCTCCCGCTTTCGTTGATTATGATAGCGTAAAGATGACGATAACAGATTAAAACCTTAGTATCCGCTATGTGTTTAATGGACTATCACTAAAAAAATAAAAAATTATGCTAGGTGCTTACGCTTCATACTTCGTTCTGACTTTATTTGCCCTGACTATTGTTGGGTTAATACGCTATCAAAACCATCCAGAACGCGTTTTTGGTGTGTTAATGTTGATTTTGATTGCCACCAATCTCGTCACTCAACAACAAGTGGTGGCCAGTTTTGCCAACCCGGGCTTGTTGACGCTTATTTTGTTGATGGTGTGTTCCTTGGCGCTGGAAAAAACCAAATTACTGCGCCTGGTCGCCGGCTACGTGATCCAAAAGAGCTATAATGCCACCTGGCTGCGTCTCTATCTTCTCACGACGTTATCATCGGCCGTTTTAAACAATACCGCGGTGGTCTCGACCATGCTGGCTCCAATCAGAAATAACCCGCATCACCCAGCCAGTCGTTTACTGCTTCCCCTCTCGTACGCCGCCATACTCGGGGGGACCTTGACCCTAGTCGGAACATCCACCAACTTAATCGTCAACAGTATGGCGCTTGATGCTGGTTTACCTGGGCTGCACTTTTTTGATTTTACGTTAGTAGGTGCTTGCCTCGTCACCTTTGTGGGCATATTACTCTTTGGTCTGTCGCGCTTTTTACCCAGCTATAAGGTCATCACTACTAACCCGACCGATTACTTTATCGATGCCAAGGTACAAGAAGGCTCAGAACTGATTGGTAAAACCATTGAAGCCAATGGTCTGCGCAATTTGGAATCGCTGTTTTTAGTGGAAATTTTGCGCGAAGGCCACCTGATTTCACCGGTCTCGCCAACCGAAGTCCTCAAAGCCGAAGACCGCCTTATCTTCAGTGGCGACATAAAAAAAGTGACCTTGCTCAATCAGTTTGATGGCCTAGCGCTATTTGCCTACGAAAATGGGTTACCGATCGATAACTTGACCGAAGTGGTCGTTCGACCTGAGAGTATCTTAGCGGGAAAAACGCTTAAAAAAGCGGGATTTCGTGCCCTGTTTGATGCTGCTGTCGTGGCCTTAAGGCGCGATGGTGAGGCGATTTCAGGCAAACTCGGTGAGCAAGTGCTTCGCCCTGGGGATTACTTGGTGCTTGCCGTTGGTGAAGATTTTAAAAGCCGACGCAACATCAATAAAAATTTCTTTTTGATCAGTGGCGTCACGCCCGACCACATGCTTAAAGGCAAACAAGAAAAGCTCGCCATTGGCGGTTTCTTCTTGGCCATCGCCGCCGCCGCATTAGGCTGGGTCCCTTTGTTTCAGGGCATGTTGCTGCTACTGGGGTTATTGTTAGTCAGTGGTTGCTTACAAACCAATGAAGTATTACAGCGCTTGCCAACGCAAATTTGGCTGATCATCTCCTCGGCCTTATTGCTCTCACAAGCGCTGGAAAACAGTCAAGCCCTCGACGGGTTAAAACAATGGATTGCCGCCCACCCACAAAGTTTCACGCCGTTTACGGCCCTCGTGGTGGTGTACTTATTAACTTGGGTGTTTACCGAACTCGTCACCAATAACGCCGCGGCAGCGCTGGCCTTCCCGATCGCTTATGGGCTGGCCTCGAGTTTGGGGGCGGATTTACACAGCTTTATTTTAGTGGTGGCGTTTGGCGCAAGTGCCAGTTTTGTTAGCCCTTATGGCTACCAAACCAACCTCATGGTGTACAACGCCGGCCAATACCGAATTCAGGATTATGTCAAAGTGGGCTTGCCGATCAGTTTGCTCTATGGCGTAACCGTTATTAGTGCGATCAGCTATTTTTATGGGGTTTAAACATCCCGCTGACGTACTTATCACCAGCAAGACGTATACTTTGCCTATAACGCAATGTATAAAAATGATAGCAACACTTTGCACAACACATTGTTAAAGCGGTATGCTGTCTTTATTAACAGAATAACTAGTTAGAATAGGGAACATCTGAGATGACTATTTCTCCTGAGCGTATGACTCACTTAAAACAATTGGAAGCCGAGTCAATCCATATCATTCGCGAAGTCGCGGCCGAATTTGATAACCCAGTAATGCTGTATTCCGTGGGTAAAGACTCGTCGGTAATGTTGCACCTTGCTCGCAAAGCGTTTGCCCCAGGTAAACCGCCATTCCCACTGATGCACGTTGATACCACTTGGAAATTTAAAGAAATGTATCAATTCCGCGATCAAATGGCGGAAAAAGTTGGCATGAACCTGATCGTTCACCAAAACCCAGACGGTTTGGCGATGAACATCAGCCCGTTCACCCACGGCAGTTCACAGCACACCGATATCATGAAAACCCAAGGCTTGAAGCAAGCGCTGGACAAATACGGTTTTGATGCGGCCTTTGGTGGCGCTCGCCGCGACGAGGAAAAATCTCGCGCCAAAGAACGCGTTTACTCTTTCCGCGACGAACACCACCGTTGGGACCCGAAAAACCAACGTCCTGAGCTTTGGAATATCTACAACGGCAAGGTTAACAAAGGCGAAAGCATCCGCGTTTTCCCACTGTCAAACTGGACTGAGCTCGATATCTGGCAATACATTTACCTAGAAAGCATCGAGATCCCTGATCTCTACCTATCGAAGATGCGTCCTGTGGTCGAACGCGATGGCATGCTGATCATGCGTGATGACGAGCGTATGGAGCTCAAAGAAGGGGAAGAAATCACAGAAAAAATGGTTCGCTTCCGCACCTTGGGTTGTTACCCACTGACCGGCGCGGTTGAGTCGCAAGCTACGACGTTAACAGAAGTCATTCAGGAAATGTTGTTAACGACGACATCAGAACGACAAGGTCGTGCGATTGACCACGATAGCTCTGGCTCGATGGAGAAGAAAAAGCGCGAAGGCTACTTCTAACTCCAGAGTAAGGTTTACGCCTGTTTAACGCCGAGCGCCACTGGCGCTTGTAATGACATGGAAAGAGATCGTCTCATTTATGACAACGCCATACGAAAAGAAAGACAACGACTCGGTGAGTGACGATGTGGTTTGGCACAACACCACGGTGACTCATCAAGACCGCGTTTCTCTTAAACAACAAAAACCCGTCGTGCTTTGGTTTACTGGCTTAAGTGGCTCAGGAAAATCCACCATTGCCAACGCGGTAGAAAGCCAGCTTTTGCGCCTTGGTAAGCACAGCTATCTACTCGATGGCGATAACGTTCGCCACGGCTTAAACAAAGATTTGGGCTTTAGCGATGTCGACCGCGTGGAAAACATTCGTCGCATTGGCGAAGTGGCCAAATTGTTTGTCGATTCAGGCACTATCGTATTGACGGCCTTTATCTCGCCGTTTATCTCTGACCGCCAACAGGTGCGAGATTTGCTGGCGGCGGATCAATTCTTAGAGGTGTTTATTGACACCCCACTCGACGTCTGTGAAGCCCGGGATCCGAAAGGCTTGTACAAAAAAGCGCGCGCGGGTGAAATCAAGCACTTCACCGGGATTGATTCTGAGTATCAAGCGCCAGTTAACGCTGAGATCCACGTGAAAACCGCGGACTTATCGATTGAACAATGTGCGACTCAAGTTATTGAAAAATTGAGTGAGCTTGGCTACTTACAACTCAGCGCTCAGGAGGCCTCTCATGCATTATGATGTCTTTAACGGCGATGCAGACGGCATTATTGCCCTACTGCAGCTTCGCCTCGCAGAGCCCAAAGACAGTCAGCTGATCACCGGGGTGAAACGCGACATTCAATTGCTGCAACACGTGGCCAATGCCAATGATGTCACCTCAGTGACCACGCTCGATATCTCGATGGAGAAAAACAAAGCGCCACTTGAGGCGTTACTGGCACGCGGTATTGACACGTTTTACTGTGACCACCATCGCGCCGGTGATATACCAGAAAGTGACCACTTACACGCTTTGATTGACCTCGATGCGGAAACCTGTACTAGCTTGCTGATCAATCAGTACCTAGGGCAACGTTACTCCACTTGGGCGATTGCGGCGGCCTTTGGCGATAACATGTTCAAGGCGGCCGAAGCATTGGCGGCAGAACAAGCACTCTCAGCGCAAGATACCGAATTTTTGAAAGAGCTCGGCACCTTGATCAACTACAACGGCTATGGCGCAAATATCGATGATTTGCACATCCCGCCTGCAACCTTGTTCCAACAGTTGCTCGGCTATGAAAATCCGTTTGATTTAAGAGAAGATCGTCAATCGCCTTACTATCAATTGAAAGCGGGCTATGAGAGCGATTACCAAAATGTCCTCTCGCTCACGCCGATTGAAGACAGTGATGTCAGCAAGGTTTTTGAGTTACCGTGTCAGCCTTGGGCAAGACGAATTAGTGGTGTGTTTGGCAATGAATTGGCCAATCAATCTCCCGATAAAGCCCATGCGGTTCTCACTCTTAACGGCTCTGAACAAGACTATACCGTCAGTGTTCGCGCGCCGTTGAGCAACCGCGTTGGTGCCGATGAAATTTGCAGCCAGTTCCCCACTGGCGGAGGCCGTAAAGCCGCCGCGGGTGTTAACGCACTCCCCCTGGCCGACAAAGCGCGCTTTATCGAGACACTCAATCGTTTTTATCAATAAAAGAATACTATTATTTACAAGAGCCAGGATTGTGCTCTGAGAAGGGAATACACTATGTCACATTCATCTGAATTGATTGCAAAAGACATTGAAGCTTATCTAAAGGTTCATGAAAACAAAGATCTACTACGCTTTATCACCTGTGGTAGTGTGGATGACGGTAAATCAACTCTAATCGGTCGCCTGCTCTTTGATAGCAAGCTCATTTATGAAGATCAGATGGCGGCGATCGAAAAAGACTCGCAAAAATTCAACACCACCAATGAAGCATTCGACTTAGCCCTTTTGGTCGACGGCTTGCAGTCTGAGCGTGAGCAAGGCATCACGATCGACGTGGCCTACCGTTACTTCTCGACTGACAAGCGCAAGTTCATCATTGCCGATACTCCTGGGCATGAGCAATACACGCGTAACATGGTGACGGGTGCGTCCACTTGTGACCTGGCCATTGTGATGGTCGATGCGCGTCACGGCATTCAAACGCAAACTCGCCGTCACAGCTACATTTGTAGTCTACTTGGCATTAAGCACATTATTGTTGCAATCAACAAAATGGACTTGATGGATTACAGCCAAGACGTGTACCAAAAAGTGAAAGCCGATTACCGTGAAATGGCGAAGAACTTTAACATTGACGACATTCGCTTTGTGCCAATTTCTGCCCTAAAAGGCGATAACGTGGTCACACCAAGTGAGAAAATGGATTGGTACCCAGGCGCGACCTTGATGAAGCTGCTTGAAACCGTCAAAGTGGACAAAGACGTCAACCTAGAAAAAATGCGTTTCCCAGTCCAGTACGTCAATCGCCCGAACCTAGATTTTCGCGGCTTCTGCGGCACTCTAGCGTCAGGCCTAGTTGAAGTTGGCGATGAGATCACCGCTCTGCCGTCAGGCAAAACCTCTAAGGTGAAATCGATTTACACTTACGATGCTGAGCTTGAGCGTGCGCAACCTGGTCAAGCGATAACGATCACACTCGAAGACGAGATCGACATTTCTCGCGGCGATATGATCGTTCACTCCGGCCACGAAGCCCCTGTGTCTAACAAACTCAGTGCCCACGTCGTTTGGATGAGTGAAAGTGCCCTACGTACGCAAAAAGAGTACTTGTTTAAGTTTGCGACCAAATCGTGTGCCGGTAAAGTCTCTGCGCTTCACCATAAAGTGGATGTCAATACACTTGAGCAACACGGTGAAAATGCCGAAAGCCTTGAGCTCAACGAAATTGGTATGGCGGACATCAGCTTGCTTGAAAAAGTCGTCATGGACAATTACCAAGAATTGCCGCAAACCGGTGCTTTCATTATCATCGACCGCCACAGCAATGTGACCGTTGGTGCGGGTATGGTCAGTGAAGTCTTGAGCGACCAAGGCCAAGAAAGCCGCGTTTACTCGCAATCTGAAAAAGATCTCAACGCCTACGTGCGCAAACACTTCCCTGAATGGGGCTGTGCTGAGATTTAATCGCTCATTCGACGAGTAAAAAGTAAGTGGGTGCTTACGGATAAGCGCCCACTTTGACATATTCCAGACACAATTCGCAGAAAAAAACATCAAACTGTCATTCCGCTTTGCTATAATCAGTGATATAAATCACATATAAGATACTCATACATTTGCATTGCTATTTTTGAATTTTATCGACGAGCTGATTAACCTTCTTAACCCCACTCTCAGTGGTGAACACCACACTGGTCATCAACGGGTTATCACGTCGCATAAAATCGTCAATTCGTCTCGGCTTTTACAAGGATTTTGGCTTTGATCACTCTGATTGCGCTCACGCTGACTATTTCTATTTTTAGTTTATTATCGCTAAGAAAAGTCGCCATCGTCTATGATTTGGTCGACAAACCGACTCATCGCAAAGTCCATGAAGGCAACATTCCCTTTATTGGCGGCCAAGCACTGTTTGTCACCTTAGTGTCGATGGGGTTGTGGCAACCTAACTTAATTCCGCACAGCTTTGAGTATCTGATGGTCAGTGGCATTTTAGTGGCCGTCGGTACCGTCGATGACAAGCTCAATATCCGTGCCTCTACGCGCCTGGTGATCTTATTGCTGTTGTCTTTGTGGTTGATCTACGTGAAGGGCATCAGCCTAACGCAACTTGGGAACTTATTTGGCACCGGTGACATCGACGTCGGCGCGGGCAGTGTTGTCTTAACGACGGCAGCGATTATTGGTTGTATCTGTGCGTTTAATATGGTCGACGGCATCGATGGCTTGTTGGGTGGCTTGGCCTCGGTCACCTTTGCCGGGTTAGGTTTTCTCTTTTGGTATTCTGGCGATGTCAATTTGGCCTATTTTTGCTCGCTGTTCGTCTTGGCCATGCTCCCCTATATCTTTTTCAATCTCGATTTGATCCCCAAGCGCTCTTTTAAAGTTTTCATGGGCGATTCGGGCAGTTTCTTAATTGGTTTTACCATCGTGTGGCTGTTGATCCACAGCTCTCAAGTGTTGCCTGATGGCTCAACGACGTCGTTGGTATTGCAACCCGTAACGGCCTTATGGCTCATTGCTTTGCCATTGATGGACATGGCCATGGTCATGATCAGACGAATGAAAAAACGCCGCTCTCCTTTTAAGCCCGACCGCCTGCACTTACATCACTTATGTGTCCGCTTGGGAATGTCGGCACGACAAACCTTGGCGTTTATCGTGGCGCTCTCTGTTCTTTTGGCTTGTTTGGGGATCTGGGCACAGCTTCAAGGTGTGCCAGAGTCGTTGATGCTGGCAACATTTATCGCATTGTTCCTTCTTTATGTTGTCATCATCAGTTATATTTGGCGTATCTCAACGTTTATTCGTCAGTGGCGCCAAGCATAGCGCACCGCAACCTTGGTTTGTTGCGCCAAACTCGACGACTTAATTAACCCAACAATACAAGTGAAGTATGACATTAGAGGAATTTTTAGCCCCTTTGCTCGAAGAGGCTGCCCAGCAACCCCACTTAGATGACGCCGCTCGCTTTCTTCTCAGCGTGTTAACCACCTGTGAAGAGTATGACTTTCCGGTATTAACGGAACACAATGCCCCCTCGCTCTCGGCGCGCTGCAGCGTGTACTGGTTACTCGAAACCCAAACCTCACCGGCTCGTCTTCACTTGTCTTTATTGACCGCAACCGACACTCTCATTAAGCAGTCGCTGACGTTTGATGATTGATACCCGGCCGACAAAATAGTGCGGCTCTCCTCTCGATAAAACGCCATCACGGCGTGAAAGAATCGCCGGCAAAAGAATGAATGAGCGCCTATATATCTAGCTCGCCTGTGGGGTGAGCTCAGAAGTGGGGGGCTTGTGGTCTCATTTACTTTCTATTGAATCCGGTGAGTTTCATACCAACCTAACTCAATCGCAGGTCACCTTAGCGGGTTAAAAACTCGATCTCGCCGTTAATAAAATCATTGGAATGATAACAACTTAGATTCCTTTCTTGTGTTGTACTCAAGCTTTGTTCCTACACTATCATTGATCACAGACTGAATCAGTTTGGTATATTTTCAACAATTTCATTGCCAAATCTTTTGTACCAGTCTAGATTTATAACGAGTGCTTATGCACTTTTGCTTATAACAATGGACAAGTAAGCGTACCCTTTCCCCATTGATTTATACCTGTGTGGTGGGCGCACTCTAACTCCAATCGGTGTTCAAGGAAGAGCTCAACTCATCACATTATTTTATATCAGCAAAACCGTCATCGATATGAAACTTAACATTTGTTAAATGAATATGTTTGGCGACGTTGTACACAGCGTTTTGAAATTGGATTTCTCAATAGATCGTTACCTTAATGATAAGTGGAGTTAGACTGTGAAATATAAACTTTTAGCAACGTGTGTTGGCGCAGCCGTGTTGGCGGGCTGTGGCAGTGATAGTACTTCATCATCTAGTATTCAGGCCTATGATGGCGCAATCAGTGGTTTTGAAGGGACATTTATTTGTTACGACGATGACGGCGTGCAGACCGATCAAGGCACTTTGACAGAAACCAATAGCGATGGCTTTGGTTTTACCAGTAACCTTTCTTTTACCGCTTTACCTGGCTCTTGTGTGGTTGAGTTTGCCGATTCTGACGGCAACGCGGTTGACACCTCAAACGGCAAGTCCATGTCGAATGTCAGCTACAAAATTCCTCGTGGTTTGGCCAAAAACGGCGGCGCAGCCACGCCAATCACCACTCTCATTGCCAACTACCTCGGTGATGGTGTCGATTACAATGAGTCAGCAGGCTCTGAGATCATCACCGCCCTTGGTCTTGGCTCTATTGTCGGTACTTATGTGACTTTAGACGAGCTGTTGACCAACCCCGCAGCGGCGTTTGCCACGGTCAAATCAGAAGCCGGTGCATCGCTGTACAAAAAATTGGTTGCGACAACCCAGGTGTTATCTGATGTCCTCGCCACGGGTTCGATTACCGACGTGACGGATATCACCACGGTGACGTCCAACCTTTCTGATCTGATTGTCGCGGACGACAGTATCGACTTTGACGATGTGTATGTCGATGTGACGGGCATTCTTGATGATGATGAATATGTCGCGGCTCTATCGGACAGTGATTTTGATGCAGACGACAATGCGGATCTAGTCGCGGACGTCTCTGCTTCAACAGAAACCGCCACACCGGTCGACGGTGATGATGATGACGATGACGACGATGCCACGGGCGGAACAGGTTCTGGCTCGGGCTCATCAGGCGGCAGCACCGGGGCTTAGGCCGGATAAATGGGTTGGTTGAGCATAGATTAACTGACGTCGCCAAGACACCTCACTGCGTGGGGTGTCTTTCGTTTTGCCAACTCAACACCAATCCCCCTACCCAGCTGACGAAAAAAGAGCAGGCACTGATCAATCAGCCTGAGTCGAGACCAGCCGTTACGACCCAATCTATCACCACACAATAACAAGAGTGCATTTAGCCAGGGATGATTCAATGAGAAAAGCACTGCCGTATTTACCGTTTATTTTACTGTCTTCTTTCAGTTATGCCGACGTCGAGTCTTTACCGTCTAATCAGGCGTTTACCGGGTTAGTGTTAACCCCAAACGCTCAGGTCACCGACACGGGCAATCTGAGTTTTTACTATGGGCAAGGCGTGCCTTACCAAGGTCAGATCTCAACCCTAGATACGCTCAATTTTACCCTTGGGGTATTTTCGGGATTGGAGGCGAACGGTCGAGTGGTGACCAAAACCTATGACAACAATTTATTTACCGATCCAGATGGCGGTTTGCGCGATCTGTCTATTTCCTTTAAGTACCAATTGCCTAATTTTTACCAAGTGGATGGCTTACATTTTGCTCTTGGTGTCCAAGACTTTGAAGGCGCCCTCAATTTCTTTGAAACCCGTTATGCTGTGGCAGATTATGAGTGGCAAGCGATACCGCTGAGAATGAGCTTGGGCTACGGGCAATCAGACATGACCACAGGGACGATGGATGGCGCGTTTGGCGGTCTTGAGTATCAACCTTGGTCATTTTTACAATTGAGCGCCGAATACGACGCGGTAGAAACCAATGCCAGTGTCAAACTCTTTACGCCAGACGAACTCATGCCCTGGGATTTGAAAGCGTCTTTGGCCTATCAGCTTTATAGCTCCTACGACAACAGCGAGCAGGACCTGTGGTTAGCCCAATTGGCCATGCCTTTGTGGAGTGACTACACCTCGAGACCGACCTCTCTTAAAGACAACCACACTTTAGAAGAGAAAATTGCCATTGCTCAACACGGCGCAGAGAGCGCCTCGATTACCGCTTTACAACAAGCCCTCATTCAGGAAGGCTTTGTCAATGTGCGCGTGGGGAAAAAAAATAACCAGTTGATCATTGCATTAGAGAATCGCCGCTACTACCGCAATCAAGTCGATGGTTTTGGCGTCGCACTGGGACTCATCTCCAGCCACTTCGGTGCTCAGGCGGTGAATGATTTACAACTGGGCAATGATACGTTTCAGCTCGTCAATCTCAACAACGGCATTGCCACCTCTGTGATTGAGGTATCGAGTCGCTGTTATCGAGAGTTTATCCATTCAGGTCAACCCTGTAGAGGATTGAGTTTTGATACTCAATTCTCGTCAAATCCGTTCACCGACACTCAGTGGTTAACCGAGCGTCAGCGCGCTGGCCTGGGTCGAAGTCAGGTGATTATATCTCCCAGTACTCGCTACGCGATTGCCACCGAATACGGCGTACTCGATTACTCTTTGGCGCTCGCGACCAATCTCTACACGCCGTTATGGCCAGGTTTTGCGCTTGATATTCGCCATTTTACCCCACTCGACAACAGCGATGATTATCAAGGAGACGGTTATTACGCCGATGGCCAATTTGAAAACCAGGTGGACCGCGTGTTGATTCATCAGGCTTGGCGCTGGCCGTGGGGCATTATGTCGCAATTATCCGGTGGTAAAGTACTGAACGATTACTACGGCTTTAAATATCAAGGGATGTGGTTTTCACCGAGCGGCCGTCACGCCTTTGGTGCAGAATACAGCCATTTTTCGCATCGTGACCATGACGATGAGGAAGCGAAAACACCGGCTTTGGCGAGCTACCTTTACTCGATTCCGAAATGGGACTGGCAGTTACGAGTGCGCGGTGGTGAATATTGGCAAGGCGATCAAGGCTTTGACATCACCACCAATCACAGGTTTGGCGATGTCAATGTCTATGCGAGCTATTTGTCCTCCACGCCCAAAGACGGTGACGACAACGAGCAATTTTTGAGTTTAGGTATCGAATTTCCGTTTAATTTCTGGCGCTCAATGTCACCGGGTTACGTGCAGCTGCGAGGGATTGATCAGTACCGGTTGAATATTCAGACCCGTATTGGCGATGATCAAAACTTGTTGAACACTGGACTGGGCGGCGATCTCACTTTCCAACACAATGTTGAGCGGACTTATTTTAACCGTGCCCGTTACGGCGAGCAGTATTTCCTCAATCACACTCAGCGTTTGAGAAATGCATACCTTAGATACATTGATGAGGTTAATTAGGCACGCCACAAGCGCGCGTTGTTGAGAGTTTAAAATTCCCAACACACAATTTTGACCGGCCGGCGTTGCTTAATCTCGCAACAACGGCCTTTTTTCTGTTAAAATCAAGCTTATTTCAAGTTAGTGGAAAACAAGTATGATCATCGTAACCGGCGGCGCTGGCATGATTGGCAGCAACCTCATCAAAGCATTAAACCAACAAGGCATCAATGACATCCTCGTCGTTGATCACTTAAAAGACGGCAAAAAGTTCAAAAACCTCGTCGATCTCGATATCACCGATTACATGGATCGCGATGATTTTCTCACTCAGATCATGGCCGGTGATGACTTTGGCCCCATCGAAGCCGTTTTTCATGAAGGCGCTTGCTCTGCCACCACCGAGTGGGATGGCAAATACATGATGCTCAACAACTACGAGTATTCCAAAGAGCTGTTACACTACTGCTTAGACCGCAGCATCCCATTCTTGTACGCGTCATCGGCGGCAACCTATGGCGAAACCGAGACCTTTATTGAAGAGCCTCAATACGAAGGCGCGTTAAACGTGTACGGTTACTCGAAACAACAATTTGATAATTACGTACGCCGCTTGTGGCAAGACGCCGAAGATCACGGTGAAACCCTATCGCAAATTACCGGTTTTCGTTACTTCAATGTCTATGGACCGAGAGAGCAACACAAGGGCAGCATGGCCTCGGTGGCTTTCCACTTAAACAACCAGATGAACCAAGGCGAGAATCCAAAGCTGTTTGCAGGCAGTGAAGGCTTTAAGCGCGACTTTATTTATGTCGGTGATGTATGCAAAGTCAACCTGTGGTTCTTTGAAAACGGCGTGTCCGGTATTTTCAACTGTGGGACAGGCAACGCAGAGTCATTTGAAGAAGTTGCTAAGGCGGTGATCAAACATCACGGCAAAGGCGAAATTGAAACCATTCCTTTCCCAGACCATCTAAAAGGCGCGTACCAAGAATACACCCAAGCCGACACCACCAAACTCAGAGCGGCAGGCTGTGATGTCGAGTTCAAAACCGTCGCCGAAGGCGTGGCCGAATATATGGCGATTTTGAACTAACCCCGAGCGCTTTGTTTAACATCCTTTATCGCCATCGCGACCCCGATAGGATTGAGATGGCGATACCTTTATTGTAAGGCATTTTTATCACTATGCTTAAACCGACTAATCGCACCTACCTTCCTCGTTTTCAGTGGCATTTTCTCAAACCGCGCTTTTGGGGGGTATGGGGCGCCCTCATTGTTGCCCTGCCCTTTTCCCTACTGCCACTAAAGTTTCACCGAGGAATCGCTCGCCGTGCTGCTCGGTTTATATTAACCAAGCGCAAAGACAGCAAGGCCGCGGTCAGCCTTAAGGTCAACTTGGACACCGCCTTTGGTGACAAATCAGACAGCGAAAAAATGGCTATTGCTGAGCAGTGCTTAACCACGGCAGGCACGTTTTTGATGCGCTTTCCAAGATTGAGCTTACGCAGCCGGCAATATCTCGATAAAAACACTGAAATCATTGGTTTAGAGCACTTAGAGTCGTTAAAACAACAAGGTGAAAAAGTCATTTTGCTCGCGCCTCATACTTGGGGCATTGACGTATTGCCCGTGTTGTTAGCATCGAGAGATTTGCCCGTTGCCGCCATGGTGAAAAAACAAAAAAACCCAGTGGCAGATTGGCTCATGAATCGCCAACGCCTGCAATATGGCGGCCGTATTCACGAGCGCAGCGACGGGATTAAACATTTCTTAAAGTCGGTCAAAGAAGGGTTTTTAGGATACTATTTACCTGACCAAGACCATGGGCGTGACAGCAGTATTTTTGTCGATTTTTTCGGTCAGCCAAAAGCGACGTTACCCGGAATAGGTAAGCTGACCAAAATCAGTAAGGGCTATATTGTGCCTACCTTCACGTGCTTTGATGCCGATAGTGGTCAATTTATTGTGCATATTTTTCCACCGTGGGAGGGTTACCCTACCGGGGATGATCATGTCGATGCCAGAGCCATGAACGCGTTTATCGAACAACAAGTGGCACAACACCCCGAGCAATACATGTGGAATTTGCAATTTTTTAAAACGCGCCAAGACGGGCGTAATATTTACAAAGAATACCGAACGCAAATACGCCAACAACAATCATAAGCAGCATTTAAAGGCCACGGCTCCGCTATGAAAATTCTTATTATTGGCCCATCTTGGGTCGGTGATATGGTGATGTCTCAATCATTGTATATCACCTTAAAACAGCAATACCCACAAGCGCAAATTGATGTGATCGCACCGGGTTGGTGTAAGCCGATCTTAGAGCGTATGCCTGAAGTCAATCAAGCGATTGAAATGCCTCTCGGTCACGGTGAATTTAATTTTCTCGGCCGCCGAGCGATTGGTAAAGAGCTTAAAGATCAAGGTTATCAACACGCCTTTGTTTTGCCCAACTCTGCCAAATCGGCGTTGATCCCTTGGTTTGCCGGCATTCCTAAACGCACCGGTTGGAAAGGCGAGTTTCGCTATGGGCTACTCAATGACTTGCGTCCCAATAAAAAGTCATTCCAGTACATGGTCGAGCGCTATGTCGCCCTTGCTCATCCTAAGCAAGCCATGCAAGACTCATCCTCACTTGGCGGATTAGACACCTTGCCAAGGCCGCGTTTGTCCATCGATGCTCAAACCCGTTTACACACCATCAATAAATTCCATCTGGATGCGGACAGAGAGACCATCGGCTTGTGTCCCGGCGCCGAATTCGGTCCTGCCAAAAAATGGCCAGCCGAACACTATGCCGCTGTCGCTCAAGAGATGATTAAATCGGGTAAGCAAGTATGGCTGTTCGGCTCTGGTAAAGATGTCGAAGCGTGCCAAAATATCAAAGACAGAATCGATAAGGACTTGCAATCCCATGCTTACATCCTTGCAGGGCAGACAAGTCTCATTGAGGCCGTTGATCTACTCAGTGCTTGCGATATTGTGATCAGCAATGACTCTGGCCTGATGCACGTTGCCGCCGCCGTCGGATGTAAAGTGGTTGCGGTATACGGCTCAACCTCACCGCAATACACACCGCCGCTGGCCGAAAAAGTGGCCATGGTACACACCGATATCGATTGTCGCCCTTGCTTTAAACGCGAATGTCCCCTTGGGCATTTAAAGTGTTTAAAAGAGTTATCACCACAAAAGGTGTTGGACGCGATCAATCAAATGGATTCGTTAGAGATCAAAATATGCTAATCAGATTGGTTTACTCTTTGTTGCTTGCCTTAGTTGCACCATTTTTTCTTTATGGCCTGTATCGACCTAAGGAGAATAAACCTTCGTTTGGCAAGCGGTGGAAAGAGCATTTTGGTGCCATAGAGCCATTGGCAAACAAGGATAAACCGATTTGGATTCACGCGGTGTCTGTGGGCGAAAGTATTGCTGCAACCCCGTTAATTAAAGAACTAAAAAAACAAAACCCGCAACAAAGTATCCTTGTCACCACCACGACAAGTACCGGTGCAGAGCAAATTGCCAAGTTGGGTGAATTGGTTGAACATCGCTATATGCCGATTGATTTTACCTTTGCTGTAAAGCGTTTTGTTAACATCATCCGACCCGAAAAATTGTTGATTATAGAAACCGAGCTTTGGCCCAATACACTCTATACGGTTCACAAAGCAGGTATCCCGATTACGGTGGTCAATGCTCGCCTGTCTGAAAAATCGCGCCGCAATTACGCCAAAGTTCAACCATTGTTTAATCTATTACACCCTTGCTTAACAAAGGTACTGTGCCAAACTGAGTCTGATGCCAAGCGATTTGAGCAATTAGGGGTAGAGAAAGCCAAGCTTATCATTACCGGGTCAATCAAATACGATATTCAAGTTAGTGACCAAGACAAACAACAAGCCAAAGCGCTTAAACAACAGCTCGGTGACCATCGCCCCATTTGGGTGGCAGCAAGCACTCACAAAGGCGAGGATGAACAAGTATTAGCCGCGCATCAACAGGTTTTAAACACACACCCTGATGCTCTGCTCATTTTAGTGCCTCGCCACCCCGAACGTTTCAACGATGTTTACGAGCTTTGTGAGCAGTTGGGCTTTCAGACAAAGCGACGCACCGAGTCTACCTCGGCGCCATGCAGTGATGTTCAAGTCTACCTCGGTGATACCATGGGTGAAATGCTCGTGATGATGGGAGCAGCAGATGTGTGCTTTATGGGCGGCAGTTTGCTAGGCGATAAAGTGGGTGGTCATAATGTGTTAGAGCCGGCCGCATTGGGATTGCCCGTCATCACAGGCCCGAGCTATTATAATTTTCAAGATATTGTGGAAGAGCTTAAGGCATTTAATATAGTCAGTGTAATTAACCATAATTCAGATCTTTCACATTCAATTATAAAAACATTAAATCGAGAACGATTAGATATAAAAAAAGAATTAAAAAGCAACGCTATTTATAATAGCATTAATAATATTTAACTTTCCACCACAACAATATAAACCCATCCTTTCATTGTATAAAATCCAATTAAATACTGAAGGAAAAATAAAATATCCAAGCAAAAAAGGAATATTATGGATTTGTTTTTAACAGGAATGATGAGATCTGGAACAACACTATTACAGAAGTCTTTAGATCAACATCCAGAGTTAAATGTTTCATATCAAAATAAAACAAGCTTATTTCTAAATGAGGTTAAATCTTTTCATGAAAACTTGGGTATAAACAAATATCATTTATTAAGCCATTACTCACCAAACGAACATTACAACTTAGAAAATATCACAAAATGGCTCAATAAAAATAACTTCCTTGATTCATTGAAAACATCGGATTTTGATAAAAAAAATGGATTAAAAGAAGTCCTAGCAGAAGAGTTTTTACCTTATCTTACAGAAAAAAACATAAAATGTATTAATATAATAAGAGATCCTAGAGATGTTTTATCGTCTATGTCTTTTGGTAATGGCTTTGAGCATACAGGCTTAGAAAGGCCTATCTTATTTGACCTGAAAAATTGGAGGAAAAGTGTCTTAATAAGTCAGTATTTAAAAGACAACAAAAACCTACTCACGATAAAAATGGAAGATTTACTATTAGACCCCAAAGACAGCTTGGAAAAAATATATTCTTTTCTTGATATTGAAAAATTACCATTTGAAATACTAATTAAAAAATTAAATGAACAAGAATGGAAGAGCAACTCGTCATTCGGCCAAAAGAAAGCTTTTGATTCTAGTGTAATTGGAAATTATAAAAAGGTATTACCAATTAAAGTAAGAGAGTATGTCGAGGCTATTTGCTTTAAAGAAATGGAAGCAATGGAATACAAAACATCCAAATTAGACTCTAAAGAAAAAATAATACTGGAATTTACCGAACCATTTGAAATAAAAAGAAAAGAGTTTAAAAGCAATTACACGAGTTCAAAAGAAAATATTCAATACGAATTAAATAGATCCACACTACCTCTTGATAAAACAATAAATAGAGAGCTTTTAGGGTTATGAATAAAATCGCTATTATCGGTGCAAATGAATTCCAAACAGACTTAATATTAAAGGCTAATACTCTGGGATATGAAACACACGTTTTTTCTTGGGGAGGCGGAGAGCCTGGGGAAGATATAGCTAATTACTTTTATAAAATAAGTATTACCGAAAAAGAAAAAATATTAGAAAAATGTAGGGAAATTAAAATAAGTGCTATATGTAGTATTGCATCAGATCTTGCCAATATAACTGTACACTGGGTTGCCAGAGAACTAGGTTTGAAAGCTCTTTCCAAAAGTTGTATTGAGTACACAACAGATAAATTTCTCATGCGTAAGCAGCTTTTAAAAAATTCGTTACCTATTCCAAGATTTAATCTAGTCAAAAATATTAATGACATAGTTGAAGATGAATGCAATTTCCCTTTAATTGTAAAACCTATAGATAGATCAGGAAGCCGAGGAATTACTAAAGTAAATTCATTCAAAGAGATAGAGAAAGCAATTACATATAGCCAGAGCGTCTCGTTTACCGATAATGTTTTAATAGAAGAGTATATTTCTGGTCGTGAGTTTAGTGTAGAAACTATATCTTCACTTGGTAAACATAAGATTTTACAAGTGACAGAAAAATTCACTTCTGGTTATCCTAATTACATTGAAACTGCTCACCTGGCTCCAGCAAGAATAACAAATAATGAATATAAATTAATTGAAAATGTAATAATTAAGGCTTTAAATTCATTAGATGTAGAGTTTGGCCCTTCACATAGCGAAATAAAATTAAAAGAAGATGGTAATATATCAATAATTGAAATAGGCTCTCGTATGGGAGGCGATTTTATAGGTGCATTTTTAGTAGAATCGCATACTGGAATAGACTATTTATCTTTAACTTTACTTTCTAGTTTAGGAAAAAACATCGATTTAAATAGTATAAAAGTAAAAGAGAATAACAACATCAGTTCACTAGTGTACTATCAATTTGATGAAAGCTTCAAAAAAATAAATACAAGACCTGGTGTACAAAGTTTATCCTACACTCTCAACAAACACTATAACGGCAGCGTTTTATCAAGTAACGAACGATTTTCTTGCTCTAAATTATTAGTACGTAACGATAATTTAAATGATATAATCACTATAATAAAAGAGCAAAACAAATCAATTTAACCCCAATAAGAATAAAAAATCTAACTTACTTTTTGATTAATAATAAGTAAGTTAGACACGATTTACACTTTTAACTTAAGAGTTATAAAGGTCATTTAACTGCGAAACCAAATTTTCTTTTGAAAAGTAATTATATATTATTTCTTTATTTTTCTGAACATCTATCTCGTCATCAAGATTAATTTCATTGACATCTAGAACATCCAAATTCAAGCTATTAAAAAAGTCCCATTGAGTTGTTCCTGAAAAAACATATACCTTTTTCCCCAAGCCTAACAAAGAAATTATATTCCCTAAAGCTTGTGGCCTTTTATGATTAAATATAGCTATATCAACTTCGGATAGTAATTTATGATACTCTTTTATTGGCATCAGTTCAGTTAAACCATGAAATTTATTTCCAAACAAGTTAGATCCTAACGTCATTATATGTTTAGCATATTTCTTATCCCCATAACTAAGTGGACAAAAAACATTCCCAATATCTGAGACTTTATTATCTTTCAATAATCTATTAAAAATCTCTTCATGATTATTTATAGGATCTGCTGAATTCCCAATAAGTATATTTGGTTTACTATTTATTTTATTAGATGATTCAATTTTTGGTGGTATATTTGTTGGATATGAAAAACACGGTACAAATCTACCTTTTGCCCCATAGTTTTTCATTGCTAACTGAAAATTCCCCTTAGAGACAGTTGCTATTGATGAAAAAAGTGGGATTATTTTTCTTTTTATAATTTCTGGAACCGTTTTTTGTAATTCTGGATAAATCTGAGCATTATGAAGATCACCTCCCCAAACTATCCACTTACACTTCTTTGCATATTTTTGGGGAAGCATGTAAATAATAAAATTAAAAATTTTATTGTTGGTCGAATGTAGAATAACAATATCAGACTTTATTAAATAATTTAAAAACTTCAAATAGAAATAAAACTTTCGTAAATTCCTTAGTTTCCCTTTTCCATTGCACTGAACAACATCAGGAAAGCCATCAAGACGCTTATCAAAACCATAAAAGTAATAAAGGTGATTGTTTGAATTGGCATTTTCTTTGTTAAATTCTATAAAAGGATATACAAACTTATCTATATTACCAATATGTAGAACTAATTTTTTACTCATAATCACCTTTAAAGAATTTGTGTAAGTTAGAAATTACATAATCTAATTCACTATCAGTCATATTATAAAAAAGAGGTAGCCTAAGTAACCTTTCGCTTTCAGTTGTTGTATTGATATCACTTCCATAAAAGAGGCTAGACTTACAGCCTTTCTCAGATGAATGCAATGGTATGTAGTGAAAAACAGCCACAATGCCTTTTTCTTTTAGGAAATCTATTAGTGTCGTTCTTTCTTCTATATTTTTTAACTTAATATAAAACATATGAGCATTGTGAATACACTCTTTAGGACATATAGGTAATTCAACTAATCCTTGTTCATGTAAGTCCGATAGTTCTTTATAGTATTTATTCCATATGGTCTTTCTTCTGTCATTAATAATGTCATAAAATTCTAGTTGTGCCATTAGATATGCCGATTGGATCTCAGATGGCAAGTATGAGCTACCAACATCGACCCAACTATATTTATCAACCATACCTCTAAAGAACTGACTTCTATTGGTTCCTTTTTCCCTAATTATTTCAGCTCTTTGAATAAAGCTTTCATCATTAATGAGAAGCAATCCTCCTTCCCCACCACTAGTATAATTTTTTGTTTCATGAAAGCTAAATGCAGAAAGATGCCCAATAGTACCTAGAGGTTTACCTTTATAAAATGAATTAACCCCTTGTGCGGCATCTTCAACAACAAATAAACCATGTCGGTTTGCAATATCCATTATAGTATCCATTTCACATGATATACCGGCATAATGAACAGGGACGATTACTTTTGTATTTTTTGTTATAGCATTTTCTATTAAACTTTCATCAATATTCATTGTATCTTTTCTTATATCAACAAATATTATTTTTGCTCCTCTGAGTAAAAAAGGATTAGCTGTACTGACAAAGGTATAGCTTGGTATTATAACCTCGTCGCCTTCACCTATATTAAGCAATATAGCTGCGAGTTCTAATGCATGAGTACAAGATGGTGTAATGAGAGCTTTCTTTACTCCTAATTTTTTCTCAAACCAGGTTTGACACTCAAGCCCAAAGAACCTATCACCGCTTAACTTCATACTGTCGATAGCGTCAGTAATATAAGAAATTTCTTTCCCTGTAACTGGAGCTTTGTTAAAGGGAATATATATATCATCACTCATTATTAAACAGCCTATATTTTATCATCTTGGTTAGAATTTTAATTATATTATTAACACCAACACAAAATGTGAAGTAAAAGTAAAATTATAACGACAGCGGTTATATTGCAAATTTTTAAAATATCTTTATGTTACTAAATTGGAAATATATAAAACAACATTACTTAACAACTCGAACAGAAAACTATGAAGTATGTTCGAAATGTAGTATTTTATATGTTTTAATACTGTAAATAAGTAATCTCATGAAAATAGCACTAGTACACATGCGTCATGCAAAAGTCGGTGGAACAGAACTCTTTCTGAACCAAATTGCCAAGTACCTCTGCGAAAAAGGCGAAGATGTCACTATTATTTGCCGTACTCATGAAGAGCCTAGTCACCCCAAAATCAAGTTTCAAGTACTCAAGCCTCTCAGTATCGGTAAAGCACATCGTGTTTATCGTTTTGCGAAAGCGGTAGAAAAACACATCAAACACAGCGATTATGACATAGTTTATGCACTAGGGAAGACGTGGACACACGATCTTATCAGAGTGGGGGGAGGTACCCGTAAACACATCGTCGACTTAAGAAAGGCGAAAAAGCCAACATTACGTGATAGAGTTTCTATGTACATTGAGCGTAAGGCCTTATCCGAAAATGATAATTTATATGTAATTTCAAATTCTTATAAAAGCACTCATGAAATTCAAGCTGACTATAGTGTTCCTCATGAGAAACTAATCACTATCCATAATGCAGTCGACACAAACAGGTTTGACAGAAGACAATATCAAAAAGAAACAGACAATATCAAAAAGAAAATCGGCATCACAAACGCCAACTTGCCCACCTTTTTGTTTTTAGGGTCAGGCTACAACAGAAAAGGGTTAGAGCCTACCTTAAATGCTTTTTCTAACCTACCTTTCGACGCAAATCTGGTCATTGTGGGTAATGAATCTAATCCTGAAAAATATCATCAATTGGCTCAGACTCTTGGTATTGATAAGCGATGTTTCTTCCTGGGAAAACAAGAGAACCCCGAACACTATTTTGCCCTTGCTGATTGCTATGTATTCCCCACAAAGTATGAACCCTTTGGTTTTACTGCAATAGAAGCATTATCTTCTGGTTGTCCGGTCATCACAACCCAAGACTGTGGAGCCAAAGAGGTTATGAATGAAAATGTAAGTACAATTCTTGGCACAGGCTTTACAACAGAAGAGCTTACAAATGCGATGATAAAATGGGTGCAAAATCAACCCAAAGACCTTCCTCAGCAGTGTCGAGAGTCAGTAATGAAACTCGACGTAGAAGCCATCATGGAAGAAAATTATCAAGTAATTTTAGACGCTTATAAATTAAAGAAAAAGATGTAAGCAAAAGCAAACTAACTTCTAGTTAACTGCATGTTTGCGACAGAAACGACCCTTTCAACAGGTATTGATGCGATATCTTTTTGATCTTCGGCAGGAAACACACACCAAGAATCATCATAACAATGATACCACTCAGTCAGAACATGATACGGTGATTTCGGGGTCTTCGGACAATGAGTCCAACCCCAAATCATAAGCATCGGTGATTTCATCATCTGAAAGATGTGGCATGGCCCACAATCATTGGAAATGACCAATCGAGATTGTTTTGCAATATCAACTAGATCTGAAATTTTAGGTGATACACGAATGTCTAAATTCATCCCTTCAAGCTCACGCTCTATTTGTTGTTGCTTGTCGGATTCTTGTGGCCCTAAGACGACGCATATTTTTTTAATACATTCGTTATCTAAAACAATCTTTTTTACCGCTGACAAAAAGTGCTCTAATGGCCATATTTTAAAGGCTCCTGCGCCGCCGCAAGGTACGATTGTCAATGTTTCTTTTTTATTTAATTCTAATGCTTCAATCCCCAACATGCCAATAACACGAGTATCATAATCAGTTCCCAGAGCTACATTTGCTAGCTCAAGGTTATTATTAGCGATATATTGCTTCCCCTTTTTAGAGTCAAGAAACACTTGGTAGTTATTAAACCATTTAATAAACCCTAAAGAGCTGAATGAGAACTTGTTCTTAACATTAGATAACATACAGACTAGATGTATTCTTTCTGATCCTGAATAAATATTAAAAACCGAATCAAAGTGACACTTGTTAAATTCAAAAACCAACTTAACAGTACTCCACTCCTTATAATTAATAACTTTATTTACCAAGTTACAATTGAGGAATAAATTACTGTTATTTGACTTTGTAAAAACTGTAATTTCACTTTTAGGGAATCTCGTTTTTAAAGCACAGAATAAGGGGAGCTGTGTAGTGATATTACCGAACTGAGCCCGGTGTGGTACGAAGACGGCTATCTTTTTCATAAAAGCTAAATTAAATCCATTATAATTTCAACTGATCGTATTCATGAAAGAAATTATCTATATCTTTACCTTTTAAGTAAAGCGTCTGTTTTGTCTTTTCTTTGATAAATGATCGTTTTAAGCGTTCTAAATTTTTTTCTTGCCAACCGCTATCATTGCGCTTAACACACTTATCAAAATCAATAATCCAAACTTTTTCATCTTTATCGATCAAAATATTGTGGATGTTCAGATCCGTGTGGTCGACACCAGCTTGATGCATTTTTGCAATCTCTCGGCCTATTTTTTGATACAACTCCGCGCTAATTGGCCGTTTCTGTAAAATCGAGACCAAGTCTTCAGCATCGGCAATTCGCTCTGTCAAAATATCCGCTTGATAGACAAAACCCGATTTTACTGCTCTCGCTGCCAAGGGTTTAGGCACGTTAACGCCATGAGAACGCAACGTGAGTAACAAATCAAATTCGGCGAAACTGCGAGTCTTAGGCCAAGACACAAACCAATAGTGATCGCGCACTATTTTGCCAAATAACCCACCGCGTAAATAATGACGAAGTGCAGCCTGCTCTACTCCCGCATCAACAAACCACGTCGTGCCTCGCCCTTGCGCGCTGCCAACGATGGCATCTTGCTCACGCCAATACTGGGCATCGAACACTTGCTCGATGGGGTGTTGAGTAAAATCTGGGTGGTAAATTATTTTACCACCGGCAATATCGATTTGAGCCGGTACATTCATCAATCTGTGATCCCTAGATACGAAAAATTATAAAAAGAAGTGATGATAAAAAATGGTCGCCCATGTGATCACCGCGAAAAGTAAGGAGACAAACACCGCAGCGGAGCCGATGTCTTTGGCGCGGCCACTGAGTTCATGACGCTCGACGCCAACTCGGTCGACCACCGCCTCAATCGCAGAGTTGAGCAGCTCAACAATCAACACCAAGATCACCGTTCCCAGTAACATCAATCGTTCAAGATAAGTAAAATCGAACACGAGCAATACAGGAATCGCGATCAGCAACAGGTTGACCTCTTGGCGTATCGCCGCTTCGTAGCGAAACGCGGCGTATAAGCCTTGAAAAGAATAGCCGGTTGCTTTAATCAGTCGCGTGATCCCTTTCGCAGGCTTAGAGTTGGCATTGGTCATACGATTATCGTCATCATTAGGCAAAATTGAGTGGCCTTTATTTTACATTTTTTTACTGGCTCTGCATAATGACACTATTCTTGCTATGCGGCTAAAATCTATGTTTTCGACCCCTCCTAAATCATTGTGTATTTTACGTTTATCCGCCATTGGTGACGTGTGTAACACGATCGCCGCCGTGCAGGCGATCCAAACTCACTGGCCTGACACAAAAATCACCTGGATTACAGGGAAAGTCGAAGCGCAATTGCTTGCCGCCATCGACAATGTCGAAATCATTACCTTTGACAAAAAAGCCGGCTGGAAAGGGTATCAAGCGCTGTGGAAGCAATTAAAAGGCCGACACTTTGACGCCTTATTGCATATGCAATATGCCTTGCGAGCCAGTATCGCGAGTTTAGGGATCAAAGCGAAATTCAAACTGGGTTTTTCGCCAGAACGCAGTCAGGACTTTCAAACCTTATTTACCAATGTCAAAGTCCCCTCTCCCGATTCTTTACACGTTGCCGATGGCTTAATGGCCTTTGCTTATACTCTAGGGGTCCCTAAAACCCTTACCCCCCAATGGAACCTGACATACCCGCAGGAAGATCAGCAATGGGCATTGACGCACCTCAATCCACAATCGCGTAATCTAGTGATTGTGCCAGGCGCCAGCAAAGCTTATAAAAATTGGCATGCACAAGGCTATGTCGACGTCATTAAGCACATGCGAACTAAAGGCTGGCACATCATTTTGGCTGGCAGCCCAGCTAATGTAGAACGACAATTAGCCGATGATATCCAACAGTTACTCGAAACGCCTTGTGTTAACTTAGTGGGAAAGTCGAGCATGTTGCAAATGCTGGCCCTACTTGATCACGTCGACTTGGTGCTTTGTCCTGACACGGGGCCGGCGCACATGGCCAGTGCGATGCAAACCCCAGTCGTGGTATTATGTGCCCATCACAATCCCGAGCGCGTTGGTCCATACCACTACCGAGATTCAGTGGTTTCCGTGTATGAACAGCAGATTCATCTGCAAACGGGGAAATCCGTCGACGAATTAGACTGGCGAGAGCGTGTACAAAACCCAAAAGCGATGGAAATGATTACCGCTGAACACGTAACACAAGCATTAGATAACGTAGTCAATAATCGCTTGAATACATAATCGAAACTTGTTCTACCAATCAAGATGACACAACCTTATCTTTTTTTATTTACAAAACGAACTAGGTATTAAAATTGAATATTTGTCATGTCAATCTCGCTTCAGGCTTTAGCGGCGGAGAACGTCAAACCCTACAGCTGATTCATCAACAATTGCGGTTAGGTTATCGACTGGTCGTGGTCGCCAATCCAGCAAGCCCGTTTTATCGCGAGGTCGACAAGCTCGATTGTCAGCTCGTCAGTGCCACCCATTATTTAAAGCAGCACAGCCGCAGTATCACCCAAGATTGTCAGTTGATTCACGTTCACGAAGGACGAGCGATTTATTGGGCTCTCATTCAGAGTGTTATCTCAGGGTTGCCTTATCTCGTCACTCGACGTATCGATAACCCCTTAAAGAAAAAATGGTTGTCGCAATTGGCCTATAGCAAAGCGTCTGCTTTGATCGGTTTAAGCAACGAGATTGTCAGTCAATTGAAGAAAAGACACCCGAGCCAAGCTCACTATTTAATCCCTAGCTCTCCGGTTTCTTATCCCGTACATCAACAACAAGTCGAACAGATCAAACAACGATTTAAAGGCAAATTTTTGGTGATTCAGGCGGCGAATCTGCTCAAGCACAAAGGCCATAACGTTTCGATTAACGCCGCGAAAGCCTTAGCCCAATGTTGCCCCAACGTTCATATTGCGCTATTGGGTGACGGCCCAGAAAAAGACACTTTACAGCAACAAGCACAAGGACTGAATAACTTAAGTTTTGAGGGCAAACAGAGCAACATGGGCGATTGGTTTGCCGCCGCTGATATGTTAATTCACCCTTCTTACAGTGAAGGGCTCGGTTCGGTGATCTTAGAAGCCATTCAAAGCGGCCTACCGGTTGCCGCCTCAAAAGCCGGTGGGATTCCCGATATTATTGATGGGACAAGTTCGGGATTATTGATTGAGCCTGGACATCACGAACAGCTCGCCCAGCACATTGTCGCTGTACAAAGTAACCCAGAGCTCAAACAGCAACTCATCGACGGCGGCCAAGCAAAAATGCAATACTTCGACATTGCTCATACGGCCAATTTATACCAAAACGTATACCAGCAGGTAATTTCCGATGGCCAACACTAAAGTTTTATACCCAGGCACATTTGACCCGATTACTAACGGTCACTTTGATATTATTCGCCGTGCCGCCAACATGTTTGACCACGTCGTAGTGGCCGTTGCCGCGAGCCCGAGTAAGAACACCTTATTTTCATTAGAAGAAAGGGTAAACTTAGTAAAGCACTCGGTAGCCAGTCTGGATAATGTCAGTGTGGAAGGCTTTAGTGGCTTAATGGTCGATTTTGCTCAATCTTGCCAAGCCAATATTCTCATTCGCGGTTTAAGGACAACGATAGACTTTGAATACGAGTTTGGTTTAACCAGTATGTACCGCCGCTTAATGCCGGGGCTAGAAAGCGTCTTTTTAACGCCATCGGAGGAGAATGCATTTATCTCCTCCACCATTGTGCGAGAAGTGGCGATTCACGGCGGCGACGTGTCACAACTGGTCCCCTATGAAGTCAATCAAGCACTGAAAAACAAGAAAAAAGTTTAGACGTACATACCATGTTAAAGAAATTTAAATACTACTCCAAAAATACCATGATATGGCTACTTCCTAATGTGATAAGGAAGAACTGTGCAAAAAAAATTATCCGAGAGTACGTAAAATCCCCATGTGACTATGTAGAAGACCGCGTAAATTACTATTTAAAAATCAAACAGCCCTTTACTCTGCCAAAAGATAAGTCAACATCCGTAGCCAACTTCCAGAAGACAGGCGGGACGACATATTATTTTGATTTACATAAAGTTATCAAATGTTTTCCGAGCCATTACTCGTTTGCTTATCAAAACGGTGATGTCACTAAGATACCTCAAATACCGACGTTTTTAAAAAGTCGCCCCATCAATGATATCAATGACAATTCGGTATTACTAAAACTCAATGAAGTACGTCATTTTTGTTTTGTTACGGACAATAAACCTTTTTTTGAGAAAAAAGATCAAGTGGTATGGCGAGGTTTAGGTCGCAAGCCTCATAGAAAGTTATTACTAACAAAGTATTACGACCATCCTATGTGTGATGTAGGAAGAACAGCTCCAATTGAAGGTGAACCTTATGAAAAGGGGTTTATGAGTATCAAAGAGCAACTTGATTTTAAATTCATATTAGCCATTGAAGGCAATGACGTCGCAACCAACTTAAAATGGGCGATGTCATCAAACTCAGTCGTTATCATGACCAAACCCAAATTTGAAACTTGGTTCATGGAAGGGCGTTTAGAAGCCAACAAGCACTACATCGAGGTGAAAGATGATTACTCAGATCTCATCGATAAAATGGAGTATTACCTAAAACACCCAGACCAAGCTCAAAATATCATTAAAAATGCTCACCAATGGGTTGAACAATTCAAAGATAAAAAGCGAGAAAAGCTGATTTCATTGCTGGTCGCACATCGATATTTCGAACTGAACCAACAATAAACTAGGGCTCTAAGCGCTGACAATTCGGGCAATAAAAGGTGTTTCGCTGACCAATTTTTTCTGCCACTAACTCGGTAGAACACTGAGGGCAAGGCTCTCCCTCTTTGCCATACACTTGCAACTCTTGCGCAAAATACCCTGGCTTACCATCGGCTTGAGAAAAGTCTTTTAGCGTCGTGCCACCTTGTTTTATTGATTGCGCTAACGTTGCTTTAATCGAGGCAACCAAGGTTTGCCACTGCGCTGGTGTGACCTTTCCGGCTGGGGTTAATGGGTGAACTTGAGCGCTAAACAAAGACTCACTGGCATAGATATTACCGACCCCAACAACGTGCTGGTTATCCATAATAAAGCTTTTTACTGCCACTTTTTTATTTTTTGCCCGCTCAAGCATCCAGTCTGGTGAAAAGTCATCGGTAAGGGGCTCAGGACCTAACTTGGCCAATACCGAATGCTCTTGCCCGGGCGCCACCCATAACCACGCCCCAAAGCGCCTTGGGTCATTGAAACGCAACACCTTACCATTGGCTAAAATGACATCGACGTGATCGTGTTTGGCCGGGGTTAACAAGGCATCGAGTACCCGCAATGAGCCGGACATGCCCAAATGAACGATGGCGCTGCCTTTAGCCGTTTCAATCAATAAGTACTTAGCACGACGAGTCACTTGCGTCACTTGCTCGCCTTGTAAAAGAAACAGTTCTTGCGGGATCGGCCAGCGCAGTTTCTCAACCCGACAGTCAATTCGTTCAATTCTTTGACCAATAATATGAGGGCTGATCCCTAAGCGACTTACTTCAACTTCTGGTAATTCTGGCATTCGATTTAATCTTATTTAGGTGAAACACTCGGCAGTAAATAATCATCGTCTAAACTGATGGCGATCCACTGCTGTTGATAATTTTTGAGCAACCAAAATTGCGCAAAACGATATAAGGTAATTCGTTGTGGCTCTTCTTGGTGATCATACCAAACTTCGATCGTTTCCGGCGCGGGTAAATGCGCTTTTAATTGCCCCAGCATCTCGTCACTCACGACACTGCCTTTAACTTGTTGCCAACGCTCAACAAGCTCCTCACCTGGTACGTCTAGTGAGGGGGTTAATAACCACAGGCTACCCTGATACTTTAATGCCCACTCAAGGGTATTGATCTCCATCACCGCATCTTGTGGGTTCAGTAAGTAGACCGAGTCTGGCTGCGGCTCTGGTAATAAATAATTTTTAATGATGGTCGGTAGATTCAATAGCAGCATAAAAGCGATAACACCTAACATCATGTAATTATTCCAACGCCGCCGCTTCTGACGTGAATGTCGAGCTCTCATACTCACTCTCCTTATCGAGCTTTTGGTTAGCTGCGAGCAAACGGGAAAGCCGTCACCTCATCAATGTGCTCGCAATCAAGCGCGAGCATCAATAAACGATCCACCCCCAAAGCCACTCCAGCACAAGACGGCAAACCGTGTTCTAACGCTTCAATTAAATGATAGTCTATCGGTTGTTCAGCCAACCCCATTTGATGGCGTTTTTGATTGTCTTGCTCAAAGCGCTGTAATTGTTCTTGAGCATTGTCGAGCTCGTGAAACCCATTCGCAAGCTCAATGCCTTTAAAGTACACCTCAAACCGCTCAGCCACTCGACTGTCGCTGGCACTCACTTTGGCTAACGCTGCCTGAGACGCCGGAAAGTGATAGACAAACACCGGTCTAGATTGGCCAATTTTATCTTCAATCCCCACGCTAAACAGCAACTGTAATAAGGTATCGCGATCTTGCTCAGGCTCAGCGATGTCAGCCAAACCCAAGGATGCGGCAGCAGCTTTTAGCTCAGTCATCGACGCCGATAAAGGACAGACACCAAGCACCGACAAAAAAGCCTCTTGATACGTCATTCGTTCGGCGCATTCACTGCGCAGCGTCCGTTGTAACAGTTCGTCCATCTCGTTCATTAACTGGACATGATCAAAGCCAATCCGATACCACTCTAACATAGTAAATTCAGGGTTGTGATAACGACCGCTTTCTTCATTGCGAAACACTTTGCTGATTTGATAAATCGAACCACTGCCTGCGGCGAGTAAGCGCTTCATGTGAAATTCTGGGCTGGTCATTAAGTACAAAGCGCGCCCATCGGCGTAGCCAGGCCCGACAAAATGCGTGGCAAAAGTCTGCAAGTGCACATCCGTGACCGTGGCGTGACTTAAGGTTGGGGTATCGACTTCTAAAACCGCTCGTTGAGCAAAGAAATCTCGAATGTCAGCAAGAATTTTTGCCCGCTGTTTCAGTATCGCCATCGTTGCACTCGGAGCCCACATGATATTTTTCTTTCCTAAGTTCGTGATAAAAATAAGCGTCATCAATAGAGACAGATTGTAAAATTAACCCGACGCTCTGTCATCGTTATCTCATTATGATTTAGGGTTCGGTCAATGAAAACGCAAGGGCCTAAGTGATTATGCTACATGTCACTGTCTGCGATGTTATCGAGTGTTTAACCAACAGGAGGGAGGCAAGGTGTGGAAAATTCACAGACAAAAAGGAGCGCCGAAACGCTCCTTTTATTCATCATTAGCGACGCGCTATCGCCCCTGCTGAGACGTTATTTTACACGACCAACGTATTCAGCGCTGCGCGTGTCAATCTTGATGACTTCACCAATTTGAATGAACAAAGGAACGCGTACCACAGCACCGGTTGACAGCGTAGCAGGCTTACCGCCAGTCCCTTGTGTATCGCCTTTTAGGCCTGGGTCTGTCTCTGTGACTTCAAGCTCAACAAAGTTTGGTGGGGTGACCGCAATTGGGTTACCATTCCACAAAGTAAGCATGCAGGCGTTGTTTTCAACTAACCATTTTGCATTATCGCCGACCGCTTTGGCATCGGCAGCAATTTGCTCAAAGGTTTCGTTGTTCATAAAGTGATAAAATTCACCGTCTGAGTACAAGTAGTCAAGGTCGATGTCCATCACATCCGCCACTTCTACGGAGTCACCAGATTTAAAGGTTTTTTCTAACACTTTACCGCTCAGCAGTTTACGGATTTTAACGCGGTTAAACGCTTGACCCTTACCTGGTTTCACATACTCGTTTTCGAGAATGGCACAAGGCTCGTTATCAAGCATTATTTTGAGACCGCCTTTAAATTCATTCGTGCTAACAGTAGCCATGATTTCCTCTTACATTATTCCGAGTTAACGTTAATGACGCACATCATAACCCGAAAAGTTGATTCTGTTGAGCAAAACTGGCTCAAACAGCTGGCGAATGGGATATCTGATCCAAAAACTTTACTTGCCGCTTTAGATATCGATCCGACACCATGGCAAGATGGCTTTGCCGCTCGCCAATTATTTGCCCAGCGCGTCCCTTACAGTTTTGTCGAACGCATGGAACCCGGTAACCCTTATGATCCTTTGCTACGGCAGGTACTGCCACTGGCGGAAGAATTCATCATTGCCCCGGGGTATTCACAAGACCCGCTGCAAGAACAAGGCAATCAACAACCCGGACTGCTGCACAAATACCGCAATCGCGCCTTGCTGATTTTAAAAGGCGGCTGTGCCATCAACTGTCGCTACTGTTTTCGTCGTCATTTCCCCTATCAAGACAATAAAGGCAACAAAGCGGTGTGGCAGCAAAGTATCGACTACATTGCCGCTCACCCCGAACTCAATGAAGTGATTCTCTCGGGCGGCGATCCTTTGATGGCCAAAGACCAAGAGCTCGATTGGCTGCTGACTCAACTCGAAGCCATTCCACACCTCAAGCGGCTGCGCATTCACAGCCGCTTACCCGTGGTGATTCCCGATCGCGTGACCTCAGAGCTTTGCCAAAGGCTTGAGCAGAGTCGTTTCCAAGTGATTTTGGTTACCCATATTAACCACGCCAATGAAATCAGCCCTTATTTGGCGGCTCAATTACAGCGCCTAAAAGACGTTGGCGTCACCTTGTTAAACCAAGGGGTGATGTTAAAAGGCATTAATGACCAGGTCGACGACTTAGTCAACCTCAGCGAAAGCTTGTTTGATGCGGGGATTTTACCTTATTACATGCACGTGTTAGACAAGGTACAGGGCGCCAGTCACTTTTATATTGACGATGCGCAAGCGAAAGCATTGATGGCCGGATTAATGGCGCGGGTTTCTGGGTATTTGGTGCCCAAACTGACGCGAGAAATTGCCGGTCGCCACAGTAAAACCCCGCTGGATTTACACCTAGAATAACGGTTTAATTTATCGTCATGAACAAAATTTTTTGTTCGCATTATGACCTAATAATCCGGATACTTCGCGCATTTCACCCTCAGAAACAACAACCTAATTAAAGATTGAGAATGGCGATGACTGTGCGCGAATTTTTAGATATTACCCCTTTTGACTGGTGGGCATTGTTGTGCTGCGCCGCGACAGGCCTGATGATCGGATTGGAAAGGCAAACAAGGGGCAAACCGGTGGGGATTCGCACGTCGATCTTGATTGTCTCGGGGACCTACTTTTTCATGACCCTCGCCATGACCTTATCGCAAACCAGTTTGGATCACGCCCGTGTGTTGGGTCAGATCATTACTGGCGTGGGCTTTTTAGGCGCCGGTGTCATGATGACCCAAGAAGGAAAAATACACGGCGTGACCTCCGCGGCCATCATTTGGTTACTCGCCGCCCTGGGTATCATGATTGGCCTTGGCTATTTACGCCATGTGATCCTGTTTACCCTATTGGCCTTGCTGGTTTTACTCGGTGTCGACCGGGCGGAGAACCGGCTGAAAATTTTGCGCCGCGGCGTTCATCAAAAAATTGAGCAACGCCGTTTGCGTCGACGTCAGCTCAATCCTTAACCCTCAACCTGCTTTTATTGATGGTGGATGTCCAATCGATAGCCACCATCAGGCTGCTCAACAAAGTCGATAAAGTGCTTAATCGCGCTTAGGCTGTCGTCTTGATAATGAGTCACGTACAAGATCTGACAAATATGAGACTGAGCAATGTTTTCCAATGCGGCCATGACTAAGTGACGACTCAAGCGATCCAGTCCTTGATACGGCTCGTCCAGAATGAGTAATGCCGGATGCTTAATCAAGGCTCTGGCGATCAACAATAAACGCTGCTGACCATAGTCGAGTTGGCGAAACGCCACCTTCTCTAGCCCTTCCATCCCCAGCGCCACTAACCATTGCTTCGCTTGCTGACGCTGCTTTAACGTCGTCTGTTCATACACGCCAATCGAATCAAAATATCCCGATAACACCACCGCAAGTGCCGAGCAATTGACTCGGTATTGCAAATGCAGCGACGAAGAGACAATACCAATGCGCTGTTTGACTTGCCAAATGCTCTCACCCTGTCCGCGCTTAAAGCCTAACACCTCAATATCATTACAATAACACTGTGGATGATCGCCAGTGATCAGACTTAATAACGTGCTTTTTCCGCAGCCATTCGGGCCGCGAATTTGCCAGTGCTCACCAGGGCGCAATTGCCAGTCGAAATGCTTAAAAATGACCTTATCGAAATACTCGACGCTCACTTGATTAAACACCACTCTTGGATTAGGCAAATCCTGATGCTGCTCGGGTTTTGCTAAGGCGATTAGATCACTAGGGTCTTGCTCTGACAGGGCAATAAGGTGTTTATAAACCGGATTGGTTGACCACGGGCGCTCAAACAATGCCGGTTTTTGCCAGCGGATATCTAAACAAGCCACCTTGTCTAACCATTCGGGCAACTCTTCTGGCCGCGAAGACAAAATCACCAGCTGGCAACGCTCGCGGATTTGCTCAAGGCGGGAGGCAAACTGCGCTCGATGGGCCACATCCATCCCAGCGTAGGGCTCGTCTAAAATCAAGCGCTGAGGCCGCTCGGCCAAGGCTTTCGCCAGCATCAAGCGGCGAGTTTCCCCTGTCGACAACTGACGAAAAGGCCGCTGTAGTAACGGGGCTAAATCCGTCAGTGCCACCACGTCATCAAATAAGGCCTCATCACACCCTGTCTCTTTGACAATCGCCTCAACCGATGAGCCGTAATCAATACGGTCCAAAAAGTCGGTATCGTCTTTGGCGATTTCTTGTTCCAACAATTGTTGTTGCTGCTTGAGAGAGACCACACTTTGGGTTAACGCACTGTGTTGTTGCCAATACTCAATTAATGCGTCAGAAAGGGTTGAATGGGACACCAACACGCCCCAGTGCTGATCGTTGCCAAGTGACCATTGACTGAGATCGAGTCTGCCGTGTGAATGAGTGAGCCAAGAAGAGGAGGATACTTGTTCTACGTCCATGTTGCTGCTCTGTTTGAGGTTCTAGCCTTTCATCATAACGAAACAACATCGCACTGCAAATCACGACATTCTCCCTTGTTATATTGCACTCATCATCGACCTTATTATTTCACAGCGTAAATTTAACATTTTAGTCACAAATAGGCATGGTTTTGTTAAAAGTTTGCACTTGATCAAAAAACAGACAGCGCAAAAATGCCATATTATGGAACACACGCTCATGAAAATTCCGCAATACGGAATATGGAGAAAAAATGGCACTTGTATCCCTCGATAAATTACACGCTGAATATCAACGTATCTTGCTTAAACGCGGTATGGATCAAAATGATGCCAATAGACTGGCCCAAGGCTTTGTCGATATGGCCAATGAAGGCATCTACTCACACGGTATCAACCGCTTTCCCGTTTTTATTAGCCAAGTCGACCAGGGTCAAATTGACCTGCATGCCAAACCGGAATGCGTCAATCAAATCGGTGCCTTGGAGCAATGGGACTGCCACTTTGGGCCTGGGGTATTAAACGGCCTTGTCTGTGCCGACCGCGCCATGGCATTAGCCAAACAAAACGGCATTGGAATGGTCGCAATGAAAAACTCCAACCACTGGATGCGCGGCGGAGCCTACGTCTTGAAAATGGCGCGTGAGGGTTTTATCGGCATTGGCGCCACTAACTCAACAGCGGTCATGCCGGCTTGGGGCGGCAAGGATCATCGCATTGGCTCCAATCCCTTAGTGATGGCGATTGCCGGCGAGCCGCCGATGCTGGTTGATTGCTCGATGAGTCAATACTCTTACGGCCAATTGCAAAATCACGTCCTTGCCGACAAGCCCCTCGCGGTTATCGGTGGTTACGATGATCAAGGCCAACTGACGACCGACCCGCATACGCTATGGCAAAACAAACGCATTTTACCGATGGGGTTTTGGAAAGGCTCTTCGATGTCGATCATCCTCGATATGATGCTGACTGCTTTATCCGACGGGTTTTCCGTCCCCGCTTTAACCGAAGATCAAAAAGGCGAGTTTGGCGTATCGCAATTTTTGATCGCCATCGACATCAGCAAAACCATACAAGCGGAGAAATTTGGCCCTGAGATGCAGCGCATACGCGATTACGTTTTGGCTTCTGAGCCGGCGGAAGAAGGCCACATCAGTATTGCGGGTTCCAATATTCAACGCTTTATTGACCAACACAAGGCCGCGGGTGGCATCGAGATACACGATGAGATTTGGAGTCAAATCATCGCACTCTAATGACCAGGGGAGAAACACCATGATCAAATCGATTTCTTTATGGGTATGGCGTGTTATCGATGTCACGATGGCGGTGATTTTAGCGGCGATGATCGCTTTAGTGTTTGCCAACGTGGTTTTGCGTTACGGCTTTTCTTCAGGCTTGCGGCCTTCGGTAGAGTTGTCTCGTCTTGGCCTAGTGTGGGTGGTCATGCTCGGGGCAGCCGTGATGCTGAGAAACGATGAACACTTAGCCGTAAAAGAATTTGCGCAGCGCTTCTTCCCCAAATTGGTGCCTTTATTAACTCGCCTCGCTTGGTTAGTCATTCTCGCTGCCGCCTTGATGCTCGGCCAAGGTTGTTACCGACAAATGATGGCCAACTGGGCCGACATTTCCCCGCTGACGGGACTGCCCTCGGCGCTTTTTTATCTCGCTGGTTTCATTTCGGCCATTTTGATGGTCTTGGTCTCGGCATGCGAAACCCTTAGCCCCAGTTCACTTAAAACAGCGCCAGACGTCGAATCCCTCGACCAGGACGGCGACCCCGTAATAACCGATACCACACCCATTTCCTCGATCCCAAGCGAGATCAAAAAAGAAGCGCCTAAAGGAGATTCACTATGACGCTGTTGTTATTTTTGGCTGTGCTCATTATATCCATTTTATTGGGATTACCGGTTGCTTTTGCTCTGCTACTGGCTTCGTTCGCCTTGATGGTACAAATGAACTTTTTCAGCGTCGACATTATTGCTCAATCGCTGATCAATGGGGTGGATAGCTTTACACTTCTCGCTATCCCCTTCTTTTTAGTTGCTGGCGAAGTCATGGCTTCTGGTGGCTTATCGAAGCGCATTGTCAATTTGGCCAGTGCCTATGTCGGACATCGCAAAGGCGGTTTAGGCTATGTCGCGATTTTAACGTCAATTTTACTTGCGGGGCTCTCTGGTTCTGCTGTTGCTGATGCCGCTGCACTGGTCAGTATTCTCTACCCTATGATGAAAGCCGCCGACTACCCCAAAGCGCCATCGATGGGACTGCTGGCCGCCGGTGGTATTATCGCTCCCGTCATTCCGCCTTCGATTCCCTTGATTATTGTTGGGGTTGCAGGTGGTATTTCAATCAAGAACCTCTTCCTTGGCGGCATCATTCCCGGTTTACTCATGGGGATGGCCTTGATGTTGGTCTGGCGCTTAACGATTCGTCGCAGTGATCTACCGGTCAACGAAAGAGCGACCAAAGCCGAAAAAAGAGCCGCACTCAAAGAAGGCTCTTGGGCCTTGTTATTGCCTATCTTAATTGTCGTCGGCATTCGCTTTGGTATTTTTACTCCAACAGAAGCCGCCGTTGTCGCCGCCGTCTACGCCATTGTAATTTCAAAGTTTGTCTATCGCGAGCTGACGCTGACCGGTTTTTACGACATCTTAAAAAATGCCGGCCGCTCTACCGCCATGGTGATGTTCCTGGTCGGTTGTGCCATGGTCGCCGCATGGCTCATCACAGTGGCGCAACTGCCGCAACAACTGGCAGAGCTGCTCGGCCCTCTCGTCGATAGCCCACGCTTGCTCATGGCTGTCATCATGGTGTTGGTGCTCTGTGTCGGCATGGTCATGGATCTCAGCCCGACGATTTTAATCCTAGTTCCGCTGTTAATGCCGGTGGTCAAAATGGCAGGGATAGACCCAGTCTATTTTGGCTTACTGTTTGTGATCAACTGCTCTATCGGTCTGATTACCCCTCCCGTTGGCACCGTACTCAATGTCGTTTGCGGCGTGACTCGAGTGCCGATGTCTACCGCTGTCAAAGGCGTTTTACCCTTTATTTTTGCATACTTGGTACTGCTGGCGTTGTTTGTCATCTTCCCAGGTATCATCACTGTACCAATGTCTTGGATCATTGGTTAAGTCACCCAAGGAGAATAACAATGAAACCCCTACACACTCTTATCGGCCTGACTTCATTACTGGTTGTTTCTACCTCTGCTATGGCACAGACAACACTTAAGCTTGCCCATGCCGCACCCGAGTCAGATTTACAGCAAAACCTGTCTCTGTTGTTCAAGCAAGAAGTAGAAAAACAGTCTAATGGCGACCTCAAAGTCAATATTTACCCACAAGGTCAATTGGGCAATGACAAACAAATGATCGATGGTACCCGGGCGGGCATTATTGACATCACTATGGTAGGTCTAAACAACTATTCCGGTTTAATCCCCGACGCCGCGGCTTTTACCTTGCCATTTATCTTCCCCAACCGACAAGTGGCCTATAAAGCACTCGACGGTAAACCTGGGCAAGAAATCTTTACTGAGATGGAAAAATTCAACCTAAAAGGATTGGGCTATCCAGAAAGTGGCTATCGTAACATTACGAATAATAAGCACCCTATTCGCACGCCAGACGATGTCAAAGGCCTGCAAATGCGCGTCAATGGCTCCAAAGCCCTCAATGACATGTTCAATATTTTAGGTGCAAATCCACAACAACTCCCCGTGGCTGAGCTGTATACCGCTCTTGAAACCGGTGTGGTTGACTCACAAGACCACCCGATTGGTGTAACTTTGTCCTTTAAATTCAACGAAGTCCAAAAATACCTCAGCTTAACCCAACACGCTTACTCGCCTTTAGTTGTCACCATGAACCTTAGAAAGTTCAACGGTTTGGATGAGAAAGAACAAAAAATCATTCTTGATGCGGCCAAAAAAGCGGTCGAGGCACAGCGTCAGATGAGTATCGAAAAAGAAGACAGTATGATCGACGAATTGTCGTCACTGGGCATGGAAGTGAACCGCGATGTCGACAGCCAAGCCTTCCAACAGGCCGTGAAACCAGTGTGGGATAACTACATCAAAGAGCACGGCGATCACATGATCAAAATGATCGAAGCAGAAAAATAACCCAACGCCCGCTCAGAGACTGAGCGGGGATTCTCCCTGTTGTATCATGTAAGGCATTCATTATGTATCAAGAACTCAAACAACGCGTATTAACCGCCAACTTAGCTTTACCTGAGTATGGATTAGTCACTTTTACTTGGGGCAATGTCTCTGAAATCGATCGAGAGTTGGGGGTTATTGCCATTAAACCCTCTGGCGTTGAGTACAAAGCCATGACGGTAGACGACATTGTAGTCCTCGACCTCGAGGGCAATATTCTCGAAGGCCACCTCAATCCATCAAGCGATACCGCCACCCACCTTGAACTGTACAAGGCCTTTCAAGACATCGGCGGCGTAGTCCATACCCACTCGCGCAACGCCACAATTTGGGCGCAAGCCGGTCACGATATTCCCGCATTAGGCACCACACACGCCGATTACTTTTATGGCGATGTCCCTTGTACTCGCCAATTGAGCGATGAAGAAATTCGTCAAGATTATGAGAAAAATACCGGCTTAGTCATTATTGAAACCTTCGAGAAACGTCATTTGGACCCCGCGTCCATGCCAGGGGCAATCATTGCTGGTCACGCGCCTTTTGTATGGGGGAAAAACGCCAAAGAAGCGGTTCACAATGCCGTGGTGATGGAAGAGATTGCCGCGATGGCCACTGCCACTCGCGTGCTCAACCCTGGGGTCAAAATCAATACCGAACTGCTCAATAAACACTATCTGCGCAAACACGGCAAAGACGCTTATTACGGTCAAAAAGGAAATCAGGATGAGCACTGAACACAGTAACAACCGACCTTGGTTAGCGCTGGATTTAGACGGTACAGTGCTCAATCGAGATCACCAGATAAGCCCCGAGTTGTTGGCCGCTATCCAAGCCATTGCTCGTGACTATCTGGTGTTGATTGTCACCGGCAGGCACCATGTTGCAGCCCTGCCTTATTACCAAGCGCTTGGACTGGAAACACCAATGATTTGCTGTAATGGCAGCTATTTATACGATGTACAGCAAGGCGCTTTTATCGAGCCCAAACCGATTGGCCAAGCCATTGCTGAGCGCTTTCTAGAACAGTTGCTCGATGCTCAATTGCGACCGGTATTGTACAACCAAGACGGCATGTGGTTTTTGCAACACAATCCGCCCCACTACATTCGCGAGCTGGTTGATTGGACTTTGCAGTTTCCCGCGCAACATCGTCCCTTGGTGCAAGCCTGTGATGACCTTGTTCAAAAGCTTGAGTCGAGCCAATACGTGTGGAAATTGGTGGTCGAAGGCGACAATCTCGACCCCGTAAGTCAAGACCCCTGGGTGATGGAGAACCTTAACGGCGAACGTTCCTGGCACAACCGGATCGATTTCGCTGCCCCCGGTAACAGCAAAGGGCATGCGCTCACGCAATTTGCGCAGCAACAGCAATTGGACCTAACCCAATTGACCACGGTTGGTGACAACCACAATGACCTGTCCATGTTTGCCATTTCTGGACGTAGTATCGCAATGCGCAATGCCGAACCTGCCGTGCAAAAAGCCGCCACTGAGGTCAGTGCGTTTGATCACCATCACCCAACGGGGCTCGCAGAGCGCTTACAAGCCTTGTTTCCAACAGCGAATTGACCCTCACCAAGAGCATGAGACAAAAGGATAAACACATGAACTATTACATTGGTATTGACTCCGGTGGCACCTACATGAAAGCCGCTTTGTTTGATGCACAAGGTCAATTGCAAACACTGGCTCGTCGACCAGCCCAAGTGATTAACCAACAACAAGGTTGGGTTGAGCGAGACCTCGACAGTTTATGGCAAGACACCGCGCTCGTGTTACAAGACTTAATGGCACAAACGTCGATCCCGGCAGAACAAATCAAAGGCATCAGTATTTCTGCCCAAGGTAAGGGAGTATATTTGCTCGACAAGCAGCGACAAAACTTAGGCCATGGCATCATGTCCTCAGACAGCCGCTCCCTTGCCATCGTCAAAGATTGGTTGGCAAAAGGCGTACATCAAAGCGCTTATCCCTTGTCCAAACAAACCCTGTGGACCGGCCACCCGGTGTCGATTTTACGCTGGATAAAAGAAAATCAGCCAGAGCGTTACAACAAGATTGGCGCGGTTCTCATGGCTCATGATTACCTCAGATTTCGCTTAACCGGTGAGATCCACGCCGAAGTCACCAATATGTCGGAAAGTCACTGCTATCACAGTCAGCGCCAAGACTACGATGACGAGTTACTCGCCCTGTTTGGACTTGAAGAACTGCGAGAGGCGCTGCCTCCCCTTATCGAGCCACACCAGCAAGCCGGCAAGCTAACAGAACAAGCGGCGCAAGAGACGGGATTATCGGTGGGCACGCCGGTGTTTGGCGGCTTATTTGATGTGGTGTCGACGGCCTTGTGCTCCGGTATTACTCCTTCGCACTCACAATTTAATGTGGTGATGGGCACTTGGTCGGTGATTTCAGCTATTCACGACCATATTCCTGATACCGATTACCCCTTTGTGTATGGGCAATACGCCAATCAAGGTCAGTATATTCTTCATGAAGCCAGTCCGACCTCTGCCAGCAACTACCAATGGTTTGCCGATCTCATGACCCCAGATGGTCAATGGGATCACCAGAGCAATCAGCAAGCCGTTGAAGGCCTGCAACCTGCTGGCAGTGACCTGTTGTTTGTGCCTTTTTTATTTGGATCAAACCAAGGCTTAGGGATCAAAGCCGGCTTTTATGGCCTACAATCTCACCACTCTCATGCCCACATGATTCAAGCCATTTGGGAAGGGATTATTTTTGCGCTCTGTGTGCATTTAGACCGCTTGCGCACTGGCTTTCCCAACACCGACGAGCTCATCGTAACCGGTGGGCCAACCGCTAACCCAGTATGGATGCAAATGCTCGCCGATATCACCAACATGAAGGTCACAACCACAGGTATTGAAGAAGCTGGCGCACTCGGCGCGGCCATGGTGGCCATGGTCGGTGCCGGTGAATACTCAGATTATTCCCAATGCCGGCAGTACTGGCACAGCGAAGAACAGCACTTCACCCCGCGCGCTAAATATCGCCAAGCGTATCAAGACAAATACCAACAATACAGCCAACTCGTTGGTCTATTCGCACAATTTGAGGCAAGCAAGCATGACTAAACCGCTATTACAAGTCGCACTCGATATTGAAGATACTCAGCAAGCGATCGAGCAACTCAATTTCATCGCAGACCAAGTCGACATCATTGAAGTCGGCACCATCCTCGCGGTCTCACAAGGGTTAAATGCGGTGCGAGCTATTCGCCGCCACTTTCCCCATCACCTGATTGTGTTTGATGTCAAAATTACCGATGCCAGTCGCATGTTAGCGCAAATGGCCTTTCGCGCCGGGGCAAACTGGATTACCGTCAGTGCCGCTGCCCATATCGAAACCATTCGCGCGGCGCAAAGTGTCGCCAAAGAGCACAATGGCGAAGTACAGATTGAACTCTATGGCCATTGGACTTGGCAAGACGTTCAACAATGGAAAGCGATGGGGATTGAACAGGTCATTTACCACCGTTCTCGAGATGCTGAGTTAGCCGGTCTCGATTGGAGCCAAGCCGATCTCGATTGCCTAGAGAGATTGAGAAGTTACGGTATGCAAGTCTCCATTACTGGTGGTATTACCCCAGATTCATTAAGCTTATTTAAACATTTAGACGTAAAAGCGTTCATTGCCGGGCGGGCGTTACTCGCCGACGATGGCCTTCGTCATGCCGACGCTTTTCACCACAATATCCAATTACATTGGTAAGGTAAAACCACGATGAGTGAGACAATCAAATCATTATCCAAAGCACTCGAGGTTCTTGAATGCTTGAGTTTATTCCCCAATGGCACGTCGTTACAGACTATCAGCCAGAAATCGGGACATAACAAATCGTCTGTTCATCGCATTCTTTCTACGTTTGAAGAAATGGGCTACGTGAGCCAAGTTGGCATGAGTAAAGACTATCGACTCACAACAAAACTGGTCCAAATCGGCTACAGCGCCATGCATTCTGATGTAACGGGGATTGTAAAACCTCATCTCAATCAATTGCTCAGCAATATTGATGAAACCGTGAATTTTCTCTCTTTTGACGCAGACCATATTATTTTCAAAGACAAGCTAGAGCCCGCTAATGCCACCTTTCGCACTCGAACCTATATCGGTCTCTCGTCCCCGATGTACTGCTCTGCGGCAGGAAAATGCTATTTAGCGTTTAGTAGCGATGAAGTAAGACAAGCGTATTGGCAACGCAACTCAAGTACAATGAAACCCTTAACCAATAATACCATCTTAGAAAAAGACGCTTTTTTTGCTCATTTAGACGAGATAAAACAACGCGGTTACGCCATTGACGACGAAGAAAATGAAATTGGGATTTCCTGTGTTGCCGTGCCGATTCTAGACCGGCAACACAACCCTGTTTACGCGATTAGCATTTCTTCCCTCACCCCGCGGATCCGAAATTATGGCTTTGAACACTTAGCCAATTTAATTCAACAAACCACTAAACAAATAGAAGAGAGTATCAACGGCTGATGTCCGTCCTATCTCTTCAATATGGTTAATAAAAGGGACATACCATGTACACAACTCCAACCAAACCGCGTTTAGGCATGTACGAAAAAGCCATGCCCGATGATTTTACTTGGCAACAACGTTTTGAAACCGCCGCCGAAATGGGCTTTGATTTTATCGAAATCTCTGTTGATGAAAGTGAACACCGAAGTGCAAGGCTAGACTGGAGTGATGAAGACATTTATGCCTTGCGTCGACTCTCTGAACAGTATGGCATGCCAATACAATCGCTTTGTCTCAGCCTGCATCGCGCTTACCCTTTCGGCTCTGCCGATCCGAATAAGCGAGAAAAAGCGCTCGAGATCATGAAAAAAGCCATTGCCTTTGCCTATAAACTCGGCGTTCGTTGTATCCAGTTAGCTGGTTATGATGTGTATTATGAACCATCGACAGCAGACAGCCATCGTCATTTTGTGGCGGGGATGAAAGCCAGTGCGGCACTGGCAGAGCAGGCTGGGCTATTATTAGCTGTCGAGATCATGGAAACGCCCTACCTCAACTCCCTCAGCAAATTCGAGATCATCAAGCGCGAGGTGCCTTCGCCATTCTTTATGGCTTACCCCGATGTCGGCAATATTTCAGCCTGGCATTACGATGTTCCGACCGAGCTTAAATTAAGCCAACATCACGTAGTGCAAATTCACCTCAAGGATACGTTAAAAACGCGCGGCGATCAGCCGGGCCAATATCGCGACCTCGTTATTGGTGAAGGCGAAGTGGATTTCCCCAATATTTTTTCAGCATTGGCGGACATCCAATACCGCGGCCCCTTGGTGATAGAGATGTGGGCCAACGACGATAAAAATTGGAAAGAAAATTTGGTGATCGCCAAACAAAGAATTCATCAATTTGCCCAACAAAGTCATTTTGAACTTTAATCGCGGCACTGCGTGATTAAAAGCTATGATGACAGTCACTCTAGTCTTGGGTGTGTCGGTGATTTTTAAAGCACATAAATAAAATCAGCAAACTTCAGTCAACACTGATATTTAGAAGCTCAACCCCAAAGATTGCTTCTCTTAGCAACGAATGCCTCCGTTCGTTGCTTTTTTTGCTTAGATAAGCAAAAACATATTGGCTAAGAACAAGTAAAAAGACCCAGCTTTTAAACCCAAGCTGAAGCCATAAAGAACGCCACTACTGCCATCAAACCGGTAAACTTCACAAAGAACCACGCTTCAGAAGCCAGTGTTGATTTCTTTTCACTCATGGCACTCATTTCGTTAGTTTTCTTAAAAACTGTAGTATTCATACACTTAATCTCACACATTATTTCAACTGACTTAATTATACTTAATCAACGTGATATTGGTCAAACTTTAACCGTAAAAAAATTACATATTTTGTATTTTATATACGCATTATCTCATCAAAGAACATCGTCATTTTTCCTCTGCTTTAGCGATTTTCTCCTCCTGCCTAACACTCTTTCATCCACCTTATTCACCTTTCTCTTTCTCCTTCTATTTCTCACTTATCCAATATGACTACCGACTTAGCATTGTTACATCTTATTAACAATAATTAACAATTTTATAGAAAATACGATCTTGGTCACTTTTTAATCTCCACATTGCTCTTACTATTATATGGAATTAAACAATAAATAATTCCACATTATGGAATTTGATAATGAATAGTCTTTTTCTATTTCCCCAATAACGCATACACAACGAGGACACGATGGAATGGATTAATAGCGCAGAAAACAGCTTGCTATCGATAGAAGATCTCACCACGCGTTTTTTCAATTTTGTGGCCTTAGACCGAGCTTCTTTTCACCTTCATAAAGGGCGTTGCGTGGCTTTGTTAGGAGAGAACGGTGCGGGCAAATCCACTTTGATAAAAACGTTGGCAGGTATCCATAAAAAAACCTCGGGGACACTGACCTTTAAAGGTCGAGAAATCAACAATGCGCCCGACTTAAACCGCAGCGGACATACTCCTATTGCCTTTATCCACCAAGATTTGGGATTGATAGAATGGATGACGGTTGCAGAAAATATTGGCCTCACCCTCGGTTACCCCAAACGCTTTGGCATTATTGATTGGAAAAAAGCCGAGCAAAAAGCGCAATCCGTACTCGACTTAGTCGGACTCGAAGTCAAACCCAATGAACGTATTTTCAACTTATCTGCGGCTGAAAAATCTCTGTTGGCGATTGCTCGCGCCTTGGATGCGAACGCCGAAGTTTTGGTATTGGATGAACCGACAGCAACACTTGTCGCCAGTGATGTAGAGAAAATGTTTCAAGTGCTGCATCACCTAAAAGCTCAAGGCGTTGGCCTTATCTATGTTTCGCATCGTCTCGATGAAATCCATGAGATATGTGACGATGTGGTCGTGCTCAGAGATGGGCAACTGGTCGGCTCTGGAGAGGTCAAAGATTACACACTCGATGATCTTGTGACGTTAATCGTCGGCAGCAAAAAACAAATGGATGTGCGCACTCCACTCAATCCAGAGCAACCCATTCAGCTTGACGTTCGCTCTCTGCAGATCGGTAATCTACCGCCTTTTTCAATGACCTTACGCCGTGGAGAGTTAGTCGCTTTAGTTGGCCTGCGCAATGCCGGTCAAGAAGCCATTGGTCAAGCTTTGTTTGGCCGTATTCACCACCACAGCGGCGACGTTTATGTCACTGGAAAAAAAGCCAATCTTTCTACGCCGGCCTCAAGCATCAGAAGTGGCATTGCGATGGTCGCTGCCGATCGAGTCAAGGAGAGCCTTTGTCCTGCGATGAGCGCTACCGAGAACCTCAACTTAAACCCTACCAATTTGTCTCGCCACGAGCTGAGTAAACTCGACCACCATCAAGAGAGAGAAACAATGTATCAGGCGATAGAGCACTATGATATTCGCCCAAAAGACCCCGACATGCCGATCAGCTCGATGAGCGGAGGCAATCAGCAAAAAGTGATTCTTGCCCGCTGGTTTAACTTAAACAAACCAATATTAATTCTCGATAACCCAACTGCAGGAGTCGATATCGGTGCCCGAGCAGAAATTTATCGCATCATGCAACAGGCCATCTTAAACGGCCTCTCTGTCATTGTAATTTCCAGTGACTTTGAAGAAGTTGTGAATATTGCTAATCGAGCCTTAGTTTTTAACCGTGGTCAAATGGTCAAAGAGCTAACCCATCAAGACGTCTCGGTTGCCAACCTATTGAAATACGCCTCAGGTTCTAAAACAGAAGGAGTTCCCCATGGCATCGTCTAATATCAAATCTACCGCTCTCGAAACCGAATTGCACTTCTCTATGGGGATGGGCAATTTTATTACTCAAGTGGCGATGCGCTACGGATTACTCATCCTAACTTTGGCTTTGATCGTCCTCTTTGGTCTCACCACCGACACTTTCTTCTCGATGTTGACTTTACAAGCCATTCTGAGTGAGAAAAGCGTGGTAGCGATTCTCGCCCTGGCTGCTATGGTCACCATGATCACCGGAAAAATGAATTTAAACGTCGGCTTTGGAGTGACCTTTTGGCATGTTTTTGTCATCACGTTACAACAGCGCTATGGGTTTTCATGGGAAATGGCAGCATTAACCGTTGTGTTGTGCGGTTGCCTCTATGGTGCCATTAATGGGGCCTTGGTCGCTCTAGCTGATATTGATTCCTTTGTGGCCACACTTGGTACTGGGACCGTAATTTATGCCATTTCTCTTTGGCATACCGATGGTCGACAAATTGTCGGCGCCTTACCGGAGAGCTTTTATTTATTCAGCGGTGCGGAAATAATGAGTCTGCCCATCGTCGTATTTTACTTAATGGCCATAACTTTACTGCTATGGATCATCAGTGAGTACACCTCGCTTGGTCGCAAACTTTACGCCGTCGGGGCTAATCCCACCACAGCAACGCTCAATGGAATCAACACTAAAGCGTGTTATATCGGCTCTTACATCGTCTCTGATGGGTTAATTGCCTTTGCCAGTGTGTTACTCGCATCTCATATCGGTATTGGTTCTTCTTCTGTCGGACAAGATTATATGCTCCCCGCGCTGGTCGGTGCTTTTTTAGGGTCTACCACTTTTCGAGCTGGTCGCGTCAACGTTTGGGGCACATTAATTGGAGTCGCGTTAGTCAGTGTCGGTATTTCTGGCTTACAGCAACTCGGCACTCCTTTCTTTGTTGAACCCCTTTTTAACGGCGCCATTTTACTGATTGCCATTACCCTCGCCGGCTTCAGTCAAAAGCGCAAACAAACCGCAACAAAAAATAACGTGAAGGTGAACTAATGAAAACAACAATAAAAGATCTGACACTCGGTATCAGTCTATCGCTAACCACATATGGCTGGGCTGATGATAGCGCCGACTATTTAAACATGGCGAAGAAAATTGTTGCTGAGGCTTCTTCAAGCTCACAGCAGACTTTTTCTCTCCCTGCCGGGCCTAAAGCCGCGAGCGACAAAACCATTATTTTTGTCGCCTCTGATCTTAAAAACAGCGGGGTATTAGGCGTGGCCAATGGCTACCAAGAGGCAGCAAAATCCATCGGATGGAAAACTCGGATACTCGATGGTGCAGGCAGTGTTCCTTCCCAATCCTCCGCTTTGAAACAAGCCATTGCCCTACAACCTGATGGCATCGTGATCGGCGGATTTACCCCCAATACCATGGTGCATAGCTTGCGTAAAGCCAATGAGCTCGGTATCAAATTGATCAGCTGGCACGCCACGCCCGACCCAGGCCCACTGCCGGATTATTATATTGCTGATAATATCACCAGCTCCGCTGATGACGTCGCGAAAGTCTCGGCTATGTATGCCATCGCTCACTCAGAAGGCAAAGCAAACGTGGTGATCCTCACCGACGGGCTCTACAGTATCGCGGTACACAAGGCCGATGTAATGAAGAAATACATCGAGCAATGTGCGGGGTGTTCGGTATTGAGTTACGAAGATACACCACTGGCCAACACCTCGGCCCGTATCCCTCAGTTGACTTACTCACTGGTGCAAAAATACCAAGAGAAATACACCTACACCTTGGCCATTAACGATCTGTACTTCGATTATATGTCGCCGGCATTACGCTCATTAGGCCGACAAGATGACCAACCGCCCTACAATATCTCGGCCGGCGATGGCAGCCAATCCGCCTTTGAGCGCATTCGCAATGGCAACCATCAATCAGCAACGGTTGCTGAGCCACTAAACTTACATGGCTGGCAAATTATCGATGAGTTTAACCGCTTATTTAACGACCAACCCATCAGTGGCTATGTCACTCCTGTTCACCTTGTCACAGCGGATAATATTCACCAAGACGGTGGCGATAACAATGCCTATGACCCAGACAACGGCTATCGCGATTACTATCAAGCCATGTGGAATGGCCAACAACCACAATAAGGAAGTGCTATGTCTTTTGCTCGTGCATTACAATCTGATTTGATCAAGATAAGCGGTGGGCATAGTTGGTGTGAGGGTGCGGCTTGGTTAGCGCACTCTCAACAGTTGGTCTTTTCCGATGTCAAAAAATCCTGCCTCTACCGCTATGATACTCACAGCCAAGAAACGGTATTAATTACCGCGCAATCCAACTACAGCAATGGCAATGTCGCTCTTCAAAATGGTGATCTTGTCTCTTGTGAACACGGTCGCCGTTGCTTATCACTACGCCGTGCAAGTCAACTTGATCAAGCGGCTGTACTGGTTGAAAAGTTTGAAGGAAAGCGCCTCAACTCACCAAATGATGTTGTCGAACGTCATTCTGATGGCACCTTGTGGTTTACTGACCCTCCCTATGGGATCATCAACGACGAGGAGGGCTACAAATCAGAAAGTCAAATTATTGGTTGCTGGGTCTATTGCTTTGATCCTAAAACCGGTCAGCTTCACTTAGCCACAACTGATGTACAACGCCCAAACGGGTTGGCCTTTTCACCGGATGAGTCAACGCTCTATGTGGCCGACATGTCGATTGTGGAATTTCCCGAATGCGGCAGAAAGGAAGTGCGTGCCTACCGAGTGAATCACTACCAGCTCGAGCAGGGCAAGACGCTATTTACTGTCGATAAAGGTATTCCAGACGGCATGACCGTCGACCGTCATGGCCAACTCTATTGCAGTTCATCTGAAGGAATTTTGATTTACAGCCCAGAACAGCAAAGGTTAATTGGTAAAATTCCGGTACCGGAAGTGGTGTCGAACTGTACCTTTGATCACACTCAAACGCGTTTGTTCATCACCGCATCAACCTCTGTCTATGCGATTGATGTCGATATCGATTACATCGCACAGCTATCATTACAACCACAGACTTAAGTATTGGCATCGCTATTACTCTCAACCCCAAAAGGAATTACCATGATCGTTAATCAGTTTAACAACTCAGATAACCTCGCACATGTGTCGCCATTTATCTTAAATATTCTTGAGTCGGTCACTGCTCGCGACCTTGCTTCTATACCTGCAGACCAATACACCATTGATGACTTACCTCTCAGCGATGCCTACTTTGTCGTCATGGATTATCAGACCTGCGCCGAATCTACCTTTGGCCCCGAATTTCACCAGCTATATACCGACGTACAATTCATTCTAAGTGGTGAAGAACGATGTAGTTGGGCCATTCTTTCTGATCAGCAAAAAGTCGAGTTGCTCGAGCGTTACGACTATAACGCGGAGCGCGATATTTGTTTTATTAACCAAGGTGAGGTGCCACTCAACGATTTGATCATGCGCCCGGGAGAATTTTACATCTTACCCCCGAATACCCTACATATGCCCAACTTAAATGTGCATTCAGCAGCAAAAGTCCGTAAAGTAGTCATCAAAATAAAAACGGCTTTGTTGGCAAGGTAAGCTCTCACTTCTTCCATCAACAAAATAGCAACACAGTAAGGTAACCTCTGATTACCTTACTATTTTAACTCTCATCACAGGCGATAAACAGTGTATGCAAGCGGTCAAAAAAACGTTTGATGTCCTTGAGCTCATCGCAATGAGCAAAGAAGGCGTCTCTCTCGACTCTCTTTCTAAGTCCCTTGGCTACCCGAAAGCCACAGCACATCGAATTTGTAAAACACTGATCGATTGTGGTTACTTACGCCAATTATCTTCAGGGCACTATTGTATCTCGGCCAAACTCTTGTCATTGGGCTATGGCGTGGTGCAACACGACCCACTCGCTACAGAAGTCACGCCGATATTACAAGCGCTTGCCGATGAAATGGGCTTTAACGTCAACCTGCAACGACGAGATTTACACACGGTTATTTTGCTAAAGAAAGAAGAGCCTAAACACGCTGTTTTTCATACCAATGCCAGGCCTGGCTTAGTGTCTCCGCTTCACCAAGCGGCCTGTGGCAAGATCATTCTCGCCCATCTTGACGAAAGCCAATGGCAAGAATACTGGGCACTTTATGCCGATAACCCCGACCGTTTTTGTCATTTTAGCGACGGAAAAGTCGACAACATCGACGACTTCTTTCAAGAGAATCGCCGTATCAAACAACAAGGCTGGGCCGTGGATGGCGAAGGAAATGAGTCTGGTATTACCTGCGTTGCAGTACCATTACTGACCGCCAATACCGTGCAATACGCCATCAGTGTCTCCGGATTAACGCCAGAAATTCATCGCTACGGTATGAATAACATTATTGAACGCCTCAACCAACTATCCGCTGATATCGTCAATAAGCACTATTGACGCTAAAGTAAAAAACACAACAAACCACTCGGCTCGAATACAATAGTCAGTTAAGCTCATTCGTAAAAAGCGCGATAGCGGCATTACCAAAATCACGGATAGAATAATACTTAGCTTTCATTATAAAAATAAAAAAGGCGACTGTCGAAACAGTCGCCTTTTTCAGGTTTGAGGGTTAGCTCAAAAGGAGAATGATTTTTACATCATACCGCCCATGCCACCCATACCGCCCATGCCGCCCATATCAGGCATTGCAGGCGCATCTTTTTGTGGAAGCTCACTCACCATCGCTTCAGTGGTGATCATAAGACCAGCAACAGACGCAGCGAATTGAAGCGCTGAACGGGTCACTTTGGTTGGATCTAGGATACCCATTTCAAGCATATCGCCGTATTCACCGGTCGCCGCGTTGTAACCGTAGCTACCTTCGCCTGCTTTCACGTTGTTGGCAACCACTGATTCTTCATCACCTGCGTTCGCGGTGATTTGACGAATCGGCGCTTCCATCGCGCGAAGTGCAACGCGGATACCCACGTTTTGGTCTTCGTTGTCACCCACTAGGTTTGTTACTTTAGACGCTGCGCGGATAAGCGCCACACCACCACCAGCAACAACGCCTTCTTCAACGGCAGCGCGGGTCGCGTGGAGTGCGTCTTCAACGCGGTCTTTCTTCTCTTTCATTTCAACTTCAGTCGCAGCGCCAACTTTAATGACAGCGACACCGCCCGCCAATTTCGCTACGCGCTCTTGAAGTTTTTCTTTGTCGTAATCAGACGTTGCTTCTTCGATTTGTTGACGGATTTGAGCAACGCGACCAGAGATCGCCGCTTCTTCGCCAGTGCCATCGATGATGGTGGTGTTTTCTTTTGTGATAGCAACGCGTTTTGCTTGACCTAGGTCTTCAAGCGTCACTTTTTCAAGCTCTAGACCGATCTCTTCAGAAATTACCGTACCGCCAGTTAAGATCGCGATGTCTTGTAGCATCGCCTTACGACGATCGCCAAAGCCAGGCGCTTTCACAGCTGCCACTTTCACGATGCCACGCATGTTGTTCACAACCAAGGTCGCTAGTGCTTCACCTTCCACATCTTCGGCAATGATCAATAGCGGACGAGACGCTTTAGCTACCGCTTCTAGGGTTGGAAGCAGTTCGCGAATGTTCGAGACTTTTTTGTCAATCAATAGGATGAATGGGTTTTCAAGCTCAACCGCACCCGATTCTTGGTTGTTGATGAAGTACGGAGAGAGGTAACCGCGGTCAAACTGCATACCTTCAACCACATCAAGCTCGTCTTGCAGTGCTTGACCTTCTTCAACGGTGATCACACCGTCGCGGCCCACTTTTTCCATCGCTTCAGCAATGATGTTACCCACGCTGGTGTCTGAGTTTGCTGAAATGGTGCCCACTTGCGCAATGGCTTTGGTGTCTGAACAAGGTACAGACAGGGCTTTCAACTCTTCAACTGCCGCGATAACGGCTTTGTCGATACCGCGCTTAAGGTCCATTGGGTTCATACCCGCCGCAACTGCTTTAAGGCCTTCGTTAACAATCGCTTGCGCCAATACGGTTGCCGTAGTAGTACCGTCACCTGCCGCGTCGTTCGCTTGTGAGGCCACTTCTTTCACCATTTGTGCGCCCATGTTTTGGAACTTGTCTTCCAACTCAATTTCACGCGCCACAGACACACCATCTTTTGTGATGGTTGGTGAACCGAATGATTTGTCTAGTACCACGTTACGACCTTTCGGGCCTAGTGTTACTTTTACGGCGTTAGCAAGAATGTTGACACCTTCAAGCATTTGTACGCGAGCGTCATTACCAAATTTTACGTCTTTTGCAGCCATCTTAATTTTCCTTTCTAAATTCGTTTTTAATCTTTCGTTTTTGAATCAGAACCGAACGCTTTCGACGGTTACTCAACAATTGCCAGAATGTCGTTTTCTGACAAAATCAAAACTTCTTTTCCATCTACTTTCTCAGTTTTTGTGCCGTAGCCTTCTGAGAAAATAACGGTATCACCAACTTTAACGTCCAAAGGCTGTACAGAACCATTTTCTAGAATACGGCCTTTACCTGCAGCAAGAACTACGCCGCGCGTTGACTTTTCAGCGGCAGAGCCTGTGAGTACGATACCACCAGCAGACTTTGACTCAACTTCTTGGCGTTCAACGATTACTCTGTCATGTAATGGACGAATGTTCATCGGTCGTCTCTCCTGATTTTCCATGTTGATTGATAAATGCCCTTATTGGGCTACTGGAAAATATGTTGGGGTCAGTTTGAACAAACCCAAGGGGCAAACCAAAAAAATTTCCCTTTTTTGCTATTTTTTATTGTCGTCATGGATCCTAGGTGTGTTTGCTGTTCTTTTGCGCTATCCTGATTGATTTTTAGCTAAAGGTCACAGATGGTCGACAAACACGGTTTATTGAGTGCCCCAATTGGCGAGACGCTGCGAAAAATGACGCTCCCTATGACCATGGGTATGATCACGATTTTGCTGTTTAACTTTATTGATACCTTTTTTGTCTCACTGCTCGGTACTCACGCGCTGGCCGCCATCAGTTTTACTTTTCCCGTCACTTTCGCCATTAACTGCATCACCATGGGCATGGGCGTCGGATTATCGACTCACATTGGCCGCTCTTTGGGACAACACAAACCGCTCGATGCGGCGCGCTTATCCACCCACGGTTTGCTGCTCGCCATATTGCTGGTTGCCTTAGCCTCAACCCTTGGCTTATTGTCGATCAGACCGCTGTTTCAGGCCCTTGGAGCGAGCGAGGAACTGCTGCCATTAATTGAGCAATACATGACCATCTGGTATGTCACGGTGCCTTTGCTGGTGATCCCAATGGCCGGTGGCAGCGCCATACGCGCCACTGGCGACACCAAAACCCCCGCCAAACTCATGATGCTCTCTGGCCTGGCAAATGGTGTGCTCGACCCTTTATTGATCTTTGGCTATGGCCCTTTTCCGGAACTTGGTATCCAAGGCGCCGCGATCGCCAGTGCCCTCAGTTGGTTTGGTGTGATGCTGGGCATCTTGTTTGTATTACAGAAAAAAAAGCTCATCAAAACGCCTCAGTTGAGTCATTTATTTGATGACTGGCGACACATATTAACCGTCGGCACCCCAGCGGCGTTGTCGAATGCCATGACGCCACTCGCCAGTGGCATCATTATGAAAATGCTGTCAACACACGGGACAGCGGCAGTGGCAGCGTACGGCGCCGCGCAACGAGTAGAGTCTTTACTGCTGATCGTCTTGATGTCGCTGACTTCCGTACTCACCCCTTTTATGGCACAAAATTTTGGCGCCAACCAAGTAAAGCGCAGTTTTGCTGGCCTGTTTTTAAGCATGCGCTTTTCAGTGATCTTTCAAACCTTGCTGTTTGTGATGATGGTGCCTTTGAGCATGCCCATCGCCCATTTATTTGCTCAGGAAGACAGTGTGAGACAATTGGTGTGGCTTTACTTGATTACCGTGCCGATTGCCTATGGATTTCAAGGGGTATTGATGATGCTGATCAGCAGCTTGAACGCTCAGCACAAATCGATCAACGCCTTTGCATGGAGCGTAACGCGATTGTTTGCCTTCGTGTTACCAAGCGCTTGGTGCGGGAGTTATATCGCCGGTGCTTGGGGGATTTTTGCCGGGATAGCCATCGGTAATATCTTGGCCGGTATCGCCGCTTACTTATCGGCGTTGCGCGATCGAAAATACGCGCTTGACCACACGAGCCGTTAAACCAGCACGAAGAGAGTAGAAAACAAGCAAAAAAAGAGCTGCACTCGGCAGCTCTTAGCATGGGTTAGACCACGTTGTCAGATTAAAACAACTCGTCGGCCACTTTGTACAGATCATTGCGCACAGGGCGACGCATGTTTTCAATGGCATCGATAATGTCGTGATGAACAAGCTGCTCTTTGACAATGCCGACACAACGACCGCCATAACCTTCTTTGAGTAGATGAACCGCATAGTTGCCCATGCGAGAGGCCAAGACTCGGTCAAACGCCGTCGGTTTACCACCGCGTTGAATATGGCCTAACACCGTAGCGCGCGTCTCACGACCCGTCGCGGCTTCAATATCTTTAGCCAGTTGATTGGCGTCCATCATAAGCTCGGTCAAGCCGATGATGGCGTGCTTTTTACCCTTGCTGATACCGTCTTGGATGTTTTTGATCAGCTGCTCTTTATTGAGACCCGTTTCTGGTGTGATCACATACTCACAGCCACCAGCAATCGAAGCCATCAAGGTCAAATCACCACAGTGGCGGCCCATGATTTCAACGATAGAAATACGCTGATGCGATGAAGACGTATCGCGCAAACGGTCAATCGCATCCACTACCGTGTTTAAAGCCGTCAGGTAGCCAATGGTGTAGTCAGTACCGGCGATATCGTTATCGATCGTGCCAGGTAAGCCAATACACGGATAGCCCATCTCGGTCAATTTTTTCGCGCCCATGTAAGAGCCGTCACCACCGATCACGACCAATGCATCAATGCCGTGCTTTTTGAGGTTTTCAATCGCCTTTTCACGAACAGCTACTTCTTTAAATTCAGGGAAACGCGCCGAGCCCAAGAAAGTACCACCACGGTTGATCACATCAGAAACACTAGAACGGTCCAGTTTTTTAATACAATCTTTGTATAAGCCGTAGTAACCGTCATATACGCCGTAAACTTCGTATCCTTCCGATAGTGCAGTACGGACTACGCCACGGATTGCAGCGTTCATACCAGGGGCATCGCCACCACTGGTTAACACACCAATCTTTTTAATCATGCTCACCCTCGATTTGGGAAATAACTTAATATGAAATAAATATTAAGCGACAAAAAAACGCCTATTTAGGCCCCTAATGTTACCTGTTGACGCCATGAATACCAATGAAAACTGATAAAAAAGTGTGACTTTTTTCTTGCCGTGAATTATGCCAAGTTCAATGTGACAGTTTATTGATACATATCAGAAGATAAGATGATCATTCCATTCCCTCACCTCTGTCGCGGATTCGAGAAATAAAATCGCCAACCCAGTAACGCCGGTGTGATTGAGTCCAACACGCGGCTTGACCAGCGCGTTACCTACCAACCTTGTTCGATCTCGTGCTGCTCTTGACTCAGGACCACAGTGTAGGGATCAAGGTGAATCAACACATCGGTATCGTCAAACAGCGCCGCCACTCTCTCTTCTACCACGTCACCGATGCTGTGAGCCTCGACCAAGGGCAAGGTATCTTTTAACTCAATGTGCAGTTGAATAAAGCGCGTTGGCCCAGACAAACGGGTACGTACTTGGTGAATGCCCATCACTTCAGGCACCGATAACGCCGCCGAGCGAATCTGTTCAATTTCATCTTGGGGTAAAGAGCGATCCAGTAGGGTTTGCACGGCATGATGCGCAATGCGAACCGAAGTGACCAAAATGTACACACCAATCACTAAGGCAAACAACGCATCGGCTTGCGTGATGCCATAAAAACTGAGCGTCATCGCCACCACGATCGCCGCGTTCATGATCAAGTCGGCTTTGTAGTGCAACGAGTCGGCGGCAATCGCTTGACTGTTGGTCACTTTAATCACATGGCGCTGGTACATGACCAACACAAAAGTAATAACGATCGCCAACACGCTCACCCAAATACCGTACTCTGGGGAGTGCAATTGCTGAGGCCGGAACCAGCGTTCGACACCACTTAAAATCAAAAAGACCGCGGAACCACTGATAAACATCGCCTGAGCTAGAGCGGCGAGCGACTCGGCCTTGCCGTGACCAAAACGATGCTCGTGATCCGCCGGTTGCGTAGAATAGCGAACCACCCAAAGATTGATGAGTGAAGCGGTCATATCCAACAGCGAATCGACCAGAGAAGCCAGCAAACTGACGGATTGCGTCTGCCACCAAACCACTAATTTAGCGCAAAGTAAGAAAAGGGCGACACCACTTGCGGCCCAAGCAGCACGGCGAACCAATTTGTGGTATTGAGTATCAATCATAAGAAGACGTACATTGATGTATTGGTATAGAGACGGCCAAGTATACCTGACCGCCCAACAGCGACCAAATAAAAAACCAGAGGCCGGAGCCTCTGGTCGTTGTCGATATATGGATTATTTTATCGCACTATTGGTCTTACTCTGCATCAACCGGTGGTGGCGGTGGAACATCACCTTGAGGGGCTTGCTCCGGTGCGCCAGGCTTGTGCTCGTGGTGGCGATCTTGATGGCCGCGATGCTCTTTGTGCATACCCGGTTTTTTACCTTGCTTCATACCAGGCTTACAATGCTCATCTTGCTTGTGTTTCATATCCATAAACAACACTTGTTGGTCTTTGTTCAGAATATGCATGACGTTAAATTCGTGTTGTAAGCGTTGTACTTGGCGATTAATACGTTGCTCAGCTTGCTGTTTCGCAAACTCTTCCGCTGCAGATTTATCAAAGCGCTCTGCCATAACAATCTCGTTATGCTGCTTCTTCATTTCTTCGCGTTGCGCTTTTTGCGCGTCTTTTTCTTGTTGACGCAGTTTCACCAATTGCGCTTTTTGGTGCTCAGTCAAATCAAGGCGCTTAAAGATTCCTCGCTCGTCACCGCCTTTTTTGCACTGTTCATGACGTGGCATCATTTTTTTCTCATCTTTCGAATTGGCTTGGTGAGCAAAAACTGAAGTCGTCAATACTACCGGTAACATTGCCCCGAGTAGGCACAATTTTTTTGTCTTGTTCATTCTATACTCCATACTCTATTGAGTGGTTAAGCACCTTCGTGATGCGATGGATACAGAATACGACCTCAGTAGTAAAGCAACGTACACGAGGCGTAAAATAACGTAAATGGACCGTAAACTTGACGCCAAGTTAACCGAATTGACATTACAATAGCGCCTATTGATGATTTTCAATGATAAACCATGGAACGCAAACAAAGACTATGAATAAGATCTTGTTAATTGATGACGACATTGAATTAACCGCCCTTTTGACCGAAATCCTGACGCTAGAAGGGTTTACTGTCATTGAGGCCAACAATGGTGAGCAAGGCCTCGCTTTGGTCGACAGCAGCGTTGATTTGATCCTGCTCGATGTGATGATGCCAAAACTCAATGGCATGGACACCTTAAAGCAATTGCGACAACACTGGCAGACGCCGGTGTTGATGCTCACCGCGAAAGGCGAAGATATTGATCGCGTACTCGGATTAGAGCTCGGCGCCGACGATTACTTGCCCAAGCCCTTTAACGATCGCGAGCTCCTTGCCCGCATCCGAGCCATACTACGTCGTACACAAACCGCGAGTGCCAATAAGAGCTCTGATGACATTCAATTCATGGACATCACCTTATACCCCGGCAAACAAGAAGCGTATTGCTCGACTCAACTGATCGATCTCACCTCAACAGAGTTTGCCCTGTTGCGCTATTTGCTTGAACACGCCGGCGCCACAGTCACCAAAGAAGCGCTCAGTGTTGATGTACTTGGCAAACGCTTGGCGGCCTTCGATCGCGCTATTGACATGCACGTATCTAATTTGCGCAAAAAGCTCCCTGAGCGCAAAGACGGTAAACCGAGAATTAAAACCTTGCGCGGCCGAGGTTATTTGTTTGTTGAATAAAGAATAAGAATCCATGATGAGAATACCGAAAATCACCAGCTTATATGGCCGCATCTTCGCCATTTTCTGGTTTACCCTGCTGTTAGTGGTGATGGCGGCAATCTTATTGCCTCATCTCGACCCGAGAAATGGTCGTGACATTAGCCAGCACGAGCAACACCGGCTTGAGCAAGTCAAACAGCACATTGAGTCGGTCTACCAAAAGAGCCAGAGTATTGGTCGTGTGCTTTTTGTTTTAGAACGCGATTTTCCGCCGGCGCCACCTCGCCCGGAGCGCAACGAGGACCGCAATCGACCTCAGCCCCCCGAGCCACCGTTAGCGCCGGAGAAAAGGGTTAACTTTTTCCTCACCGACAACAGTGGCCATATGCTTACGGCGAGATTAACGGAAAAAAATCAGTATCGCGCCCAAGCTTTGCGCACTATGATCAACGGACTCGACGATCAAAGCCGCCCGCAACAGCGCTTGATCGGCCGCTATCGCGTCACGGGGCCATTGCCGGTCACGCTTGGCGAGCAAACCTATTACCTGTATTCAACCGCGCTGAATCAAAAGGGCTTACCGTTTATCCTACAAGTACTCAATCGCCCCTATCAGTTGTTATTGGCGATCATGGTGGTGAGCACCCCTTTCCTCTTGTGGCTCGCTTGGGCATTAAGTCAACCCGCCCGACGCCTAGAGCTTGCAGCGCAGCGCGTATCACGCGGTGAGTTTGTCAGCGATCCCGAACTCGAAAAAGGGCCGTCTGAGTTTCGCCAAGCCGGTAAAAGCTTCAATCAAATGGTGGCGGCGGTCAACCAAATGATCAGCGGGCAACAACGACTCTTGTCTAACATCTCACACGAGCTTCGCTCACCGTTAACGCGCTTACAAATGGCCAACGCACTGGCGATTCGCAAGCAAGGAACCTCGGCCGAACTCGAACGAATCGAGACCGAAGCGCAGCGTTTAGAAGCCATGATTGCTGAATTATTGAAACTTTCACGCACCCAAGTCGATACCCACACCGACCGAGAACAACTCGAGTTACACGCCCTGTGGGGTGATATTCTCAGTGATGCTAAATTCGAAGCCCAACAAATGGCCATGGTGCTTAACTATCCCGCGATTCCCGATCGCCAAATTCAAGGAACTCGTTCCTTGCTCATGAGTGTGATGGATAACTTGGTGCGCAACGCGATTTATTACGGCAATCAGCGCGTGCAAATCGAGTTTTTGATTGAAAAAGACACGTTAACGGTCACCGTCAGTGACGATGGGGACGGCGTGCCAGAAGAAGAGCTCGAGGCCATCTTCCGTCCTTTTTATCGCGTCTCGACGGCCCGAGACCGACATTCCGGCGGTACCGGGCTAGGGTTGGCGATCACGGAAAGTGCAATTCTTAAGCACAACGGTACTATTCATGCTAACCTAGGTGCACTAGGTGGTTTGACGGTAAGTTTTACCTTGCCATTAGTGACCAAATAACCACATTGGATTTAATGTTGATAATAGGTTGTATTTCATATTAAATTGTTTAAATCAACCACGGAGGACTGATAATGTCACATACTTTCCCTGAACTTCCTTACGCTTACGACTCTCTATCTCCTTACATCGATGCAAAAACGATGGAAGTTCACTACAGCAAACACCACAAAACGTATTTCGATAAGTTCACTGCGGCGATCGCTGGTACGGATCTAGAATCTCAGTCTCTTGAAGAGATTTTCGCTTCTGTGTCTTCACACGGCCCTGCAGTACGTAACAACGGTGGCGGTTTCTACAACCACATCCTATACTGGAACTGCATGTCACCTAACGGTGGCGGCGAACCCGTTGGCGAACTCGCTGATGCAATCAAGAGCACGTTCGGTGACTTTGAAAGCTTTAAAGAAGCGTTTGCTCAAGCAGCCATCACGACCTTTGGTTCTGGCTTCGCTTGGTTGATCGTTCAAGACGGCAAACTAAAAATCACCTCAACAGGTAACCAAGACAACCCACTTATGGACGTTGCAGCGGATCAAGGTCAACCGATCCTAGCGCTTGACGTTTGGGAACACGCTTACTACATCAGCTACCAAAACCGTCGCCCTGAGTACATTGATGCTTGGTGGAACGTGGTTGATTGGACAGCAGTAAACGGTTTCTACAAAGACGCATTGGCTAAATAAGTCCATGTGATTGATGTGCCTGTTACTTAACGTAAGACCAGGCACATTGAGCAGAAACATCAAGGCAGGGGATCCCCTGCCTTTTTTCTTGGCCTCATTCGGCAATCTCCCTATACTGTGCGCATTGTTTTCTCAGCACGGTTTAGACCACCATGTTTGATATCGCCCTATACGAACCCGAAATTGCCCCTAATACCGGTAATATTATCCGTCTTTGCGCTAACTGTGGTGCCCACTTGCACCTCATTGAGCCGCTAGGTTTTGACTTTGAAGAGAAGAAACTGCGCCGCGCGGGTCTGGACTATCACGATTTAACCCGCGTGACACGCCACAAAAACTATCAGGCGTTTATCGATCATTTAGAGCAAAAAAGACCCAATCAATATCGCTTGTTCGCCTGCACCACGAAAACCACACACCACCATGTCGATAGTCAATTCCAACAAGGGGATGTGTTGTTGTTTGGCCCTGAAACGCGCGGCCTGCCAATAGAGATCATCGAAGGTCTACCGCTCGACCAACGCCTTCGCATTCCCATGCAGCCCGATGCCAGAAGCCTTAACCTCTCCAACTCCGTGGCCATCATCGCTTATGAAGCGTGGCGACAAATGGGCTTTCACGGCGCGGTATAAAGCGATATTCACTCAAAGTCGACTCGCCCTAGCCGATGCTAGGGCAATTTTTTTTGCTCAGAGGACGTCTCGTCGGAAGATGACTCGGCTGTGCGCTGATACTCGCCATCGTACGTATTGCCCTGCGACGAGTGACGAGAAAAACCGTCGCCTTGATGGGCAGAGCGAACCACGATACGCTCCATCAAAGTTTGCGCGATTTTTTGTCGCCACGGCGGAAACAATAACGCCAAACCAATCGCATCGGTCATAAAGCCCGGCGTTAACAACATCAATCCGGCTAAGGCGAGCGCCAATCCTTCCACCATAGTCTTCGCCGGTACTTGCCCTTGTTGCCACTGGTGTTGAGCACGAGCGATCACAGCCACCCCTTGCTGCTTGACCAATGCAGCTCCCACGACCGCAGTAAAAATGATTAACGCTAACGTCCAACCGATTCCCAACCAAGATCCCAATTGAATGATCAAGGTGATTTCAATAATGGGCACACACACGATTAACAAAAATAGAAACGGCATTGCTCTCTCCTATTGGTTTTGTTGTCACATTTTAGTGTCACCGCACTTTGCGTCTAGATAACACACCGAGTGTTTACCAAGTCCGATGCCCCTGGTGACATTAGGCTTATCGATACCGTGCTTTTGTATGCGGTAATGAAGTGCCAGACTGGCCAGCGCCTACTGCTGTTATTCGCACTCAATCACACCGCCACGTCTTGCTATGTTAACAGAAGTTGGCGAGAACACAGGCAAAACCTAACACCGCCATGCTTGGTGAGCGCAATACCAGACTCGATGTGAAAGTTCTCCTTACAATTCGACTCGCCGATAAGCGAAGTCGTCCCCTTATGTTTCGCCTCACTCAGGTGGTATGGTAAGCGCGTTAATTTCTACCGCCTCGTGGCGATGTTATCCGGTATACTGAACAGTATCGATACAAAATGAAAGGCTATCATGAGATATTTGTTGCATTTATTTTGGCTACTGGCCATCAGTTTTTCGCCCTTGAGTCAGGCGTTAGACTTACAAAAAAGCACGTTGCTTACTCAACAAAACCAAAACCAGCGCTTTGGCCCAGTTGACCAAGTTTTCGCCTTCAGTGCGTTTTCGCAAGACCAATTTCTCTCTCTTGATTGGCAAATAGAGCGCGGCTACTACTTGTATAAAAAAAGTATCCAAGTCATCACCCCAACCGGGCCTGTCAGCCTCACTTTGCCCGATGCCGAGTCTCATTTCGATGACTTTTTTGGCCACGTCGACATTTATCGCCAAAGCCTATCCACGTCGGTATCACTGCCGCCGCAAGAGCAACCCACTCAGATTCAAGTCACTTACCAAGGGTGCGCCGACGCGGGCTTTTGCTACCCACCAACGACCAAAACGGTCGATGTCGCCGCGTTCGATACGCCGGTAAGCCCTAAGCAGGCGACTGCGCCCGCCACCTCATCGACGCTTTCATCTCACTCGGTTGAGCTGCAAGATTACTCAGCGGCACCAGCCAGTGACACGCCTCAAACACAGGTGGGTCAACACTGGTGGACGCCACTGCTGTTTGTGCTATTTGGCATTGGGTTGGCACTCACCCCCTGTGTACTGCCTATGTATCCGATCGTCACCAGTTTAGTATTGGGGCAAGGTAAACTGTCGAATTTGCGTACCTTTGTCTTGGCGTTGACCTATGTACAAGGGATGGCCATCACTTATACTGGCCTTGGGCTTGTGGTTGCTTCACTGGGATTGCCATTTCAAGCCGCATTGCAACAACCGCCGGTTTTAATTGGTTTGAGTTTGCTGTTTATCGCCCTCGCTGCCTCTATGTTTGGCCTTTACACCTTACAGCTGCCTAGCCGATTGCAAACGCGCGTTAATCAATGGAGCAATCAAGCGCAAGGCGGCCGTTTGGGCGGTGTGTTTGTCATGGGGATGATCTCAGGCTTGGTCTGCTCACCCTGTACAACGGCTCCGTTATCAGGGGCTTTGCTGTACGTGGCACAAACTGGCAACCTGTGGGTTGGCGCACTCACTCTCTATGCGTTGGCCATGGGGATGGGGATTCCACTGATCTTAGCCGCCATGTTTGGGCAAAAACTGCTGCCAAAAACTGGGGCATGGATGAACGACATCAAGATTTTGTTTGGCTTTTTATTGCTCGCCGCTCCCCTCTTTTTACTCGAGCGATTGGTGCCAAGTGCGATTGCCACCAGTTTGTGGGCCGTACTTGGCCTGTGTACGGCGACTTGGGTTTGGCACAGGCAAAGCCATTTTTCGCCCAGCCGGCTACGCAGCGCTGCCGCCCTCATCGCCATCTTAGGCATACAGTTTAGTGCGTACTCACTTTACCGCGTTTGGTTAGCCCCTGCACCGGTTTCGCCTGCCCAGGCTTTGTCATTTACCCAGGTGAGCGATCTCGCTGAGTTAGAGACGCAATTGCTCAGCGCCAAGCAACAACAGCAACCCGTGATGATTGATTTCTATGCCGACTGGTGTGTCGCGTGTAAAGAGTTCGAACACAAGACCTTTACAGACCCCAAGGTAAAAGCCGCTCTGGCCCATTACCGCTTGTTGCAAATTGATGTCACCGCCAACAACGCAGAGGATCAGGCCGTCCTCAAGCGACTGGATGTGCTGGGGTTACCGACCTTGGACTTTTGGGCCAGTAGTGGCGAGTTAAATTCAGCAGCGAGAGTCAGCGGTTTTTTGTCTGCAGAAGATTTTATCAATCACTTAGAGAAAAATTCGCTATAAATGGCATCACCTAGGTGGGAAAGTAAACACTTTACTGCCCCACCTAATGAAGCAAAGCCGACACCAGATCTGACTCACTCGACCCTCTCGTGTCCCACCTCACACTTTTGACGGTGAAACAGGAGCTACATCAGAATTTAGACTCCGCATCGTTGTGAGATTATGCCATCCGCTCCATACTGACTTTTCACCGTTTAGGGGGCGTTATGGATACTCAATACACTATTGCGATCGCGGATGATCACCCTTTATTTCGCAATGCACTTTTTCAGTCGGTTCACATGGCGATCAGCGGTGCAAAGCTCATCGAGGCATCAACATTAGACGAGTTGTGCTCCTTGTTAGCGACCAATGACGACATCGATCTGCTGTTATTGGATCTTAAAATGCCGGGTACTGAGGGCATGTCTGGATTGATTCAGTTGCGACAAAGTTACCCCGAATTGCCGATTGTGATCGTTTCGGCCAGTGAAGATGCCCACGTCGTTACCCAAGCAAAACACCATGGCGCTTTTGGTTTTATCCCAAAATCCACGGATATGCGTCACTTAATTCAAGCGCTGCAGACCATTTTATCCGGTGACCCGTATTTCCCAGCAACGCTGATCGACGAGAACTTTCACCCCGACCCAATCAACGACAAGCTCGCGACCCTCACGCCGCAGCAAGCCAAAGTCCTTCACATGTTGTCAGAGGGTTTGCTCAATAAACAAATTGCCTACGAGCTCAATGTCTCTGAAGCCACCGTGAAAGCGCATATGACCGCCATTTTTCGCAAGTTAGGGGTCAATAACCGTACCCAAGCCCTGATTGCGTACAATAAAACGGAAGTTTTGTAATACTAATATCGACTTAAAAAGTAAATCTGGATCACAGTTCGACCAATATTCTTAATCAATAAGATTAATATAATTTTTTACACTAATGTCACCTGATTAGCTCGCACATACGTTATACTAAAATGAGTTTCCATTATTTACTTAACTAAGGAGAGTTACGTCATTGCTTGATATTATTGTGACGCAATTTGTCGTGTTATGGGCTGTGGTTGATCCCATCGGTTCTGTTCCAGTCTATCTATCTCAAACTCAACACCTAACACCCAAACAGCGTAAAGTCGTTGCGGCCAAAGCGGTGATCATTGCGACCGGAATTTTGTCTTTCTTCCTGGTGGCAGGGCAAGTGCTTCTGGAAGCCATGCAGATTCCTCTACCGGCGTTTCAGGCGGCGGGCGGGTTAGTCTTGTTGATTTTTGCCCTCACGATGATCTTTGGCGAAGGGAAGCCAGGCCAAGAGCAAAGACTGTCACAAAGTGCAAGTAAACACGAACTGTCTAACATGGCGGTGTACCCACTCGCGATGCCATCGATTGCCTCTCCGGGGGCCATGATGGCAATTGTGATGCTCACCGATAACCACCGCTACTCTTTGTACGATCAAGCCGTCACTGCGGGCATTTTACTCTTGGTACTCTTGATCACCTGGTTGTTGCTGCTCGGAGCCAATGGCATCAATAAACTGATTGGCCAAGCAGGGGCCGCAATTATCAGCCGTGTCATGGGCTTGATCTTAGCGGCGATTGCCATCAGTAATTTGCTGCAAGGGATCAAAGATTTCTTTATTGCGAGCGGCAGCACTACGACTTTTGGCTAATACGCGGCCTTATACTAAGTCATAAAACCAGCTAATTTTATTAAGCACCTGATAATCAGGTGCTTTTTATTTTGTTCTCCCCGACTAAAGTACAACACCCTCCTTGGCGATCTCCTGCTACCTTATTAATGCAACATTTCATTAACATTTAAAGGAGACAGGCGATGGCTTTTGAATCTTCTGAGCAAGCTCAAACCTACTGGAAAGAAAACTTAAGCATCATGGGCACCTTATTGGCCGTTTGGTTTGCCGTGTCTTATGGCGCGGGCATTCTGTTTGTTGATGTCCTTAATAACATTCAATTTGGCGGATTTAAACTGGGCTTTTGGTTCGCCCAACAAGGTTCGATCTACACCTTTGTCGCTTTGATTTTTATCTATGTGGTCAAAATGAACGCACTCGATAAAAAATACCAAGTCAATGAAGACTAAGGAGCCTTATGATGGATATTCAAACTTGGACTTTTATTTTAGTCGGCATCACCTTTGCGGTGTATATCGGCATAGCCATTTGGTCTCGCGCCAGTTCAACCAGTGAGTTTTATGTCGCTGGCGGCGGAGTACACCCGGTCGCCAATGGCATGGCCACCGCGGCAGACTGGATGTCGGCGGCCTCGTTTATTTCAATGGCGGGAATTATTTCTTTTGTCGGCTACGACGGCGCGGTTTACCTGATGGGTTGGACCGGAGGTTACGTGTTATTGGCCTTGTGTCTGGCGCCTTACCTAAGAAAATTTGGCAAATTTACCGTGCCCGATTTTATTGGCGATCGCTATTACTCGAAAACCGCTCGTATGGTTGCCGTCTTTTGTGCCATTTTCGTCTCGTTTACTTATGTCGCCGGCCAAATGCGCGGAGTCGGGGTAGTGTTTGCCCGCTTCTTAGAGGTCGACATCAACATCGGTATTGTCATCGGCATGGGCATCGTCTTTTTTTACGCGGTCATGGGGGGGATGAAAGGCATCACTTATACCCAAGTGGCTCAATATTGCGTTTTGATCTTTGCCTTCTTAGTACCAGCGATCTTTACCTCTTTAATGATGACAGGTAACCCACTGCCTCAATTAGGCTTTGGCTCCACCATTGAAGGTACCGATACTTACCTGCTGACCAAACTCGATGGCTTAACCCAGGAGCTCGGCTTTACCGCCTACACCGATGGGTCGAAGAGCATGGTCGATGTCTTCTTTATTTGTGCGGCATTAATGGTCGGGACCGCGGGATTACCTCATGTCATCATCCGCTTCTTCACCGTACCTAAAGTGTCGGATGCACGTATTTCTGCTGGCTGGGCTCTGATTTTTATCGCCTTCCTTTATACCACAGCCCCTGCCGTCGCTGCCTTTGCTCGAGTGAATATGATAGACACCATTAACGGCCCAGACATGAAAGGCGTCGCCGCCGCCGAAGCGCCAAGTTGGTATCGCAACTGGGAAAGTACCGGCCTGGTCAAATGGGAAGATAAAAACGGCGATGGCAAAATGTTCTATGCCGGTGATGAACGCAATGAAATGAGCATTAACCGCGACATCATTGTGTTGGCTTCACCTGAGTTAGCGCAATTGCCAAACTGGGTCGTTGCCTTATTGGCCGCAGGGGGGCTTGCTGCCGCTTTATCGACTGCAGCGGGTTTGTTGTTGGTGATCTCCACCTCCATCTCCCATGATTTACTCAAAAAGGGTTTTAAACCCAATATGACCGATAAGCAAGAGCTGCTGGCCGCGCGTATCGGCGCCGCCGTCGCCATTATCGGGGCGGGTTACTTGGGGATTAATCCACCCGGTTTTGTCGCTCAGGTGGTCGCGTTTGCCTTTGGTTTGGCCGCTTCGTCTTTCTTCCCTGCCATTATTTTGGGTATTTTCTACAAGGAAATGAACAAAGAAGGTGCGATATGCGGCATGCTGTCTGGGATTGCGTTTACCGCCGCTTACATCATTTACTTTAAATTTATCGACCCTTCCGCCAATGTCCCAGAAAACTGGCTCTTTGGCATCAGCCCAGAAGGCATTGGTACGCTAGGGATGTGTTTAAACTTTGTGGTCGCCATTGTGGTAAACAAGTTTACCGCTGAGGTCCCCGACGATGTCAAAGACATGGTTGAGTCAATTCGCTACCCGAAAGGTGCCGGCGCGGCTCAAGACCACTAATGATGAGGCACAGTGACGGGCCCTGCGTCCTTCACTGTGCCCTATCTATCACGCTTTTTTACCAATCTTATTAAGTCTGTGGTCAAAGATAGCGCAGAATCAAGCTTGAGAACCAGGCAACCTATTTGCTTATCAATACAAAACAGTGAGTCGTTGTTTTACCCGTTATTTTCACAACGATGTTATCGAGTTTTTTAACCCGCTAGGGTGAGCCGCTATTGAGTTAGATTGCTATTAACGCGCCACCATCACTCAGGCTTTTTTATTGACTCACGTCGCTAGAAAAGCCCTTTTTACCACCTGAATACGCACTTTACGCCGCCACTTTTTCACGCATGTCACTGCCATCATATCGACATCACCGCCCTAAGACATCAAGGTGATTGCAAATGCCACCATTAAATGATAATAATTATCGTTTAGATTATAAGGAGCCTTGCATGACACTCTCATTTCTGAACCAAGCCTATTTTCAATCACAAGATCGTTTTCTCGATGGCTGGGTTGCCCCTGGCTTTGAACCCGATGTCATTCACAGCTACCTTCATCATGGTTTACTGCTCGCCCAATATTACGAACCGGGGCAAAGCACAGAAAACGATTTGCTCTACCAACTGTATTTGCGCCAAATGTTCCGCCATTTGCTCGATTCCGTCCGCGACCCGGGGCGCTCGCCCAGTTTTCGAAAGCAGTGCTTAGACAACGTGCACGTCCCCTTGTTTAAACTGCAACAGTATTATCAAACCATTGCCAATGGCGACGCCTTTTATCACCAATTGCAGTGTGAATTGCACACGCTACACACCCCGATGTAAGTGGCTTGCAACACACCGATGACCATGGGGGAGCCCTATCAGCCCGCCCATCGTCAGTACCGTTACTCAACACTTTGATTGAGTAACGCGCGCAATTTAAGTGGCTTAACCGGTTTGGCCAAGAAGATAAACCCCGCCTCTTTGACTTGCTCAACAATGTCAGGCGTGCGGTCCGCGCTGATGATGACGCCCACAAACGCGTGCCGGGTGTGTTGTCGGTATGCTTTTAACAAATCAAGCCCGGTTTCTTTACCTTGCAATCGATAATCCGACAAGATCACCTTGGGCTGCCAACCTGTGGACAATTGCCGATCCATTTGTTCCCCATTAAGGGCCACGTTGACCTCGCATTGCCAACGGGACAACAGCGTTTGCATTCCCTCGAGGATCGCCGCTTGATCGTCGATACACAACACTTTAAGCCCTTGTAACGACGAGGTATTAGCAGGTTCATCGCTCGGTTCAAGTGCACCTGCCACGCTCTCGACCCGCGGGAGCAGAATAGAGAAAGCACTGCCTTTGCCCACTTGCGACTCAAGAGAAAGGCGGTGGCCGAGTACATCCGCAATGCCTTTCGCAATGGTTAGCCCCAATCCTAACCCTTGGCGATCAGTGACCTGAGAGCCGCGGGTAAACTCTTCAAAAATCTGTTCTTGCTTAGATTTTTCTATCCCAGGCCCATCGTCCCACACTTGCAAACTCACAGATTGCCCCTGGCGGCGAACGCCAAGCACAATGCGACCTTTGGGGTTATAGCGAAAGGCATTGGTCAAAAAGTTTTGTACGATGCGACGCAGTAACTTGGCGTCGGAGTAGACCCAACAGCTCGAGTCCACCACGTGAAAGTCACCGCCTTGCTGTTCACTGAGCAAAGAGAACTCGGCGTGTAAATGGGCCAGCATACTTTGCAGCGGAAATGGCGCAGGTTTGACCACCAGTTTGCCCGCTTCTAAACGGGAGATGTCCAACAAATCCCCGATCAGATCTTCGGCGGCGCTCAACGCACTTTCAATATGTTTCGCATTTTGCTGACTCTGTGCCTCACTGGCCACCTCGGCAAGGGAGGAAGCAAAAAGACGGGCGGCGTTTAATGGCTGCATCAAGTCGTGACTCACCGCCGCCAAAAATCGCGACTTGGACTCCGCCGCGCGCTGTGAGCGCTCAGTCGCTTCACGCAACTGTTGGTTGAGGCTTTCTAGCTCTTGGGTACGCACTCTGACGCGATCTTCCAAGCTTTCATTGGCCTCTTTGAGAGCTCGCTCAGCCTGGCGAAAAACGGTAATGTCGGTAAAGCTCATCACAAACCCGCCTCCGGGCATCGGGTTGCCCTGAACCTCAATTTCACGGCCATCTGGGTGCCTTCTCGATGAGACATGGGAAGAGCCTTGCTTGAGGTAACTTATCCGCTTTTGTACGTGTCGTTCCACTTCACCCGGGCCACATAAACCGCGTTGGGCGTTAAAGCGGATCACCTCTTCAATCGGCCGCCCAACTTGAATTAATCCCGGCGGATAGTGAAACATGTCTAAATAAGTCTGGTTCCATGCCACTAAGCGCAAATGTCGGTCCACCACCGACAGACCTTGATTGATGTGCTCAATCGCCCCTTGTAATAATCCACGGCTAAAATCGTACATTTCCGAGGCTTCATCCACGATGGTCGCCACTTCTTCGAGCTGCATCTTTTTGCCTTGCAACGCCGAATTGAGAACTAACTTCGCCGAAGAGGCGCCAAAGACCCCCGCTAAGACGCGTTCGGTATGGCGGATCAGCGACGCCGGCGCTTGTTGAGTCGGCAGCAATGTGGTGCCAAACCCTTGCCAAAAGTGTTCAAACGCGGTGCGCATTCTCGCTCGACCAACAAAGCGACGCGTTAAGGTTTCTAGCTCTGCGACCGTGACGCGCGCTTGATACAAACTGATGCTTTCTCCATCGGCATTCGAACCAATAAAGTTCGCCGCTTGCCAACGCTCTGTAACCGAGGCTCGCGTCAACAAAGAGATGACAACGTATGCGCTGATATTGACTACGATGCTCAAGGTCATCCCCCAGTCGCTGTTATTCAACCCCAGCTCAGCCAACCAAAGAGGCGGCTCGACAACCCACAGCAACACATTGGTTTGGCTATCACCGGCAAACATGCCGATTTGACTCATCACCGTGATCAACCAAATCAAAAAGCCACTGCTCAATCCAGCAAAAACCCCAAAGCGATTGCCCTGACGCCAATACAAACCACCGAGCAAAGCCGGGGCAAATTGCGTCACGGCCGCAAAAGAGAGAAAGCCGATTGCCGACAGCGACTCAATGCTGTCAAGCAATCGATAACAGCCCCAAGCGGCAATTAAAATAAAACAAATCAACGCGCGACGAATGCGCAGCATCACACCAGAGAAATGGCGATATCCTCCGCCCTGAAAACGCATTTTTCGCAATAATAACGGCATGACTAAGTCGTTCGACACCATGATCGCCAAGGCAATGGTCGAGACAATCACCATGCCACTGGCCGCGGAAGTGCCGCCGAGAAAAGCCAGCACGGCCATCGATTGTGAACCCAAGCTCTGTGGTACGCTGATCACAAAGGTATCGGAGGCGTAGCCCAAGCCGAGTAAGCCATGCCCAGCCCATGCCAGCGGCAAGACAAACAGCGCCATCAAGACTAAATAACTCGGGATAAGCCAACGCGCCACCGACAGGTCTTTAGGCGCTTCATTTTCGACAATCATGGTATGAAATTGACGCGGTAAGGCCAAAAAAGCCATCATCGCCAGCAAGGTGTGAATCACCAGTTGTGCCCAATTCGGGGCTTGATAGCTGTCGCTCATCCAAGGTGAGAAATCGAGCACCTCGCTCGACAACACGGTACTGACGACAAACCAGCCTACCGTCAGAAAAGCCAACAGTTTGACAATCGACTCAAAGGCGACGGCCATCATCATTCCGCGGTGGTGCTCTGTATTGTCGATATGCCGTGTGCCAAATAGCATGGTAAATAACGCCAAAACCACTACGCCAAAACCAGCGACATGAGATTGTTGATAGCCAAATTGGCCACTCAGTGCCGGGGCAAGCACATCCAAACTCATGGTAATACTGCGCAATTGCAACGCGATATAAGGTAAAATCCCCATCACGGCAATTAAGGTGACCATCACCGCCAAACCTTGTGACTTACCATATCGAGCGGCAATAAAATCGGCAATGGAAGTGATGTGTTCTCGTTTAGACACCCTGACTAAACGAGACACTAACGGCCAACAAAAGAGAAAGACTAAAATAGGGCCGAGGTAAATGGGTACGAAAGACCATGGGTTTGTACTGGCTTGGCCCACCGTACCGTAAAATGTCCACGAGGTGCAGTACACCGCAATCGACAGTGCATAAATCACGGCGCGATAATGTGACAACCACTGTTTTTGACGATCGCCGTACCAAGCGATCAAAAACAACACGCCTAGATACGCCAATGAGATAGGAACGACTTCCCAACCTTGCATTTTCTGCCCTTGTGATGCACTTATACCAATCGAACGAAATAGCAGGTCAGCCTAGCGGGTGAAAACATTTGATAACGTCGTTGTGAAAATAACGTGTAGAACAACGACTCACTGTCTTGTATTGATAAGCAAATAGGTTGATTGACCACATACTTCATCAGATTGGTATGACAAACTCCGTGCAGAAAATTAAATAACCACCACCTTGTAAACTCAATCACGGAAAGAAGAATCTGTGCAGCGACGCATCTTGATGCGTTCAAGCTGTGCAGTCACTCACATCGCGCCAGTGCATCTCTGAACTCCCCTTCAACAGGGCGATGGTGAAAAAGGGTCACCCTCATCAGGAGCAGCATCGCGTGGTGCCTATAGATCCTGATCACAGTACAGGCTCAACAACCTTGTAACCCATCAATTAAATGGCACCACAATGGGAGATCAACAACAAATTCCCGCTTCTCATCCAAAAGTCTAATTGTCGAATCCACCACCTTGGTCAACAGTTATAGGACATCTTGCCCACGCGACCCTTCGCCGTGCAACGAATACTTAAGGAGAAACGTCATGAGTGATCCCTCTTTGTACCCAATAAAATCAAAAATACAACAAAGTGCACATATTGATAACCACACCTATCAATCTATGTATCAGGCCTCCATTAACAACCCCGAAACCTTTTGGGCGCAGCAAGGACTGGTTCTCGATTGGATCACCCCGTTTACTAAGGTCAAACAAACCTCATTTGATCCAGGTCATATCGATATTCGCTGGTATCAAGACGGCACGCTTAACGTCTGCGCTAACTGTGTTGACCGACATTTAAGTGCCGATGGGGATAAAACCGCCATTATCTGGGAAGGCGATGACCCGAGCCAAGACGAGCACATCAGTTTTCATCAGCTGCACGATAAAGTCTGTCGCTTTGCCAATGTGCTCAAGCAACAAGGGATCAAAAAAGGCGACGTCGTTTGTATCTACATGCCGATGGTTCCGGAAGCTGCCGTTGCCATGCTCGCCTGTACTCGAATAGGCGCCGTGCATACAGTCGTGTTTGGCGGTTTTTCACCGGATGCCCTCGCAGGGCGCATCATCGACTCCAATGCCAAGTTGGTGATCACCGCCGATGAAGGGGTACGCGGCGGCCGCAATGTTCCACTCAAAGCCAACGTCGACCAAGCCTTGCAAAACGCCAATGTCACCAGCATTGATAACGTCGTGGTCTTTAAACGCACTGGCGGCGACATCGAATGGCAAGAAGGGCGCGATATTGAATGGCAAAGCGCGTGTGAACAAGCCAGTAACGTGTGCCCAGTAGAAGAAATGTCGGCCGAAGACCCATTGTTTATTCTCTATACCTCGGGGTCGACCGGCAAGCCCAAAGGCGTCTTGCACACCACCGGCGGCTATTTAGTCTATGCGGCCCTTACGTTTAAATACATTTTTGATTACCACAAAGACGATGTATTTTGGTGTACCGCTGACGTGGGTTGGATTACTGGCCACAGCTATTTAGTTTACGGGCCTTTGGCCAATGGCGCGACGACACTTCTCTTTGAAGGGGTACCGAATTACCCTAACACCTCGCGCATGAGCGAAGTGATCGACAAACATCACGTCACCCTACTTTATACCGCCCCGACGGCGATACGCGCTCTGATGGCGAAGGGATTAGAAGCGATTCAAGGCACCCATCGTGAAAGCCTGCGCATTATGGGCTCGGTGGGCGAGCCGATCAATCCAGAGGCATGGCAGTGGTACTATCAAACCATTGGCAACAGCAACTGCCCCGTGGTTGATACTTGGTGGCAAACGGAAACCGGGGGTATTTTAATCACCCCACTCCCAGGGGCCACCGAGCTCAAGCCAGGCTCAGCCACCCGGCCATTCTTTGGTGTCCAACCCGCGATTGTCGATAACGAAGGGCAAGTATTAGAAGGCGAAGCCGAAGGCAATTTGGTGATCCTCGACTCTTGGCCTGGGCAAATGCGCACAGTCTATGGCGATCACGAGCGCTTTGAACAAACCTACTTTTCGACGTTTCCAGGCATGTACTTCTCCGGTGATGGCGCCAAACGCGATCAAGATGGCTACTACTGGATAACCGGCCGAGTCGATGATGTGTTGAACATTTCTGGCCATCGCATGGGCACGGCTGAAATTGAATCGGCGTTGGTGTCTTTTGAGCAAATTGCCGAAGCGGCCGTCGTGGGGATCCCGCACGAAATTAAAGGCCAAGCAATTTATGCCTACGTGACCCTCAATCAAGGCGTCTACCCAAGCGCCGAACTGCACAAAGCAGTGAAGGACTGGGTGCGTAAAGAAATTGGTGCCATCGCCACCCCGGATATTTTGCACTGGACCGATTCGCTGCCCAAAACTCGTTCGGGCAAAATTATGCGCCGTATTTTGCGAAAAATTGCCACCGGGGACACCAGCAATCTTGGCGATACCTCGACGTTGGCCGATCCCAGTGTGGTCGAGCAACTGATCGAAGAACAAACTCACTTGCTCTAACGTAAAATAGCCATTCCCTCCCTCTGCCGCTGTATTCTCAGCGGCATTTTTTTTTCCTCATACAGGTGTGTTAACCTAGTGGCTAACCTTGTATCCGACGATTTTATTAGCATTTTGTTAATTCTTGGTCATTAGACCAGTAAAATGCTGCGATTTGCTATGAATTAGCTATAATTGTTGGCGAAATGATTTTTTTTGCTTTGCGCTAACAGAAATAACGGTTTTTTTACCGTATAGTTGGAATCGTGTTTTATCGACACACTTTTAAGGAAGATGTCCGCAGATGACTGCCAGAAAACGAATTTTGTTACTCAATGGACCTAATTTAAACTTACTCGGCAAAAGAGAGCCCGGTATTTATGGTTCACAAACACTCAATGAAATCGTCACACAGTTGACGCAACTGGCTGAGCAACATCATATTGAACTGGATCATCTTCAATCCAATCGTGAATACGAGTTAATTGAAAAGATTCACGACAGCATGGGGAGGGTTGATTTTATCGTCATCAATCCCGCGGCATTCACACATACCAGTGTGGCATTAAGAGACGCTCTGTTGGGCGTTAATATACCGTTTATTGAAGTGCATTTGTCCAACGTTCACGCCAGAGAGCCATTCCGCCATCATTCCTATTTGTCGGATAAAGCACTCGGCGTAATTTGCGGATTAGGTGCACAAGGTTATCAATTTGCTTTGTCGGCCGCGATCGAAAGGTTAGACAGCAAATAGTACATCCTCTACAGCCTCACTATTGAGGTTGTCTTATTTCACAAGATAAAGAGAAAAAACAATGGATATTCGCAAGATCAAAAAGCTGATTGAATTAGTAGAAGAGTCTGGTATCGCTGAACTGGAAATCGCAGAAGGTGAAGAGTCAGTACGCATCAGCCGTAACACCGCTCCTGCACCAGCCGCAGCGCCAATTCAGTACGCGGCCGCTCCAGCACCTGCCGCTGCACCTGCCCCTGCTGCGCCAGTTGCCGAAGCACCTGTTGCACCTGCAGCGGAAGAAGCGAAAGGCCACAAAGTATTGTCGCCAATGGTCGGTACTTTCTACAGCTCACCAAGCCCTGATGCTCCTGCGTTTGTTCAAGTTGGACAAAGCGTGTCGGCTGGCGATACCTTGTGTATTGTTGAAGCGATGAAAATGATGAACCAAATCGAAGCCGATAAATCGGGTGTGATCACGGCTATTCTGGTCGAAGATGGCCAACCTGTTGAGTTCGATCAGCCGCTTGTTATCATCGAGTAATCGAGGTCCTTATGTTAGATAAATTAGTCATCGCGAACCGAGGTGAAATTGCACTTCGCATTCTTCGCGCATGTAAAGAACTCGGCATAAAAACGGTCGCGGTGCACTCAACGGCCGATCGCGATCTCAAGCACGTTTTGCTTGCCGACGAGTCGATTTGTATTGGCCCTGCTCGCGGCCTCGATAGCTACCTTAACATCCCGCGCATCATCTCTGCAGCGGAAGTAACCGGTGCGGTGGCCATTCACCCAGGTTACGGCTTTTTGTCTGAAAATGCCGATTTCGCTGAGCAAGTTGAGCGCAGCGGCTTTGTGTTTGTCGGCCCTAAAGCAGAAACGATTCGCCTAATGGGTGACAAAGTGTCGGCAATTACCGCAATGAAAAAGGCCGGTGTTCCTTGTGTACCAGGCTCAGACGGCCCGTTAGACAACGATGCAGAGAAGAACAAAGCCTTTGCGAAACGCATTGGCTACCCAGTGATCATCAAAGCCTCTGGTGGCGGTGGCGGTCGCGGTATGCGTGTGGTTCGCAAAGAGTCTGAATTGGTTGATGCCATTTCAATGACCCGTGCAGAAGCGCGTTCTGCCTTCAACAACGACATGGTTTACATGGAGAAATTCCTCGAAAACCCTCGTCACGTTGAAGTCCAAGTGATTGCCGATGGTCAAGGTAATGCCATTCACTTAGGTGAGCGTGACTGTTCTATGCAGCGCCGTCACCAGAAAGTGGTTGAAGAAGCGCCAGCACCAGGCATCACTGAAGAAATGCGTAAATACATCGGTGAGCGTTGTACTCGCGCATGTATCGAAATCGGTTATCGCGGTGCCGGTACGTTTGAGTTCTTATACGAAAATGGCGAGTTCTACTTTATCGAGATGAACACCCGTATTCAGGTTGAGCACCCAGTGACTGAAATGGTTACCGGCGTTGACTTGATCAAAGAACAGCTTCGCGTTGCTGCAGGTCAGCCTCTGTCTTTCACCCAAGATGATATCAAGATCCGCGGCCATGCGATCGAATGTCGTATTAATGCCGAAGATCCTGAGCGTTTCATGCCATCACCCGGTAAGATCACCAACTTTCATGCGCCAGGCGGCATGGGGGTTCGCTGGGAATCGCACATCTATACCGGCTATACGGTACCACCGCACTACGATTCAATGATTGGCAAGCTGATCACTTATGGTGAGAACCGCGATGTCGCGATTGCCCGCATGAAAAATGCCTTGGGCGAAATGATCATCGAAGGGATCAAAACCAATATCGTCTTGCAAGAGTCGATCATGAATGACGAAAGCTTCCAACACGGCGGCGCCAACATTCACTACCTAGAGAAGAAGTTAGGTTTACAATAATTACCTACTGACTTTTTGCTCAACAATGCCTGCCCCGTGCAGGCATTTTTTATCATTGTTCATTATATTGGCCGAAGTTCTGCTACACTTTGCGCCAACTGTTCAATCGCCAGTATAGAGATAAGCTCATGCCTTGGATTCAAATCAAACTCAACGCCACAAACGAAAACGCCGAACCGATTGGCGATATGCTAATGGAACTGACCGGCGCTTTGTCCGTCACCTTCCTCGATGCCCATGACACCCCGGTGTTTGAACCACTACCCGGAGAGACTCGTCTGTGGGGCGATACCGATATCTTAGCGCTTTACGATGCCGATACCGACACTAAGTGGGTGGTTGAACAAATTAAAAGCAGCCAACTACTGGCAGCCGATTTTGCTTATAAAGTCGAGCAACTCGAAGATAAAGACTGGGAACGCGAGTGGATGGATAATTTCCACCCAATGAAGTTTGGTCAGCGTTTATGGGTGTGCCCAAGTTGGCGTGATATCCCTGAACCCGATGCGATTAACGTCATGCTCGACCCAGGGCTCGCGTTTGGAACAGGTACACACCCCACCACCGCTTTGTGTTTAGAATGGTTAGAAGGCTTGGATCTACAAGGCAAGACCGTCATCGATTTTGGCTGTGGCTCCGGCATCTTAGCCATTGCCGCCATCAAGCTTGGCGCCGAGAAAGTCATCGGTATCGATATTGACCCACAAGCACTGCAAGCGTCTCACGACAACGCACAGCGCAACGGTGTTGCCGACAAGCTCGACGTGTACTTGCCTCAAAACCAACCTGAAGGCTTAATCGCTGACGTCGTCGTCGCCAACATTCTCGCTGGTCCTTTGCGCGAGCTTTCCACGGTGATCACCAGCTTGGTCAAACCTCAGGGACAACTGGCCATGTCCGGCGTACTCGACACACAAGCTCAAGATGTCGCGCGTTACTATCAAGCGGATTTTTCACTTGATGAGATTAAAGAGCAGAGTGAATGGTGCCGCATTTCAGGCCAAAAGACATCGTCATAACCCCAGTGGTGAAATAACCTGCAATTTGTCGCTTGATTTTTGCACAAAAAAGCACCAATATAGTTGCCCCTCGCCAGGGTTAACAAAAGAATGTGAAAATCAGATGAAAATACTTTGAGCTAATCGACTGAAATTTATACTAATTGGTAAAACATTTGTCCCATGCTCAAATATTAGTCTTTTCAGAAGATAAAAAAATGCGTAAAATGCGCGCCCTTGCTGGGTGACAACTGTGATGATGCTTTGAAAATCGGAAACTATCAACTGAACAACAACTTGATCGTCGCGCCAATGGCGGGTGTGACCGACAGGCCGTTCAGAGAGCTGTGCTTGCGCTATGGGGCAGGAATGGCAGTTAGCGAAATGATGTCGTCTAATCCAAAAGTTTGGCAGACGGCGAAATCAAAGCAGCGCATGGTTCACAAAGGTGAATCCGGCGTTCGTTCGGTGCAAATTGCAGGATCGGATCCTGCGCTTATGGCCGATGCTGCGCAGTTTAGTGTCGAGAATGGCGCTCAGATTATTGATATCAATATGGGTTGCCCCGCAAAAAAAGTGAATAAAAAACTGGCCGGGTCTGCATTGCTTCAGTTCCCTGATCTCGTTGAAGAGATCTTAACAACAGTGGTGAATGCTGTATCAGTGCCTGTCACACTGAAAACCCGTACAGGTTGGGATTTAGAGCACAAGAATTGCGTTCAAATTGCCAAAATGGCCCAAGACTGCGGCATACAAGCTTTGGCTCTCCACGGACGAACGAAAGCCTGTATGTACAAAGGCGAAGCCGAATACGACAGCATTAAAGCCGTCAAACAAGCCATTACCATTCCAGTTATCGCTAATGGTGATATCGATAGCCCGGAAAAGGCGAAGTTTGTCTTAGAGTACACTGAGGCTGACGCTTTAATGATTGGTCGTCCTGCACAAGGTCGGCCGTGGATTTTCGAGGAAATCCAATATTATTTGGAAAACGGCAGCATGCTACCCGAACGCCCTCTCGCCGAGGTCAAGGGAATCATGCTTGGTCATGTTCACGCTCTCCACGAGTTTTACGGTGAGTTTTTAGGTCCGCGAATTGCGAGAAAGCACGTTGGTTGGTACCTGAAAGAACACGAGCAAGCTGGTGCTTTCCGCCGTACCTTTAATGCCCTTGATAACGCCCAACAGCAACTCGAGGCATTAGAAGGTTATTTTGATAACGTTGCATCATAATTAAGAGAAGAGCTAGACCGAATATGTTCGAACAAAATCTGACTTCAGAAGCATTAACAGTAACAACCGTAACCTCTCAAGATCAAATCACTCAAAAACCATTGCGTGATTCTGTTAAAGCATCTCTTAAAAACTACTTGGCTCAATTAAACGGCCAAGAAGTGACTGAACTTTATGAACTAGTGCTTGCTGAAGTTGAACAGCCTCTATTAGACACTATCATGCAGTACACTCGCGGTAACCAAACTCGCGCAGCGACCATGATGGGCATCAACCGCGGTACTCTTCGCAAAAAACTTAAAAAATACGGCATGAACTAAACCACTGTTGCCAATATTCTAATGATCAAGGGCCTTCAGAATTTGAAGGCCCTTTTTGTTGTTAACTCCGACTCGCACCTTGCCCCACCCGCCAAAGATCACCCCGGATCATTGCGATCTTGTGTTGATATTGCTCGCATTTTTTGCCACGTAAAAAGCATCGATTTATTAACTAGCTCACAAAAACACCATATTCACACACTTTATTATCATTCTCCTGAGCAAAGAGTTTCTCACACATCTAAACTTTGTCCATTAACACATGGCTTTTTCTCGATGACCACTCGTAGAACAACACTATACAAAGAACGTGTCGCTAGGATGAATTATGATGCTGTCAGGTATTTTACAACAAATGGATTATTTCCGCTCTCAAGCACGGATCTTAGTTTGTGATGACGAGCCGATAAATGCTGAAGTGATCAAAGGCGTACTCGAAGGCATCTTTAAAGTCGATGTGGTTTATTCCGGTGAAGAGGTGCTCGAATACTGTGAAAAGTTCACCCCAGATTTGATCATTCTCGATATCCTGATGCATGGCCAAAATGGCATGGATACCTGCCAACAACTCAAAAAAGACCCTAGCTTACGTCACATTCCGGTCATTTTTGTCACTTCACTGAACAGTGGGTTTGACGAAATTCGTTGCTGGGATGTCGGTTGTGTCGATTTCATCAGCAAGCCCATCAATGCGCCGACATTGATCAATCGCGTCCGTACTCATGTCGATCACAAACTCAAAACCGATGAGCTTACCCGCTTGACCTGTGTCGACAATTTAACCTCGTGCTATAACCGTCATTACTTATCTGATTTAATGCCAAGATTGATCCGCCAAGCGCGAAGAGACAAACACCCTTTGAGTGTGGCCATGATCGATATCGACTGGTTTAAACGCTACAACGATACTTATGGTCACCTAAAAGGAGACCAATGTTTAACTCAGATCGCGAACTTACTCAAAGACAGCCTCTATCGACCAACGGATACTTTAATTCGCTTTGGCGGTGAAGAGTTCCTCGCTCTTTTACCGAGTACCTCACTGATCAGCGCAGAAATCATATGCCAAAGAATGCTAGAAAGAGTGGCCAGTACAGCCATTGATCATCAAAGCTCTCCTTTAAAGCACATTACCCTTAGTATCGGCGCTTGTACGATAACCCCTGAAAGCGAAGTCAAAATGGAATCTTTAATCCAACTCGCTGATGAGAGACTCTACCAGGCGAAACAAGCGGGAAGAAACCAGCTTTCTCTGCTGGAATGTCGCTCATCGATCCGGTGTTAGGAGCGCGTGATGAATGAGGCCATACCTGCATCAACAAAAACACCAAAGTCAGCGCCAATAGGCTCCTACTTGTTTGCTTTGCTATTACTGCTCACCATTGCCGCGGTTTTTATCAGTGAGAAAAACATTCATCGCGATGTCATGGAGAGTGTCGAACAAGACCTAAACAACAGCGTCAATGTTGCCGCACAAGTGTTCAATCGCGAAATAGAAAGTTATGAACAAATGGCGCGCCTTATTTTAGATACCCCGCCAATTAAAGGCTTAATCGACACTCAGAACGAGAAAAACACGACGCTTTACAGTAACAGCTATCAGTACTGGAAAGACAGTATGGAAGCTATTTTCACTGCTTTTATGATGCGCAACCCCAGTATTGATCAATTGAGAATCATCAGTAGCCAAAATGAAAGGGGCATGGAAATCGTTCGCGTTGAACGCCAGTCCGGTACCCTTAATGTCGTCAGCGATGATAGATTACAAAACAAAGCGGACAGCAGTTACGTTAAAACCATCAATCAACTGAATCCCGGTGAAATTTATATTTCAGATATTGAACTCAATCGCGAGTTTGGACGGATTCAAATCCCGTTTAATCCCACCATTCGCATTGGCATCCCCATTTTTAACTCTCAGACGAATCAAAGGTTTGGCTTATTAATTATCAACATCAACGCAAAAGACATCATCAGCCAAACGCTCGATACTTACCCGAAAAATGTCGGCTTTTTCATTACCAACCAACTTAACCAGGTGATTTACCACCCTGATGATCAGTACAAGTACCAAAATGACTTACGGCCAGACAGCGATATTAATGCGATTTATCAACCTCTAAGCACGACTGTCGGCACAGGTATTGCGCTGTATCTCGATAACGATAATCAACAAATTTATCAAACTGTGAAGAAAACCGTTTTCAATCAAAACAGCGCTGAGCAACAACGTACTTTTTACTTGCACAGCTTTGTCGATGACGGTGTGATAAGTAGGTTAACCAACGAGCGGCGACAAGACATATATCTTATCCTCGGGGTTTGCTTTGCGATTTTTTTCTCGTTGCTGATCTTGTTGCAACGCATGATGACTAATCAATTATTACTGAGTAAAACTCGTTCAGAGCACGAGGCAGTGGTCAATGGCTCATCAGATGCCATTATTGGCGTCAACAAGGACTTTGTGGTCACCATATGGAATGAATCGGCTTATCGTTTTTTTGGTCGTCACAAATCGGAAACCCTTGGCGAACCTATCGACTCATTAACCTTGTTTAATTGCGGCTCTATTCATTCCTATTTGCACTCAGTATTAGCTCAGCAACCGGTCGAACATGTTGAACTGGATGCCACCTCATCCTTTGGCAGCACCTTCCCGACCAAGGTGACTTTTTCACCTATAACACAAGAATCTGGTCAAATTACCGGGGTGACCTTGATCATTTCCGACATTACACAACAGCGGCAAGCTCAGCAAGAAATCGAACAAGTAACACAAAACCTCGAAGAAACCGTCAAAGTACGAACCCGTGAATTAGCCATAGCTCACAAAGAAGCTCTGAAAGCCAGTCAAGTGAAAAGCGCCTTTATTTCCAATATTAGCCATGAAATGCGCACACCGCTCAACGGCATTATGGGGACAATTAACCTCATCCAACAAGATCCTTTGAGCGCTTCTCAACGGCGTTTTTTAAGTATGATGGAGACCAGTTCTGAATCCCTGTACAACCTGATCAACGACGTGCTCGACTTGTCGAAAATAGAAGCCGGCAAACTGGAATTAATTGAAGATAACTTTAATACTATTAATATCTTGGAAGGGTTAGTACTGTCATTATCGGTCAAAGCGCAGCAAAAAGAACTGGAGGTCAATATTGACTTTTCGGGTATCGAACACTTGCTTATTTATGGTGATAATCACCGCTTGAAACAAGTGATCATCAATGTGTTTAGCAATGCGGTTAAATTTACCCACTCCGGCCGAATCGATGTGTATTTTCGGACCAAAAGTTTACCTTCAGGCCATATTCGCTTTGAGTGTGAAATTCAAGACACGGGGATTGGTATCGCTAAGCAAAGCCAAGAACACTTGTTTGAAGCCTTCTCACAAGAGCACAGCCGTACTTCAACTCGCTATGGTGGCAGTGGTTTAGGGCTATCGATTTGCAAGCAGCTGTGTAAGATTATGGATGGCGATATCACGCTTAATTCAGAAAAAGGGGTTGGCAGTACGTTCTCATTTTTCACTTTGTTCTCTTATCCAACACAAGGCAACCTCTGTGTCACACCGAGCCTTGCAAAATATCAAGCCATCATTTTTAGCGATGACTCAATCCAAGCGCAAACCGTTAGTAATACTTTTCGCTTTTTCTCTGCGAGCGCCGATGTGATAGCAGTGGATGACTACGCCAATTGCGAACCGCGACAGCCACAGATTATTGTGCTCGACCAAGGTTTTCACAACTTTGATAACGTGCTTGACCTTTACCAGCAACAACGCGACGCATCACCATTTGAAATACAATTGCTCATTCTCGCTCAATTCCAAGACAAGAGTTTTGCCAATATTCACGGTGCTAAGGTGCTCAGTAAGCCATTAATGATGTCGGAGCTTATCAATGCGATCGACAATCAAGATCCTAATCTGGGCTGGTTGATGAACACCCACAATGCCTCTGTTATACCTGAAGACACCCCTGTGCCCTTGCATTCAGGGCTATCTGTGCTTGCGGTTGACGATAACGACATCAACAATGAAGTGTCTTCATCGCTGCTCGAAACGATGAATGTCAACGCACTACTTGCCACCAATGGCCGCGAAGCAATAGAGAAACTTAAAACTGCCCAAAATGATAACTGCCCGGTGCACATTATTTTAATGGACTGCCAAATGCCAGAAATTGACGGTTACAGTGCGACTCGACTTATCAGAAATGGGGAAGCCGGAGAAAAATACCGCCATATTCCCATCATTGCCATGACGGCCAGTGCGATGTCAGGTGAGAAAGAGCGCTGCCTTGATGCCGGTATGAATGACTACATTACCAAACCCATCCACCCACAAACCTTGTATAACAAATTAACTCAATGGCAAAATGAAGGGTTGTTAATCTCACCGCCATTAACCCTCTTACCCAATAACGTAGCAAGCAAGCCTGAAACTCAAGAGGCGAAACCGGCCCGCCACAGCCCAAACATGCACAATACCCCGATATGGAATAAAGAAAACGCATTAGAAAGAATGCTGAACAACGAAGCGTTACTCAATAAAATTGCCAGTATGTTTTTAAATACCGCCGAGCAAAAAATGTTGTCTCTTTCTCAAACATTAGAAGAGGGCAACAAAGAAGCCATACGCAAGCAAAGCCACGCCATTAAAGGGCTCGCCGCAGATTTAGGCGCAGAGCGCCTAACCAATAAGCTGGCAGAAATGGAAACACGCGCTCAATTTAATACCGAGAACGAATTTGAGTCGCTTTATCAAGATATTATTCAAGAGTACAAACTGTTAAAACAAGCCTTGCACGAACATTTACAAAGCGCCGCTTAACTAGGCGCTTTCCTTAACCTTCACCGAACCGTCCGATCTTATTGTGCCAAAAAATCCCAGATAAGGCTTTCAACCTCGCCTACTTGCTCAAATTACCCCAAAAATTATCGACCACCCTTTATCCAAGTCAGATAAAAAAAGCACAAGCCAAACGATTGCGCGAGCTTTTTTGTTTCATTTTCGTTAGAATACCCCCGCCATTAAAAAGAGAGTTCAGGTTTTTACCAAAATAGCGTTGCCAGTTGGTCTTGCAACGTTACTTTGTTAAATATCTTTATTTTCTATCTAAGGAAATCGGTAAAATGAATAACCCTCGTCCCATTTCTCGCGCGCTTATCAGCGTATCAGACAAAACTGGCATCGTGGAGTTTGCCCAAGCGCTCGCAGCGCGTGGCATTGACATTCTCTCCACCGGAGGCACCGCTAAGCTCTTGGCAGAGAAAGGCTTAGATGTCACCGAAGTGTCTGACTATACTGGATTCCCAGAAATGATGGATGGCCGTGTAAAAACACTGCATCCTAAAATTCATGGCGGTGTTTTAGGACGCCGTGGCCAAGACGATGACATCATGAGCCAACACGATATCAAACCTATCGATATGGTAGTGGTTAACCTTTACCCTTTTGCGCAAACTGTTGCCAACCCAAACTGCAGCCTGGAAGATGCGGTTGAAAATATTGATATTGGCGGACCGACCATGGTGCGTTCTGCGGCGAAAAACCACAAAGATGTGACCATTGTTGTCAATGCCAATGATTACGACCGCGTTATCGCTGAGTTAGACCAAAATCAAAACTCTCTGACTTATCAAACCCGCTTCGACCTCGCTATCGCTGCCTTTGAGCATACTGCAGCCTACGACGGTATGATTGCCAATTACTTCGGCACCATGGTCCCTTCATACGGTGACAACAAAGAAGGCGATGAAGACTCTCACTTCCCTCGTACCTTCAATCAACAATTCATTAAAAAACAAGACATGCGCTACGGCGAGAACAGCCACCAATCGGCCGCATTCTACACCGAAGCCAACCCACAAGAGGCCTCTGTAGCGACAGCGCGTCAGATTCAAGGCAAGGCACTGTCTTATAACAACATCGCCGATACCGATGCCGCCCTTGAGTGTGTAAAAGAGTTTGACCAACCAGCTTGTGTGATCGTCAAACACGCGAACCCTTGTGGTGTTGCCCTTGGTGAAGATTTGCTTCAAGCCTACAACCGCGCTTACCAAACCGACCCAACGTCAGCCTTTGGTGGCATTATCGCGTTCAACCGCCCCTTAGATGCCGCCACCGCACAAGCGATCGTAGAGCGTCAGTTCGTCGAAGTCATCATTGCACCAAGCGTCAGCCAAGACGCCATTGATGTGGTTGCGGCCAAGAAGAATGTTCGCCTGTTAGAGTGTGGCCAGTGGCAAAGCAAAACCTCAGAATACGATCTCAAGCGCGTTAACGGCGGCCTGCTGGTTCAACAGCGCGATCAAGGCATGGTTAACCTAGAAGAGGTTAAGGTGGTTTCGAAGCGCCAACCGACCGAAGATGAGTTGCGCGATGCCTTATTTTGCTGGAAAGTGGCAAAATACGTTAAATCGAATGCCATTGTTTATGCAAAAGGCGATATGACCATAGGTGTCGGTGCCGGCCAAATGAGCCGTGTTTATTCAGCCAAAATTGCTGGTATTAAAGCCGCAGATGAAGGCCTTGAAGTCGCGGGTAGCGTGATGGCGTCTGATGCTTTCTTCCCGTTTCGCGATGGCATTGATGCCGCCGCTCAAGCGGGTATCAAATGCGTTATCCAACCAGGTGGCTCTATGCGTGACGACGAAGTCATTGCGGCAGCCGACGAGCATGACATGGCAATGATCTTCACCGGTATGCGTCACTTCCGTCACTAAGCCCGTTTCACTATAGAGATTATCCTAGTGGCTCGTTATTCACGAGCCACTACATTGAGGACAAACCATGAATGTACTGATCATTGGCGGCGGTGGCCGTGAACACGCACTGGCGTGGAAAGCCGCACAAAACCCAACTGTCGACACCGTTTTTGTTGCCCCAGGTAATGCCGGCACCACGTTAGAAAACAAACTCAAAAATATCCCGCTTGAGGTGGAAAACATCACAGGTTTGGTTGAATTTGCCAAAAACAACGCTGTTGAGCTCACCATTGTTGGCCCAGAAGTGCCTTTGGTATTGGGTGTTGTCGATGCATTTCAAGCCGAGGGACTTGCGATCTTTGGCCCGACCAAAGGCGCAGCACAGCTAGAAGGTTCGAAAGCCTTCACCAAAGACTTCCTCGCTCGTCATCAAATCCCGACGGCAGCGTACGCCAACTTTACTGAAATCGATCCTGCGATCGCTTACGTTCGTCAGCAAGGCGCGCCGATTGTCATCAAAGCCGACGGTCTGGCGGCAGGTAAAGGCGTTATCGTTGCCATGACGCTTGAAGAAGCCGAAGACGCCATCAAAGACATGCTCGCAGGAAACGCGTTTGGTGAAGCGGGCAGTCGTGTGGTCATCGAAGAGTTTTTAACCGGTGAAGAGGCCAGCTTTATTGTAATGGTCGATGGCAAAAATGTTCTGCCAATGGCAACCAGCCAAGATCACAAACGCGTTGGCGAGCAAGACACTGGCCCAAATACCGGCGGTATGGGGGCTTACTCTCCAGCGCCGGTCGTGACCGATGAGATCCACCAGCGCATTATGCAAGAAGTCATTTACCCTACCGTAGAAGGCATGGCCAAAGAAGGTCACCCTTACACTGGCTTCCTCTACGCGGGATTGATGATTGATCAAGACGGCACACCTAAAGTCATCGAATACAACTGCCGCTTTGGCGACCCAGAAACGCAGCCAATCATGATGAGAATGCAATCTGATTTGGTCGAGCTGTGCCTGCAGGCCCTCGATGGACAATTAGACCAAGCGGAATCGCGCTGGAGTGAAGAAGCGGCCATTGGCATTGTACTCGCCGCAGGTGGCTACCCTGGCAGCTACAACAAAGGCGATGTCATTCAGGGCTTGGTCCCACCAGCACAAGAGCAAGAAGGTCAAAAAGTCTTTCACGCGGGTACTAAAGACGCAGACGGCGACGTGGTCACCAATGGCGGGCGCGTTCTCTGTGTGACGGCATTGGGTAGCGATGTTCGCTCTGCGCAACAAAAAGCCTATCAATACGCTCAAACGATTAACTGGGATGGCATGTTCTTCCGCCGTGATATCGGCTATCGTGCCATTGAGCGAGAAGAGCAACAATAAGCTCACCAAAACCTTGATCCCTTAACCTTGGTTAGGGGATCCCTCTATCACCGCTTTTCCAAGATTACTTTTCTAACAACACCTGAGGCTCTAAACAGGTGTCTCGCTGGGCATCAATATCCAGAATTTGCTTTAAAGCCACTTGCTGACTGGTGGTATAGCCTAGGCCTGCGACATACGTTGGCGTGGCTTTATTCGCTAATGTCGCTTTGCTATCACTGTCTAATGCATAGTGAAAGCGTCGATGACAGGAAAGAAACTGTTTACCGTCCCAAAACCCCTGAATCAAATGCCGTGACGACTTACTATTGAGCAGGGTGGTAATGACATGATTGGCTTGCTGCTTAATATCTGCAATCGCATCCGGTGTTAATGGAAAAACTTGCTGGTCAACTTTATCTTGCTGATACACCGCTTGCCCTTGTGAGTCAAAGCGCAAATGAGTGCGAAATGATTGACGCTCACGGCCCTTGGCTTCGATTCGACTCCCTTGGCGAACCACTTCACTTAATACGCCATCTTGCCAGTGGTATTCGCTGTGATAGCTGGTCTGATTACTCAGTTTTACATGATCATAGGCGCTAAGAGGTTGCTGGTCGACAACATCTGCCCAATACCAAGCACGCTGAGATTGGGTGATTTCCCCCCCCGATTTAGATTCGATATTGGCGACATCAATCCCTGCCTGATTGGAACAAGCAGATAACAATACGGCGAGTGCAGTATATGCGAAAGGACGAAAGGTCATAAAAAAGCCGAGGCAAACGCCTCGGCACTGTCAATCAAATTAGTTAACAGATTCTTTTAGTGCTTTACCAGCAACGAACGCAGGTACGTTAGCGGCTGCAATTTGGATCTCATCACCCGTTTTAGGGTTACGGCCTGTACGTGCTGCACGGTGATTGACTTTAAATGTACCAAAACCAATTAGCTGTACCTGGTCGCCTTCTTTAAGCGTTTCTGTCACGCCTTCAAGAGTCGCTTCAAGAGCGGCTTTTGCTTGTGCTTTTGAAAGATCTGCTTTTTCAGCGATAAAGTCGATTAATTGGGTCTTGTTCATGGGTTTCCCTTCTTATAGGTTATCAAGTTCACCTCACTCTAAAACATAAATACCCAGTCTGGCAAAGGTTTGTCGCACTTAACTCACTTTAATGACGCACTTTTAACCGTAATATGAGTATTAACTCACAATTTCGCCATACTTGACATAATTTCTACTGCCTAAAACACGCGCAACCCTTTTGATATAAGGCCTGAGACTTTTCAGAGACTCACGCCAATATTGCTGACATTCTCTTCTCTTAATTCACTGCGCAGATCTTTAATCAGTTCAATATCGCGCTCTTGGCATTCTTTGAGCGGACGATAAATGGCCCATTGTACATCCCACTCGGCGCACACGGCCTCAAACTCTTTTTGATTTTGGTTACTGATTTCTACCTCCATTTGCGCTTGCTCGAGCTCAACCACCGTTTGAATCGATTGTTGGCTGACCTTGAGCACAGAGTCAAAGAGGTACTCTCTATCTAACAAGCCGTGTAAGAAAGTCGACAACGCTTGGCAAGCATCCATCGCAGGGTACACCGCATAAACATCAAAATCGTCTGCAGAAGGGAACAAGGCCTCTAATTTTTCCAGTTGACGCTCAAAATTGACTTTCGCGGTTTTCACTGTCAACGTTTCCCAAATACTGTCTAAGATAGCGCGATAGGACTGGGCTGAAGCAAATTCAGTTTCTTGACAGAACATGGCATAGTTGGGGTACATGCGCTCACATAAGCAAGCCATGAACGTAATTTGTTGCCAAGGTTCGAGCTTTTCAAGCCTAACTTGAATTGGGTTTTGTAGCATAATTATCATTCGCTGTGGAAAATTTACTCACGCAGTGTACTGTATTCACTTAAGGGAAAAAAGTTAATGACTCATAGTTGCGATAAGATTTTTTTGCTGACTAAATACGATGACCTCTATCGCCAGATGCTACAACCGTGGTTATCGCCTGATTTACAAGAAACTGACGATCTGAGCCAAGCCAATCTCTTACTCGCCGACCCACCGCTCGCCGCCAAGGTGATAAACCAACACCCACAGATCGACTGGGTTCAGTCGACCTTTGCCGGCGTTGATGCCCTACTCGCCCCTGCTCTGCGTCAAGATTACTTACTGAGCGGTGTAAAAGGGATTTTTGGCCCAATGATCAGTGAATACGTATTGGGTTACTTGCTTTATCACTATCGTCATATGGCGCACTATCAGCAGCAGCAAAACCAGCGCACTTGGTCCATGCTTGCACACCAAGGACTGAGTAATAAAACCATCACCATTCTCGGCACTGGCAGTATTGGCAGCCATTTAGCGACACAGGCCAAACAGATGGGGATGCGCGTCTTTGGTGTGAATCGCACCGGCATCCCCAGTGCGCAGGGAGAATGGGAGAACACGTTTCACATTTCAGAGTTAAGCGCGGCTTTGGCCCAATCGGACATTGTCGTCAACACCTTGCCAAGCACAGCAGAGACCATTGCGATATTAAACGCCGACGTGTTACAACACTGCCGTAACGTTTTGTTATTTAACGTTGGTCGCGGCGACGCACTGAATGAAGCTGACTTAATTAAAGCCATCAAAGAAGGTTGGGTGGCGCATGCGTTTCTCGACGTCTTTCTCCAAGAACCCTTACCTGATACGCACCCTTTTTGGCGTATGTCTGCCATTACCATCACTCCGCATGTCGCTGCGCCCAGTGTGCCAGAAGCGGTATTTGAGGTGTTTACTCAAAACCTCAAGCAATGGCAGCAAGGCTTGAATCCTGATTTTTTAGTCGACTTTACTAAGGGGTATTAATGACCCGCGATGTGTCAGCCCCACTGACTGCCTGTTTACAACGCATTGCGCAGTGCCAACAGTGTGCTTCGTGCTTACCGCACCCGCCTAGGCCCGTGGTACAGGCAAGCTCGCAAGCCAAACTATTAATTATTGGTCAGGCGCCCGGCAGAAAAGTCCACCACAGCGGCATTCCTTGGCATGATGCCAGTGGCGTGCGTTTGCGCCAGTGGATGGGGATTGATGAAGGGGTATTCTATGATCCGCAGCAGGTGGCCATTGTGCCGATGGGACTGTGTTATCCTGGCAAAGCCACCTCTGGAGACAAGCCACCGGCGAAGGTTTGTGCCCCGCTATGGCACCCTCAGTTACTTCCTCTCTTGCCCAACATCCAGCTCACGCTATTGATTGGCCAGTACGCCCAGCGCTACTATTTAAACGCTAAACCGCCCACGCTCACCGATACCGTAAAGCAATGGTCGCGCTGGTTACCTCAGTATTTTGTTTTGCCTCATCCTTCGCCCAGAAACCAGATTTGGCTGAAGAAAAACCCTTGGTTTGACACGGACCTTTTACCCCAGCTCAAAGCACAAGTTCAACAGGTATTGGGATAAGGTTTCGAGAGGCTAAAAAAGAAAATGGCGCCATTACGGGCGCCATTGATGTCAATACTGACTGATTGAGTGCCAGAGCCATTATTGATGGTAAGGTTTCGACAACTCATGAACGGCGTCAACAAACACACCAGCGTTCTCTGGCGGGACATCCAAATGAATACCGTGACCTAAGTTGAATACGTGTCCGGTATTGTCTTGGCCATAGCCTTCTAAAATGGTGGCGACTTCTTGTCGGATCCGCTCTGGTTGAGCGTACAATATCGATGGATCCATGTTGCCTTGTAAAGCCACTTTATCACCGATACGCGCTTTGGCATCGGCAATATTGATGGTCCAATCCAAGCCCACGGCATCACAACCTGTTGCGGCAATCGATTCCAGCCACATGCCGCCATTTTTGGTAAACAGCGTCACAGGAACGCGACGGCCGTCGTTTTCGCGAATCAAGCCATCGACGATTTTGTGCATGTATTGTAACGAGAATAGCTGATAGTCACGTGGGGTTAATACGCCGCCCCAAGTGTCAAACACCATCACCGATTGCGCACCCGCTTTAATTTGTGCATTGAGGTACTCAATCACACTGTCAGCCAACTTATCGAGCAACAAGTGTAAACTGGTCGGATCGGCATACATCATTTTCTTTATCTTGGTAAAAGCTTTTGAGCTGCCGCCTTCAACCATATACGTCGCCAGCGTCCACGGACTGCCGGAAAAACCAATCAGTGGTACTTCACCTTTGAGATCGCGACGGATTTGACGTACGGCGTTCATCACGTACTGCAGTTCGCCTTCCGGATCCGGCAGGCCGATCTTTTCCACATCGGCTTTACTGCGAATGGGGCGCTCAAATTTTGGACCTTCACCGGTCTCAAAGTACAACCCAAGCCCCATCGCATCGGGAATGGTCAGAATATCAGAAAACAGAATCGCCGCATCAAGAGGAAACCGCTTTAGAGGCTGAAGTGTCACTTCAGATGCCAATTCAGCATTGCGGCATAAAGACATAAAATCTCCGGCCTGAGCGCGAGTCTGACGGTATTCAGGTAAATATCGACCGGCTTGGCGCATCATCCATACCGGCGTATGATCGACAGGTTGTTTCAACAAAGCTCGTAAATAGCGGTCGTTCTTTAATTCAGTCATGCCTTTTCCACGTGGGCTCATCATTGGTGTACAGTCTACCACCGAATCAAGGTGACATGCAGTATTGGCCGGCGATTCCTCTCTAATTAATGCGATAGTCAAGACCGATGACCGTGTGTGTTTTATCGTTTCGAGCCAGTCAAACAATGGTCAATCAGATCGCGGGCAATCGTACCGGGCGGGGCAAGCTCTGGCAATTGTTGACCGTCAAACCACCTCGCATCACAAAGTTCATTGGGATCAATGGTGATCTCACCCGCTTGGTAGTCCGCGGTAAAAGCCATCATCATACTGGAAGGAAAAGCCCAAGGTTGACTGCCAAAATACGCAATATTGGTCACCTGTATCCCGGTTTCTTCAAACACTTCTCGCGCCACGCATTGTTCAAGGGTTTCCCCAACCTCAACAAACCCAGCCAGGACGGTATACAACCCGCCTTTGTGTCGGTTGTGTTGTGCCAGTAACAATTGGTTTTCTTTACGCACTGCGACAATAATACAAGGGAAAATTCGCGGATAATGAAGGGTTCGGCACTCCTGACATTGCATCGCCATTTCTTTATGGTGTAGGTAAGTTCGCGTCCCACATTGCGAGCAAAAGCGTTGATTACGTGTCATGTAGCCAAGTTGAACCGCTTTACTGGCCAATAAAAACAACGGCTCCGGTTGCGCCAACAAGGTGCGCAACGAGGTCAATTCAAACGCATCGGCACAATCTTCATCATTGACCCACATCACTGGAATATTGTGGTATTCACCAATCTGAATCGCCTTGTCCTCTGGCAAATTAAATTGGCTGGCTTCACCGCGGGGCAACGTTTTGTTGATCAGCCACAAATCACTCCCGGAAACGACACACCAATACGCATCATTTGTACGCGCTTGGTCACTATTCTTATACATCCCTACCTCTCATTGCTTGAAGTCTAGCCGCTTAACTGGCAATGTTGATCATACTAGAGGGGTTTGTGTTGGCATTCAATTCTTGAGCTTTATTCGCTGAGTTAACTCGTGCTCATTCTTAGTGATTGAGAAAAGAGAATGAAGCTCTAAACGTTCTTGAGGATAAAGCTATGTTGAATTCATTAAAGCAAACGCAGCAACAATGGGGTGGACAAAGTGAGGTTATCGATCACTGGTTAGACATGAGACAAGACTTACTGGTCAGTTACTACAACCTAGCGGTACTCAAACCCAATGTGTTGAAAGGTAAGATGGTCAAACTCCCCTCCGCGCTAGAAATACAAGACTTTTGTACCCTACTGGTTGATTACATCTCCGAAGGGCATTTTCGCATCTACAATCAGGTGATGGACAAGTGGCAAGCCACCGGCTTTCAAGCCACAGAAGAAATCGACCAACTGTACTTCAAAATCATCGCGTCTACCGATCCCCTTTTAAACTTCAGCGATAAATACGCCAGTTTAAAGCCCGATGATGACGTGCAAAACTTCGAATACGATTTTTCTGAATTAGGCGAAATTATCTGTGATCGCTTTGAACTCGAAGATGAGCTGATCAAAATAATTACTGACAGCCTGTCAATCCCCCCAGGCGCGTAATAAAGACCCAGCGAGTTTGGCTTGTTTTGTTCAATCACAGTGCCACAGGAATAATACCAATCTAACTAAATAGCTGGTCACACTAGCTGGTTAAAAAACTCGATAACGTCGTTAAGAAAATAATTTGTAGAACAACTACTAACTGTATTTTCTTGCCTTGTTCTCAAGCTTTTTCCCTGCGCTATCATTGACCACATACTTAATCAGATTGGTATAAAACACGCGAACGTACCATGCTGTCACTGGTGAACACACAGGTTTCAGATAATAAAAAAGGCGCCTTACGGCGCCTTTTTAGACTCAATCAGAGCGATTACTCTTCTGAAGCAAAGCCTGCATTTAACAATGCCGCTAAGTTGTCAGAAGCTTGCTCAGCCGAAGGACCTTCGATCGCTTCTTCACGCTTCGCTTGACGGTCTTGGTGATACGCAAAACCGGTACCGGCTGGGATCAGACGACCAACAATCACGTTCTCTTTCAGACCGCGAAGGTCATCGCGCTTACCAGAGACCGCCGCTTCCGTTAGGACGCGAGTGGTTTCTTGGAACGACGCTGCAGAGATGAACGATTCTGTCGCCAAAGATGCCTTAGTGATACCAAGCAATTCACGTTCGAAACGAGCCGGCTCTTTGCCTTCTGCTTCGAGCTCACGGTTTGCAATTTTAACTTGTGTATATTCAACTTGCTCACCAGGTAGGAACTCAGAGTCACCAGCATGAGTAATTGTACACTTACGTAGCATTTGACGAACGATAGTCTCAATGTGCTTATCGTTAATCTTAACGCCTTGCAGACGGTAAACTTCTTGAACTTCGTTGGCGATGTATTCTGTCACGGCGTGGATACCACGTAGACGTAGAATATCATGTGGAGACTCTGGACCATCAGCGATCACATCGCCACGTTCCACTTTCTCACCTTCGAACACGTTCAATTGGCGATGCTTAGGAATCATCTCTTCGTAAGTCTCACCACCTTCGCGAGTGATCACTAGGCGACGCTTACCTTTGGTTTCTTTACCGAAGGAGACCGTACCTGTATGCTCAGCAAGGATAGCAGGCTCTTTTGGCTTACGAGCTTCAAAGAGGTCCGCAACGCGAGGTAGACCACCGGTGATATCTTTGTTACCACCAGATTTCTGAGGAATACGTGCTAGAGTATCACCAATACCTACTTCGGCGCCGTCTTCAATGTTCACGATCGCTTTACCAGGTAGGAAGTACTGAGCTGGCATATCCGTACCAGGAATCATCACGTCGTTACCTTGCGAATCAATCAGCTTAATCGCTGGACGCATGTCTTTACCCGCCGATGGACGAGCGGCAGGATCCGTCACTTCACTTGAAGAAAGACCTGTCAAATCATCAGTTTGACGAGAGACGGTTACGCCATCAATCATATCAACGAATTGAATGCGACCGGCCACTTCAGTGATGATTGGCAAGGTGTGCGCTTCCCAGTTTGCCACGGTTTCGCCCGCTTGAACGGCTTCACCATCGGCTTTGCTCAAGATAGAGCCGTAAGGAAGTTTGTGTTTCTCTTTAGTACGACCGAATTCATCGATGATGGTCAATTCTGTCGCACGAGAGGTAATCACGTGCTTACCTTCGTTGTTGGTTACTGACTTCGCGTTGTTGAGCTTGATTGAACCGTTGTTCTTAACTTGAACACTGTTCTCTGCCGCTGCTGTCGATGCCGCACCACCGATGTGGAACGTACGCATGGTCAGCTGTGTACCTGGTTCACCGATTGACTGTGCCGCGATAACACCAACCGATTCACCTTGGTTCACCAAGTGACCACGAGCAAGGTCACGACCGTAACAGTTTGAACAACAGCCAAAGTCTGAATCACAGGTTACCACTGAACGTACTTTCAGTTTGTCGACTGAGTTCTCATCCATGATTTGACACCACTTCTCATCGATCAGGGTGTTACGTGGAATAAGAACCTCTTGCGTACCTGGTTTTAGAACATCTTCAGCGACAACACGACCTAGCGCAAGCTCAGTCAGAGCCACTTTAACGTCACCACCTTCGATGTGTGGCATCATTTCGACACCTTCGTGTGTACCACAGTCTTTTTCTGTGACAACCACATCTTGGGCAACGTCAACGAGACGACGAGTCAAGTAACCCGAGTTCGCTGTCTTCAATGCCGTATCTGCAAGACCCTTACGAGCACCGTGGGTTGAGATAAAGTACTGAAGGACGTTTAGACCTTCTTTAAAGTTCGCCGTGATTGGCGTTTCGATGATAGAACCATCTGGACGTGCCATCAGACCACGCATACCCGCCAACTGACGAATCTGAGCAGCAGAACCACGAGCGCCCGAGTCAGCCATCATGTAGATGCTGTTGAATGACTCTTGTTCTTCTTCTTCGCCATCGCGGTTGATCACGGTTTCAGAAGACAGGTTGCTCATCATAGCTTTCGCAACGCGATCGTTGGTTGAAGCCCAAATATCGATCACTTTGTTGTAGCGCTCACCCGCGGTAACAAGACCAGATTGGTACTGTTCTTGAATTTCGCGAACTTCTTCTTCCGCTTCCGCAATCTCGGTGTATTTCGCCTCTGGTACCACCATGTCGTCGATACCAACAGAAACACCAGACAGTGCCGCGTAAGCGAAACCGGTGTACATGATTTGGTCAGCAAAAATAACCGTGTCTTTCAGACCCAGTTTGCGGTAAGCCTCGTTAAGTAGGTTAGAGATTTGTTTCTTACCTAATTTTTGGTTAACGATGCTAAACGGCAAGCCTTTCGGTACGATCTGCCACAACATAGCACGGCCGACAGTGGTATCCACCATCTTGGTTTCTGTGGTGTCGTTACCATCTTCGTCGCGAACGGTTTCCGTGATACGAACTTTAACGCGTGCGTGTAGCGCTGCGCTCTTAGTACGGTACGCTTTTTCCGCTTCAGCAGGGCCAGCAAGGTACATGCCTTCGCCCTTCGCGTTGATCATTTCACGAGTCATGTAGTAAAGACCCAATACAACGTCCTGAGAAGGTACGATGATCGGATCACCCGATGCTGGCGACAAGATGTTGTTAGTCGACATCATTAGGGTACGCGCTTCAAGCTGTGCTTCTAGCGTTAGAGGCACGTGGACCGCCATTTGGTCACCATCGAAGTCCGCGTTGTACGCCGCACAAACCAAGGGGTGCAACTGAATCGCTTTACCTTCGATAAGGACAGGTTCAAACGCCTGGATACCAAGACGGTGAAGTGTCGGTGCACGGTTTAGCAGTACTGGGTGTTCGCGGATAACTTCATCCAAGATATCCCAAACGACCGCTTCTTCACGCTCAACCATTTTCTTCGCGGCTTTGATCGTTGTCGCGAGACCACGAGTTTCCAGCTTGCTGTAGATAAACGGTTTAAATAGCTCAAGTGCCATCTTCTTAGGAAGACCACACTGGTGTAGACGCAAGTATGGACCAACGGTGATAACAGAACGGCCAGAGTAGTCAACACGCTTACCAAGAAGGTTTTGACGGAAACGACCTTGTTTACCTTTGATCATGTCGGCAAGCGACTTAAGTGGACGTTTGTTCGAACCGGTGATTGCACGACCGCGACGACCGTTGTCAAGCAGCGCATCAACAGACTCTTGCAGCATACGTTTTTCGTTGCGTACGATGATGTCTGGTGCAGCCAACTCAAGTAGGCGTTTTAGACGGTTGTTACGGTTAATCACACGACGGTACAAGTCGTTCAGATCAGACGTGGCAAAACGGCCGCCATCGAGCGGAACGAGAGGACGCAGATCAGGCGGTAGTACAGGAAGTACCGTCAAGATCATCCACTCAGGGTTGTTACCTGAAGTAATGAACGCTTCAACCAACTTCAAGCGCTTAGTGATTTTTTTGCGTTTGGTTTCAGAATTAGTGGTTTCTAATTCTTCGCGCATCTGCTCAGCTTCAGCTTGCATGTCCATTGAGGCCAACAAGTCTTTGATCGCTTCTGCACCCATCTTAGCCGTGAATTCATCACCCCACTCTTCGAGACGGTCTAGATACTCTTCTTCAGTCAGCATCTGACTCTTTTCGAGATCCGTCATACCTGGCTCAGTCACCACGTACATTTCGAAGTAAAGCACACGTTCGATATCGCGCAATGGGATATCCATCAACAAACCGATGCGAGACGGCAGTGATTTTAGGAACCAGATGTGTGCAACGGGAGAAGCAAGCTCAATGTGGCCCATGCGGTCACGACGAACTTTAGTCTGTGTGACTTCAACGCCACACTTCTCACAGATGACACCACGATGCTTCAGGCGCTTGTATTTACCACAAAGACATTCGTAGTCTTTTACTGGACCAAAAATACGCGCACAGAACAAACCATCGCGTTCAGGCTTGAACGTACGATAGTTGATCGTTTCAGGTTTTTTCACTTCACCAAAAGACCACGAACGGATCATGTCTGGTGAAGATAGACCGATTTTGATTGCATCAAATTCTTCGGTCTTATGCTGTGCTTTTAGAAAGTTTAATAAGTCTTTCACAATCAGCTCCTGTAAGGAGTTAAAAGGCGCTCGGCGAGCGCCTTTCTACCAGATAATTCTATTTGCCTAAGCAAAAATAAAATTACTCTTCGTCTTCTAGCTCGATGTTGATACCTAGCGAGCGGATCTCTTTCAACAATACGTTGAAGGATTCTGGCATACCAGGTTCCATGCTGTGGTTGCCATCTACGATGTTCTTATACATCTTAGTACGGCCGTTCACATCATCAGATTTCACTGTGAGCATTTCTTGTAGTGTGTAAGCAGCACCGTATGCTTCAAGTGCCCATACTTCCATCTCACCGAAACGCTGACCACCGAACTGTGCTTTACCACCAAGTGGTTGCTGAGTAACCAAGCTGTAAGAACCCGTAGAACGAGCGTGCATCTTGTCATCAACCAAGTGGTTCAATTTCAGCATATACATGTAACCAACGGTAACAGGACGCTCGAATGCATCACCAGTACGGCCATCAAACAAGGTCAACTGACCTGACTCTGGCAAATCAGCCAGTTTCAGTAGTTTCTTGATTTCAGGCTCTGTCGCACCGTCAAAGACCGGCGTTGCAACAGGAAGACCACCGCGAAGGTTTTTGATCAAGGTGCGAACTTCGTCGTCAGACATCGCAGCGACATCGACAACTTGACGTGTGTTACCTGAATCGTAAACCTTTTGTAGGAACTCACGGAACTTAGCCAGTTCTTGTTGTTCCTTAACCATTTGGTTGATCTTGTTACCAATGCCTTTCGCCGCCAAGCCCAAGTGAACTTCTAGGATCTGACCGATGTTCATACGAGACGGTACACCTAGTGGGTTCAATACGATATCAACAGGCTCACCCGTTTCATCGTATGGCATGTCTTCAACAGGGTTGATCTTAGAGATAACACCCTTGTTACCGTGACGACCCGCCATCTTGTCACCCGGTTGAATGCGACGTTTAACCGCTAGGTAAACCTTAACGATCTTCAGTACGCCCGGAGCAAGGTCATCACCTTGAGTGATCTTGCGGCGTTTGGTTTCAAATTTCTTATCGAAGTCTGCTTTAAGCTCGTCCCACTGCTCAGCCAATTGCTCAAGCTGAGTTTGCAGTGCGTCATCTTCAAGAGTGAGCTCTAGCCACTTCTTGCGCTCGATGCTATCTAGACGCTCTTCAGAGTAACCGCCCTCGATCAGTACCGCTCTTACACGAGCAAGTAGACCGCCTTCGAGGATTTGGAACTCTTCAGTTAAGTCTTTCTTCGCTTCTTTTAGCTGCATCTGCTCAATTTCAAGCGCGCGTTTGTCTTTTTCAACACCGTCGCGAGTGAATACTTGAACATCGATGATGGTACCCGATACCGAGTTAGGTACGCGCAAAGACGTGTCTTTAACGTCAGAGGCTTTTTCACCAAAGATCGCACGCAGAAGTTTTTCTTCTGGCGTCAGCTGAGTTTCGCCTTTTGGCGTTACTTTACCAACGAGGATATCGCCGCCTTTAACTTCCGCACCGATGTAAACGATACCTGATTCATCAAGTTTAGACAGAGCAGACTCACCGACGTTTGGAATATCCGCCGTGATTTCTTCTGAGCCAAGCTTGGTATCACGAGCCACACAAGTCAGTTCTTGAATGTGAATGGTCGTGAAGCGATCTTCTTGTACAACGCGCTCAGAGACTAAGATTGAGTCTTCGAAGTTGTAACCGTTCCAAGGCATGAATGCGATACGCATGTTTTGGCCAAGTGCCAATTCACCAAGGTCAGTCGAAGGACCGTCAGCCAAAACATCACCACGTGATACTGGTTCACCCGGCATCACACAAGGACGCTGGTTGATACAGGTGTTTTGGTTAGAACGCGTGTATTTGGTTAAGTTGTAGATATCGATACCCGCTTCACCAGGGATCAACTCTTCTTCGTTCACTTTCACCACGATACGAGAAGCATCAACAGACTGAATCACACCGCCGCGTTTCGCAACTGCAGTCACACCAGAGTCAACCGCAACGTTGCGCTCGATACCAGTACCAACCAGTGGCTTGTCCGCTTTCAATGTCGGAACCGCCTGACGTTGCATGTTCGCACCCATCAATGCACGGTTCGCATCATCGTGTTCTAGGAACGGGATAAGCGAGGCCGCGATCGAAACAACCTGGTTGGTTGCAACGTCCATGTAGTTAACATGGTCACGTGGGTGAAGACCCGATTCGCCTTTTTGACGCGCGGTGATCAGCTCATCAGCAAACGTACCGTCTTCCGTCAATTTCGCGTTCGCCTGAGCGATAACGAATTGGCCTTCTTGGATCGCAGATAAGTAATCAACTTCATCAGTCACGACACCGTCAACAACGCGACGGTACGGGGTCTCAAGGAAACCGTATTCGTTACAGCGAGCAAACGCAGACAACGAGTTGATCAAACCGATGTTCGGGCCTTCTGGCGTTTCAATCGGACATAGACGACCGTAGTGAGTCACGTGAACGTCACGGACTTCAAAGCCAGCGCGCTCACGAGTCAAGCCGCCTGGGCCTAACGCAGAGATACGACGCTTGTGCGTTACTTCTGACAACGGGTTGTTTTGGTCCATAAACTGAGACAGCTGTGATGAACCAAAGAATTCTTTTACTGCTGCAGAGATTGGCTTCGCATTGATCAAGTCTTGCGGCATGATGTTGTCGAGATCGCCAAGGCTTAGACGCTCTTTAACAGCACGCTCTACACGCACAAGACCGACGCGGAATTGGTTTTCCGCCATTTCGCCAACGCTACGGATACGGCGGTTACCTAGGTGATCGATGTCATCGACTTCGCCAATACCGTTGCGAATCGCAATCAGCTTGCGCATCACTTCAACGATATCAGTCTCGTCAAGTGTGCCTTGCTCTTGAGCATCTTCACGCTCAATTGAGCTGTTGAACTTCATACGGCCAACCGTTGACAGATCGTAACGGTCTTCAGAGAAGAACAAGCTTTCAAACAGCGCTTCAGCCGCTTCTTTTGTTGGCGGCTCACCAGGTCTCATCATACGGTAGATTTCAACCAGCGCTGAAATGCGGTCTGTCGTGCTATCAATGCGTAGCGTGTCAGACATGTATGGGCCGTGGTCAAGATCGTTAGTAAAGAGCACTTCAAGCTTCTTGTGACCTGCTTGTGACAGGTTAGCGAGTGCTTCTAGGCTGATCTCTTGGTTTGCACCAACAATGATTTCGCCTGTTGATTCGTTGATATAGTCTTTAGAAGACACTTTACCTACGATGTATTCAACAGGAACTTCGATGTGCTCAACACCGTCTTTTTCGAGCTGGCGAATGTGACGTGCAGTCACACGACGGCCTTGCTCAACGTAAACTTTACCGTTTGACTCGATGTCAAAAGACGCCGTTTCACCGCGAAGACGCTCAGGAATTAACTCCATGTGTAGCATTTCGTCACGGACTTCAAAGTTTACTTTTTGGAAGAAGATATCGAGGATCTCTTCCGTAGTCTTACCTAAAGCGCGTAAAATGATCGACGCTGGCAACTTACGACGGCGGTCAATACGTACGTATAGGTTATCCTTAGGATCGAACTCGAAATCGAGCCATGAACCACGGTAAGGAATAATACGTGCGTTATAAAGGACTTTACCTGAAGAATGGGTTTTACCCTTATCGCTGTCGAAGAACACGCCTGGGCTTCGGTGCAGCTGGGATACGATAACCCTCTCGGTACCATTGATTACGAAGGTACCATTGTCTGTCATGAGTGGAATCTCACCCATGTAGACTTCTTGTTCTTTAATGTCTTTTACAGTACCTGCTGGCGCGTCTTTATCAAACACAACCAAACGCAATTTAACGCGTAGGGGTTTTGAATAAGTTACACCACGAATTTGACATTCTTTAACATCAAAAACTGGCTCACCAAGACGGTAGCTAACGTATTGCAGCTCAGAATTGCCGTTGTAGCTCTGAATTGGAAATACAGAACGGAAAGCGGCTTCAAGACCGTATTGCCCTTCAGGATCCTGTTCGATAAATTTGTCGAACGAATCGAGCTGGATCGATAGCAGGTATGGAATGTCCAAAACTTGTGGACGAGTACCAAAGTCCTTACGGATGCGCTTTTTCTCGGTATAAGAGTAAACCATGGGGTTCCTCAGCTCGCTGATAAGTGACCCAAACCACCCGATTTTTCAAGGTTGAAAAATACTACTGGGCAGTAACTAAAACAGCTGTTTATCGGTAGTGTGTTTCAAACGCAAGCGAATGAAACGTTTTTTTGCATGAATACAGTGCGCTTAAACAGCGGCAAAAAACGCCTGTACCCTACAGCGCAAAAAGGCCGGTGGTTATTTAACCACCAGCCATTAGCCTGGAAAGGCTAGGAAATCAAGTAATAATTACTTAACTTCAACAGAAGCGCCTGCTTCTTCTAGTTGAGCTTTAAGAGCTTCCGCTTCTTCTTTCTCAATACCTTCTTTAAGAGGTGCTGGAGCGCCGTCAACTAGAGCTTTAGCTTCTTTAAGACCTAGGCCAGTTGCACCACGTACTGCTTTGATAACAGCAACTTTGTTACCGCCAGCAGCAGTTAGGATAACGTCGAACTCAGTTTGCTCAGCAGCAGCTTCACCAGCAGCAGCGCCGCCAGCTACAACAGCAGCAGCAGCAGAAACGCCGAATTTCTCTTCCATTGCTTCGATTAGTTCAACAACTTGCATTACAGACATTTCTGCAACTGCGTCTAGGATTTGCTCGTTTGTAATAGACATAACAATTCTCTTTTAAGTCAACAATAAGTTTAATTAGCAACCAGTAAAAAGCAAGCCTTACGCTGCTTCTTCTTTTTGGTCGCGAACAGCAGCGATAGTACGTACCAGCTTGCCAGCAGAAGCTTCTTTCATGCACATCATTAGGCGTGCAATTGCTTCGTCGTAAGTTGGTAGTGTTGCTAGTACTTCAGGGTCAGTAAGTACGCCTTCGAAAGCTGCAGCTTTGATTTCAAATTTTTGGTTCTCTTTAGCGAAGTCTTTGAAAAGACGCGCCGCGGCACCTGGGTGCTCGTTAGAGAATGCGATCAATGTAGGACCAGTGAAAGTGTCAGTTAGACACTCATAGCTAGTACCTTCAACCGCACGGCGTGCTAGTGTGTTACGAACAACTTTCAAGTAAACACCCGCTTCACGCGCTTGTTTACGTAGAGAAGTCATTGCGCCAACTTCAACGCCACGAGAATCAGCTACAACTGCAGAAAGTGCATCACCGGCCGCTTCGTTGACTTCAGCAACAATTGCTTTTTTGTCTTGAAGGTTTAAAGCCATCTGGATTTACTCCTGGTTGTTGTTACACCACTCACCGCAACAAGCAGTGAGAGCTATTGAGGTGCATTCCCAGAAGAAAGGTATAAAAATAGAGCTTTCTGTCAGTTCGGGCACCATCTACGTAGGAGATTAAGCTTAGCGAAAAGCCAGCACCTACGGTCTTGGACGGAGACTGCTTAGTCATAAATGACACAGCCCCAACCACAAATATTAGGCGCAAAATTATACACTATTTTCGCGCCTAATCAAATCTTTTACGCTTGAGTGTTCAGAGAACCCTGATCCACAGAAACGCCAGCACCCATCGTTGTAGAGATGCTGATTTTCTTCAGGAAAACACCTTTCGCTGAAGACGGCTTCGCTTTCTTAAGCGCAACGAGAAGAGCTTCTAAGTTCTCTTGTAGTTGGTTTGCTTCGAAAGACACTTTACCGATGGTAGTGTGTACGATGCCGTTTTTGTCGTTACGGTAACGAACCTGACCAGCTTTCGCGTTTTTAACCGCTTCAGCAACGTTAGGCGTTACAGTACCAACTTTCGGGTTTGGCATAAGACCACGAGGACCAAGGATGGTACCTAGTTGACCGACAACGCGCATTGCATCTGGAGAAGCAACAACAACGTCAAAGTTCATTTCGCCTTTTTTCACTTGCTCAGCAAGATCTTCCATACCCACTAGGTCAGCGCCAGCTTCTTTAGCTGCTTCAGCGTTAGCACCTTGAGTGAACACTGCAACGCGGATTTCACGACCAGTACCGTGCGGTAGTACAGTTGCACCACGAACGTTTTGGTCAGATTTACGAGCGTCGATACCTAGGTTAACAGCAACGTCAACAGACTCAACGAATTTAGCAGTAGCCAGTTCTTTAAGAAGAGCAACCGCTTCGTTGATTTCGTATTCTTTAGTTACATCCACTTTTTCGCGGATAGTGCGCATACGCTTAGTTAGTTTTGCCATGATCTTAACCCTCTACCACTAGGCCCATTGAACGAGCAGTACCAGCGATAGAACGTTTCATCGCTTCGATGTCAGCACCAGTCATATCAGCAGCTTTAGTTTCTGCGATTTCTTGGATTTGAGCATCCGTTACAGTACCCACTTTTTCAGAGTTAGGACGGCCTGAACCAGACTTGATGCCTGCAGCTTTCTTAAGTAGAACGGCTGCCGGTGGCGTCTTAGTTACAAACGTGAAAGAACGGTCGTTGTATACAGTGATAACAACTGGTGTTGGTAGACCTTTCTCGATAGATTCTGTTTTTGCGTTGAACGCTTTACAGAATTCCATGATGTTCACACCGTGTTGACCTAGAGCAGGACCAACTGGTGGACTTGGGTTTGCCATACCCGCTGCAACTTGCAGCTTGATATAAGCTTCAACTTTCTTAGCCATGATATTTCCTAAGTTCTGGGTTCAAACGCTAATCGACTGATCAGCTCCCCGCTTGCTTTTTAATAAAGACCTGTAAAAAGGCGCGAAATTATAGCTATATTTCGCGCCTCAAACAAGCCCTAAAAGGTGTTTTTTTAATCAAGTTTTTCGACTTGACCAAACTCCAATTCAACCGGCGTTGCACGACCGAAGATAGAGACAGACACTTTCAAGCGACTCTTCTCGTAATCGACTTCTTCAACCGTACCGTTAAAGTCAGCAAATGGGCCATCGTTAACACGAACCACTTCACCGGCTTCAAACATCGTTTTAGGACGCGGTGCTTCGCTGGCTTTCTCAAGACGGTTAAGAATCGCATCCGCTTCTTTGTCGGAAATTGGAGCTGGACGATCAGAGGTACCACCGATGAAGCCCATCACACGTGGAACGCTACGCACTAAGTGCCATGATTCATCATTCATCAGCATCTGGACTAGCACATAACCTGGGAAGAATTTGCGCTCGCTTTTGCGGCGTTGACCTGCTCGCATTTCGACCACTTCTTCAGTCGGCACCAATACTTCGCCAAACAATTCTTCCATACCGTGCATTTTGATATGCTCACGTAAAGATTGAGCAACGCGCGCTTCAAAGCCAGAGAAGGCTTGAACGACGTACCAGCGTTTTTTTGGAGCTTCACTCATGAAAATATACCTCTATACTCCGGTTGCTAGAGACACTAGACGGACCATGATGCCGTCAATACCCCAAAGAACCAAAGACATTACAATACTTACAGCCAAAACGATTAAAGTAGTTTGTACCGTTTCTTGACGAGTTGGCCAAACAACTTTACGCACTTCAGTACGTGCTTCACGGGCAAAGCTAATCGCGTCTTTACCTTTTGTCGTTGTCGCTGCAATACCGAGTGCAGCAGCAACAAGAACCACAACACCTGCCGTACGAACGACTACATTAAATTCCCCGTTAAAATACGAGTTACCCACAACAGCGACTGCCAACAAAACGAATGTTACGATCCATTTTGCGATATCAGCAGTTTTTGAGCCATCAGGGGTTTCAGCATGATTTGCTTTCATAAAACCAACCTGTCATAAGTCTAACTATAGACGACAATAACCCCGCTGTTGCAGGGCAAAAATCCATTTCATTGACTAATTTGCATCAATGAGCGCTTTATTTGGTTAACCAAAGACAATTTAACCAAATAATTTCTTTGCTTAGATGCCAATTGGATAATAAACCAACAAAATCATTCTTCAGCGCAGAAAAAGGGCATCAAATGATGCCCTTTTTACTAGTGTGTAGTCAATGATTAATCAAAGATCTTAGCAACAACACCAGCACCTACTGTACGGCCGCCTTCACGGATCGCGAAACGAAGACCTTCGTCCATTGCGATTGGTGCGATTAGCTCTACAGTCATTTGTACGTTGTCGCCAGGCATTACCATTTCTACGCCGTCAGGTAGCTGGATGTCACCAGTTACGTCTGTAGTACGGAAGTAGAACTGTGGACGGTAGCCTTTGAAGAATGGCGTGTGACGACCACCTTCATCTTTAGACAGTACGTATACTTCTGATTCGAATTTAGTGTGAGGAGTGATTGAGCCTGGCTTAGCAAGTACTTGACCACGTTCTACGTCATCACGCTTAGTACCACGTAGTAGTGCACCAACGTTCTCACCTGCACGACCTTCGTCAAGCAGTTTACGGAACATTTCAACACCAGTACAAGTTGTTGTTGTTGTATCTTTGATACCTACGATGGCAACTTCGTCACCAACAGTTAGGATACCGCGCTCGATACGACCTGTTACTACAGTACCACGACCTTGGATTGAGAATACGTCTTCAATCGGCATTAGGAATGGTTGATCTACCGCACGCTCTGGCTCTGGGATGTACTCGTCAAGTGCTGTTGCAAGCTCAACAATTTTCTCTTCCCATTGCGCTTCACCGTTTAGTGCGCCAAGAGCAGAACCTTGGATAACTGGTAGGTCATCACCTGGGAAGTCGTACTCAGAAAGAAGTTCACGTACTTCCATTTCTACTAGTTCTAGTAGCTCTTCGTCATCAACCATGTCACATTTGTTCATGAATACGATGATGTAAGGGATACCAACCTGACGGCCTAGTAGGATGTGCTCACGAGTTTGTGGCATTGGACCATCTGTTGCAGCAACAACTAGGATACCACCGTCCATTTGCGCAGCACCTGTGATCATGTTCTTAACATAATCCGCGTGTCCTGGGCAGTCTACGTGTGCGTAGTGACGAGTTGGAGTGTCGTACTCAACGTGTGAAGTTGCGATAGTGATACCGCGCTCACGCTCTTCAGGAGCATTGTCGATTGACGCGAAGTCACGTGCTGAACCGCCGTAAGTTTTAGACAGTACAGTACAGATTGCTGCAGTTAGAGTTGTTTTACCGTGGTCAACGTGGCCGATAGTACCAACGTTTACGTGCGGTTTCGTACGTTCAAATTTTTCTTTAGACATGACTTGTCCCTCTAGGTACGGATTTAGGTGGCTTTGATGACCACGCAACCAAATAAATTTTTTGGTAATTTACATCTATAGGAAATAGCTTAGGACTGGTGCTGATAGGCAGACTCGAACTGCCGACCTCATCCTTACCAAGGATGCGCTCTACCACCTGAGCTATATCAGCACTCTAAAAGAGTTGGAGCGGGCAGCGGGAATCGAACCCGCATCATCAGCTTGGAAGGCTGAGGTAATAGCCATTATACGATGCCCGCAACACGTAACTCAGAGAGCTATTTCCTAAAGAATATGGTGGAGGGGGACGGATTCGAACCATCGAAGGCAGTGCCGGCAGATTTACAGTCTGCTCCCTTTGGCCACTCGGGAACCCCTCCAAAAATTTCATCCATTTTCACTACTTGGAGAAAATGGTGCCGACTACCGGAATCGAACTGGTGACCTACTGATTACAAGTCAGTTGCTCTACCTACTGAGCTAAGTCGGCATAAGTGGTGCGAATTCTATTGAATGATTTTCTTCCTTGCAATAGAAAAATCAAAAAAAATCGTTTTTTTTCGATTTTCGACGCCAAGTGCTGACTTTTTAATCACGACGATGTTTTTATCTCTCAATTCCTCGGTTAGGGATTTGCTTTACGCTCGCCATACGGTATGTTCAACCTCTTGTTTATATGTCGTTGAGTACTTCCATGAGTCCTTTTTTACAATTTAATCGAGAAAAGTGGTCACAATTGCGCAATTCGGTTCCCATGACGCTCTCAGAAGACGACCTTAAAGCGCTCCAAGGCATCAACGACAAACTCACCATGCAAGAAGCGGTAGAAATCTACCTGCCTCTTTCGCGCTTATTAAACCTTTATGTCGCCGCACGGCAAAGCCGCAACAGTGTGCTGCAGCAGTTTTTGCACAACGAAGAGCACGCGCCGCCCTTTGTGATTGGCATTGCCGGCAGTGTTGCGGTTGGTAAAAGCACCACCGCCCGCCTATTGCGAGAGTTGTTGTCGCGCTGGGAAAACCACCCCAAAGTCGAGCTGGTCACGACTGATGGTTTTCTATACCCCAATGCGACCTTATTAGAGAAAGGCTTGATGGGAAAAAAGGGCTTCCCTGAGTCCTATGACACCAAGCGTCTACTCAGCTTTGTCTCTGATGTCAAAGCGGGTAAACCCAATGTGACCGCTCCGGTTTATTCCCATTTAACCTATGACATCACCGATGAAATCAAAGTGGTCGACCGCCCTGATGTGGTGATTTTAGAAGGCCTTAATGTTTTACAGACCGGGGCGAATTACCCTCAAGACCCATGTCGCACTTTTGTCTCTGACTTTTTGGACTTTTCCATTTACGTCGATGCCGAGACCTCGCTCATCAAACAGTGGTACATCGAGCGATTTATGGCTTTTCGACAAGGGGCTTTTGCCAAGCCAGGGTCTTACTTTAGTCACTACACCAAGCTCACGGCCGAACAGGCATGCAAAAAAGCTTCGGTGATTTGGGACAGTATTAACGGCCTGAACTTACAACAAAATATTCTACCTACCCGAGACAGAGCCCATTTGATCCTCACCAAAGGCGAGAACCACATGGTCAAAGAGGTCGGGTTGCGAAAATAACCCACCCAATGTGTTATAAACGCTCAGTCTGTACCTCGCATCGAAATTTCACCGCCAAAAAAGGCCTGCGTACCTTGGTCGTTTTCTAACAACACGGCGCCTTGTTCATTAATGCCTTTCATGACGCCGTGGTGCTGCTGCTCTCCGATAATTAAACGCACTGGTCGCCCTAGGTAATTGTCTAATCGCTGCCAACGCGCTAAAAATGCACCAAGACCAGACGTTTCGTATTCGACTAAGGTTTGATGCCATGACTCGATCAACGCACTGGCCAATTGATTGCGATCAATCCTGCGCCCCGGAACTATCTCTTCAATACAGCTCCAAGGCTGGGTAATCGCTTGGCTGTCTTGTTCACTGATCGCGATGTTCATACCCATGCCAATCACGACATCGGCAACCCCGCCGGTTTGCCCGCTCAATTCCACTAATACGCCAGCCAACTTTTTATCTTGATAATAGAGATCGTTTGGCCATTTTAACTTTACGCCGTGAATATCGAGTTTTTCCAATGCTTCAACCGTGGCAATACCAATGGCTAAACTTAACCCCATCGCCGCGCCCAACCCCGCCGATAAGTTCCAATACATCGACAAATAGAGGTTTTGGCCAAATGGAGACACCCATTTTCGTCCGCGACGACCTCGACCGGCAGATTGGTATTCCGCCAGGCAAACGCGGCCTTGTTCAAGCTCTGTTAACTGCTCCATCAAATACTGATTCGTTGAGTCAATCTCAGCAAACACGTCCACACGGCCAAAGCGGGAAACAATTTTCTCACTATCGAGCAATTGCAATGGCTTCTCCAAGCAATACCCCTTGCCTTGTACGCGATAAATGTCCAATCCCCAAGCTCTTAAGCTCTTGATGTGTTTCGCTACCGCAGCTCGCGAAATACCCAAGTCCTCACCAAGCGCTTCGCCCGAGTGAAACTGACCATCAGCGATGCGTTGTAAAATAGCCAACTTAGTCGTCGGTGTTTTGCTCATGACCGTTCCTCCAGACATGTTGTCAAATTCGTTTCCCCTTGCGCAGCCATGAAGCGAACTTCGTGCTCTAACACGACGTTAAAACGCTGGCGGACCGCTTCAACGACCTTAGCGGCCAACCCGAGTACATCCTGTGGTGTGGCTTGGTTGGCATTGATAAGCACCAACGCTTGATGCTCGTGCACTTTGGCACCACCACAACATTGCCCTTTTAAGCCACATTGATCAATCAACCACCCGGCGGCAAGTTTTACCCCATCCGACACAGGATACCCGACGATACCAGGGTGGGTTTGCTGCAGTAGCTGCCATTGTTCTAATGCCACCACTGGGTTTTTAAAAAAGCTCCCAGCATTGCCTATCTGCTGTGGATCGGGCAATTTCTGCTGGCGCGTTTCACAAACTGCGCTAAAAACGTCTTGAGCGGTGGTGGTCTCGGCATTCAAACCTTGCAAAGGCCCATAACCGAGTTCAGCTTGCCAAGGTTTTGGAAGGAACAAACCAACCGCCACAATCACGACCTTTCCCAACAGTTCGCGTTTAAAAATGGAATCGCGATACCCAAACTGACACGCCTTGGCAGTCAAACGTCGAACGCATTGCGCGTCGAGATCGTAAACATCGACATAATGACAAAAGTCGTTTAACTCTCGGCCATATGCGCCGATGTTTTGAATCGGAGCGGAGCCAACACAACCCGGAATCATCGCCAAGTTTTCGAGCCCAGGCATATCTTGTTCTAAAGTCCACGCGACAAAACTTGGCCAGTCTTCTCCGGCGCCGACATGCAATGAGTACCCTTGCACTTGTGACTCAACCTCAATACCGGTAATGCGATTGACGATCACCACCCCGGCAAAGTCTTCGGTAAATAATAAATTGCTGCCTCTACCTATGACTAACTTGGGCAAATCGCGAAACTCGGGTGACAAATAGACCGACTGAATCTCTTCAACCGAGGTCACTTCGACCAAATAACGACAAGATACCGGCAGACCAAAAGTATGGTACGCGGTTAAAGAAACATTGCTTTGAATTTGCATGCTGGGCTCGACTTCTTCTAAACTGTTTTACATTCTACATGACTGGCTCAGATTTCGCAGTGACGTTACCAACAAGCTCAATGCTCGACAAGATAAACATTCGCCAACTAGACGCGATTCGTCTACCACTTGTTAAAAAGCTCTACAAGCAACACTATCCAAGTGCTAAGCCCAAATCTGATGAAACCATTTATACCCTAGAGCATCAAAAGCAAATCATCGCGACGTTACGGCTAAGAACCATCGGTCAGTACCGCTTGATGACTGGCATGCTGGTTTTACCAACATACCGTCAGCAAGGCGTAGGGGGAGCGCTATTAACGTATTGTAAAGAAAATGTCTTTCAAGCGGGTGACTACTGCTTTGCTTTAAATCACTTAGGCGATTATTATCAACGATATGGTTTTAAGATCGGCGCAGTAGAATCACTGCCCAACGATCTGCGTACTTTACTGCTCAGGTATACTGGAACGGGTAAAGACTTGATCCCAATGTCATTTGAAAAAAATAGCAATGGCAGCAATTAATGCGTCTCGAGCGGATTTTTGATAATATTGCTCGTTTGCGCATTGCAGGTAGATAAGGTTAACACATCATATGATGGTCAATTCAAATCCATTACAATCGTTACCCAGTTTAGCGGTCAAGGCTCAGGATGTTACTATCCTTCACTCGGCCAAAGAGTATCGGCAAACGCTGTTAAATTTGATCCAACAAGCCAAAAGCCGTATCTATCTAGTGGCGCTTTATCTAGAAGATGATGAAGCGGGTCGCGAGATTTTAGAGGCCTTATACACAGCCAAACTCGCCAACCCAGAGCTTGATATTAAATTGTGTGTCGATTGGCATCGTGCCCAACGCGGCTTGATTGGTGCAAGTCAATCGGAAGGCAATGCGGCGATGTACAAGCGATTTGCAGAGCATTACAACGCTCACATCCCAGTCTACGGTATCCCAGTACGAGGGAAAGAAGTGTTCGGGGTCTTGCACTTAAAAGGCTTTATCTTTGATGACACAGTGCTCTACAGCGGCGCCAGTATGAATAATGTCTACTTGCACCACAAAGATAAATACCGCTTCGACCGCTACCATCTTTTCCACCATCAAGGGTTAGCGGACTGCATGGTCAACTTTATTGAACAGCAAATGCTCGCGCATCCCGCAGTCAATGACCTAGCCTCGCCCGTGAAACCTCATACTCGTGACCTCAAAGCGGAGATCAGGCAATTTAGAGGGCAACTTTCACGCGCTCGTTACCAGTTTGAACCCCAAGAAGCTCAACAAGGTCAAATGGCCATCACGCCATTGGTTGGGCTTGGCAAACGACGTAATGAACTCAATATCCGCATTATTCAGTTGATTGCCTCAGCGAAAGAAGAAGTCTTTATCTGTACCCCGTATTTTAATTTTCCTCGGGCGGTATCCCGTGCGATTCGTCGCGCATTAAAACGAGGGGTTAAGGTCTCTATCGTGGTCGGCGATAAAACGGCGAATGACTTTTACATCTCACCGCAAGATGAATTTAAAACCATTGGCGGGTTGCCGTATCTTTACGAACTCAATTTACGCAAGTTTGCCAAAGCCAACGAAGCGCACATTGCCGCTCGGAGACTGTGCTTACACCTGTGGAAGCACGACCACAATAGTTTCCATTTGAAAGGCATGTGGGTCGATAAGCAATACATGCTGATCACCGGCAATAACTTCAACCCAAGGGCATGGAGTTTGGATCTTGAAAACGGGTTATTGATCAATGACACGACACAATCAATGACCCCGATGTTTGAGGATGAAGTCAGTAATATTTTGCACCACACTAAGCTCATCTGCACCTACAAACAGTTCGAGAAAATCGACCATTATCCAGTGCCGGCCCAGCGCTTGATCCGCAAGATCTTAAGAGTCAAAGCGGATCGTGTATTAAAGCGGATTTTATAAATTGAGTATCCCGCTAATCGCCCTCTGAACAATAATGCCAATCTGATTGAGTCTGCGGTCAATGACAGCGCAGGAGAAGAGCTTGAGAACAAGGCGAGCTCTTTGCTTATAAAGAAAAGAATCTAAGTAGTTATTCTAGATGTTATTTTCTTAACGAGGTTATCGAGTTTTTAAACCGCTAGGATGACCCGCGATTTCGTTAGATTGGTATAAAGTAAAAACGCCACGATGAGTGATCCCACGTGGCGTGACTTTGATACCAGCGACTTTACTTCAACCAACGAGCACGAAATTGTCGGCCTTTCATCTTCCGATTTTCAAACTGACGTAGTGCCTGTTTCACCACATCGTGATTCACCGCCACATAGGCGCGCATCGCTTGCACAGTAATTTTGCCAATCTGCTCGCCTTTTAGGCCACCTTCAGCCGTGAGTACACCGAGAATATCACCGGGGCGAACTTTCTGTTTCTTACCACCATCGATTTGTATCGTATGCATAGGAGCGAAATATGGACGTTGATTGAGAACCTCGTCCTCTGGTAAAGACGATGTGTTGATTGAGTGACCAAGCGCCTCTTCAATGGCAGATAAACGATGGCCTTCTTTACTGCGATAAAAGTTAAATGCCACACCTTGGCTTCCAGCGCGACCTGTACGGCCTATGCGATGAACGTGAACTTCAGGATCGCGAGAGAGTTCATAATTAAATACCGCATCCAGATTGTCGACATCCAAGCCTCGTGCCGCCACATCGGTAGCAACTAATAGAGACACACTTTTATTCGCAAAGCGGATCAGAGCCTGGTCTCGATCCTTTTGCTCCATATCACCGTGTAACTCAACCACACTAAAACCATGGGTGTTCAGCAAGTCTGTCACCGATTGTACTTCGCGCTTCGTATTGCAAAAGATAACCGCAGACTGAGGTTGATGTGCCATTAACAATAAACGCAAGGCGCGTTCACGTTCTTGGTTGTCATCAATCTGATAAAAATGTTGAGTAATCGTCGCTTGATCGTGGTTCGATTCCACTTTAACGACTTCGGGCTCAACCATCAGTCCCGCTGCCATGGATTCAATCTCACTGGGGAAAGTCGCACTGAATAACAAAGTTTGTCTGTGCTTTGGAGCGTAGTCGATAATTGTATCTAATGACTCTTGAAAGCCCATTTCCAGCATCCGATCCGCTTCATCTAAAATCAGGGTATTGAGCTCAGATAAGTCGATACGCCCTTTGAGCAAGTGATCCAGAATACGACCTGGCGTACCCACTAAGATATGTGCTCCATGCTCTAGTGAGCCAATTTGCGGTCCCATTGGTGTGCCACCGCATAAGGTCAGTACTTTAATATTGTGAACCGCCCTTGCTAAGGTGCGAATTTCACCGGCTACCTGATCGGCAAGTTCACGGGTTGGACACAAGACTAAACTTTGCACTCGAAAGCGTTTTACGTTTAAGTTAGACAACAAGCCTAATGAGAAAGCGGCCGTTTTACCCGAACCGGTTTTTCCCTGACCAATGATATCTTTACCTTGCAAAATCTTAGGCAGACTCAAAGCTTGTATTGGCGTCATAGTGTGGTAACCCATACTCTCTAGGTTACTCAACAACGGTTGGCTAAGCGGGAGAGAAGTAAATGATAATTGGCTCAAAGGAAAACTCCTAATAGGTGAACAATGTGCTTTATATACCAATCTCTATCAAATGGGCAGGCCCAGAATATCATGCGATCAGTCGTCTAAATTGATTATACCAATCTGATTAAGTATACGGTCAATAATAGCGAATGAAGTTTTCAATTGATTGACGGTGATTGGTCACGTCTGTAGATATGAAAAAACCCCAGTCAATCGACTGGGGTTTGAAGGCATTGGCTAAAGTGCCATTCATTTTAACCATGTAAAATGAAAAATAAGAACCTAGCGATGTCCTACTCTCACATGGGGAAACCCCACACTACCATCGGCGCAATTTTGTTTCACTTCTGAGTTCGGCATGGAATCAGGTGGGTCCAAAATGCTATGGTCGCTAAGTAAAATATGGTGCTGATACCCAGAATCGAACTGGGGACCTCATCCTTACCAAGGATGCGCTCTACCGACTGAGCCATATCAGCAAAATCTACTTTGCTACTAAAAAAGCCCAACTGGAAGAGCGGGCTTTTACAGTCACTAAAACTGAGTCTTACAAAAAATGCTCGTTTTAGTTTTGTTTTTAGATTTGTCTAAAAACAAGAATAAAAGCCTGGCGATGTCCTACTCTCACATGGGGAAGCCCCACACTACCATCGGCGCAATTTTGTTTCACTTCTGAGTTCGGCATGGAGTCAGGTGGGTCCAAAATGCTATGGTCGCCAAGCAAAATTTTGTTGGTTCCTTCCGCTGGCTATAAAGCCCGCTAGCGGTGTTAATTTGCTCTCTCGCTCAGTCATTTATAAAACATAAACTCCTTCGCTCGTTCACAAATTGCCTTGCTATCGAACTTTATCCCGGCGCTAACTATGTAGCGAGGAAGGATCCAAATAATCTGGAAAGCTGTTTTGTGTTCTCGACACAATCAAGTTTCTTATCGAGTCCGATAAAACCCTTTAGGTGTTGTATGGTTAAGTCTCACGGGCAATTAGTACAGGTTAGCTCAACGCCTCACAACGCTTACACACCCTGCCTATCAACGTTCTAGTCTCGAACAACCCTTTAGGACGCTTAAAGCGCCAGGGAGAACTCATCTCAAGGCTCGCTTCCCGCTTAGATGCTTTCAGCGGTTATCGATTCCGAACTTAGCTACCGGGCAATGCGTCTGGCGACACAACCCGAACACCAGAGGTTCGTCCACTCCGGTCCTCTCGTACTAGGAGCAGCCCCTTTCAATTCTCCAACGCCCACGGCAGATAGGGACCGAACTGTCTCACGACGTTCTAAACCCAGCTCGCGTACCACTTTAAATGGCGAACAGCCATACCCTTGGGACCGACTTCAGCCCCAGGATGTGATGAGCCGACATCGAGGTGCCAAACACCGCCGTCGATATGAACTCTTGGGCGGTATCAGCCTGTTATCCCCGGAGTACCTTTTATCCGTTGAGCGATGGCCCTTCCATTCAGAACCACCGGATCACTATGACCTGCTTTCGCACCTGCTCGAACCGTCATTCTCGCAGTTAAGCGGGCTTATGCCATTGCACTAACCTCACGATGTCCAACCGTGATTAGCCCACCTTCGTGCTCCTCCGTTACACTTTGGGAGGAGACCGCCCCAGTCAAACTACCCACCAGGCACTGTCCTCACCCCAGATAATGGGGCTAAGTTAGAACATCAACACTACAAGGGTGGTATTTCAAGGATGGCTCCACATGAACTGGCGCCCATGCATCAAAGCCTCCCACCTATCCTACACATGTAGGGTCAATGTTCAGTGCCAAGCTGTAGTAAAGGTTCACGGGGTCTTTCCGTCTAGCCGCGGGTACACTGCATCTTCACAGCGATTTCAATTTCACTGAGTCTCGGGTGGAGACAGCGTGGCCATCATTACGCCATTCGTGCAGGTCGGAACTTACCCGACAAGGAATTTCGCTACCTTAGGACCGTTATAGTTACGGCCGCCGTTTACCGGGGCTTCGATCAAGAGCGTCGACCTAAGTCTAACCCCATCAATTAACCTTCCGGCACCGGGCAGGCGTCACACCGTATACGTCATCTTACGATTTTGCACAGTGCTGTGTTTTTAATAAACAGTTGCAGCCACCTGGTATCTGCGACTCCTAATAGCTCCATCCGCAAGGGACTTCACCGTCAAGAGCGTACCTTCTCCCGAAGTTACGGTACCATTTTGCCTAGTTCCTTCACCCGAGTTCTCTCAAGCGCCTTGGTATTCTCTACCCGACCACCTGTGTCGGTTTGGGGTACGATTGCTTATAATCTGAAGCTTAGAGGCTTTTCCTGGAAGCATGGCATCAATGACTTCATCACCGTAGTGACTCGACGTCGTGTCTCGGCCTAATAAGGAACCGGATTTACCTAATTCCTTAGCCTACGCACTTGAACCTGGACAACCATCGCCAGGCCCACCTAGCCTTCTCCGTCCCCCCATCGCAATTATAAGCAGTACGGGAATATTAACCCGTTTCCCATCGACTACGCTTTTCAGCCTCGCCTTAGGGGTCGACTTACCCTGCCCCGATTAACGTTGGACAGGAACCCTTGGTCTTCCGGCGTGGAGGTTTTTCACCCCCATTATCGTTACTCATGTCAGCATTCGCACTTCTGATACCTCCAGCAAGCTTTACAGCTCACCTTCAACGGCTTACAGAACGCTCCCCTACCCAATACAGTAAACTGTATTGCCGCAGCTTCGGTTTATAGCTTAGCCCCGTTACATCTTCCGCGCAGGCCGACTCGACTAGTGAGCTATTACGCTTTCTTTAAATGATGGCTGCTTCTAAGCCAACATCCTAGCTGTCTAAGCCTTCCCACATCGTTTCCCACTTAGCTATAATTTGGGACCTTAGCTGGCGGTCTGGGTTGTTTCCCTCTCCACGACGGACGTTAGCACCCGCCGTGTGTCTCCCGGATAGTACTTACTGGTATTCGGAGTTTGCAAAGGGTTGGTAAGTCGGGATGACCCCCTAGCCTTAACAGTGCTCTACCCCCAGTAGTATTCGTCCGAGGCGCTACCTAAATAGCTTTCGGGGAGAACCAGCTATCTCCAGGTTTGATTGGCCTTTCACCCCTAGCCACAAGTCATCCGCTAATTTTTCAACATTAGTCGGTTCGGTCCTCCAATTGATGTTACTCAATCTTCAACCTGCCCATGGCTAGATCACCTGGTTTCGGGTCTATATCCAGAGACTAAACGCCCAGTTAAGACTCGGTTTCCCTACGGCTCCCCTAAACGGTTAACCTTGCCACTGAATATAAGTCGCTGACCCATTATACAAAAGGTACGCAGTCACAGGACAAAGCCTGCTCCTACTGCTTGTACGTACACGGTTTCAGGTTCTATTTCACTCCCCTCACAGGGGTTCTTTTCGCCTTTCCCTCACGGTACTGGTTCACTATCGGTCAGTCAGGAGTATTTAGCCTTGGAGGATGGTCCCCCCATGTTCAGACAGGATATCACGTGTCCCGCCTTACTCGATTTCACTGAATATGCGCTGCCGGTTACGGGGCTATCACCCTGTATCGCGTGCCTTTCCAGACACTTCACCTGACGCATAAAAAGCTTAAGGGCTAATCCGGTTTCGCTCGCCGCTACTTCCAGAATCTCGGTTGATTTCTTTTCCTCGGGGTACTTAGATGTTTCAGTTCCCCCGGTTCGCCTCATTGTGCTATGAATTCACACAATGATAACTGCTTATGCAGCTGGGTTTCCCCATTCGGAAATCGTAGACTCAAGTGGCTCTTACTGCCTTATCTACGCTTATCGCAAGTTAGTACGTCCTTCATCGCCTCTGACTGCCAAGGCATCCACCGTGTACGCTTAGTCACTTAACCATACAACCCAAAAGAGTCTTTTGAGTTGATGTGCTTTACAAGTAAAGCGGTTAGTCACCAAGGTGTGTTCGTGTTTTTATACATGTCACGAACTCGATATTGCCGGACTCAATTTTGAAAACATATCGCTATGCTTTCCCAAGAACACTTGATTGTGTGTTGGTTATCTCTTAAAGAGATAATTGAGAACTTTTACAAACAATCTCAAAGAGATTGTTTTGTCAGCTTTCCAAATTGTTAAAGAGCATGATTGTCTTTCTAATGAAAGAGAAACCATTTTTAAACACACTCATTTCTGCTTATCGCAGCAATGTGCTTAAAGATGGTGGAGCTATGCGGGATCGAACCGCAGACCTCCTGCGTGCAAGGCAGGCGCTCTCCCAGCTGAGCTATAGCCCCAATGAAATCGACCCCTATCTCTGGGAAAAGATAGTGGTGGGTCTGAGTGGACTTGAACCACCGACCTCCCGCTTATCAGGCGAGCGCTCTAACCAGCTGAGCTACAGACCCATTTCTCTTTACTTTAAACCCTATCAATCTGTGTGGACACGCATCGAAAGATAATCTTTCGTATAAGGAGGTGATCCAGCCCCAGGTTCCCCTAGGGCTACCTTGTTACGACTTCACCCCAGTCATGAACCACAAAGTGGTGAGCGTCCCCCCGAAGGTTAAACTACCCACTTCTTTTGCAGCCCACTCCCATGGTGTGACGGGCGGTGTGTACAAGGCCCGGGAACGTATTCACCGTGGCATTCTGATCCACGATTACTAGCGATTCCGACTTCATGGAGTCGAGTTGCAGACTCCAATCCGGACTACGACGCACTTTTTGGGATTCGCTCACTTTCGCAAGTTGGCAACCCTCTGTATGCGCCATTGTAGCACGTGTGTAGCCCTACTCGTAAGGGCCATGATGACTTGACGTCGTCCCCACCTTCCTCCGGTTTATCACCGGCAGTCTCCCTGGAGTTCCCACCCGAAGTGCTGGCAAACAAGGATAAGGGTTGCGCTCGTTGCGGGACTTAACCCAACATTTCACAACACGAGCTGACGACAGCCATGCAGCACCTGTCTCATAGTTCCCGAAGGCACCAAAGCATCTCTGCTAAGTTCTATGGATGTCAAGAGTAGGTAAGGTTCTTCGCGTTGCATCGAATTAAACCACATGCTCCACCGCTTGTGCGGGCCCCCGTCAATTCATTTGAGTTTTAATCTTGCGACCGTACTCCCCAGGCGGTCTACTTAACGCGTTAGCTCCGAAAGCCACGGCTCAAGGCCACAACCTCCAAGTAGACATCGTTTACAGCGTGGACTACCAGGGTATCTAATCCTGTTTGCTCCCCACGCTTTCGCATCTGAGTGTCAGTATCTGTCCAGGGGGCCGCCTTCGCCACCGGTATTCCTTCAGATCTCTACGCATTTCACCGCTACACCTGAAATTCTACCCCCCTCTACAGTACTCTAGCCTGCCAGTTTCAAATGCTATTCCGAGGTTGAGCCCCGGGCTTTCACATCTGACTTAACAAACCACCTGCATGCGCTTTACGCCCAGTAATTCCGATTAACGCTCGCACCCTCCGTATTACCGCGGCTGCTGGCACGGAGTTAGCCGGTGCTTCTTCTGCAGCTAACGTCAAAGAACTAGGCTATTAACCTAATCCCCTTCCTCACTGCTGAAAGTACTTTACAACCCGAAGGCCTTCTTCATACACGCGGCATGGCTGCATCAGGCTTGCGCCCATTGTGCAATATTCCCCACTGCTGCCTCCCGTAGGAGTCTGGACCGTGTCTCAGTTCCAGTGTGGCTGATCATCCTCTCAGACCAGCTAGGGATCGTCGCCTTGGTGAGCCATTACCTCACCAACTAGCTAATCCCACCTGGGCATATCCTGACGCGAGAGGCCCGAAGGTCCCCCTCTTTACTCCGAAGAGATTATGCGGTATTAGCCATCGTTTCCAATGGTTATCCCCCACATCAGGGCAATTTCCCAGGCATTACTCACCCGTCCGCCGCTCGACGCCGTTATCGTCCCCCGAAGGTTCAGATAACTCGTTTCCGCTCGACTTGCATGTGTTAGGCCTGCCGCCAGCGTTCAATCTGAGCCATGATCAAACTCTTCAATTAAAGTTTTTGTGCTCTTTCGAGCGGCTCAATGAATACTGATTACATTCTTTATTCGTTGCCGAATAAGGACTGTGAATTGACTGTGCCAAGTCTTTCGACTCGTTTGGTCACTCAGTTCATTGAAACCAATGTGATTCCTAAGAATCTATTGATTATCATCAACAAGTGCCCACACAGATTGATAGTGTTTAAATTGTTAAAGAGCTTTGCTTTCAATGACTTATCACCGAAGCAGGACGCGTATAATACGCTATTGACTCTGTAAGTCAACATAAAATTTTATTTTTTTGGTTTTAAATTTAACACCAAACAATAAAACGTTATGGTGACTGATTTCTTGCGAAATCCAGTCATTGTTTTTAGATTTTTCTAAAATCTGAAAACACGCTTTTTGCCTTTAGATTTTTTAAAAATCTGAAAACAAGAATAAAAGCCTGGCGATGTCCTACTCTCACATGGGGAAGCCCCACACTACCATCGGCGCAATTTTGTTTCACTTCTGAGTTCGGCATGGAGTCAGGTGGGTCCAAAATGCTATGGTCGCCAAGCAAAATTTTGTTGGTTCCTTCCGCTGGCTATAAAGCCCGCTAGCGGTGTTAATTTGCTCTCTCGCTCAGTCATTTATAAAACATAAACTCCTTCGCTCGTTCACAAATTGCCTTGCTATCGAACTTTATCCCGGCGCTAACTATGTAGCGAGGAAGGATCCAAATAATCTGGAAAGCTGTTTTGTGTTCTCGACACAATCAAGTTTCTTATCGAGTCCGATAAAACCCTTTAGGTGTTGTATGGTTAAGTCTCACGGGCAATTAGTACAGGTTAGCTCAACGCCTCACAACGCTTACACACCCTGCCTATCAACGTTCTAGTCTCGAACAACCCTTTAGGACGCTTAAAGCGCCAGGGAGAACTCATCTCAAGGCTCGCTTCCCGCTTAGATGCTTTCAGCGGTTATCGATTCCGAACTTAGCTACCGGGCAATGCGTCTGGCGACACAACCCGAACACCAGAGGTTCGTCCACTCCGGTCCTCTCGTACTAGGAGCAGCCCCTTTCAATTCTCCAACGCCCACGGCAGATAGGGACCGAACTGTCTCACGACGTTCTAAACCCAGCTCGCGTACCACTTTAAATGGCGAACAGCCATACCCTTGGGACCGACTTCAGCCCCAGGATGTGATGAGCCGACATCGAGGTGCCAAACACCGCCGTCGATATGAACTCTTGGGCGGTATCAGCCTGTTATCCCCGGAGTACCTTTTATCCGTTGAGCGATGGCCCTTCCATTCAGAACCACCGGATCACTATGACCTGCTTTCGCACCTGCTCGAACCGTCATTCTCGCAGTTAAGCGGGCTTATGCCATTGCACTAACCTCACGATGTCCAACCGTGATTAGCCCACCTTCGTGCTCCTCCGTTACACTTTGGGAGGAGACCGCCCCAGTCAAACTACCCACCAGGCACTGTCCTCACCCCAGATAATGGGGCCAAGTTAGAACATCAACACTACAAGGGTGGTATTTCAAGGATGGCTCCACATGAACTGGCGCCCATGCATCAAAGCCTCCCACCTATCCTACACATGTAGGGTCAATGTTCAGTGCCAAGCTGTAGTAAAGGTTCACGGGGTCTTTCCGTCTAGCCGCGGGTACACTGCATCTTCACAGCGATTTCAATTTCACTGAGTCTCGGGTGGAGACAGCGTGGCCATCATTACGCCATTCGTGCAGGTCGGAACTTACCCGACAAGGAATTTCGCTACCTTAGGACCGTTATAGTTACGGCCGCCGTTTACCGGGGCTTCGATCAAGAGCGTCGACCTAAGTCTAACCCCATCAATTAACCTTCCGGCACCGGGCAGGCGTCACACCGTATACGTCATCTTACGATTTTGCACAGTGCTGTGTTTTTAATAAACAGTTGCAGCCACCTGGTATCTGCGACTCCTAATAGCTCCATCCGCAAGGGACTTCACCGTCAAGAGCGTACCTTCTCCCGAAGTTACGGTACCATTTTGCCTAGTTCCTTCACCCGAGTTCTCTCAAGCGCCTTGGTATTCTCTACCCGACCACCTGTGTCGGTTTGGGGTACGATTGCTTATAATCTGAAGCTTAGAGGCTTTTCCTGGAAGCATGGCATCAATGACTTCATCACCGTAGTGACTCGACGTCGTGTCTCGGCCTAATAAGGAACCGGATTTACCTAATTCCTTAGCCTACGCACTTGAACCTGGACAACCATCGCCAGGCCCACCTAGCCTTCTCCGTCCCCCCATCGCAATTATAAGCAGTACGGGAATATTAACCCGTTTCCCATCGACTACGCTTTTCAGCCTCGCCTTAGGGGTCGACTTACCCTGCCCCGATTAACGTTGGACAGGAACCCTTGGTCTTCCGGCGTGGAGGTTTTTCACCCCCATTATCGTTACTCATGTCAGCATTCGCACTTCTGATACCTCCAGCAAGCTTTACAGCTCACCTTCAACGGCTTACAGAACGCTCCCCTACCCAATACAGTAAACTGTATTGCCGCAGCTTCGGTTTATAGCTTAGCCCCGTTACATCTTCCGCGCAGGCCGACTCGACTAGTGAGCTATTACGCTTTCTTTAAATGATGGCTGCTTCTAAGCCAACATCCTAGCTGTCTAAGCCTTCCCACATCGTTTCCCACTTAGCTATAATTTGGGACCTTAGCTGGCGGTCTGGGTTGTTTCCCTCTCCACGACGGACGTTAGCACCCGCCGTGTGTCTCCCGGATAGTACTTACTGGTATTCGGAGTTTGCAAAGGGTTGGTAAGTCGGGATGACCCCCTAGCCTTAACAGTGCTCTACCCCCAGTAGTATTCGTCCGAGGCGCTACCTAAATAGCTTTCGGGGAGAACCAGCTATCTCCAGGTTTGATTGGCCTTTCACCCCTAGCCACAAGTCATCCGCTAATTTTTCAACATTAGTCGGTTCGGTCCTCCAATTGATGTTACTCAATCTTCAACCTGCCCATGGCTAGATCACCTGGTTTCGGGTCTATATCCAGAGACTAAACGCCCAGTTAAGACTCGGTTTCCCTACGGCTCCCCTAAACGGTTAACCTTGCCACTGAATATAAGTCGCTGACCCATTATACAAAAGGTACGCAGTCACAGGACAAAGCCTGCTCCTACTGCTTGTACGTACACGGTTTCAGGTTCTATTTCACTCCCCTCACAGGGGTTCTTTTCGCCTTTCCCTCACGGTACTGGTTCACTATCGGTCAGTCAGGAGTATTTAGCCTTGGAGGATGGTCCCCCCATGTTCAGACAGGATATCACGTGTCCCGCCTTACTCGATTTCACTGAATATGCGCTGTCGGTTACGGGGCTATCACCCTGTATCGCGTGCCTTTCCAGACACTTCACCTGACGCATAAAAAGCTTAAGGGCTAATCCGGTTTCGCTCGCCGCTACTTCCAGAATCTCGGTTGATTTCTTTTCCTCAGGGTACTTAGATGTTTCAGTTCCCCCGGTTCGCCTCATTGTGCTATGAATTCACACAATGATAACTGCTTATGCAGCTGGGTTTCCCCATTCGGAAATCGTAGACTCAAGTGGCTCTTACTGCCTTATCTACGCTTATCGCAAGTTAGTACGTCCTTCATCGCCTCTGACTGCCAAGGCATCCACCGTGTACGCTTAGTCACTTAACCATACAACCCAAAAGAGTCTTTTGAGTTGATGTGCTTTACAAGTAAAGCGGTTAGTCACCAAGGTGTGTTCGTGTTTTTATACATGTCACGAACTCGATATTGCCGGACTCAATTTTGAAAACATATCGCTATGCTTTCCCAAGAACACTTGATTGTGTGTTGGTTATCTCTTAAAGAGATAATTGAGAACTTTTACAAACAATCTCAAAGAGATTGTTTTGTCAGCTTTCCAAATTGTTAAAGAGCATGATTGTCTTTCTACTGAAAGAAGAACCATTTTTAAACACACTCATTTCTACTCATAGTAGTAATGTGCTTAAAGATGGTATCCCGTAGGGGAGTCGAACCCCTGTTACCGCCGTGAAAGGGCGGTGTCCTAGGCCTCTAGACGAACGGGACACTAATAACCCCTGCTCGGAAAAGGGCAGAGGAAATATTCGCGGTGCTCTCTTTATTTCTAAACGCTACCAATCTGTGTGGACACACATCAAAGACAATCTTTCGTATAAGGAGGTGATCCAGCCCCAGGTTCCCCTAGGGCTACCTTGTTACGACTTCACCCCAGTCATGAACCACAAAGTGGTGAGCGTCCCCCCGAAGGTTAAACTACCCACTTCTTTTGCAGCCCACTCCCATGGTGTGACGGGCGGTGTGTACAAGGCCCGGGAACGTATTCACCGTGGCATTCTGATCCACGATTACTAGCGATTCCGACTTCATGGAGTCGAGTTGCAGACTCCAATCCGGACTACGACGCACTTTTTGGGATTCGCTCACTTTCGCAAGTTGGCAACCCTCTGTATGCGCCATTGTAGCACGTGTGTAGCCCTACTCGTAAGGGCCATGATGACTTGACGTCGTCCCCACCTTCCTCCGGTTTATCACCGGCAGTCTCCCTGGAGTTCCCACCCGAAGTGCTGGCAAACAAGGATAAGGGTTGCGCTCGTTGCGGGACTTAACCCAACATTTCACAACACGAGCTGACGACAGCCATGCAGCACCTGTCTCATAGTTCCCGAAGGCACCAAAGCATCTCTGCTAAGTTCTATGGATGTCAAGAGTAGGTAAGGTTCTTCGCGTTGCATCGAATTAAACCACATGCTCCACCGCTTGTGCGGGCCCCCGTCAATTCATTTGAGTTTTAATCTTGCGACCGTACTCCCCAGGCGGTCTACTTAACGCGTTAGCTCCGAAAGCCACGGCTCAAGGCCACAACCTCCAAGTAGACATCGTTTACAGCGTGGACTACCAGGGTATCTAATCCTGTTTGCTCCCCACGCTTTCGCATCTGAGTGTCAGTATCTGTCCAGGGGGCCGCCTTCGCCACCGGTATTCCTTCAGATCTCTACGCATTTCACCGCTACACCTGAAATTCTACCCCCCTCTACAGTACTCTAGCCTGCCAGTTTCAAATGCTATTCCGAGGTTGAGCCCCGGGCTTTCACATCTGACTTAACAAACCACCTGCATGCGCTTTACGCCCAGTAATTCCGATTAACGCTCGCACCCTCCGTATTACCGCGGCTGCTGGCACGGAGTTAGCCGGTGCTTCTTCTGCAGCTAACGTCAAAGAACTAGGCTATTAACCTAATCCCCTTCCTCACTGCTGAAAGTACTTTACAACCCGAAGGCCTTCTTCATACACGCGGCATGGCTGCATCAGGCTTGCGCCCATTGTGCAATATTCCCCACTGCTGCCTCCCGTAGGAGTCTGGACCGTGTCTCAGTTCCAGTGTGGCTGATCATCCTCTCAGACCAGCTAGGGATCGTCGCCTTGGTGAGCCATTACCTCACCAACTAGCTAATCCCACCTGGGCATATCCTGACGCGAGAGGCCCGAAGGTCCCCCTCTTTACTCCGAAGAGATTATGCGGTATTAGCCATCGTTTCCAATGGTTATCCCCCACACCAGGGCAATTTCCCAGGCATTACTCACCCGTCCGCCGCTCGACGCCGTTATCGTTCCCCGAAGGTTCAGATAACTCGTTTCCGCTCGACTTGCATGTGTTAGGCCTGCCGCCAGCGTTCAATCTGAGCCATGATCAAACTCTTCAATTAAAGTTTTTGTGCTCTTTCGAGCGGCTCAATGAATACTGATTACATTCTTTATTCGTTGTCGAATAAGGACTGTGAATTGACTGTGCCAAGTCTTTCGACTCGTTTGGTCACTCAGTTCATTGAAACCAATGTGATTCCTAAGAATCTATTGATTATCATCAACGAGTGCCCACACAGATTGATAGTGTTTAAATTGTTAAAGAGCTTTGCTTCTTTTTGGCCTTAGCCCGAAGCAGGACGCGCATATTACGCTTTAATTTTATTAAGTCAAGAACTTTTTTGCTTTCAACTTAAAATCGACATTTCGTTGTGACTTGCGTCTCGTTCTCCGTGTCGGTGATGCGGCATTATAGGGAGCTTTAAACTAAGCGCAACCTTTATTTCACTTTTTTGAATCATCTGCGTAGTTTTTGCGCAAAACGCGTTATTTTGCACTTTTTTTCAACGCTTTTGAGTCATATCACATCAATCGAATGGTAAAAGTGCGCTCAGAAACGTACCATTTACCCAGTCTATCTCTATAGACGTAACTTTTACTTCCATTCAATCTTTAATTTTTAAGCTTATATATGTCTAAAAAATTGATTTTTTCATTCACACTGCTTCTTGTGATCGGATGCATTGTTCTTTCTTATCTTGAGCATGCGATCCACCCAGCAGTCAGTTTTATCGCAGGCGTTGTTGCGGCTGTTCTTTTAATTGTTGGTGTTCGTGGTTTGCGTACGGCTCCCGAGGAAGAAACCAGTACCGTAACGAAAACGCTGTACGTGGGTAATCTTCCTTATAAAGCAAACGAATCAAATGTACGTGATTTATTTGCAGAGTACGGCGAGGTGTTTGCCGTTCGATTAATGAAAGACAAACGCACCGGTAAACGCCGAGGTTTTGGCTTTGTCGTCATGACGGCCACCGATGCCGACGGTGCGATTTCCGCGCTCAATGAAGCAAGCTATATGCAACGGACTTTAAAAGTGCGTGTTGCCAATGATCCTAAACACGAGGATAGTGCAGACAGCGAATAGGCTGAAAGCCCAAACTATCCAATTGACCATTCAGTGCGTCTTCTTGCCAAGGAGGCGCACTGCTGTATATGGGGTAAGCTTTTTTCTCTTCGACTCTCTCTAAGTGAGCTTGGCCTAATACTGCTTCAACTCGCTTGGCGATTGCCTCACCAGAATCAATCAACTCAACCCCAGGCATGACTTGTGCGATTTCCTGCTTTAATAGCGGAAAGTGTGTACAACCGAGCACCGCCACATCAATACGCGGGTATATCGGCGCCAAAATAACCGCGAGGCTTTCAAGGTCGACCTTCACCCCACGCAGCTTCTTTTCTGCCATCATCACCAGCTCTGTACTGCCCAAACTGTACACCGGTACCTGATTGGCAAAGCGCTGTATTAAGTCTTTTGTGTACGCTCGCTTTACCGTTGCCGGCGTCGCGATCAACCCTATTGCTTTTTTTGCCCTTTGCCCTGCTGGCTTAATTGCAGGAACCACCCCAATGACGGGTATCGTTAAGTTCGCTCTTAGGCGAGGCAAGACAATGGTACTCGCTGTGTTACAGGCAATGATCACCAAGTCAATCTGATGGGCGTTGACATACTGAGCGATCAAAGAGTCAACTCGTTCAATCAAAACCTCAGCAGGCAGTTCACCGTATGGGTAACCGGCATTATCAAAGAGGTAGTGGAAATCAAGGTACGGGCATCTTGCTTTGACGGCGGCCAAAATAGACAAGCCACCCATACCAGAGTCGAACACCAGTAAAGAAGGGGTTTTATTCATTTACCATTCTGTATCAATATTGAAGATAAAAGCGATCATACGCTTCCCCTGCGAATTATCAATCTGGCTTGTGGGCGCTTCAACCAAGACAAAAAGGCCTTTGTGAATCACAAAGGCCGAAGGTAATACGGGTTTTACTTTAGAACTTAGAAGGTATAGCTGATGCTGCCGTAGTAGTTACGCTCAGGGGTAGCGTATCCGCTGGCCGTTTCATAATCTTCATCAAAAACGTTACCGACTTTACCACCGAGTTTGACACCGTTATTAAATGAATAACTCATGGCAAAATCGACCAGTGAGTATGGAGAAAGAACAACATCATTATATTCGCTGTCTTGTCGAGTCCCTTGATACAAATAACTAACATCAAAATGCCATTGTTTAATGTTATAAGCCGTATTCCATTTGGCACTGTGACGTGCGCGGCGAGCTAATTCTTCACCGGTGGATTTATTTTCTGTATCAAGATAATCATAAGAGACTTGGTGAGAAAGTGGTCCTGTATCAAAACTCGATGATAACTCAACGCCTTTAATTACGGCTTCATCAACATTTTCAACGGTTGAGAAGTCAGATAATGTGGCAATCATGTCTTCGACATCGTTTCTATAGGTACTAAGGCGAACCGTCGCCAAATCAAACTGACCTTCTATCGCAATTTCAGCCGTCTTATTTTTTTCTGGGTCAAGGTCAGGATTTCCTTGGTAACCAAAACTAAGTGGATAATACAAATCGTTGTAGGTAGGCGCTTTGAATGAGGTGCCATATGAAGCAATTAAACGAATATCATTAGTGATAAAATAGCCAGCGGCAAATTGATAAGTACCAAAAGAACCGTAAGCACTGTTGTGATCGAAACGGAAGTTACTGTCTAAAGAAAAATCACCTGGGTTTAAATAACTGCCAATATAAACGGATCCATTATCACGATGTTCTTGTACATATTCAGTACTGCTCTTAACATCATCTCGATACCATTCAATGCCCCCGACAAACGCCAAAGGCTCTGAAATCTGATATTGGTTCTCCCAAGCAGCCGTGTAGCGATTGGTTTGGAAGAGACTAGAGTTATTATTTCCGTAACTATCTAATTTATCTTGGTTAGTCGATAATGAAAAATGGCTTTGCCAACGCTCATATTGGTACTGGGTAATGACCGCGAGATTGTAGAGGTCGCTATCTGACTTATCGGCAAAACCAAAACCATCGTATTCCGTGTATTGCTTTTGGTAATAGCCATTAACTTTTAATAACCAATTATCGTTTAGCTTTTTTCCGAAATCAGTGAGGAAATATTTACTAATATAACCATCATCATCACTGTCTGTGTCAGTAGTGCTATCAGGAACGACATTGTACCCATCCTCAGATTGGTAAGTGGCCGCCATATTAAGCCATTGCTCATCGCTCGCCAGAGCCACACTGCCACTCAAGCGTTTATGATTATAGCTACCCAGCCCTGCGGTAACATTGGTTTCGCCATTTTTACCTTGCTCGGTAATGATGTTCACCACGCCACTGACCGCATCCGACCCATAGACGGCAGCACGCGGACCGCGCAACACTTCAATACGTGACACGCCATGCAGAGGAATCGCCGCCAAGTTTGCCGCCCCTGTTGTCGCACTGCCAATACGCACACCGTTAATCAATACCAGTACATTTTTGGTTGCTCGGCCACGAACAAACAGACTGATATTTTGACCGGAGCCACCTTGATTACTCACTTGAATCCCCGGTAAGCGGCGCAGCACTTCACTCAAAGACTGCGCTTGCAGATCTTCGATTTGCTTGTGCGTAATCACTTCGACCGGGGCTAATGATTCGTTTAACTTGCTTTCAAAGCGGGTGGCGGTGACGATGACGTTATCTTGATCATCATCAGCTAATGCATTGATTGAGGGAAATAACGAGGCCATTGCCAACGCTAGAGCGGTTTTTTTCATGTCTGCTATCCTAAGTCGCGTAGTGCACAGCTTGATGGGTAAAGCGTGAACACTCAAACTGTGTTGTTATTGTCATGGTTTGGGTAATCGGACTGATTACAATTTGCTCATGTTCAGCGACATTTGCTGACAGTAAGCAGAAAAGTAAAACACCGTTGCGCGTCAGTTCCGGATTGTCACCGGATTCCCCCGTTTTAGCCGTCTATACATCCAAAAAGGATGACTATTCTATGATAGAGTTAAGCGCAACCACTTGTCTAGTAAATAATCAGATGCTTTATCCGTAAACAAACCGCCCGCATTTCTTTCACAACGCTGGACATCTGATGAGTATTGACTAAAATCTGCGCTCTTTAGCGTTTATTCACTGCAAAAGGTATTTGATCATGGCAAGCCTCGATGTCAATCCGCAAGACTATCAACAACAACTGGACGAAAAAGTGCAGCGTCTCACCGACCTATTCGCACCCTTTGAAGCGCCAGAATTAGAAGTCTTCCCCTCACCTGCGCAGTATTACCGTATGCGTGCCGAGTTTCGAGTTTGGCATGAAGGCGATGATCTCTACTATGTGATGTTTAATCAAGAGACCAAAGAGAAATATCGCGTTGATCAATTCCCAGTGGCCAGTCAACTGATCAACCAATTAATGCCGACCTTGATTGACGAGCTAAAAAGCCATGATCTGCTCCGCCATAAATTGTTTCAAGTCGACTTTTTATCGACCCTCAGTGGCGAAGTTCTGGTGTCTTTACTGTATCACAAGCCATTGAGTGATGAGTGGCAAGCACAAGCCAAATTACTTAAGCAGCGTTTGGTCGAAAAAGGCTTTGCGCTTAACCTGATTGGCCGGGCACGAAAAATGAAAGTGGTGTTGGATCGCGACTATGTTATCGAAACACTAAATGTTCACGGTCAAGACTATATTTACCAACAAGTGGAAAACAGCTTTACTCAACCCAATGGCAAAGTGGCAGAGAAAATGCTGGAGTGGGCGGTAGACTGCACGCGTAACAGCCAAGGTGATTTATTAGAGCTGTACTGCGGCAATGGCAACTTTTCACTGGCGCTCGCTCAAAACTTTAACCGCGTTTTAGCCACGGAACTGGCAAAGCCTTCCGTCGATTCAGCGCAGTACAATATCGCCGCCAATAATATCGACAATGTGCAGATTATTCGCATGTCGGCTGAAGAGTTCACCGAAGCCATGGAAGGCAAACGAGAGTTTCGCCGTCTTAAGCAAGCGGGCGTGGAGCTGAGTGACTATGACTGCAATACTATTTTCGTTGATCCACCTCGCGCGGGTATGGATATCGATACCTGTAAAATGGTGCAAGGCTATCAGCGTATTATGTACATCTCTTGCAACCCTGAGACGTTAAAAGACAACCTGGAAGTACTATCGCAAACGCACCGTATCACTAAGTTTGCGCTCTTTGATCAGTTCCCTTTCACCCACCACATGGAAGCGGGCGTGCTGCTAGAGCGTATTAAATAAGAGTTTAAAGGTTTTTTGGTTGTAGCAAAAATCGTCCTGGGTACGGCTTGGGATACGGGAGCATCTAAAATGCTCTATTACTATGATTGGATTTGATATCAACGCCACCAGCTTTGCTCGTGGCGTTTTTGTTTCTGTCATCACTAAATCAGAACACGCTCATTTGTCAGAAACAATCCGTTCTGAATACTAAAGTAAACAGGGTCGGTTGAAGATGGCGTGGAATGGTTAATTTCTAAGCTACCTATACGGCAGTGAACCTCCAAACAAATGAAAGCGTCGGTCGCTATAATTTCTAAGCTGCCTATACGGCAGTGAACGTGACGGTGTCAGCCTGGTATAGCGGTGTGACTTTCTAAGCTGCCTATACGGCAGTGAACCAATGGCGACTATTCATACATGACGGACGACTTTTCTAAGCTGCACGGCAGTGAACCCACCTGAGCGACTGCGGTGTACTCTTTGGCATTTCTAAGCTGCCTATACGGCAGTGAACTTGGATACAGGACGAATGTCACCACGCAACCATTTCTAAGCTGCCTATACGGCAGTGAACCACTTCTTTAGCATCTAACCCCACGCTTTCACTTTCTAAGCTGCCTATACGGCAGTGAACCTTGCTTGCCTTATCCCTCCGCGGGGTTTTATTTTCTAAGCTGCCTATACGGCAGTGAACGAAACCGCGCCAGCTGATGGCCAAGCACCACATTTCTAAGCTGCCTATACGGCAGTGAACAAACACGCTGTCAGCGTCTCTGCGGTAGATAATTTCTAAGCTGCCTATACGGCAGTGAACTTGCGCTGTTTGCGTCTAAAGTTGTCCTGTCTTTTCTAAGCTGCCTATACGGCAGTGAACGACGAAGACCAGCGAGCACCTTGGGAGTTTATTTTCTAAGCTGCCTATACGGCAGTGAACTTACCCTAAAAAACAAAAAGCCCCAGCTAAGGTTTCTAAGCTGCCTATACGGCAGTGAACCCACCTGAGCGACTGCGGTGTACTCTTTGGCATTTCTAAGCTGCCTATACAGCAGTGAACATGAACAAATCAATTAGCGACCTAAACGACACTTTCTAAGCTGCCTATACGGCAGTGAACCTTGGGGTGATTGGATCATGATGTACGATGAATTTCTAAGCTGCCTATACGGCAGTGAACATAATGCTAAAACTCAGCGTAGACCAATCTAATTTCTAAGCTGCCTATACGGCAGTGAACCTTAATGACAAGGTTAGTGCGCTAACGATAAATTTCTAAGCTGCCTATACGGCAGTGAACTTTTGGTGTAACACTTACGCAAAACCATTACCTTTCTAAGCTGCCTATACGGCAGTGAACTCGTCAAGTAGTGTCTTGGCATCTTCCGGTACTTTCTAAGCTGCCTATACGGCAGTGAACTTAGCCAGGTTAAGCGAGCGTGGGCAGTTGAATTTCTAAGCTGCCTATACGGCAGTGAACCATATAATAAACCGATAAAAATAAGCTGCAACAGGCTGTTAGGATAAAAATCATCATTTTACCTTGTTAAAAACCACCTATTGCAACCATTTGTATTTAAAGCGCATTTTGAAAGAGAAAAAACAAAGGGTAAAAACTACCCTTTTTCGTTCCATTTAAAAGTGCGGTACGGTAGCCAATTCTGATTGTCCATTCGCTTTGCTACTCAAACCATAGCAATCGAAGCTCCCATCTTGTGGTGTACTTTGCTGCTTCATCTCAATAAACAGCGGAAACTTGCTGTTTTTTTCTGGTGAACGTTGCTTGGTTTGCTGGCTATGCAAGTAAACAAACGGCAAAGAACACAATGCTGTCGGCCTGCTTTGTTGTAAATCAGCTAAACATTCCACCAGCGGTTTACCGGATTTTGCTGCCCAGAGTTCGGCTTTTTTCTGCATATCCCGCTCTATTCGTTCAGGAGATTTCACCTGCTTGCGTACAAAGCTTACGTAAGTTACATCGTTTGGTACAGGTTTGATCCCTTTGATGTGTACATAGTCTTCTAACCGAATTAGCCAGCGGTGGATATCCAACTTTTCCAATGTCGCTTGCTCTTTTGCAAAGAGACGCAACTTACTGCCAAGCGGAAACTTTACTTGACGATAATCAGGAAAACCGACCGCAACCAGAGATTGGTTGCTCGCCACTTTGTGCTCCACCAAAGCAATGTGCACTTGTTGAAAGACGTTTTGCCAAAGAAAGCCCAAGACAATGTCGGCGTCTGGCAATAAAGTGATCTCTTGGTAGTAGTTCATCACTGCCACCTATTTGTCACTTTCGCCAAATACACCACCACGCACCAATACTGCCATGACGTAATGCTCATCTTCTTCACGGGGCAAACTTTCACCACGCGCCCATTTATCAAAGAAAGTGTAAAAATCTTGCTTATCTTTCGGGGTGCGGAACGCCTTTCCTAAATTGGTGACAGCGCCATAGGGTTCAATCGCAATGGCTCCCGCACTTTGCTCCTCAGATGCGTAATCTGGGTACCAAGTATCAATGGAACGCAGTGCGTTACCAATTTTTTGTGAATGCATCGCAGCATGCTCATTAACCGCATACAGGATTTTACTTTTCTTAGTTTTGCTGTTGCCCTTATCGAGCACTAACTCTTCACTTGGGTAAACTTCTTGGGCTTTACCCACCTTCGTGTAGCAATCAATTTGCAGTATCAAATGGTCCGTTTCGCTGGCCAGTGCCTTAGCAACTCTGTCGGCCAAACTATTGATCTGTGGATCGTTATGCTCAAAGTGCCGAGTACTGAATTGTTTGGCATTAAAAGTCCACTCCTGCTCAGCCCCTTTATTCAATGCCTTGACTTTCACTTCAATCTCTTCTGCGCCAACTCGGTTGCGCCATAAGAAACGGGCATTGGCAAGGTTGGTGGTATAGCGTTTCGCCAATTCAAAACAGCCATATTGGGTAATGTACTTTGAAACAGCAGTGCTGTAGCTCTGTTTGAATAGAGCATTATTACACGCAGAAGGTTGGGCAAGCCCCCCTAATACTTTGAGTGTAAAATGTAGCTTCAAAGTATCGTGTTCCTGCCCCAACGCACAGGCATCCACTCGCTGTAAGTTTGCCTTTTCAACTTCCGCATTAAGCTTAGCGGGATCATTTTGTACTGCGGATTTTAAACGGTTGGAGATAGTGCCACGCACTGATTTCTCTTGCAGGGTTAATGGGGTTGCTTGCTCTTTGGACTCCCACTGACATCCAAAGAGGTAACCGTCTGATGGTACTAATTTTTTCTCAAATGCTAATACTGAAGCGGTGTCGTTTTTTTTAGCCATGATGTGATTCCTTATTCATCTTCGTTGATAGTGTTAACTGGCTGACAAAGGTAAAGATCGTTCTCTAAATCAGGGGAGTATTGCCACAGCACGTCATCAAGATGTTTGATTTTGTGCGCCATGACAAATTCACCCAGTGTAACCACACTTTCGGCAAAGCGATGCGGCACTGATGGATCGCGCTGATTTTTTGCCTCTCCTAATGGAGAAATACCCTGAAATCCAGTGGCAATCGGCACAATCCAACCACTCTTCTTGCGCTGGCTATGCCAAACAACGCTTTGATCTTCAAGCTGTTCACAATGGTGGTGTACGGTGAGATAACCAAGCAGCGCATCTAATGCGTCATCGCCTTGCTGCATGGCTTCAATCATTAAATCGCGGCGTTCAATCAGCACATAACCTGGCATTAATTGATTAAGTAGCCTTCGGGTTTCTTGCTCACTTTCAATATCAATGGATTGATTACATGGGCTCTGCATAGTGATAACATCGCCTCCTGCCACTTTCATCGTCGCGATCACTGCTTGCAACTGCTGGATAAAGTCTGACTGCTGAACTTGCTCCTCATTACCACTCCACTCAATGACAAGGGATACATCTAAATGACAGCGAGCTTCCTCGATAAATGCCGAGCGTGAACCACTCTTATCAAGTGGATTGCCAGTACCGATAATGGAATGAACAAAGTCACCTTCGCCTTTATGAGTCTGTACATCACAACGGTGGCTCACTACCGCTGCACTTTGCAGCATAAGATCGGATAACCCTGCTTGGTTCAGTTTGCGCTCTAAGGCATGCACAAAGCCTAACCATGCCGTCATGGCTGGAAAGCCAATAGTAAAGGGACTTGAAAGTGCATTGGCGTTGTGAATTTTTAGATGCGGTAAAATCAATACATTCATCGCAAGTTCTCCTTATTGCTGGCCACCACATTCTCAATCGCCAGCAGCTCTTGGTCAGCCAATATGACGGGATTGGCGATCACTTTACTGCGGCCGTAGTGATTGATTAAGCCACGGGTAATGTGGCGAGTGAGTTTATCGAGCCATTCATCCTCTTGGTGACGCTGCTCTGAAAATTCAGGATAGAGCCAAATTCTTTGCTCCGATGGCAATGAACTCGATAATTCACCGGAATACACTTCAAGAAACGAGCGTACTTGCCACATTTTTTCAATTACCAGATCAACGTATTGCTGAATGCGGTAGTCGCGGCCATCACGGATATTGATGTTGTTGTGGTCGGTGAGAAAGAGTCGATGTAGCGCTTCAAGCACATCTCTGGCTTGCCAAGCGGTAAAACTCTCTTTGAAAAAATCCTTTTTCGGCAGACGGATATCGCGTGGTGTTAACTCCGGTGGTTTGGAAGATAATAAATAGTAAGTTTGGTGTTTATTGTTTAAGCCAGAAATATTCTTGGGGTGATCACCGCCATGCTTTGTTACAGTAAGATCCGAGATCGTTTTGTAACCCAGTTCATGATAATCATTATTCTTTCTTGCGTTCTTCCCAGTATACGCCTCAGGTGAACGACTGGTAATCCAATCAATTTTGGATTTCATATTGAAGACCAAACCAGCTGGAATTAATAGAGAAAGTTGATGATATTGCTCAAAACCAATAGGAAAGTAAACTTGCTTTACAAACCTATCAGTGTCAAAAGATTGCGAATAAATGCACTCAGCAAACATATTTACAATGCTTTCAAAGAATAACTCTGTCAACCTGAAAGTTTCGGAAAGTAATGTAACATTAGACTCCCTTAAGTGTTCAAAAATATAAATTCCGTTTATTTTCAAAGAAAGGAACTTGTAAACCTTTAATTGGGTAGCATTGATGTGCAGATCAAACATCGTCTCTGCATTACCACTTCGAAGATAACCATCTTGAGAGTTTTTAAAATCCGTAGAATACACACGCGGATACTTACAAGCAGGATGACTCATTTTAGAAGGGTGACTAACCACAGTGCCATGCTTACTGCCTTGTGCAACTTTTTCGATTAATCCTGCTACAGCTTCACCTTCAAAATTGACAATTTCATCATGCGCCATCCCATCTTTAAAAAAGAAGTATGCTTCTAATTTTTCAGCACAAAAACTTTTTGAAAGTTCAATTAAAACTGCTGCTTCCTCAATAGAAATATCAAGCAAACTCCACAGTTCATCCAGTTTGGGATGACAAATTTCACACATGAATTTAAAAGTATTCTCAAATTTATATGTTGTTGCTCCTTCATTAATTGAACTAATCATCAATAGACAGGCATCACACTCAGAAATTAACTTGGGCAAATAACTCTGTGAGCTATGTCTTAACACCCAATCTAAGACTTTAAAATAGTCAGGTTTTGCTTTACCGTTCTTGTCTTTTTTTTTAAATGCTAGACTAGGTCTATTTTTTATTAATCTGTCTAGATTTTTTTTTACTTCACACTTTTCTTTTTCCATTATTTGACCTTAACCAACCCGAGTTGGTCGTTGTAACTGTATTTCTGGTTACCTTCACGATAGATAAAACTGATTTCGCCATAGCGCACTGAAGTGGCAAACTCCTGATCAGGGCTTGGACTGTATAAACGAACTAGTTCACTGTAATCACGCTGTAACCAAAGCTTTTGTTGTTGCTTTAGTGACAGCGGCAGATGCTCAATATTCAAGGTACGTTCTATCGGATGTAAAGCGCCCTGCTCTTCACGCAAACAAAACTCAATGCTGCGATCTTTTTTAACTAAGTAGATTTGTACTGTGGGTTCACTTTTACGAAAGCGCTTGAAGTGTTGCGGCAGTGCTGTAAGCCACCAGTAACCGTGTATATGACCGTGCAGATGATCATGCCAAAATGACTGCGGCGAGCTTGCACGGCGTTTGCGGTTGTATCTATCCTGACGGCTAATATTGGCTTGCTGTGGTTTGCCAATTTGATCGGTACCAAGGGTTTTCGCGGTGGCAAAGTGCTCTAAATCTGCCAAGTTGCTGTGTGGTTTTAGTACGGCTTGCTTTTGAATACGAACAATGGCATTGACTGTATTCTGCAGTGACGTTTCATCCACCAGATCATATAAATCATGTGTGATAAGCTGAGTCGATCGGTCTGTCTCATAGCCAGGATAATTAAATACTCGCTCTTCTCCTCCAAGGAAGCCCTTAATGTTGTATTGTAACAAACCAATATTGGGTTCCAGAACCTCGCCATCACGATGCCTTCGAACACGGCCTGCCATTTGAATAATAGAACGAAAAGATGAAGGTTCAATCACCGTCCAGTCAAAGTCATGATCACGCCCCACTTCTTCAACAGGGGTCGCAACCAGAATAAAAATTAGGTTTTTCGCTTGGCAAAACGTTAGATGTTCATGAATCACTGGATGAGCAAAAGCACTCGGCAACTCACCCATTTTCTCTTTACGTTTGAGCACCTCATCCAAATGCTTCTCTTGCGCATGGCGCAAGAGCATTACTTGCTGGCTGTGATAGGCCATGCAGCGCACTTCTGTGTCGGCTGGCCAATCACAACTGAGTAGATATTGGGTTAATTCGACGCAAGGTTGAATATTGGCAACACGAACCACGCCAAATGATACCCTCGTTTGGCTTTCTGGCTCTAACGTGTTGTGGTGTTGGTGTTTATCCAAAACCGCTTGCTTGACTATCTCGAAATACTGTTCCTCCAGCGGTTGCTCATTCTGTTTAATGCATGGAATGATATCGGCTTTTCGTCTCGCGGTTTGCTGTTTCAGTTTATCAGAGCGTTTAGCAACAAAACGTTGCTGGAATGCTTTATAGGTAACTAAGTCAGGCTCATCGCTGCCCACTAGTTGCGTATCGGTACTAAATTCATCGACATAAACACAATTAATACCGTTGACTCGATCACGGCTAGCAGCAAATACTGCCCATCCTTGACGATAGGCATTGTATAAACCAAGGGCTAAATCCGGCGGTATGGTAGCAGAGGAAATCATTACTTTACGCCCCAACATACCTGCCAAATGCACTAATCGGCCAATCGCAATCAGATCATCACCTGTGAAGTCGTCAATTTCATCAATCACCAAGTCGGATGACATCAAACGCAAGCAAGGCAATATGTAACGACCGCCACGTTTAGTTTCCGTCGCAGCCATGATGTGGTCGATGGTACATACCAGTACTGGGGCATACAGTAGTTTTCGATCTTTTTCTTTGGTTAAAACGGTCGTGAGCTCTTCTTCAGGTAGCACACCTTGCCAATCTAGAACATTGTTTTCATCTTGAAGACTTTCCAAAGACTCAGAACCAGCATCCGCTTGTTCAGGTTCAATGTCGTCTTTTTCAACTTTCTTGCCCGATTGATGTAACTCCGAAATCGCTTTGGAACCAATCAGCACCGCCAAATCGCTCTCTTGCAGTTTGAGCCGTTCTTTGTATTCTTCGCCGGTTTGCAAAGTGAGTGTGCGAAGGCCAAGCGCCAGAATAAAACGCAGACTTTCACCCTCTTCAGATAGCGCCTGCATGATTTTTGCGTTAGCGATGGTTTTTCCACAACCGGTACTGGCCATGTTCACCACAAAATAGCCTTGGCTTTTGTCTTTCGTGTGTTCACGCCATTCATTGATTTTGCGTACCGCTTTGTCTTGCCAACGGAATGCTTTAGGCGTGTTGGCCTTAGGTGCAAGCTCGCTGAGCTCGATGGCTTTGAGCGGCTCGGTTTCAAAAAACGGTAGTAACTTCACTGTGTTCACCGCGACTTTAGCAACATTAACTAAGTGCTCATCTAGCTTTTGTTTACGTACTTTGGTAACGGGATCGGTGTTAGCGTACAGATCTGTCGATGTTTTCCATTGATGATCATTGGGTTGTGAAGAGTAATAGTGATCGCCCAACATCAAGCACAAACGCGCATGATGCAAAATCCCTCGCCAACTACCATCATTGATTGACTGTTCGAATAATGGCAGTTGATGTAATAGATCTTTTGCGCGCAGTTGCAGTTCAGCAAGCCAAATCGAGGAATTGGAGAGCAGCCCTAACGGAAACTCAAAGCATTTAGGTAGCAACACATTGTAATCATCAAAGCGATTTTCATAACCCCATGCCGAGGTAATTCTGGCTAGTAAGTCTGCCAACGACGAGTTATCAACTTCTCGTTGTTTATCACACAGAGCTTTCTCTTTGGGTAAAGGTAGGCGGTGATGAGAAACGATCAGCCAAGCGATCAAAGCCGCCGCAGTCGGTAATTCGGCAAGTGCTTTCTCTTTTTGTAACACCTTGGTGTTAAAGCAAGTTTCATCAATGCCTTTATCAATCAATGCATTTAGCCAAACCTCATCCAGACATTCGTGAGTTTGACTAGAAACCCATTGTTGAAAGAGCAGACAAGATATCCACTCATGACGTAGCGGGTCACCTTTATGATTGGTTTTAATTTCTGGGTTTAATTTTTCCTGAAAAAGTAAAGAGGCTTTACCCCAATCGTGCAGCAAAGCGGCCATACCGGTTATCGCCTTAATCAGGGGTAAATATTTCCAATCGTTTTCAAATTCACTGTTCAACAGGTCTTTCTCTGTACTATTTACTGGTACGTATCCCTCTGCATTAAATTTCTTCTTGTTACCCACCACCCACAAAAACTGGCTGCGCGAACGGGAGCGAACCCAATGGCAACTAACAGCGGTGCTGCGACTTGCGGTTTGGCGCAACATTTTTCTCACCGTGAGTAGCCCCTCTTCGGTGATGAGGGTTTGCCAAGTGTTATCACCAATGCGGTTGGCGAAGGCATCCAGTACTCGGCGGGTTTTCTTGAGGGCGTTTTTCTCGCATTGACTCACAAAGGTGACCATCATAATTTGTGTGCCTCGCACTCTTCTTCCTCTTTGTCTTGATGTGCAATGTATTTCACTGTGTCGAACATATAATCGAGTGCTTTGTGTTCGATGAAGGCTTGCAGAATTTGTTGGCGAAACTCTTGTTCGCTGGCGTTCTCTTTGGCGCAAATAAAAGCCCACGGCAGCACGATGGCATCTTTGATTAAGTCCGCGACATCAAATACCAAGGCACCACGGCGGGTTTTGCCATGCATGACGGCAAAGCCGTGCGGAATGCCAAGAACCCACAGGCAGCTTGCCGCAAGCCCATAAGCTAAGTAGTTGCCGTGATTAAGAAAGTCATTGGCTTTGTCAGTCCTTTTTTTGTCTGGTTGATGCTGACGCGTAAAACCTTCTTTGCCCGTATTATTGGCGGCGTACTTGTATAAGGCTTTGGTGAGTTGTGCTTCGGTAAGCAACAGCTCAGATTGTTTACTAGCGGCATCGGTACGTTGGTGGAAGGTATCAAGGGATTGCTTTATCACTTCATCTTGTAGATTAAATTTCTCATGGGTTAATTCTCGGTCTGATCGCCAAACACGCTGTAAGTAGTCAATCCTTGCGTTTTGAAATTGTTTGGCGGCGGTCAAGCGTTTTTCATCATCAAACCAGAATGAGAGCCAGCCTTGTAAGTATTCAGTTGGGCGATATTCGCCCTGAGGCGTGAACCATTCCACCTCGCAAGCCAAGTGCAGTGGCGTACCGCCGCCGCCACAAAACCCGACCAATACACCAGCCTGTGAGAGCATGCGCATGGCTGCTTGAGTAATGGAGGTACCGTTGCCAAGCATGAGCACAGTGGTATTGGCTATCGGAATATTGAAGTAAAGATTTTCTTTGTTGTCTTCGGTCAAGTAGAGCACGCGGCCATCTTTTTGCATCACGCGGCAATATTCCAAGTAATACATATTGGCGCGCTTTGAATGCAAGATGACTTTAAGATCGGAGGGTGAGAGGTTGTCCATGACTTGCTCCATACTTGACGGTTGTGCATCTACTTTATGCATCTGTTTCCTAAGCTCAATCCTGAGCATTTATTCAGGTAAAGTGACTTTACCTGAATGTGGCTTGGCTGAGTTTTAACGTTCAAATAACCAAGGTTTGACGTCATGTGGGTTAACCAAAATTAGTTGTTGGGCTTCTGGTGTACCTTCGAGATAGTGTATTTTTACTTGCATCTCTTTGAGTAGATAATCTACCAATGCAGCACGTGTAGTTATGAGCAGTTGTCCGTTTTTCATTTGGTAATCGTGGGCGATGACTCCTTTTTGTTCGTCATTTAAACGTGGATCAGGGGCGAAAATTAAACCCACCTGCGTATTCCAAACCAGGTCATCCTCTTTGGTGTACTCTGAAGCATCTAGCAACTCAGCATCACCACGGCAGCGGCTTAAGACCAAATCGCGATAGCCCTGCGATTTTTCACAGTAACCCCGGACATGCCAACGCAAGCCGGTTTTTACAAAGGTATGAGGATGGAAAATTCGCCCTTCCCATTCGGGATTGGACAGTGACACATAGCCAAGCTCAAGGCGTTTTTGTTGACGAATCGCTGCCGTTAGCGCGGCAATCACCTGTGGCGCAACATAACGCTGTGGAACGGAGCATTGCTCCCTCAGCACAACATTGAATGATGATTGAGGCGCGTAAAACTGCCCCGTATTGAGCCACTGCAAATAATGCTCCAGCGAGTATTTTGGAGCTTCAAAGAGATATTGCTCGCTAAATTGATAAGGGCCAGACGCCATCTTCTTTAACCGTTCAGGGTATAGCTCTTGGTAGGCTCGGATATCCTGATAGGCTTGTTGGCGGGTAATCGAAAACTGATCGACCAGATCTTTGTTGCGAACGTAGCCTTGCCACAAGGCAAGCATTTCTAAAAACCGATGCCGTTCCGGAAGAGTGAGTATGGTCAAGCTGTATATTCCTATCGTCTAACAATGGGCACAAGGTAGCATAATCAATCAGATGTGTTCGTGATAATCCCGACATTACACATCGAAATGGCGAAGAACTCAGATATAGCTATGCCGATTTCGACGCAAACAACGGCACTACATTGGCAACAGTCATAGATTGTAACGTCTCGCCCCAGGCTTGTAATACCACTAGCTGCTCTTCAAGGTAATTGTGATAATTGTATACCCGCAACATGCCTGGTAGCTGGTAGCCAACCGTCTTTTCTTTTGAATAGCCACAATATCTAACCCCAATACACTACAACGGCTGATAAACGCACGACGCAAATCGTGTGGTGTGAAACGTTCAAAATCACCCGATAAGTTACGTTGAATGAGCGCACGTACTGCTGCGGGTTCCTGAACCTTATCGGCCAAAAGCTGAGGCCAAACAAGTTTCCATTTGCTTGGCACACTCTCACGCTGCTCTTTAAGAAGCGCCAACAGGTAATCGCTTAATGGTACTTTTCGGCTCTCTTGGCTTTTGGTGTGACGATCCTCTGAACTGGCAGACAACAACTATACCTTCTCTTGCAAATCTACCTCACTCCAGCATACTTAAAGCACGGCACTAATACGTTGCCCAACCCAAACAAAAACTGCATTAAACGGACGTTTGAAGGCTCTGTATATCAAGAAGGCAAACTGGTTAGCAAAGTCTTCTACTCTGAAAAGCTCAAATTGCGTTTTGTGACCTTAGAACCACCACCGACATCCTTGGATTTCAAATGTGGTACAGGGTGAACACCAAGTATATTCAAAGCTAGTACATGGTTGATCACCTGATTGATAATTCTATGGCATGCACTAATCGCCCCCGCTTTTCGCTGTCCATTCTCATCAACCTTTGCATCAAATATTTTATTAAGATCATGAATTATCAACTCTTTTATTTTGATGTGACCAAGAAATGGTTTGATACCCCGGCTATAGGTTGCCCTCGCTTGCTCTCCTCGTAGCTGCTTGGACAAACGCTTCTCGTCAAAACAGACAAAAGCATCATCAAAAGTTTTTGCTTCCTCTTGCTCGCGCTGTTCACGTGCTCGTTGGTCGAACGCAAATATTCAATCCTTCGATTTTCTTATCTGGAACTAAATATTGAAAAACCTCTGTATTTCTGGGTATGGCGTGGGGTACGGGGAAAGACGAGTTTTCATTGTACGGCTAAAGACACCCTTGAACAATGAACAATTAAAATTCAATTAAAAACAACATATTAAAATACATAGTTAGATTTTAGAAGACGTTACAAAATTCAGATTTCCCTTTCACCCACCATATGGAAGCGGGTGTGCTGCTAGAGCGCATCTAGCCTAATACGTTCAAACGGTTCGTCACTCACCCATACCACTCTTGCTCGTGTGGCATGGGTGAGTGCAGTAACGGCTTCGGCTTCAATCCATCACATCGTCGCACTGGATAAAAATCGCTTAATCGAACTCTGTCAGGCCAAGTGCTTGTCGCTGGCGTTTGGATAGCCCTAGTGCAACGATGCGATGAGACTCCGACAAGTAATACCGTAACTCATCGTCTAAGTGACCCTGGGTATCGATTTGCTGAATCCACTTCATGCCGCGACTGGCAAAATAAGGCGCAGGAATGTAACCCGGTTCATCGCTGAGAAAATAAAAATTTCTCTCCGAGGTTTTAAACGTAAACGCCTCACTCTTGTCTTTTGACCAGCCGCCTATCGCAAACACCTTGCCCCCCACCTTCCACACGTGTGAGTGGCCCCATTGCATCACATAAGTCGTCGCAGGTAAGTGACGACAAAAAGCATTAAACGCGTCGTAATCCATTCTATTCTCCCACCCAAGTTGCGATGTGCACGCTCTTAAACTGAGTACTTTTCATCTTGCGTTTCTAGCCCTCACCTTAGCCCGTGTCAAACAGCCGGACTACAAACGCAATAACACGCCTTTTAAGACACCGAGCAAACGCCTAACAATGCCCCATTCTCCCCCTGAGGTAGGAAGCGCAAAAAAGGCGACCGCCATAAAAGCAGCGATGTTGGTTAAGATCACCACCCAAAGTAAAACAATAAACGCGCGCTTTTTCGATTTGTGTCTTAATTTATGCTGGCCGTACAGTGCCCCCGGCCAGCCGCCGCATAGCGCTAGTACATACAAACTGCGCTCAGAAATGCGCCAAGCACCTTGTCGTGCCGCTTGTTTGTCGTGCGCAAATGCCCAATACAGCAGCGCAGAAAAACCCAAATACGCCGCTAACCACCCCCATAACGCATTGTCTAACGCGACCATCACAGCGACCACGCCAAGATAGAACAACGCAAACCACAAACTAAAGGGCCACCTCATTGGCCTTGCCGCCTCAACGCCAATTGACCCGGCTCGATGCGCAACTCAAGCGGCACCGTTGAAATCAAACCAGTGACCAGGTTGTCTTCTAACTGATACACAGGGTGAGAAGCGAGGTAGCCATTAATGAGCATCATCAGCTGACCACTGACCGGCGCCAAGTTGCCTTGAAAGCCCGCCGAGTCAATGGTGCTGTCGATCAAGGCCAAAGAACGCACAAAAATGGCTTTTTTGTCGCGATCGTAATAAGGAGTACCTTCCAGTTCCAAGTGAGCCGTCGCGGGGTAAACAAAGCCAAACACACTGGTGTTGACTGCGGCATTAGCGCCAAGGCGGACAACATCACGGCCATCAGGACCTATGTGTGCCGACATATCATTGATATCAAGTGTGACGGACACCCCGGTCAACTGAAAGGTCTTTTGCAACTTGGTCAGTTGGTTATCCAAGGTTTGTTCGAGCTCTTGATCCGTCACCGTGTATATTGGCATTTGCGACACATTGGCGCAGCCAGACAATAGCACCAGCAATAACACACTCAATCGTTTTTTCATTTTTACTCCAAGATAGAAACAAAAACACCCAACATCACGGAGTAACATTGGGTGTTGCGCCATTACAAAACCTGTAAGCGGCAAATAAAGCCTCGCTTTAGCTTTCGCTGCTTTCTTCTTTCACCGACTCATTATTTTTGGGCGACTTGATGTAGCCCATTTTATAACCAACCCAGGCCAGTAGTGCTAATACCACGACAATCGCGATAAAGTTTGAGCCCTCATCAGGATACTGGGCTTTTAAGAACGCAGAATGGCCAAATGCGCCGACGAAAAAACACGCCAAAGCCACGAGCGGGACATCTTCCGCCACAGGGTTGCTCAAATACTCCTGGTACAACGCCTGCACTGCCAGCACTAGCGCTATGATAGGAAAGATAGAAAAAGACACTTGACTCATTGTCAGCCAAGACAACAAAGCGTCACTACACATACCGGCCACTAACGCCAGTATTAAGGTCTTCTTTTCAGATTGATTGCTGACTGTCACAGATTCATTCGACATTGTTATTCACCACCTCTTGATTATGAGACTCACGTTCTCTTCGATAGCCATGAGCGCCTTTTGCAATCATACGCAATTGCAAAATCAAACGCTCAGACAGTTCCATTCGTTGTTCATGACTTAAATCCAATGCTTCGGCCCCGGAGTTAAACACTAAGGTGACCGACGCATCCGCTTGGGCAAAAGCCATGTCCCTACTCATCCCTGATAACACAAGGTATTCGGTTAGCTCAGCGGAAAAATGTTGTATTTCGCGTGCCACCGCCGCCCTAAATTCAAACGAGGTGCCGGAGCGCTCGCGCAATAGCAAACGAAACACGTTAGGGCTCGATTCAATGAACTCCATAAAGGTTTCGACAGAGGTTCTGATCACACTGCCCTCGGTCACGATTCGCTGCCTTGCTTGGCGCATGAGCTGTCTTAATAATAGCCCACCTTCGTCAACCATGGTTAACCCCAACTCGTTCATATCGTCAAAATGTCGATAGAAAGACGTTGGTGCGATCCCCGCCTCACGAGCCACTTCCCGGAGACTCAAACTTGAAAAACTGCGGTCGGCGCTCAATTGGCGAAATGCCGCATCGATGACAGAGCGACGAGTTCTCTCTTTTTGTTGCGCTCGTATTCCCATTAAGTGCACCGTTTACTGGTTGCCTGTTAACTGCCAATATAACCAGAAATAACAAGAAACGTAAGTCACAACCGGTCAGCATGTGCAGTCGGCTGGATTTAGACATCGAGAAAATCGATCCTTCTCGAAAAAAAACCTTGGGGTTGCTATGCTGACGACACAATAAACACTTCTGGTAAAACATAAGGATAACCTATGGCCCAACACAATCATTTCGATGTCATTGTCATTGGTAGCGGACCTGGAGGCGAAGGAGCTGCAATGGGGCTAGCCAAAGCTGGCATGAAAGTCGCGGTCGTTGAAAGAGAACACCACGTCGGCGGTGGCTGTACTCACTGGGGCACCATTCCGTCGAAAGCCTTGCGTCATGCCGTGAGTCGGATCATTGAATACAATCGCAACCCACTGTTTCATTATCAGCACCCGACGTTACACGCCACTTTTTCCAATATTCTTGAGCACGCCAAAACGGTCATCGACAAGCAAACCAAAATGCGCCAAGGATTTTACGATCGCAATCAGTGTCAATTGTTGTTTGGTCACGCGCGATTTGTCGGCCCTCATACGATTGCCTTAACCGCCCCCGATGGCACCGAAGAACAATATCACGCCGAAAAATTCATTATTGCCACCGGATCGCGCCCCTATCACCCCAAGGATATCGACTTTAACCACTCACGGGTGTTCGACAGTGATTCCATTTTAAGCCTCGATCACCAACCACGGCACATCATCATTTACGGTGCTGGGGTTATCGGTTGTGAATACGCTTCTATTTTTAGAGGCTTAGATGTGAAGACCGACCTCATCAATACCCGCGATAGGCTACTGGCTTTTCTCGACAATGAAACGTCTGACTCGCTGTCGTACCATTTTTGGAACAGCGGGGTCGTGATCAGAAATGATGAGACTTATGAAAAAGTAGAGCCCAGAGAAGATGGCGTGATCTTACACCTCGCGTCCGGTAAAAAGATGAAAGCGGACTGTTTGTTGTTCGCCAATGGCCGTACCGGTAACACCGATACCCTACAACTGGACCAAGTTGGCCTGTCACCAGATAGCCGCGGTCAACTCTCCGTCAATCAAAACTACCAAACCGATGTCGAACACATCTATGCGGTAGGCGATGTGATTGGATACCCGAGCTTGGCCAGTGCCGCCTATGACCAAGGCCGCTTTGCAGCTCAAGCCATTGCTTATGGCGAGGCGAAAGACCGTCTGATTGAAGACATCCCAACCGGTATCTACACCATTCCCGAAATCAGCTCCGTCGGCAAAACGGAACAAGAACTCACTGAGGCCAAAGTACCTTACGAGGTGGGAAGAGCCTCATTCAAACACCTTGCTAGAGCGCAAATCGCGGGGATGGATGTCGGCAACCTGAAAATTTTATTCCACCGAGAAAGCAAAGCCATTTTAGGTATTCATTGTTTTGGTGAAAGGGCATCGGAGATCATTCACATCGGTCAAGCCATCATGGAACAAGACGGAGAGGCCAATACCATCGAATACTTCGTCAACACCACCTTTAACTACCCCACCATGGCCGAGGCCTACCGAGTGGCGGCGTTAAATGGATTGAATCGTTTGTTTTAAGAGCAGAACGCCAAGGAGTCACTCGGCGATAACGCATCGATACTCAGTAAAAACCACCCCGTTGCCGATGCCAACCCGGGTGGTTTTTTACTATTACTCACGACTCGCGAAGTAAAAACACACCGCGCCGCCATTGTGACCAAAGGACATAACCCAAACTGAGGCCACGACACAGCATAAACACGCTAAACGCCAACCACAAACTGTGATTTTGCCAAGTTTGCGTGGCGAAAAACACCAACACAAACGAAACCGTGGCGAGTATCATACTATTGCGCATCGACTTGGCTTTGGTCGCTCCGACAAAAATACCATCGAATAAGTAACACCACACCGACACCATGGGCATCGCCACTAACCACGGCCAATACAGCGCCGCCTGAGCTTGAACCGTCTCAATCGAGGACATCGCCGCGATTAGCCAGGGTTTAGCGAGGTAAAAGCCGCTACTGAGCAGCGCACACACCAACGCCCCCCAAAAAATGGCGCCGAGAATATCCAACTTGAGCTGAGTGCGATCCTTCGCCCCCATCGAGTGACCGACCAACGCTTCTAGCGCATAGGCAATGCCATCCATCGCATAAGAAATGACCATCACAAAACTCATTAAAATGGCATTCGCGGCCACCACATCATCACCGTAATTTGCCCCCTGAAAGGTAATAAAGAACAAGGTGCACTGCAGGCACAAAGAACGAATAAAAATGTCGCGATTGAGCGCTAATAACCTTCCCATGCCTTGTAAACTGGTACGCCATAAATTCGACAAAGCGGGGAGTTGTTGCCTTACCCACTGGCGATACACAAAGCTCAAACCGAGTAACATGGCGAGGTAGTCCGCCAATACCGACGCCGCGGCAACCCCTTTTACTTGCCATTCAAAGCCAAGGACAAAGAGCATGTCTAGTGCAATGTTCACCACATTACTGACGATCACCAACACCATGGGCAATCGACTGTTTTGATTGCCCAGCAACCACCCTAAAATAACAAAGTTCATCAAGGCCGCTGGCGCGCTCCAGACCCGCACAAAAAAATATTCACGCGCATAGCGCTGCACTTGTTCGCTGGCCTGACTCATGGATAACACACTGTCTATCAACCAAGATTGACAGAGCAGCATCAATACTGAGAGGCCAAGGGCACATATCACGCCTTGTACAAAGACCATTGCGACCTGAGCTTTGTGGTTCTGCCCCAGTGCTTGAGCCGCCAAGCCAGTGGTCGACATTCGCAAAAAACCCAATAACCAAAACGATAGACTGATCACCGTACTGCCCAGTGCCACGCCGCCCAAAAACCAAGCGTGATCCAAATGACCAATCACCGCGGTATCCACTAAGCCTAGAAGCGGCACCGTAATGTTGGAAATCACCATCGGAATGGCAAGGGTGAGGATGCGCCGATGAATCGACACGTCAAAAAAAGGATTGGCCATAAGCTCCACTCATCAGTAAACGAAGCGTTAGTGTACCGACAGACTCAACAAGGTGCGACCACCAGAGAAAAAGAGCCAACCATTTAATATGACGACCAAGCCATTTCGACCACCACTGGGGTCAAACGGTGTTTTAAACTCGGTAACTTAACTAACCATTGATGCCAATATTTCCAGCGACTGCAAGGACTGTCAAACGGAGAAAACACACGTACCCACTGTGCCCAAGAAACCAAACTGAGTGCGTACTCTGCAGGTTGAGAAATACCATGGCCATAGCGCTCACAGCCAAGCGCTTCCCCCAGACTGCTCGAGGTGAGATCACCAGCCAATACCATGCACAAGTGCGCTTGATCAAAATGCCCCGCCAATGTGCGTACAAACTTGGCCACTTGCCGCGCCGAAAAATCGAGTAAAGCCATTTCACAGACAATCAACACGGGGGTTCGGTCTGGTATTTTTAAGTCCGGCAACCAACTTAAGTCATCCGCTTGGCCACAGTACTGCTCATACCTTTCACTAGGATGAAACAGCTTCTGCCGGATCAACAGGTGTTCCGTGATGTCGAGTTCAATCCAGCGACAGCGGCCATTGTCGAGGCGATAAAAGCGCGTATCTAGTCCGGCGCCGATATTGATGATCCAAGCCTGCGGGTAGCTCGAGAGAAATTGGCTCACTTGACGGTCACATCGCTGTGTAATGGCCGCATTGAGCAATTGCTTCTGAGCTAGGTTTCCTGTCAAGCACTGCGGGGCAAGCTGACAACTAAAACAGGCCTTAGCCGCTATCGGATCGTAAATTAGTCCACCGTCAGTTAAGCTTTCCTGGCTTCTTAACCACAAAGGCTCAATCAAGTGTTGAGGGATATTCAAATGCTGTAAAGAAGAGGGGTTTGATGAACTCATGACTTTCATCCACGCCAAGACACAATACGCAGATGATAATCATTCTCATTAGAATTGACAATGGTTAAAAAAGCCAACCTTTGCTTAGCATGACCGATATCACAACTAAGCAAAGATCATCGACACACACAAACCTTGAAGGGTTAAGCGGTATCATTGGCTATCATTAGGACACGCGGACTCAAGGCGTATGATTACATCCACTTGTTATTGCGGATCACGCCAACCGCTAATCCCTCAATGGTCAAGTGTTGAGCGGAAAGGTCAACCATAATGGGGGCAAAGTCATCGTTTTCAGCGTGTAAGATGACTTGACTGCCTTTGCGTTCTAAACGCTTAACCGTCACGTCTTCATCGACTCTTGCCACGACAACTTGGCCATCTCTGACGTCTTGTGTCTTGTGAACCGCGAGTAAATCACCATCCATAATACCAATATTTTTCATACTTTCCCCTTGCACGCGCAGCAAGAAGTCCGCTTTGGGTTTAAACATCGCCGAGTCGACCTGGTAATGCGCTTCTACGTGCTCTTGAGCAAGAATGGGTTCACCAGCGGCCACTTGACCTATCAAGGGTAAGCCGGTTTCCACTTCGACCACCTCGGCATTTGGCGCCGCCAGAACGCGAATGCCTCGTGATGCTCCAGGAATGATTTCAATCACTTGCTTACGAGCCAGTGCCTTTAAGTGCTCCTCAGCGGCATTGGCAGATCGAAACCCCAACTCTTTGGCGATTTCAGCTCGGGTCGGCGGCATGCCGGTTTCTTCAATCTTTGCTTTGAGTAACTCAAAGACTTGTTGTTGTCGTGCGGTTAACGCTTTCATAAGACCCACCTGTCTTTTTATACAGTCAACTGTAAGTATATCCAGTCTGATAAGAATTAAAAGCTCAGCCGATGACTTTTTGATCAATTTTGCTTAGCCAATGTTAAAAATGAGCCCATTTGCAATAGCAAGCACGTGTTTGTTGAAAACTTAACCAAATCGAATTAAAAGGTTTGACCAGTTTCTGATATCCTATAATGACATTACTTTGGTTAGCGGCTGTCGAGCTTCGACACCAATGTCGCTAATTTTGGCTCAGACTTTTACGGGGCAGTTTTTATGTCTTCTCGATTTACCGTGGCGCGTTCAGTATTAAAATTACCACTTTCTCTGTGGGTAAAAAGCACCACTATTCCGTCTAACCCGATTGAAGATTTATCCATCGACATCAATAAGCCAATCATCTATGCCTTGCCATTTTGCTCTAATGTCGATGTATTGACGTTACAAAAGCGGGCCAAAGATCTCAATCTTCCCGATCCTCTAAGCTCTGTCACCATTGCTGGACAAGCTTTCGATCGCACCGTGTTTATTGCCACGAACCCGCAAAAAACCACCAAAGATGCCAATTTGCCTCAAGAGTCCATCGATCTCTTTTCGCAGATCCTCGCTTTGCATCGACAAGACCCACAACTGGACGTTCAGCTGATCCCGATCAGTGTGTTATGGGGCAGAAGGCCAGGACGCGAAGGCAATGGTAAGCCCTACTTAAAAGCCATGGGACGATGCCAAAAGACCAAAGCCGTGCTCGAATACGGCCGCGACTGTTTGATCCGCATCAGCCCAGCGGTGTCACTGCGCCACATGGCCGACACTCACGGCACGGATGAAACGATTGCCCACAAGTTAGCCCGTGTTGCTCGGATTCACTTTTCTCGCCAGAAAATTGCCGCTTCTGGCCCTGATTTACCACAACGCCAAGAGTTATTCGCCCGCTTATTAACATCGCCAGCGATTGCCAAAGCGATCGAAGACGAAGCCAAATCGAAAAACCTCTCTCATGACAAAGCGGCAAAAGAAGCGCAAGCGATCATGGAAGAAATCGCGGCAAACTTTTCTTATTCTCTCATCAAGCGCGGTGATCGACTCTTGAGTTGGTTGTGGAACAAGCTCTACCAAGGCTTGACGATCAACAATGCGTCTCGCGTGCGACAATTGGCTCAAGATGGCCATGAGATTGTCTACGTTCCTTGCCATCGTAGCCATATGGATTACTTGTTGCTTTCTTATGTGCTTTATCACGAAGGATTAGTTCCTCCGCACATCGCCGCCGGTCTCAATCTCAACTTTTTCCCGGCCGGGCCTATCTTTCGCCGTGGCGGCGCCTTTTTTATCCGCCGCAGTTTTAAAGGAAACAAACTCTACTCGACCATTTTTAGAGAATACTTAGCTGAGCTGTTTGCCAAAGGTTATTCGGTTGAATACTTCAGTGAGGGGGGCCGCTCTCGTACCGGCCGCTTATTGCCACCCAAAACCGGAATGCTCGCCATGACAATTCAAGCCATGTTGCGCGGGTTGCATCGCCCCGTCACGCTCGTGCCTGTCTATATTGGCTATGAGCACGTGATGGAGGTGTCGACTTACGCTAAAGAGTTGAGAGGAAAGCGCAAAGAAAAAGAAAATGCCGGCCAAGTCATTAAAACGATTAGAAAATTGCGTAACTTTGGCCAAGGTTATGTCAATTTCGGTGAGCCGATCCCACTCAATAGCTACCTCAATGAACACATGCCGCAATGGACACAGGACATTGACCCACTTGGCAATACTAAACCGCAGTGGCTGACCCCGGTCGTCAACCAGCTCGCGGATAAGATGATGACTCACATTAATGACGCCGCCGCGACCAACGCCATGACCTTATGTGCCACGGCATTGCTCGCCGCCAGACAACGCGCCCTTTCTCACGATGCGCTGATCCGACAGGTGGATTGTTATTTATCTTTGCTGCGCAATGTGCCCTACTCGTCGTCGTTCACAGTACCGCAATCTTCTGCCAAACAATTGGTTGATCACGCGTTGTCTCTCGACAAATTTATTATTGAAAAAGACAACATGGGCGAAATCATTTCTCTCGACCGCAAACAGTCGATTTTAATGACCTATTATCGCAATAACATCATCCATTTATTGGCCGTACCGGCTTTGATTGCTCAAATCATTATTCGTCAGGGCCCGATCCAGGTCGCGGCGGTACAAGCGCAAGTACAACTGCTGTATCCCTTTTTACAAAACGAGTTGTATCTAAGCCATTCCGTTGAGCAGATCAGTGAACGAGTTAAAGCGATTTTGCTTGAGTTTGAGCAGCAAGAAATGATCGCCATTCAAGCGGATGAAATTACCGTAAACCAAGGCAACAATCAGAGCCTGGTGCTACTTGGCCGCACGATAGCGGAAACCCTGCAGCGCTACGCGATCACCTTTAAGTTGATTGTCTCACACCCACACCTTGGCCGCTCAGCACTTGAATCGGCCAGCCAGATGGTTGCCCAGCGCTTAGGTCGCTTACACGGTATCAACGCGCCGGAGTTTTTTGATAAAAATGTCTTTACGACCTTATTCTCGACGTTAAAAACGCAGCAATACACGGGCCTTGAAAGCGATTTTGTGACAGCAAAAACCACCGACACGGCTCAGGTACTGACACAACTTCTTTACCCTGAAGTGAAACTGACGATTGAAGAAAGTATTCACCAACTCAACGTGAGCGTTAAAGATTAATACCAAACACCGCCAAGGCAATGGCTTGATGATAGAGTGAAGAGAGTCTTTGGCAGAATACCGACTGAGATTTCCGTCTGTAAAAAAGGGAGCGTACGTCGCTCCCTTTCTTTTCTTTGTTACCACTTGATGCCGTGCAGGGCATCACGTGAAATACCAAGCCCCAGCCAATCCCAACGTCACCACTAAGCCAACGTAATTGTTATTGAGAAAAGCCTGAAAACAAGGTTGTCGCTCGCGATGCTTGATCAACATTTGCTGATAAACAAACAAAGCCGCGGCCACTAATACCCCCCAATAATAAAGGCTATTGAGCGCATAAAATTGACCAAGAGCAATCAGCATTGCCAAGCAAATCAATTGCAATATTGCGATGATGCGTTTATCCCAGCGCCCGAATAAGATCGCGGTGGATTTGATGCCAATTTTCAAATCGTCATCGCGGTCGACCATTGCATACTGCGTGTCATAGGCAATCGTCCACAATAGATTGATCACAAATAACCACCACGCGATGCCATCCACTCGCCCAGTTTGCGCTGCCCATGCCATCGGAATCGCCCAACTGAATGCCATACCAAGAAAAAATTGCGGCAAATGGGTAAAGCGTTTCATAAAGGGATAAATAAAGGCCAACACCACCGCCATCAATGACAGTTGAATGGTTAAGGTGTTTTGAGTCAGGACTAAAGCAAAAGCGCTCCCCACCAGTATGACAAACAGCACTATCGCTTCTTTCGAGCTCACTCTGCCCGACGGCAATGGCCGATGTTGGGTGCGCTTTACATGGCCGTCGACTTTGCGGTCGGCAAAATCATTAATTACACATCCCGCCGCTCGCATTAATACCACACCGGTCATGAATACGGCCAATACCGACAGATCCGGCATCCCTTCTGCCGCCAACATTAATGCCCACAGTGTCGGCCACAACAAGAGCAAGGTACCAATTGGCTTATCGAGGCGCATCAACTGCCAATAGCCATACCATTTACCTTTTAAAGGCATCAATTATTCTCCTTTGAATAGATAGGGGCCTGAGAGAGAAAGAGCTCTGTCACATACAGCGGGTGATCCATCATGATCAAGCGAGAACGGCGCGCCCACAATACGCCATCCTCAGTCGTGACGCTGGCTATTTGCAATTGGTCGCGCTTACTGTTCGAAGCCGCAAAAATCGTCGCCCCAATCGGGGTTTCGCCTTGCTCGGCCCAGTTATGCCCTGACGCCATGAGCGTTTGCGAAGGAATAATCGTTTGAGCGCAAACCCAAGGCATGTCATCCCCAAATAAGATCACGTTGCGCTCTAACGCAATGGGCGAATCACGCTCGACATTCATCTCTTGAGTACACACTCTTTCTTTTTGGTCGATCAACGACACACGAAAGTGATGACAATAGAGCGATAATCGATGCGTTAAAGAGCGTGAGTCTAGCAACCATGCTTTGATCGCAGGATCGCAATCCAGTGAATTGTGCTCATCATGCCACTCGAGTTGCGCTAAAATAGAAAAGTACCGTGAAAATCTTGAATCCATACTCATAATCAATGTGTCTAACTAGACGTTATGCACTCAAAGTGATAAGAATCGAAAGTGTAAATGTGTGCTATTGTAGCAGAGTCTAGCCTTTCGAATATTGCAAAAACACAACACAGCGAAGTAAAACAATGTACAAACGTTACCTCACTCTAGCGATACTTGCATTTTTATTTAGTCATCTTGCTAGAGCAGAAGCGGAAAATAACCAAGAACAATTAGCTTATTACACCTTGCAACCCGATATTACCACCAACTATTTTACCAAGGGAAAAAAGCTCGGCTACATTCAGTTACGCGTAGACATCATGGTATTACACCAAAACGATGTTGAGGAAGTCGAACATCACCAACCTTTGATTAGAGACACCATTATCGAAATTCTCGGTCAGCAAACCAAGGACACCATCGCCACCTTAGCAGGCCGGGAGGACTTAAAGAAAAAGCTGGTCGAAAAACTCAACCAAGTGCTGTTGCCAGAGACGGGAAAAGTCTTGGTGGCCGACCTGTTGTTTACTAAGTACTTATACCAAGAATAAACCGGCCCGATTTTCACTCTTTTTCAATCGCAACACACGTTGACACAACGTCGATACCGATAGCGGTTGCTATCGGTATTTTTCTTTACTGCCATCGACAAAAGCCATCAACACACCCACTATTAACCCAGCTAGGTGGGCGGTATTCGCGATCGCCAGGAAAGGTTGTAGGTAACCCAAAACCAACCAAACCAACATAAACCCCACGGTTGGCTTAGACAAACCAATGCCCAAATGCGGACTGCGGTGACCTAAAATCCAACAATAGCCCAACAAGGCGTACACCACGCCAGACAAACCACCAAAGTTCGCGCCTGATACCCAAAATTGCCCAGCCCCTGACACGAATGCTGACAATAACAAGACTTGCATTAGTTTACCGCTCGATAGGCGCTTCTCAACACTGCCACCGAGTTGCCACCACCACAGTAAATTAAACGCAATGTGAATCGTCGAAAAGTGCAATAACGCATGACTAAACCAACGCCATAATTGCCACTGCTGTTCATCGCTGGCCGGAAAATGCAATAAAGCGAAGACGTTATTTGCCGTGGGTAACTGCAACAAGAAAAACACCCCAATACACAGCGCCATAAGCATCAATGTCAGCCACCCTGCTTGTTGGCGCAGCAGGCTAACCCAAGGCGTTGTCGGATAGGAAAACAGCGGCTTGGTGTTGAGAACCTGCCAAGACGCGGACTGGTATTTTTTATCCTCAGGGTTAAGTAAAAAACGCTGCCACTCGAGTAACACCCACTCATAGGACACTTGTGAGACCAACAGCTGCACCCTGTCATGGTCGACTTGAATCTCAATCGGTTGATTCTGGGTGGCCATATAATCGATAAAAGCTTGAGCTAGACGGTGATTCTCTACCGTTGCAAATACAATCATCTCTCGTCCCATCTCATCATACCATCTCATCATACATAGGTACTTCACTCACACAGCGAACTGAATCCACCGACCACCCTATGGGGATAACACGGCGCGATGTCACGCCTCAATGTGGTAAGGAAAGTCTGCTACTGGCCACTGCTCATCGCTAGGTCGGCATTTTTCCACGCTTCAAAGCCCCCATCGACACTGTAGACCTGCTCAAACCCCTGACCGATGAGATACTGCGCTGCTCCTTGGCTACTGATGCCGTGATAACACACGACCAAAACGGGTTTGTCACGCGGGTTGTCTGCCAAAAAAGCCGGTAAAGAGTCGTTAGTAAGATGAATCGCTTCTGGAGCATGAGCCATTGCAAATGATTGCGGGTCGCGAATATCAACCATGGTTGCTTGCTCCGTCTCTAACAGGGCAAAGGCCTCTTGTACGCTAATGTGTTCAAATTGTTCCATGAGTTCACTTTTTGATTAATGTTCAACACTGGCATTGTAACCTATCCAGAGAAAAACAAAGACACACTATTATTGCGGTTTTTAGCCTAGTTCAAAAAAACACCAGCTGTGAATAACACTGTGGATTGCGTTGATAAAGTAGTTTTTGGCAAAATGATCCACTACATGTAGTAATGATCCTGACTTAATTGTGAATAGATCATAACATTACCCCCAGCAAGCACTGCCCTTTATCATCAAGATTAAAACCACTTGTTCAGTGACAGGAACAAATTTATACACAAAGTTATCCACAGAAAGGCCAGCTCATTTGGATCATAACAAGAATCAGACTGGGTACATTAAGATCCAAGTCGCCTTACCTCTCGGTAGAGCGGGCTGTGTTGTCTTCGTCTGATTGGGGGGAGAAACGCGCGCTTGATCGCGCTATCTCGCTGCCAGAGAAAAGCACTGCCGCGTCGGGATGTTTTTTGGGGATGAAAGCGGTTAGCGGTGCCGCCTTAAGTTGGTGGCGCGATCAAAAAAGCCGAAGCAAAGGCTTCGACTTTTTATTGCGATATTAGTATTGGCAAGCGCGTCTCATTCGATGGAGAAGGCATTGAGCACTCAATTGACTCAAACCAACGTATTACAGCCGACCCGGCTTACAATTCACCTACGGCTTGCTTGAGCTTTTTCATGGCATTTTTCTCAAGCTGTCGAATGCGCTCAGCAGAGACATTGTACATATCGGCCAAATCTTGCAGCGTCGCTTTATTGTCATCTAACCAGCGAGAGCGAACGATGTGTTGGCTGCGCTCATCCAAGCTTTGCAGTGCCAACCCCAAGCGTTGGTGAGTGTGGTTTTGCCAATTATCTTGCTCGATATTATCGGCCACATCAGAAGCTTTATCTTCTAAATAAAGCATCGGTGCAGTGTAAGATTGATTTTCATCGTCGTCGTTTTGCAACTCAAACGTTGAATCAATCGCCGCCAGGCGGGATTCCATTTCACGAACTTCAGCAGGTTCAACGCCGAGCTCTTTGGCAACGGTTTCAACTTCACCGCTGTTAAACCAACCTAAACGCTTTTTCGACTTGCGCAAATTGAAGAACAGCTTGCGCTGAGCTTTGGTCGTGGCCACTTTAACGATACGCCAGTTGCGCAGAACGTACTCGTGAATCTCAGCTTTGATCCAGTGTACTGCAAACGACACCAGTCGCACCCCGACTTCGGGATTAAAGCGCTTAACCGCTTTCATTAGGCCTATATTGCCTTCCTGAACGAGGTCAGCCATGGGCAAACCATAACCGGAATAGCCACGAGCGACATGAACAACAAATCGCAAGTGAGAAAGGATCAGCCCTTTCGCCGCTTCGATTTCGCCTTGATAATGTAAACGCTCTGCAAGATCACGCTCTTCGTCCGCTGACAACATAGGGTAGCTGTTCACTGAACGAATATAGCTGTCTAAGCTATCTTGCGATACGAGAGCCATAGGATACATTTGGTCTGTCATTCAATTCCTCACCAATCTCTGATCTGGAACAATAGTGCTCAATTAAGCGTACCTATATTGAACTGAATCCATGTCAGTTTCAAGACAGATGACATAATTTTACGCATCTATTGCGTTCGGTCTTATTATTTTGAGCAATAAAGATTATATTGGTTCAATCTCTTTTAGATGCCTTTGTGCCGATAAACGAGCCGCGACACACCCAAGCAGTGTCCCGAGCATAATCAACAGCAGGGACTCATCCCAACTCATACCGATCAGTCGATATTGACTATCGTACAAACTGGCCAGATCCGCGACAGCTTGATTGAGGATCACTGTCATCAAAGCCACCAAAGACCAAGCACACACAGACGCCAAAAAGCCAAACCACATACCAGAATACAAGTAGGGGCGCAGTATGAAACTATCGGTGGCACCAATCAGTTTCATGGTTTGTATTTCTTCTTTGTTTTCTAGCACTTTAAAGCGCAATGTATTGCCGATGATCAAAAAGACCGCACCGAGCATCAACACCGTCAAGATCACCACCACAATACTGACCAACGCTTGAATGGCGTCGAGCCGAGCCAACCAATCTTTGTCTAAACGCACATCGGTCACACCATCAAAACGACCCACTCGCTCGGCAAGGGCCTGCGTTTGTGCTTCTTGATTGGCTTGTGGCGTGATTAACAATACCCCTGGTAATGCATCGTCGTTGAGCAAACTGATCGCCTGTTGAAACCCAGAGTATTCACTGAGATCTTGCAAGCCTTGTTGCGGAGAAATGTATTCGACCGCCGCCACGTTTTGGTCGCGCTCGATTTGATCTTTGAGTACCATCGCTCTGGCATCGGGTAACCCAGAAGATAAGTAAACACTCACTTGAACTGGCGCGGTGACATCTTCCGTCGCCGAGGCCAAGTTTTTACCCAATAAGTACAAACACGCCGGCATGGTCAACACAATGGAAATAACGGCCAGGGTCAGTATATTGCCTAACGGTTTGACCCAAAGCGCTTTAAACGCCCCTTTGGCAATGCGCCATTGCGCCGAAAAATACCCCTCTGTCGTTGCTCGGCCAGCGGCGCGTTTATTGGCTGTCGACGAGTTGCCTTTACGCCTAGTTGCGCCCATAGCTCACCTCGCTCATAAAGCCCTGATTCAGTTCAAAGTGTCGGTATTCTGGACGTGAACTCACAATATTAATGTCATGGGTTGCCAGCAATATCGTCACGCCGGCTCGATTAAACTCTTCAAACAAACGCAAAATGCGATTAGACAGTTCAGGGTCTAGGTTACCGGTTGGCTCATCCGCCAACAGTAACGTCGGGCGGTTCACCACCGCTCGAGCAATACCCACTCGTTGTTGCTCACCGCCGGACAGTTGACTGGGCAACACGTTGGCTTTGCTCAATAGACCGGTTTTGTCTAGTGCGGCACAAACCCGGCGCTTGATCTCGTGTTCCGAGAAAGACTCTATTCGCATCGGCAAGGCCACATTTTCATACACACTGCGATCTAACAACAACCGATGCTCTTGAAAAACGATACCGATATTTCGACGTAAAAAAGGGATGTCCTTATTGGCAATACGAGTAATGTCGTGACCATTAAAGCTGATCGCGCCATCACTAGGCCTTTCAATCGCACAAATCAATTTCAATAAGGTGCTTTTACCAGCTCCAGAATGGCCACCTAAAAAAGCCATTTCGCCTCGCTGTAAGTGAAAATCAACTTTCTGTAAGGCTTGTCGCCCTCCTCGATAAGCTTTGCTCACCTGCTTAAATCGTATCACCCGAACCCCTTCCTCATTGCGTGTTGCTTCGTTATCACATGCTCTTTTGTGTTTCTCTTTAACCAATCCATTGCCAGCGTCCAATCAGAACACCAGCAACCCCTTGGTTTTATCAGTCTTCTCGACTAAATAGCGCTTCGATAAACTCATCACTGGTGAAAGGTCGCAAATCTTCAATGCCTTCACCAACCCCAATGTAACGAATAGGAATTGAAAATTGATCGGCAATGGCAAAAATAACGCCACCTTTCGCCGTTCCATCAAGCTTAGTGAGGGTAATACCGGTTAGCGGCGCAGCCTGGCTAAAGAGCTTGGCTTGGCTGATGGCATTTTGCCCGGTGCCTGCATCAAGCGTTAGCATAATTTCATGTGGCGCTGATGAATCAATTTTTTTCATCACACGCACAATTTTTTTAAGCTCTTCCATCAAGTTCGCTTTGTTTTGCAAGCGACCTGCCGTATCGGCGATCACGACATCAATACCGCGCGCTTTCGCCGCTTCGATCGCATCGTAAATCACAGAGGCACTGTCGGCACCGGTATGCTGTGCAATCACAGGGACTTGGTTTCTCTCACCCCACACTTGCAATTGCTCAACCGCTGCCGCGCGAAAAGTATCACCGGCCGCCAACATAACACTCTTGCCCTGCTGCTGGAATTGCTTGGCCATTTTGCCAATCGTGGTGGTTTTACCAACGCCATTCACCCCGACCATAAGAATCACATAAGGTGTTTTTTCATGATTAATTTCAAGCGGCTGTTCTACCGTTTGTAAGATGTCGGCCATTTCTTGCTTCAATAAACCAAACAAGGCTTCACCGTCTTTGAGCTGTTGACGACTGGCTTTTTCTGTCAGGTTCTCGATAATTTTCACGGTCGTATCCATACCGACATCGGCCATCAGCAGTTGCTCTTCGAGCTCTTCAAAGAGCTCATCATCGATTTTTTTGCCTTTAAAAAGACCGAAAAAACCCGCGCCGAGATTGGCTTTAGTGCGACTAAGACTGCGCTTGAGACGAGCAAAAAAACTTTCCGTTGGTTTTTCTTGTTCCGCGACTCTAGGCTCCGGCTCTCGCTCGGGGTTCTCTGCCGTCACGTCGTCCATGTCAATAGACGGTTCCTCGTATTGTTGAGACGCATCGGCCTGCTCACTTTCCGAGTTGAGGTGAGTATCCACTTCCAACGGATGAGCCTCTGTATCTGGTTCTTCATCACTGACGTGACGGTCACTAACCCTTGACTGACTCTGCGTATCTGCAACCGGATTAGCGCGCTCTTCTGGTGCGTTATCCTCCGCAGTATCCGGTACTGCTTGGTCTTGATCCGTTTGTTTTTGCTCTTCTTCACCGAAGCCAAGCCAAGAAAGCAGGCCGCGCTTTTTTTTCTCTGTCATCTGGGAAATCCTAGATCCTATCTTTTACCGCACGATTGGCGGCAGTCACTCAATAAAAAGCCATGAATACCCAAGTAATCACTTCAACATTGGGATTCATTGCTGTCATCATTTACAATATCGCAGGAAAGCGCCAGCCATCACCTACATGGTTGGTATAGTATCACTTTATTCTCGGTCTAAAAATCTATGCCAAGACAGCGTCAAAAAAAACCTTCACCCAAGCGTCCCGCAACGGGCTCTATCCGTATTATTAGCGGCTTATGGCGCGGAAGAAAGCTTCCCGTCCTCGATGCACAGGGGTTAAGACCCACCACAGATAGAGTCAAAGAAACGTTGTTTAACTGGATTGCCATGTCGATTCCACACGCTCGCTGCTTGGATCTCTTTGCTGGCTCGGGTAGCTTGGGGTTTGAAGCCGCATCACGTCAAGCAGCACACGTCACCCTACTAGAGCTTGATCAGAATACCTATCGTCAACTGCAAAGCAACCGCCAGCAAGTGAATGCCGAGAATATGACCATTCACCATCAAGACGCCCTGAGTTTTTTGCGTCAGTCTCCGACGAAACACGACATTGTCTTTATCGACCCTCCCTTTCGGCAAGACCTTCTCAACCAAACCATACAACTGCTCGACCATCACTGGCTGAATGACCGCGCTTTGGTATACATCGAAACCGAAAAAGAACTCGATTTAACCGAGATTCCAGCTTATTGGCAACTGGAGAAAGAGAAGTTTGCTGGCCAAGTCGCCTACCGCTTGTATCAAGTCCATCTCGACCCTCAAAGTGACAGTGAGTAATCGCTAACTTGCTATGTAGACGGATAAACAAGAAAAGCGCCGAATAAAAACGATTTAAGGCGCGTAGATACGCGCCTTTTTTGGTGTCGGCCCCATACTCGCTACCGACACCACCTTACTTACGTCGTTCTCTCCGAGTGTTCCCCCATCGTAAAGCGGGTTGAGAGTAAACACTCACGTCTTATCAGCCGAGGTACGATTTTACCCCATCGAGGAACATCTGAGTTGAAATCATCACCAGCAATAAGCCCATCAAACGTTCGACAGCACGTAGACCTTTCTCACCTAAGATGCGATGGAAAAAACCGTAGAACATCAAAATAACAAAGCTACCCAGCCAGGCTAACACCACCGATAACGACAACTCCGAGAGTTTATCGGGAAACTGTGACGATAATAGCAGTAGCGATGCGATAACTGACGGCCCCGCAATCATAGGAATGGCGATCGGCACGATAAATGGCTCCTCACCAGCCGCAAGCCCGGTAATGCTGCCAGCACTCGGAAAAATCATCTTAATCGCGATAATAAACAAAATCACCCCACCAGAAATACTGAGCGTCTCGGGGGCGACGTGTAAAAATGACAAGATATTGCGACCGGCAAATAAAAATAGCAATAAAATAACCAGGGCAACCAGTAACTCTCGGATCAATATTTTTCGACGTCTCGACGGATCAATGTGTTTAAGAATGGATAAGACAACCGGTAAGTTACCTAAAGGGTCCATAATTAAAAACAACATGGTTGCAGCTGAAAAAATATCCATTTTTTTTCCTTAGCGGTAAATAAGCGAGGCGGTTAACAAAATCTGAGCTAATAAATAGCCGCCCATGACCCAAAGGTAGCGACTGGGCACCGATTTATGGTGGCGATTGAGCAGATAAGCCATCGATGAAAACAGCAACAATAAAACGGCGATGATTGCCAAGGTATTGCCAAAGGTCGGTAACTGCAACCACCACTCTCCCGCAATCCAAGCGAGGTGAATCAATACGATGCCCATGATCACCACGGGAAACACCAAACGATCAATTTTGGGCAGCAGCAATAAAAAACCCACCACGCCTGCAGCCAGTAGCACCGCCAATGGCCACCACGCCACTTCTTGCGTCATTTGTGACCAAAACATTAAACTGTATGCCACTTGCGCAAGTACAAAGCCCAAAAACGACAGTGGCAATCGCTTCGCACTCACTAGAGACCAGTCGGTCACCATCGAAATGATCAAACCCACACACAGCCATTGACTGCCGACAGGCGTGATCACTTGCGTACTCACCAGAATCGCCAACAACACAAACGTGAATGACTTAAAAACCTGTGCTTGCAATAAATGTGACTGCTTAGTGCTGATTACCGACATCAAAGCGCATAAACCAATCGCCAGCCAACTCCACATGTTTACGTACCTAAGTTAAATAGTTTAAATACCATTGACTCATATCACATACAGAAAGAGCGCCCAATTCGAGTAAGCATTAACGTTAACCGGCATCAAGGTTAAGGACTCTCGACTCACTAGTGACAATAACGCTCTCTGTTTTTTGATTGAGTGAGTATAATTTCAGGAAATATCAGTGAAGTACAGATGCACGGCAAAAAATTGCGATTGATTTCATCACAATATTACCCATGATCAGGGGAGTTGATTTACTGTAGGAAGGGAAAGTGCGCTGACAGAACATCCCAGTGGTGATAGTAAAAAGCAAAGGCCGCTAAGGTGCTCAACACAACCAGCAACAAAGCCATTCCCCACATGGCGCGATAACTTCTCGGCCGCAGTGCTTGTTCACATTCTTTACACAGAGCAAAAAAATCTTGGCTCACGTCGTAAGACGCTTGACCTTGCAAAGCATCGTGGTGCACTGATGCGACTTGGCGTAGCTTCTCCACCGTGGTGTGAGGTAAACGGCTTTCACAGTCATCGACCATCTCCAACAACTCACCGCCCGAGGCATGATATTGGCGACGCAATAGCGTTTCTAGTTTATGGCCACCGCGTACAACTCGATTCAGGTTTGTCATACTACGTCCTCACTGTCTCAACTGAATAAATGGTTATCAGCTCAATAAACAATTAGCAGTATTTCTGGCAAGGTGCAATACACGTGATGTAAATTTGCTAACGCTTATCACCGCCAAACCGTGATAAGCGCCAACGGATAGGCAACATTGTGCCCCCAGAAACCAAACCGCTTAAGCGATCCTAGGGGCGACGATTATTTAAGGGACTAACCAGGCCGTTACTCGGGTTTTAGAGAGTAAGTAACTGATCGCAAGAGCGCCAACAAAACCAATCACTGTCCATAGAGGGATGAGAAGCCAAGTATTGCCTTGATACCAGCCAAGTTGTTTCATCGGCCATAATACAATCGGATGCGCTAAGTAAATACCTAAGCTGTGGCGACTGATAAAGGCCACCGACTGTTTACTTGATGGGGGGAGAGACTCACACACCCAACGCCCCAACACAAACACCATACTGGCGGCGAGCACCACATTGAGGGTTTTATAAGAGAGCCAACGCCCAATGGTGTATTGTTGCTCAATCACGCTTTGGTCAATCACCATATACGCGGTTGTCACTAGCGACAACGTCCCAACTGCCGTGACCCCGAGCACCCAATTCGACGAGTTAGGCATGCGATTCAACAAAAGATAGCCGAGCGGTAAATAGCCAGAGTACAGCCACATTTGTTGACTCCACGGGCCATCGATGTGAGCTAAATACAAGGCGGTCGTCACTAACCAAATAAAGACATACCCGTAAGCGACTTCATCCCCCCAACGTTCGATGGCGGCTTTAAAAAACGGGGCTAATAAATACAAAGGGATAAAATAATAGAAAAAGCCTAGGTGATAATACGCCGCATGCTCGCTGATGTTGGCGAGAATATGCTCAACAACCGCCGGGTTAAACTGGCCTTGAGGCGTAAAACTGGCAAAAAATGCGTAGAAAATAGACCAAACCACAAAAGGGATCACCACTTTCGCCACCCGTCGCTTTAAGTAATAACCAAACTGAAATGGCCGTCGATCACTGAGCATTAAGGCGCCGGTAATGAGTAAAAATACCGGTACCGCCCAACGTATGACACTGTTTAAGCCAACAGCAAAAGACCACTGGTCAAAAGGCAACGACGAAAACTGATGCCGATAAGGCCCTAATACGTGAATCGCCACCACGACCACTGCCGCCACGACGCGTAACAAATCAAAAAACTCTATTCTTTTCGACATAATCGCTTCTTTTGTGAGGAATATCTGACCAGTGTATGCCGAGCGCAACAATAATTCAGCAGTAAATCGTCATTGTTTTGTTAACCCTGGGGGGAAGAGTAAATGAAATCGCAGTGTTGTGATGACCCATCGATAACTCCTAGGTAAAACAAAAATTCCTCACGCCTATCATTGCTCTAAAAAAGGGATAAAACTAAAAAAGCTCGCCTTACGACGCCATTTTCGCGTATTGATGACTCCATTGCTGCGCGCTCATTAGCGCCTCTTTGACCTCTTGACTCGAGAGACCAAGATGTTGACTGATCGACTCAATTTGCTGCCAGTCTGCCCGCTCAAAATGTTCTTCCAAATTCAGCAAAGCACCAAACTCTCCTTCTCGGCGCAACAACGCATTTTTTAAACCATCGGATAGCGGCAACTGGTCAATGATGTGATTTAAAGGCATGTCCAACAAGGTGTCGAGTAATGACAATAATCCAACCAAGAAGCCTTGTACCTCAAGATGAGCAAAACGAGGGTGTTGTGACATGTGCTGGCAAAATTGAGCGCGCTGCATCGACAATGGCACAAGCTCTTTCACTTTTGTTCCTGAAATGTAAGACGCCACAATCAAAGAGACGAACAACCTCAATTTATCTTGGCCAAGGTAAACCAAGGCTTGATGAAAAGAGCGAATTTTGACCTCTAATTGCGCCGAGTGATTATTGACAAATTTTAGAAGCTTATAGGAAAGCGTCATGTCGGAGGCGATAATTTTCTCGATCGATTTAAAACAAGGTTCGGACCGACACACCTCCTGAAACAAAGAGAGCGCCGTTGTTTGTTCAGGACTGACATAACGACTCTCAGAGATTTCAGGCTTACTAAAAAAATACCCCTGGAAAAAACGAAACCCCGCCTCAAGGCAGCGCTGATGTTCCGCTTGAGTTTCAATTTTTTCGGCGAGAAATTGTTGCCGACACCCACTGGCTAATTGCTTTTTAACCCACTGACAGCTTTGTTCAACCCCTTGGGCTTGTATATCAATTTTAATAATATGAACATAAGCCATAAACCGACGCCAACGAGGGTCGTCAACATAATCATCTAGGGCAATGATATACCCTTGTCGGTACAATTCTCGTACCGCATCGAGAAGGGCTTTTGTCGGGGGGCAATCTTCGAGGATCTCAACCACAATTTGCCCTTTCGGCAAGCTTAGTGGCAACATTCTCAATAAGCTTTTGTAGGTGAAATTGATGAAGCAACGCGAGTGGATCACATCGGGATTTCGCCCTAATGAGAGAAAGTTCTCAACGATAATGCGATAGGTTGCGCGCTCTGAACTGATATGACTAGGAAAACCGTTATTAGCGCCGTCGCGAAATAACAACTCATAGCCAATGGTAGTGTTCTTGCGATTAAAAATTGCCTGTCTAGCGACGTAAGTCTTTTGCATCTTCATCAGTGGCAAAACAAATATTGTACTATCTTAAAAGATATACCGGTGAAGAGTCCAATAATTAAGCAACTTGTTTTATGTTTGTTTTGCCCCCCTGCTCCCTTACACTATGATTTACCCACCTTGAGATGGCCCCCTTACCCGGTTTATCTCATGGTCATGATCAATAGCCATTGAAACAACACATTATTTTCAACATGATAGAGACTGGTAACCTAGGATTAAAAAACGGTATGTACTCCACTGAAGACCTGTTCAATAACGCCATTAATGGCCCGATTGCCGACTTGTGGCAACAACGTCAAGAAGGGTTTATCCGTGGCGTCGATAACAAACGCATTTACTGGTGCAAACTGACCGCGCCGGAGCACACCAAGTCGCTGACGGTGGTCAACGGACGAGTGGAGTCTTGTTTTAAGTACCAAGAATTGTTTTTTGATCTCTTTCAACAAGGCTATGATATCTACGCCTTTGACCACCGAGGACAAGGCCGCTCACAGCGTCTCGTCGACGATTCCGACATCGGCCATGTCCATGTGTTCAATGATTATGTCAATGATATGAAGAGTGTTGTTGAGCATGTTAACCTCAGCCACTATCAATTCAATGGCATCATTGCTCATTCCATGGGCGGCGCGATTGCCACACGCTACTTACAGCAAACGCCATCGCACCCTTTTCATGCCTTATGCCTTAGCGCCCCTATGTTTGGGATTCCCGTACCTTGGTATATCAAACCTATTGCCATTTCATTTGCGCACCTGTTATCTGCGATATACGGAAAACCCACGTTTGCCACTCGCAATCGGCATTATTTAGACAAACCCTTTTCCGGTAATTTTCTTAGCCAAAGTCGTACTCGCTACGATTGGTTTCGTTCCCTTTACCATCAAGATAGCGAGCTGCAAGTGGGAGGGCCGAGTTACCATTGGGTTTGGCAAAGTCTGATGGCGGCCAAACAATGCTTACAACAAACTCGGCAATTGTCACTGCCCGTATTGTTAATGCAAGCTGGCGACGATCGGGTTGTGGTCAACAAAGCCCATCAGGTCTTATTCAAAAAACTGCGTAAAACCAATCGACACAGCGAATTCGTCACCATTGAACACGCTCAGCACGAACTTCTGTTTGAAAGTGATCATTATCGAACTCAAGCACTGGATACCATGTTGCAATTCTTTTCTCGCCACCAACCCAAGACCACCTAGCCTTCAATACTCCACATTGCGGTCATTCGCTAAGACGGGAGGATAGGAAATGAGGAAATAATAACGCCCAAAATGGGCACTGTTTGCCAACTCGTCGATGTTTTACACTGTGCCTAAACCACTAACCCGTAGAGGAATATCGTGAACGCAATCAAACTGGTCGCCTCAGATCTCGATGGCACACTGCTCAACGCTCAACATGACATCTCTGTCGTTACACGTGAAACATTACAGGCTCTCCATCAGCAACACTATCGCTTTGTGTTTTCTACCGGTCGTCACCACATTGATGTTGCCTCAATTCGGCAGAAAACCGGTATTCCCGCCTACATGGTCACCTCAAATGGCGCCTGTATTCACTCGCCAGACAACCAGAAATTGGCCGAACACTACCTGCCACCTCATTTGGTACAAGCGATTATCGATGTGGTGAAAACGGACCCAGAGGTGTACATTCACCTCTATCAAGAACAGCGTTGGTTACTCAACCAGGAAGACCCCTTAATCAAGGCGTTTAACCGTCAGTCGGGGTTTATGTACGATACATTTTCAACCAATGACGCGCCGACCCAACGGATCTACAAAGTCTTTTTTACTCATAAGCAACGTCACCCTGAGGCCATGATCAAACACGAGCAAGCTCTCAGACAAGTCTTTCAAGATCAACTCTCCGTGGTTTTTTCAACGCCTTGGTGCCTCGAAGTCATGGCGAAAGGGGTTTCAAAAGGCCAAGCCTTAGCCACGATTTGTCAACACGAAGGTATTGAGCTCTCTCAATGCATGGCGTTTGGGGATGGCATGAATGACCAAGCCATGTTAGAAGCGGTTGGGCAAGGTTTGATAATGGACAATGCTCACCAGCGTTTAAAGCACGCTTTACCGTCACATAAGGTCATTGGGCATCACGATCAAGACGCGGTTGCCGATTATCTTCAGCGGCATTTACTGACCACTTCACCGCAAACCGCGTAGGCATGTCGGCTTGTCGTTCTCATACTGACAAGCCTTTTTTTGCCCCATTTACTGGCGGTATGATAAAGACTCGATCGACAAAATGTCTTGCCACTGGGCTGGGGTAACCGGCATGACGGATAAGCGGTTGCCTTTTTTCACTAATGGAAAATCCGCCAACGCGGGGCGAGTTTTGAGCGCGGCAAGAGGGATCAACCGTTCGGTCTTACGCACAAACTCGACATCGACCATAAACCAGCGCGGCTTTTCAACCGTCGCTTTGCTGTCGTAATAGTCACTGCCAAGGTCAAATTGAAAGTGATCTGGATACGCCTCTTTGACCACTTTGGCAATCCCCGCCACACCAATGTGTTTGCAAGAGGAGTGATAAATCATGACTTCATCACCGATTTTGACGCTGTCGCGCAACCAATTTCTCGCTTGATAGTTTCTCACGCCCTCCCAATGTGAGATACCTTGCACTCTTAAGGTATCAATTGAAAAAGTATCGGGTTCCGTTTTAAATAACCAATATGCCATCGTGATTCACTTTATTCATTGTCTTGGAAGGTCCATATGATAACGCGCAAGCTCAAGGGTTTCATTGTTTGTCTGTCGGTATTATTCGCCGCCTGCCAATCGCCCTCACAGCCAAGCCGCTCCTTCCCATCGGACTCGATTGCGCTGACAGGCGTGATTAGCCAAGGGGGACATCAGTATTACTTTTCACCTTGTGATAGTCATCAACAGTGGCTCCTCGAACTCCCAACCTCGCATTGGCAAAGCCATTTTCGCTCACCACAAGCTCAGCCAGGGGCGTTTTATGTGCAGGGCCACTTAAAAGCAAGCTCAGTCGTGAGTCAAAGTGATATTACCTTGGTCGCAACGCAGCTAACTCCTATACACTCGACCGCAAGTCCATCAATGCCTTGCCACGCCTCAACGCGCTTCCGATCAAAAGACGAACCACTCGTCGGCCACTACCAAACCCAGCTCAAACAGGGGGAACACACCTACATCACCTTAGCGCTGCGCGCCGATCACAGCGCTCAAGAGCAGTACTTTCACGTCGACTCTGAGCGCCCTTCAACAGAACAAACCGACACTCACCCCTCTTTTATCTTGCACAACCGTGGTTTTTGGCAACGACTATCAGCAAATAAGGTTGAAGTTGTCATGACATTAATACAAGATCAACGCGCTGTATTGCGCCGGGTCTACCACACTCACAATGGCGTTTTAACCACTCAGACTGAGTCCATAAATCATCAAGAGTTCGCGATTCACCCTGCGCTTATTTTTTACCCCACACGAGAACCGCAATGATTAATACGCCAACGTCTAGCGCCCCTCACTGGCCGTTTCTCACATTCTTATTGATCCATGAGAATGAACACCAACGGCCAACCAATACCGGACAATTTTGGCATCAATGCGTGCCGCAAAGTTCGATGGCGATATGGCAAAGAAAGCAAATCCCGCTCAACTTAGCACAATACCTAAAACGGCCAGACCTTCAACCTGTGGTGGTCTACCCGACAGAACAAGCCCTTAGTGAAACACAATGGTTTTCTACACAGCGAGACCCAAACCTAACGCCATTGTATATTTTGCTCGATGGCACGTGGCAAGAAGCCAAAAAGATCCACAATCGCAGCACTTGGTTGGCCCATTTACCGCGATTGAGCTTATCGGATTTACCGTCGAGTGACTTTCGGTTAAGACGCAACCAACAAGAGGGGCACTTATGCACCTTTGAAGTGGGCATGGAGCTCGCGGTTAAACACGGTATTGATACCACCGCACTCAAACAGAGTTTTGACCGCTACCAGCACGATTATTTAACCCGCAACATGAATGGCAGCGCCTAGTGCTTCACATCTCGACCAGGCAAGTCGCCAGTCAATGAGTTACTTAAGAGGGCTTGGTGCATCGATATAATAACCTTGAATGTAATCGACGCCCATCGCTTCTACCCGCTGGCAAACATCTTGATTGTGAACAAATTCGGCAACGGTTTTCGCGTTAAATACCTGACAGAGACGAATCAACTGTTCGACAATTTTACATTGCTTGGCATCTTTATCTATGGTGCGGACCAAAGAGCCATCGAGCTTAATAATCTCTGGCTCTAATTTGATTATCTCATCAATGTTGGAATAACCCGAGCCAAAATCATCGACGATAATACGCGCGCCCAAGCGGCGGAAATGCCCGCACACTTCGAGCATCCGTCCGTAGTTGTGAATTTGCTCTGACTCCACGACTTCAATGCCCACGCGATGAGGATTGTCGAGTTGTTGGATGGCCGCTTCAAGGTGATAAAGGTTTTGATTGCTCAGTAAATCTTGAGCCGATAAATTAATGGTGAAGTTTTCTTGCCGTTGCCCCATGTGTTCGAAGGTATAATTGATCATTTGACGGCTCAAGCGAGTGTACAAATGGGTATCTTGAATCATAGGCAAAAACTGACCCGGGCTGATCACACTGCCATCGCTTTCTAAAATACGAACCAGGCATTCTAGCGAGAATAATTCATGGCTGTTGGCGTGAACAATGGGCTGACAATAAGCCATCACCTTGTGTTGTAAGATCGCTTGTGTCACCTTATCAAACCACACTAAACGCTGTTTTCGCGCAGTATCATTCTCTTCGATGTCTTTTGCGTTACAAAAAAGAAGGTTATTTTTGCTGGCCACCTTGCGAGCTTCAATGGCCCTCAATAGCAAAGCGTCAGGTGATAAGTCAGGGTAATCACACAGGCGAATTAAACCACTGCAAATCGATACGGACAAATAATCGATCGAACTCAAACCGGGTAAACGAAAATTGTGTTGCTCAATTTGGTCTGCAAACTCCATAAACGCCTGTTTACAGCTCGACATATCGCTGCGAGAGCGGAACACATACCCCCATTCGCCAATCCCAATACTGTACAAGTGACTGTCACTTTCCTGACCGATGTGTTTGCGCAAATGCGCAGCGAGATACAGCGAGATTTCTCTCAACAACTGATCTCCGACAGAATAGCCATATTTATCATTGATTTGACTAAAGTTTTGCAACTTAATCGTCATCAGTTGCTCGTCAGCTCTCATCACGGGCAAGTGCTGTTGTAAGGCTGTGCGATTGGGTAAACCGGTTCGTGAATCAATGCGAGTATTGTGTTCGAGCTTTTGGGCCTGTTTGTTGATTTGGTACTCTAGATGCAGCGATTGACGTTTCACATCATCTAGCGCATTGCGTACCAAGTGAAATAGCGGCGACATTGAGCTACTCGCTGGCTTGATCGGTTTCTTAATGTCGGTGACGTCAAAAGACTCACGCAAGGCAATGTAAGTCAAGCTGTGGTGATGAATACGATTGCCGCTGCCATCGTTGAACAGCTCTCCATTAGTGTAGCTACCATACGCTTGCGCCACACCGTTAAACGATCTTACTTCTTGTGAGCCATCTAAAAAGTCGAGCCTTGATATACAATTGTAGACCCAAATACTTTCCGGTTGACGAAGCGCGAGATCTTCCACGCCTTGGGCCAACTGCTCAAGCGTGAGAGAGGGGTGATTAAAACAAAACTGCACGTATTGATCTTGCTCTAGTGGCGCTTCCAGCAACACACTGCCATCATCAAACACTTGCGCGATACGCAGGTAACGATCTTGCCCGTCTTGGGTGTGATAAAGGGGAAAGTTCGCCAGGGTTTGCCAATCAACATGAGCACCATCGCTAAGATATTGACGATACACATCATAAGCCGGACGATAATTGAGCTGGTACACTCGGTTGCCTTCCGCTTTTGTGACTTGCATCGGCAGACCAATCGGGTTCCATTCCGAGTGAAGTTGCGTCCACACCTTAAGTGGTTGACTCACGAGCCCTATTAATACGCTGCTTTGTAAATACACTTGGTCTTGTGCAATGACATAGGCGTGTTCGCTGTTGTTAGGCAGGGCAAGGCCGCCAGACACTGAGCCAAAGGTATTGAGGCCGTGCAAGAAAAGATCGTATTGATAATGGTTTTGAGTGGTAAAGCAGACGATGGCCTTCAGATCGGCCACCCCTTGAAATGCTTGCTGTGCAACGGACGATTCACGTTGATAATCACTACTGTGGTGAACAACAACCGGTACATAGCACACCGAATCAAAAAAACTCATCACAATCAACGTGCCCTCATTTACCAACTGATTACCATCAATCAATTGTCGAGTACTGTGGCCGATTAACTGCGCGTCGGGGAAGCGTTCTAATAGTAAACGTGTATAAGGAAAAACCTCAGCCGCTGTTTGAGTAGAGAAAATTTGAATAAACGGTGAGGAATGCTCAATGTGCTCGATTTCTGCCAGGCATTCCACCAATTGATCACTGCACTCCACCAAAAAGGAACTCGTATCCATTAACTCGATGCACCCTATATGATTGTTGTCGCCAAGAATAATCTACAATCAAACACGATAAAATACCAAGTAAGTCAAGAATCTAGAGCTTTATAATGAGATAATGGTTACAAAAGCCAGTGTAATTGATGGATATCATCTATCTCAATATCGGCCAAAATGCGTACGCTTCGACTGAGATCACGTCCACAACCGGAGCGATTGAGCCAGCAGGTTTGCATGCCAAACTGCCGCGCCCCTAAGATATCTTTCTCACGGTGATCGCCAACGTGTAAAATTTGCTCGGCAGGAACATTCAGCGCCTGCTGGGCAAGGTGAAACAGCGCAGGAGCCGGTTTGGCTGGCCCATCGGGGCCGGCGCGCAACACGCGTTGGAAATACGGCGCAAGACCAATGGCCTCGACATCGACATTCCCATTCGTAATAGCCACCAATGGCCAACGCTGCGCCAAAGCCGCTAACAGTTGATGGGTTGGCTCGTCCACCGAAAATCGACTGCGCCAATAGAGCGCCATCTCCACCCCTTGCGCCGCGAGTTGATCGCCATTGGCCACACCCAAACGCGCAAACCCCCACTTGTATTGCTCTAAGCGCCACCGTGTGACGTCATCAGACAAACTGGCATCACGCGCCAACACTTGGCGCTTAAATTCTTGCCATTGCTGTGGTTGATACTCAAGACCGATGGCACTTAAACGTTGTTGAAACCAAGCCGCGACTTGCTTTTCGAGTTGTTCGATAACCGGTGCGTTGTCATACAAGGTATCATCAAGATCAAAGGTCAAAGCCGCTATTGGGCCAATCGAACGGTAGAATCGCATCAGTTTTCATCCTTTTTGGGCTTTTTTTTACGCGCTCGTGGGTGAGCCTCATCATACGCCGTCGCTAAGTGTTGAAAATCCAAATGCGTATAGATTTGGGTGGTCGAGATATTCTCATGACCGAGCAACTCTTGTACTGCCCTGAGATTATTACTTGACTCGAGCATATGTGTGGCAAAAGAGTGACGCAACTTATGCGGGGTAATATGACTGGCGACCGACTGTTTTTGTCCCCATTCAGCCATGCGCTTTTGCACACTGCGCGGCGAAATTCGACGACCTAATTTGGACACAAACAAAGCGCTTTCATCAGCATTGGCCAATTGGCTTCTCACCTTCATCCAATTGGCGACCCATTGTTGTGCCATGCCCGCAAATGGCACCTGTCGCTCTTTGTCCCCTTTACCGATAACCCGTAATTCACCTTGACGCAAACGGACATCTCGAACATCAATAGAGATCAGCTCCGCCAAGCGCAAGCCGGATCCATACATCAACTCCATCATCGCGCGGTCACGGATAGAAAGCGGATCATCTTCATTGACCTCGAGCAACTGGTTCATTTCATCAACATCGAGATTTTTCGGCAAGGGCCGTTGTTTACGAGGCGCTGAGACACCGCGAGCCGGGTTCGCTTCTAACTCACCACGCAAAATCAAAAAATCAAAGAAACTGCGCAAACTCGACAAACGAGTAGACAGAGAACTGGCTTTCATGCCATCCCTCATGCCCTTCCCTGCCAATTGACGAACCCAACCGGCATCCACCTCTTGCCAACGCAATACGCCCAAGCTTTGCAGTTGCTCCGCCACGGTCTGCAGTTGCTGCTTATAGTTTCTTTGCGTATGTAAGCTTAACCCTTTCTCACTGCGCAAAAACTCGTAAAACTTCAGCAACGGGCGTTGAAGTGAATCGGCAATCACCACCTCGCTCATCGACGGGATTCCATTGGCAATGACACGCAGAGTAAATGGCTTACTAAGCCGGCGAGTTGGTCCAGAAATAGCGTATCCATCTCTGGCTCGAAATGACCGCCATCCTCACTAGAAAAGGCCAAAATACCCAAGGTTTGCTCTTGGTAGCGCAGCGGTAACACCACATAGGAACCTAGCTCTGGAGCCGACTGTTTTCCAAATAAGCCTTCGCGGTCTTTATTGCGCAAACGGCCAAGATAAGCACTTTTGCCGTTGAGGTGCTGTTTGGCAAAGCGCTTAAAGCCATCACGCGATAACAGAGAAGACGTTTTGTCGTGGTCAAATAGCTGTAAATATGACTGGAGTCCTAGGTGATTGGCCAATGCGTGCAGTTGGGCTTCTACCTCGTCAAGTGAGCGACATTCGAGCAACCTTGTCTGCAACGACATAAACTGATAAAACGTTTTATCGTTGTTCGACGCGACGTCTCGCAAGCGTTCGATCTCAGCCTCTAAATCGAGGATTTTTTGTCGCTGGCGCCGTTGTTGTAACTGGCCAAGAGAAAAGACCCCTTCACCGGTGACCTCAATGTCGATTTGGTCAACGATATCGGGATGCTTAAGAAAAAACTCTGGGTGACGGAGCAAGTATTGAGCAACTTGCTCAGACGATAAAGGCGACGCATCGAAAAGGCTTTTTTCTTGCGACTCTAACATGACACTTGCCCATCGTAGATATGCGTGGCAGGTCCGGTCATATAAAGCGGTTTACCTGGCCCTTGCCATTGAATTTTAAGCTCACCACCGGGCAAGGATACCGAGACACTGTGGTCCAACAAACCCTGTACAATGCCGACCGCCACCGCACCGCAAGCCCCACTACCACAGGCTTGTGTTTCACCTGCACCGCGTTCGTATACTCGCAGTCGAATCGATTGGCGACTCACGACTTGCATGAACCCCGCATTAACTCGTTCAGGAAAACGTTCGTGTGACTCCAACAAAGGACCTAGGTGCTCGACGTCAGCCTGGTCTATATCCTCAACAACCGTCACCACATGCGGATTGCCCATGCTCACCGCACCGCAAAATAAGGTGTGTTCATCCACTCGTAAGATGTAGGTTTTTTCTTGCTGCTTCGCTTTAAAAGGAATTTTATTGGGTAAAAATTCCGGTACGCCCATATTCACTCTGACTAAATCGTTATCTTCAATGTTCAGTACCATCTTGCCTTTCTTGGTGCTCACATTGATGCTGTACTTATTGGTCAGCCCTTTCATGCGAACAAAACGCGCAAAACAGCGCGCGCCATTGCCACATTGTTCGACCTCACTGCCATCGGCATTAAAGATACGGTAGTGAAAGTCCGTTTCGGGATCATAAGGGGCTTCAACCACCAGCAATTGGTCAAAACCGATACCAGTATGTCGATCCGCCAAGCGGCGGATCAGATCTTGCGAAAAAAACACGTTTTGAGTAACGCAATCAACAACCATAAAGTCATTACCCAAGCCGTGCATTTTAGAAAAGTGAAAATGCATAAACGTCTTCTTTACTCCGGTAGCACTTGCTCTAGTTCCCATAGTCGCTGCAGTTCTTCACGTTGGCGGACGACATAAGACTTGTCGCCATCAACCATGATTTCAGCGGCTCGAGTACGAGTGTTGTAATTGGAAGACATCACGAAACCATAGGCACCCGCCGAACGCACAGCCAATAAATCTCCGTCTTCGAGTACCAGTTGGCGATCTTTACCAATAAAGTCACCGGTTTCACAAATTGGACCTACCAAGTCGTACCGATTGCCTTCTCCCTCACGAGGCGAGACCGGCACAATGTTTTGCCATGCTTGATACAGGGCGGGACGCATCAAATCGTTCATCGCAGCATCGACAATGGCAAAGTTTTTATGTTCAGTGTGCTTTAAAAACGCCACGCGTGTCAGCAATACGCCCGCATTCGCGGCAATGGCTCGACCCGGCTCAAAGATCAGCTCAAGGTCTTGGTGCTGATGAAGGCGCTCGAGTAATGCGGTTGCGTATTGCGCGGGCTGCGGCGGTTGCTCTTGATGGTAAACCACCCCTAAGCCACCACCGACATCAAGATGACGAATGTTGACACCCTGTGCCTTCAAGTTGTCAATTAACGTTAACAAGCGATCCGTCGCATCGATAAAGGGCGCTAGGTCGGTTAATTGCGAGCCAATATGGCAATCGATACCGACAATATTCAAATGCTCAAGGCTCTGAGCAAATTGATACACTTGCGGCGCGCGATCAAAGGCAATACCAAACTTATTGTCGCGTAAACCAGTTGAAATATAAGGGTGCGTTTTAGCATCAACATCAGGGTTAATACGCAGTGAAATCGGCGCTTTAACGCCCATTTCAGCAGCCACTTGATTTAAGCACTCCAGTTCCGGCTCAGACTCAACGTTAAAACATTTAATCCCTAGCTCTAACGCGCGTTTCATTTCTTGACGGGTTTTACCCACACCAGAGAACACGACTTTTTTCGCATCGCCACCGGCGGCAATCACACGCTCTAGCTCACCACCTGAAACAATATCAAAGCCTGAACCAAGTCGTGCGAGAACATTCAATACACCGAGGTTAGAGTTCGCTTTAACTGCATAACAAACCAGATGAGGATGTGAACCAGCCGCTTTATCAAACGCATTCCAGTGGCGTTCTAGTGTCGCTCTTGAATACACATACAAAGGCGTGCCATGTTGCTGAGCAAGATGCTCTAAGGAGACTTGTTCTGCCCACAACTGGCCGTCTTCCTGATAATTAAAATAATCCAAAATTCACTTCCCTTAATTTAACAACTGGAATTAATCATTATTGAGTTTGTTCGTTTTGCTGTTGATGATCTGGTAGGTAAAGATCGCCAGTTTGCCCACAACCTGTAAGCGCGGTAATCGTTAGCATCAGCATCAAGGTCAAGACTTTTTTCATGGTCTGAATCGCGTTTGTTGAACAATGCTCCCTATAATCGCACCACAGTACAGAAAAGCAATAGGGGAAGGAAATGAAGAGAAAGGAAATTTGAACAATTAAGACCATTTCGTCAAAATGAACCGACGTGGTTCACCCGAGTTCGGTTCATTTGACGTGACAACCCTTGGGCTGTCACTTGGGTTACTGATTTACCGCAGCTGACTCGGGCCTGGCACCCGTCCGATAAGGAATAACGTGTGCTTGCACGCCTTGATGGATGATCTGGTAGTACTGCGGTAAATTAAAATTAATAAACTGAGCAGAGACTTGGTGTTCATCTTTAATGGTGGTGTAGAAGTTATTGACATTGGCAATCATGTCATCTTTAGAGCCCGTAAATTGGTGATAGGCCTCCACCCGATTCGTTTCGTCGAGAATGTAAATATTAAAGCCGTCATCGGTGTCTTCAAAAAAGAACTGCACGAGGCCTTCACTGGCGTAGCAATCGACGACGTCTGGTAATTCGTAGGCCTGCTCTTTGTCTAGCATCATTAAAGGTGAACCTTTGAGCTTACTGCTAGAAATAGAGCGATAGAAGTCGACCGAATTCTCCAGTGTTTCCACCATAACGCCACGTCGTTCAAAAAACAGCCCAAAGGTTTTATCAGCCAGACGCATGGCTTTAAATCGTCGACGCTGACCAGGTTCGATCGGTTTTAAACGCAAATCAATACATTCTGCGAGCAATTGATAAACCATGTTGCGCATCACACCGCGTAGATTTTTGCTGTAGCAAAAGACATCGATAGACTCGGGGGGAATGGCGTCCTGATGCATCTTACCCAGTAGAGCTTTTAGGGCGTCAATCATCGCCGTTGTGCCTTTAAAGCTCATCGTTCTCACTTCTTGCCAAGAGTTGCGATAAACTAAATCAACACTGCCCACTAAATTTTGCTGTGGTTGCCCAAAACTGAAAATATTGACCTGTTTAAGATCGATTTTTAGATCTTTTCCGCTCAGTTGCGCCGTTGGATCGTGCTCAAAATTAATGAACATGGCCAATTGGTTAATTTCACAAGGACTCCCTAGTGCTTCCATACTCGGCCTTCTCTTCTTCAAAGAGAACGTATTGCGCAAGTCTCCAACCATTTGATAAAGCTTATCAATATCGAGGTCAGCACCTTTGACTTTGGTGTGTACCCGCGTGGACTCCGTCAATAAACCATTGAAAAATGACCACGCCACAAGCTTACTTAAGTGATCGTGCTGCTCTAAAGGTCGCGCACCAATGAATTTTTGCGGATGAAGAGGGGCTTTAAACAAATACCAACCGGCGCGATTAACACCGCCCTCACCCACTTGAATCAAACTCAAGTCTTGTTCGTGTAAATCCGGTGAAATTTGCGCGTTAAGCAGGGTGACTTTACTCGGTAGTACTTCAAAGGCGGCATACAACTTACGAGCTAAAATACTAATATCTTGCGGGCTGATTGCCGAGGTAATGTTGTTGCGGCGCGCAAAACTGATCAGGTTGCGATAGCTTTTCATTAATGCGCTCAGCAATTCAACGTGCACTTTTTGCACTTGTTCGACTTTCCAGTAACGACGATTGTCAAGCTCTTGCAACGTCGCCAGCGGCCATTGCCACTGTTTGACCATGTCTTGTAGTGATTGTCGACGCCATGGCACGGACTCGCGACCCGCATCACGAGACAATTTTTCGTGTGTTTTAAGATAAAAGCAACGGCGAACGAGATCCAAGCGTTGATAATCTTGAATTTGAGTTAAGTATCGAGTGACTTTAACCAGCATGAGATAGTAGGCATCCATCCCATACAAATCAGGCTCATCGGCAAAAAAGCGACGTTTGGTATCAACGCTCAATAATTGAGTGAAGGGGTATTCCCACGAATAAGCTTCAAGCAAGATAGCTTTGAGCACCGATTTGTAAGGCGAATCAATACTCTTGTACAACTGCCACAGGCTAGAACCAAAATACTCTTGCGCAGGGATCGAATACAATGGACCAAAATCGAGCCACTGATCCATATCCAATGCCCCCGAATCAGCTAGGTAGGCGACGTAATCGTCGTAGCACTCTTCCATTTCGGGTGGGATGATCAACCACAGTAAGCGCTGACCGGCCAACCGAACGGCTGAACGGTAAAACTCGTCAAGCAATAACAAATGCTGGGAAGACCCGCAGTTATCACCCGTCATTTCATCAGATTGCTGGCACTTAAAGCGATCAGCATCCATAACGAAAAAACTTGCCTCAACGCCTTGTCGCAATGCCCACTGGCTGATCAAGCGACATTTTTCTGTTAGACGCTGACGTTCCTCTTTGGACATCGAGGGCGACACACACACCCAAACATCGAGGTCGCTGGACAAGCTTTGTCCTATCGACGAGGTACTGCCCATAGTATATAGGGCCAAGATTTGATGTGACTCGGGCGTTTGGTCAATAAGAGGCAGGTAATGAAGCCCTTGGACTTCCATCGCTTTTTCATGCTCTGGCTGCAGGGTAAAATCACGCACGCCATGCGGTGTTGGCTCAAGTTGAAACCCCGGTAAATCCGGATGATGGAAGTGGAATAAAGCGGGTAGTAATTGATAAACGTATCGGCAAGCGTCATCCATCAAAGCCAACGAACGTTCTTGACGCTGCTGGTTAAGAGTATCGAGTCTCTTGGTGATGGTTTCAATAAACGCTTGCAAATGACAATCCTTAACTCATTATGATCATTAGAATTGATCGTTAACATTGCTCAGAGATTAATCTCTTTGCAATCAAAAACGTGATCAATCTAACATTTGGGGCTAAATTGGTAAAGAAATAACCCACATAAAAAGAAAAATATGTTAGCGGTCAAAATTTATTAAGCCGAATATTATTCTTTATTTTAACCCGATAGCTGAAAAATGGACGGCTGGATATTGGGTAGTAACATAGTTTTACACCATTATGTTAGGATGAATGAACACTTTTTCACTAGAGGATATCATGAGTAAATCTGACTCAACGATTCGAATTGCAACCCGCAAAAGTCCACTGGCACTTTGGCAAGCCAATTTTGTTAAGCATGCCCTAGAGACTCACCACCCTGGCTTACAGGTTGAGCTTGTGACTATGGTGACCAAAGGCGATATTATCCTTGATACACCGCTGGCAAAAGTCGGAGGAAAAGGGCTCTTTGTCAAAGAACTCGAAGTCGCAATGCTTGAGGGCAGAGCAGATCTTGCGGTTCACTCTATGAAAGATGTACCGGTCGATTTTCCTGAAGGGCTTGGTCTTGTGACTATCTGCCAACGAGCCGATCCAACCGATGCTTTTGTCTCCAATCACTACGATAACATCGATCAACTGCCCCAAGGCGCCATTGTGGGTACCTGTAGTCTGCGTCGACAATGCCAAATTAAAGAACGTCGCCCTGACCTGATTATCAAGGAACTAAGAGGGAACGTCGGCACTCGTTTGAGCAAGTTAGACCGGGGTGAATACGACGCCATTATTCTTGCTACCGCAGGATTAAAACGCCTCGACCTTGGTGAACGCATTCGCAGTGAGTTGCCTCCCGAAATTTCACTGCCCGCGGTCGGACAAGGAGCCGTCGGCATAGAATGCCGCCTCGATGACGAACGTTTAATCAAACTTCTAAGCCCTCTTAACGACCAAGACACGGCAGACCGAGTATTATGTGAACGAGCCATGAATCTCACTTTAGAAGGCGGCTGCCAAGTCCCAATCGGCAGTTACGCTGAGTTGCAAGACGACCAATTGTGGTTGCGGGCTTTAGTGGGTGAACCCGATGGCAGTCGAATCGTACGCGGTGAAATCAAAGGCGCGCGAGAAGATGCAGAGCAACTGGGTGTCACCTTGGCAAAAGAGTTGCTTTCTCAGGGCGCTGACACCATTTTGAGTAAGTTATACCAAGAGCAGTAATTGATGACAGTATTGGTGACACGCCCAGATGAAAGCGGCCAAGCATTAACTCAATCGCTTATCGGGCAAGGTATACCCGCGCTTCATCACGCGTTGATAACCTTTGCTGAGGGGCGGGATTTAGCCTATTTGTGGCCGTCATTAAATCAATGTGACATCGCTATCGCCATCAGCCCTAATGCAGTGCGATTTTGTCATCAATACTTACACCGGCAGGGTTTAAATTGGCCTAAATCTCCTCGATATCTTGCCATTGGTCAAAAAACTGCACACGATTTAAGCAAAGTGACCCAACAATACGTACACTATCCTAGTGTCTCTGATAGTGAGCATTTCCTGTTATTACCAGAACTCACTCAAGAGCAGGTCGCCAATAAACGCATTACGATACTAAGAGCTAACAGTGGTCGTGATTTGCTCAAGCAACAATTGATTCGCCGAGGAGCTCAAGTAAACTACTTAACGGCTTATCAAAAAATGGCCACGACTTGGTCGGCTGAGCAACAACGAGATATCTGGAAAAAACATAAGGTCGACACCATTATACTCACCAGTGGGGAGCAAATAGAATTGTTCTGTCAGCCCATCACGGCGATTGACCCAAAGTGGCTCTCTCAATGCACTGCGGTCGTTCCCAGTGAAAGACTGGTGGATTTTGCCAACCAATGGCCCTGGCAAAAAATTTATTGCAGTAATGGTGCATCCAACCAACAAATATTACGAACGATTACTCAGTTCGGTTTTAATGATTGTGAGAATATGTATGACGAATGACAAAAAAAACAGTACGGATAACAAGCCTTCGCAGCCATTGAATAAGGCAGAGAATGATTCTCAAACCGAGAGCACGTCAACTCATTCCGCTGAAACACATACGCCAGTTCAACCTGAGCCTCAGGAAAATAAAAAGCCAAAACCATCTGGCAAAAAGAAATGGGCGTTGTTAATCATTGTTGTTGCGCTTTTACTCGGAGCGTTTAATTACTACCTCTATTTGTGTATCAAAAACAGCCAGACACAACAACTCGACACGCTTGAGCAAAAGTTCGCGCAACAAAAACAGCAACTTTCTAGCCAGCTACAACAAAAAGAACAACAGTGGCAGCAACAAATCGAACAACAAAATACACTTATAAAGCAACAAGACAACAGCATTGAAAGCTTGCAGAAGGCGCTGGCTGATGTACAGGGCAGAAGACCCAATGATTGGTTGTTGTCTGAAGCCGATTACTTGGTCAAACTCGCCAGCCGTAAATTGTTTTTAGAGCACGATCCTGTCACCGCAACAGAGTTAGTCGAAAGTGCGGATCAGCGTATCGCTTCCCTGAACGACCCAAGTTTGGTGCCACTACGACGTTTAATGGCAACCGACATCACTCGCCTTAAAAGTATTCCGATCATTGACCACGATGGGTTAATTTTAAAACTCATGTCTTTGCAGCAACAAGTGGATCTCTTACCACTGGCCAACGCTATTTTGCCGCCAGCAGAAGAACAAGCCAAAGACCAAATGACAGACAGCATTGACAATTGGCAGCATAACTTAAGAACCTCTCTGAAGGACTTTGCTGACAACTTTATTACTTTCCGTACTCGCGATGGCAGTGCGACACCGTTATTGTCACCAGAACAACACTTTTATTTACGGGAAAATATCCAGGCCAAAATTGAAACCGCCATCCATTCCGTCAACGATGAAAGTGGCGATATTTATCAATCGGCACTAGAGACGGTGGTCAAATGGTCAACACAGTATTTTAACCAAACTTCACCTGTTGTTGTTGCCTTCCAAAAAGACATTTCGGAACTGGCTAATAAAGACATTACCACCAACTACCCTGATGAAATTGTCTCAGCGCCTAAGCTTGAAGATACCATTCGTCAACGCATCCGCAGAGCAGTCACGCCTGTTTCTGCCTTGCCCAATAAGGAGATCTCTCAATGATAAAACTGATCATCCTTTTTGTCTTGCTGGGCTTTGGCCTTTTTGCTGGAACTCAGTACTCTGGAGAACAAGGCTACGTGCTGATTTCAATCGCCAACACCACGACTGAAATGAGCTTTACCACCTTTACACTTCTCATCGTGTTCACCTTGCTGGCTATTTTCGCCATTGACTTTCTGATTAAAAGAACCTGGCGTTTCGGTTTTAATACTTTTAATTGGTTTTCGCTGCGTAAAGTGCGTCACTCGCGCCGTTTGGCCAATGAAGGGATCGTCCATTTACTCGAAGGAGATTGGAAAAAGGCCGAGAAAAAAGTCACTCGCTGGGCGAAACACCACGATGTGCCTTTTTTGTGTTACTTGATCGCCGCGGAAGCCGCGCAATCAAGAGGCGATATTGAGCAAAGAGATTACTACCTGACACTCGCTAATGACCAAAATGGCTCTACGCTGGCCATCGAACTGACCAAAGCAAAACAATGGGTAAAAAACAAAGAATATCAACAAGCAATTCTATTACTTAAGCAGTTGAAAACAGATTACCCTGATAACGCGATTGTCTTAACGCAACTAAAAGAATGCTACGCCGCCACGCAAGACTGGGCATCTTTACACCAGTTGCTGCCCAAAATGAAAAAGCTTCAACTCATTTCGGATCAGGAGTATCAAGCGTTAATGGCAAAATGCCAAACATTGCCGATGATGACGCTCGCTGACCAAAAAGATTATCAAGGCTTAGCTCACTTTTGGGTTGAGCTGCCAAGAAAGGCCAAACACGATCTGCAAGTGAACAAGGTTTACATTGAGTCTCTGATTGAGCTTGGCAAGCACGAAGATGCTTTGCGACAGCTAAGACCAATTTGTAAGTCGAGCTCTCTTGATTGGCCATTCCAAAAATTGGCACAGTTACATGAAAGGCTTGATGACCAAGTGTTTGCCATTTTGAAACAAACCTTGAATAAAATGCCAACGCACGCAGAAGCGGCAAGTGCACTGGGTCACCGCTTGATGGCTAAACAGGATTGGAGCAATGCTCAACAAGCATTAGAGCAAGCTTTACAGCAACGTGCCTCCATCCAAGATTACGCCAGTTTAGCCCAGTGCTTAGAACATCAAGACATGCCAAAAGCAGCTCACGATGTCACACAGCGCGCCTTGCTCATCGCTCAGGAAAGTGCCTAGCTTCAAGCGCCCTGTCATCCCTTATCCATGCCTTCCTTGTGAAGGCATTTTTTTACGCTTAAAAGTTTAGGACAGTGGCAAGATCGCTGTCTTGCACTGTGTTAAGCGAAGCAATCTGTTTTACACTGTGTCACACTCTATTTCAGCGAAGCGTCTTTGAATACAACATACAGGGGTCAGAGCTTCGCCACCCAATGCGAACGGATATGATCGAGTTTCTTTAAAGCTGCTGACCCCCTACCGAGCACGCGGTAAAGCCCAAAATCAAAAACGCCCACTGCTGAGTTAACATAGCGTGACTAGTATTTGGATCATGGCAACCTAAAAGCCTATAAAAAAGTAGCAAGATCGCTTCGCTCCAAGTCACAAGATCACTTCGTTCCAAGTAAAAAACCTAAGACTAAAACAGTAAAAGACAGTGTGAAACAGTATAAAACAGTGTAGGACAGTCTCTGCACATAACCTGTCTTTCACTGTGTTAAGCGAAGCGGACTGTGTAAAACTGTCATTGACTGTGTCACACTGATTTTACCTTGCCACTTGAGCGCAGCGTCCTTGAAGTGAAACGATCTTGTAGCGCAGCGATCTGTCTTTCACTGTGGTTCACGAAAGTGATGGGTTACTGAGAAAAACGAGTGGGAAGAAATCACCCTGGGGTCGGATTCGCGGGATCGCAGCACTCACCCTATGCGCCTAACTGTTGTGGATCCGACCCCTATGACTCGAAAACGTACTTTGGCAAAGAACAAAGACTGACCTCAACCATTACCGTACATGATGACAATCAACACCAACAACACCAAAAGTCATTCTCTGCCTATTGGGTTCATCACTTCCAGGGGTCGGATCCGCATAATACCGAGTGCGCTGTCAGTCAGTCTATTTCGCAAATCCGACCCCGTTTAAGTTAGGTAAAACCAAAATATAAGACAGTATAAAACAGTGAAACACAGTAAAGGTCACTGTCTTTCACTGTGTCACACTCTATTTCAGCGAAGCGTCTTTGAATACAACATACAGGGGTCAGAGCTTCTCTACCCCCCCCTCACTGATATGATCGAGCTTCTTCAAAGCTGCTGACCCCGTACCGATCACGCGGTAAAGCCCAAAATCAAAAACGCCCACTGCTGAGTTAACATAGCGTGAATAGCATTTGGATCATGGCAACCCAAAAGCCTATAAAAAAGTAGCAAGATAAAGACTAAAACAGTAAAAGACAGTATAAAACAGTGTAGGACAGTCTCAGCACATGACCTGTATTACACTGTGTTAAGCGAAGCGGACTGTTTCAGACTGTCATTGACTGTGTCACACTGCTCTTACCTTGCCACTTGAGCGAAGCGTCCTTGAAGTGAAACGATCTTGCAGCGCAGCGATCTTGTTTTACAAACACAAAAAAAGCCTGACTCAAATGAGTCAGGCTTTTTGAATAGTGGCGGAGAGATAGGGATTTGAACCCTAGAACCGCTATTAACGGTTGCCGGTTTTCAAGACCGGTGCTTTCGACCACTCAGCCATCTCTCCACAAATTGTTCACAGTCTAAAGTCTTATCTTACGCGCTTTAGCTTGTGTTTGTTTTCGATTTAGTAAAATAAGAAGACAATTTTTGCCTTTAGATTTTTCTAAAAATCTGAAAACTAAATAGCAGCCTGGCGATGTCCTACTCTCACATGGGGAAGCCCCACACTACCATCGGCGCAATTTTGTTTCACTTCTGAGTTCGGCATGGAGTCAGGTGGGTCCAAAATGCTATGGTCGCCAAGCAAAATTTTGTCTGGTTTCTTCCGCTGGCTATAAAGCCCGCTAGCGGTGTTAATTTGCTCTCTCGCTCAGTCATTTATAAAACATAAACTCCTTCGCTCGTTCACAAATTGCCTTGCTATCGAACTTTATCCCGGCGCTACCTATGTAGCGAGGAAGAATCCAAATAATCTGGAAAGCTGTTTGTGTTCTCGACACAATCAAGTTTCTTTATCGAGTCCGATAAAAACCCTTTAGGTGTTGTATGGTTAAGTCTCACGGGCAATTAGTACAGGTTAGCTCAACGCCTCACAACGCTTACACACCCTGCCTATCAACGTTCTAGTCTCGAACAACCCTTTAGGACGCTTAAAGCGCCAGGGAGAACTCATCTCAAGGCTCGCTTCCCGCTTAGATGCTTTCAGCGGTTATCGATTCCGAACTTAGCTACCGGGCAATGCGTCTGGCGACACAACCCGAACACCAGAGGTTCGTCCACTCCGGTCCTCTCGTACTAGGAGCAGCCCCTTTCAATTCTCCAACGCCCACGGCAGATAGGGACCGAACTGTCTCACGACGTTCTAAACCCAGCTCGCGTACCACTTTAAATGGCGAACAGCCATACCCTTGGGACCGACTTCAGCCCCAGGATGTGATGAGCCGACATCGAGGTGCCAAACACCGCCGTCGATATGAACTCTTGGGCGGTATCAGCCTGTTATCCCCGGAGTACCTTTTATCCGTTGAGCGATGGCCCTTCCATTCAGAACCACCGGATCACTATGACCTGCTTTCGCACCTGCTCGAACCGTCATTCTCGCAGTTAAGCGGGCTTATGCCATTGCACTAACCTCACGATGTCCAACCGTGATTAGCCCACCTTCGTGCTCCTCCGTTACACTTTGGGAGGAGACCGCCCCAGTCAAACTACCCACCAGGCACTGTCCTCACCCCAGATAATGGGGCTAAGTTAGAACATCAACACTACAAGGGTGGTATTTCAAGGATGGCTCCACATGAACTGGCGCCCATGCATCAAAGCCTCCCACCTATCCTACACATGTAGGGTCAATGTTCAGTGCCAAGCTGTAGTAAAGGTTCACGGGGTCTTTCCGTCTAGCCGCGGGTACACTGCATCTTCACAGCGATTTCAATTTCACTGAGTCTCGGGTGGAGACAGCGTGGCCATCATTACGCCATTCGTGCAGGTCGGAACTTACCCGACAAGGAATTTCGCTACCTTAGGACCGTTATAGTTACGGCCGCCGTTTACCGGGGCTTCGATCAAGAGCGTCGACCTAAGTCTAACCCCATCAATTAACCTTCCGGCACCGGGCAGGCGTCACACCGTATACGTCATCTTACGATTTTGCACAGTGCTGTGTTTTTAATAAACAGTTGCAGCCACCTGGTATCTGCGACTCCTAATAGCTCCATCCGCAAGGGACTTCACCGTCAAGAGCGTACCTTCTCCCGAAGTTACGGTACCATTTTGCCTAGTTCCTTCACCCGAGTTCTCTCAAGCGCCTTGGTATTCTCTACCCGACCACCTGTGTCGGTTTGGGGTACGATTGCTTATAATCTGAAGCTTAGAGGCTTTTCCTGGAAGCATGGCATCAATGACTTCATCACCGTAGTGACTCGACGTCGTGTCTCGGCCTAACAAGGAACCGGATTTACCTAATTCCTTAGCCTACGCACTTGAACCTGGACAACCATCGCCAGGCCCACCTAGCCTTCTCCGTCCCCCCATCGCAATTATAAGCAGTACGGGAATATTAACCCGTTTCCCATCGACTACGCTTTTCAGCCTCGCCTTAGGGGTCGACTTACCCTGCCCCGATTAACGTTGGACAGGAACCCTTGGTCTTCCGGCGTGGGGGTTTTTCACCCCCATTATCGTTACTCATGTCAGCATTCGCACTTCTGATACCTCCAGCAAGCTTTACAACTCACCTTCAACGGCTTACAGAACGCTCCCCTACCCAATACAGTAAACTGTATTGCCGCAGCTTCGGTTTATAGCTTAGCCCCGTTACATCTTCCGCGCAGGCCGACTCGACTAGTGAGCTATTACGCTTTCTTTAAATGATGGCTGCTTCTAAGCCAACATCCTAGCTGTCTAAGCCTTCCCACATCGTTTCCCACTTAGCTATAATTTGGGACCTTAGCTGGCGGTCTGGGTTGTTTCCCTCTCCACGACGGACGTTAGCACCCGCCGTGTGTCTCCCGGATAGTACTTACTGGTATTCGGAGTTTGCAAAGGGTTGGTAAGTCGGGATGACCCCCTAGCCTTAACAGTGCTCTACCCCCAGTAGTATTCGTCCGAGGCGCTACCTAAATAGCTTTCGGGGAGAACCAGCTATCTCCAGGTTTGATTGGCCTTTCACCCCTAGCCACAAGTCATCCGCTAATTTTTCAACATTAGTCGGTTCGGTCCTCCAATTGATGTTACTCAATCTTCAACCTGCCCATGGCTAGATCACCTGGTTTCGGGTCTATATCCAGAGACTGAGCGCCCAGTTAAGACTCGGTTTCCCTACGGCTCCCCTAAACGGTTAACCTTGCCACTGAATATAAGTCGCTGACCCATTATACAAAAGGTACGCAGTCACAGGACAAAGCCTGCTCCTACTGCTTGTACGTACACGGTTTCAGGTTCTATTTCACTCCCCTCACAGGGGTTCTTTTCGCCTTTCCCTCACGGTACTGGTTCACTATCGGTCAGTCAGGAGTATTTAGCCTTGGAGGATGGTCCCCCCATGTTCAGACAGGATATCACGTGTCCCGCCTTACTCGATTTCACTGAATATGCGCTGTCGGTTACGGGGCTATCACCCTGTATCGCGTGCCTTTCCAGACACTTCACCTGACGCATAAAAAGCTTAAGGGCTAATCCGGTTTCGCTCGCCGCTACTTCCAGAATCTCGGTTGATTTCTTTTCCTCGGGGTACTTAGATGTTTCAGTTCCCCCGGTTCGCCTCATTGTGCTATGAATTCACACAATGATAACTGCTTATGCAGCTGGGTTTCCCCATTCGGAAATCGTAGACTCAAGTGGCTCTTACTGCCTTATCTACGCTTATCGCAAGTTAGTACGTCCTTCATCGCCTCTGACTGCCAAGGCATCCACCGTGTACGCTTAGTCACTTAACCATACAACCCAAAAGAGTCTTTTGAGTTGATGTGCTTTACAAGTAAAGCGGTTAGTCACCAAGGTGTGTTCGTGTTTTTATACATGTCACGAACTCGATATTGCCGGACTCAATTTTGAAAACATATTGCTATGCTTTCCCAAGAACACTTGATTGTGTGTTGGTTATCTCTTAAAGAGATAATTGAGAACTTTTACAAACAATCTCAAAGAGATTGTTTTGTCAGCTTTCCAAATTGTTAAAGAGCATGATTGTCTTTCTAATGAAAGAGAAACCATTTTTAAACACACTCATTTCTACTCATAGTAGTAATGCGCTTAAAGATGGTGGGCGATACCGGGCTCGAACCAGTGACCCCCTGCTTGTAAGGCAGGTGCTCTCCCAACTGAGCTAATCGCCCATGTTCAAGATGGTGGAGCTATGCGGGATCGAACCGCAGACCTCCTGCGTGCAAGGCAGGCGCTCTCCCAGCTGAGCTATAGCCCCATCTTGAAATGGTGGGTCGTGCAGGATTCGAACCTGCGACCAATTGATTAAAAGTCAACTGCTCTACCAACTGAGCTAACGACCCAACTTTTCTTGTTTACCGCCTTGTGGCCATAAACAGTAAAGTGGTATCCCGTAGGGGAGTCGAACCCCTGTTACCGCCGTGAAAGGGCGGTGTCCTAGGCCTCTAGACGAACGGGACACTATTCGAAACATATGGGAATGTTTCTTTGAACTCTTTTTAAACTCTATCAATCTGTGTGGACACGCATCGAAAGATAATCTTTCGTATAAGGAGGTGATCCAGCCCCAGGTTCCCCTAGGGCTACCTTGTTACGACTTCACCCCAGTCATGAACCACAAAGTGGTGAGCGTCCCCCCGAAGGTTAAACTACCCACTTCTTTTGCAGCCCACTCCCATGGTGTGACGGGCGGTGTGTACAAGGCCCGGGAACGTATTCACCGTGGCATTCTGATCCACGATTACTAGCGATTCCGACTTCATGGAGTCGAGTTGCAGACTCCAATCCGGACTACGACGCACTTTTTGGGATTCGCTCACTTTCGCAAGTTGGCAACCCTCTGTATGCGCCATTGTAGCACGTGTGTAGCCCTACTCGTAAGGGCCATGATGACTTGACGTCGTCCCCACCTTCCTCCGGTTTATCACCGGCAGTCTCCCTGGAGTTCCCACCCAAAGTGCTGGCAAACAAGGATAAGGGTTGCGCTCGTTGCGGGACTTAACCCAACATTTCACAACACGAGCTGACGACAGCCATGCAGCACCTGTCTCATAGTTCCCGAAGGCACCAAAGCATCTCTGCTAAGTTCTATGGATGTCAAGAGTAGGTAAGGTTCTTCGCGTTGCATCGAATTAAACCACATGCTCCACCGCTTGTGCGGGCCCCCGTCAATTCATTTGAGTTTTAATCTTGCGACCGTACTCCCCAGGCGGTCTACTTAACGCGTTAGCTCCGAAAGCCACGGCTCAAGGCCACAACCTCCAAGTAGACATCGTTTACAGCGTGGACTACCAGGGTATCTAATCCTGTTTGCTCCCCACGCTTTCGCATCTGAGTGTCAGTATCTGTCCAGGGGGCCGCCTTCGCCACCGGTATTCCTTCAGATCTCTACGCATTTCACCGCTACACCTGAAATTCTACCCCCCTCTACAGTACTCTAGCCTGCCAGTTTCAAATGCTATTCCGAGGTTGAGCCCCGGGCTTTCACATCTGACTTAACAAACCACCTGCATGCGCTTTACGCCCAGTAATTCCGATTAACGCTCGCACCCTCCGTATTACCGCGGCTGCTGGCACGGAGTTAGCCGGTGCTTCTTCTGCAGCTAACGTCAAAGAACTAGGCTATTAACCTAATCCCCTTCCTCACTGCTGAAAGTACTTTACAACCCGAAGGCCTTCTTCATACACGCGGCATGGCTGCATCAGGCTTGCGCCCATTGTGCAATATTCCCCACTGCTGCCTCCCGTAGGAGTCTGGACCGTGTCTCAGTTCCAGTGTGGCTGATCATCCTCTCAGACCAGCTAGGGATCGTTGCCTTGGTGAGCCATTACCTCACCAACTAGCTAATCCCACCTGGGCATATCCTGACGCGAGAGGCCCGAAGGTCCCCCTCTTTACTCCGAAGAGATTATGCGGTATTAGCCATCGTTTCCAATGGTTATCCCCCACATCAGGGCAATTTCCCAGGCGTTACTCACCCGTCCGCCGCTCGACGCCGTTATCGTCCCCCGAAGGTTCAGATAACTCGTTTCCGCTCGACTTGCATGTGTTAGGCCTGCCGCCAGCGTTCAATCTGAGCCATGATCAAACTCTTCAATTAAAGTTTTTGTGCTCTTTCGAGCGGCTCAATGAATACTGATTACATTCTTTATTCGTTGCCGAATAAGGACTGTGAATTGACTGTGCCAAGTCTTTCGACTCGTTTGGTCACTCAGTTCATTGAAACCAATGTGATTCCTAAGAATCTATTGATTATCATCAACGAGTGCCCACACAGATTGATAGTGTTTAAATTGTTAAAGAGCTTTGCTTCAAGGCTTTCCCTCGAAGTGGACGGCTATTTTAGCGATTTAAGTTTCTGTGTCAAACACTTTTTTGAAACTTTTTATCGAAAGAGTGAATCACTCTTTGCCGTCTTACTGATAAAGCATTTAAGCATCTCGCTTTGCCGTGTCAGTGGGTGCGCATTATAGGGAGTGAAGATTTTGATGCAAGCCTTTTTTAGCAAATAAATAAAAAAAACGCCTAATCGGCGTTTTTTAACTCAAGATGGCCAAAATAGAAGCTAAACTTTAAATAAATGCGTAAGCATCAGCAAACATTCTGTCTATTTTTGCCGCTTTTTGTTCTGTAAATTGACTTCTGGCTGCACCCGCCATCTCAAAACGGCCGGCAATATAAATATCCATTTTTTCTAATGATTCAAAATCCTGCGCCACGGCTTCAAGCACATTACCGACATGGCCTTGCCAATCATCGGTCGCGATCTCAACAACGGGCTTGAACTGAACATTATCGTATTGAGCAGACAAGTCGGTCAGCGCTTTATACTGATAAAGCTGTTCTCTGTTTCTCCCGCCCCAATAAAGATAAATAGGGTTCGGCAATTGTTGTTCAATACAGTAATCTAAAATAGAGCGCACATAACTAAAGCCCGTACCACCGGCAATTAACAACACTCCGCGATCCTCAGATGGCGTCTGAAAACCAGCTTTACCGTGTGGTACATCAATGGTAATCACACCATCGTTAGCGTGCGCATGTCGAATCTGCTCAACCACTTCAAAAGCATAACTGCTGTGCTCGGCCGCACCGATGTGCAGTTCCAGCTCACCCGATGACTGAGGACTATTGGCAATAGAGAATGGGCGCTTATCCTTATCTCCCATAACGACCATGAGATATTGCCCAGCCACAAACTCAATGTGTTCACTTGGCTTAAGTACGATATGGTAAGTATTGCTGGCTAATGGTGATATCGATTTTACTTTACACTCTATTGTCATGTCTTCCTTCTTAACTCACTTTGATGAGTTGGTATTCAATGCGCTAGAGAGGGGATCTCTCCCTCTCCTAGCTCGAAACTGGACTGGCGTTGTGGGGTACTTCCTAGCCCATACTTAAATGCTTTTAAACAATGTTTAATTCATCCCACATTGCATCAACTTTTGCAACCAACTCAGGGTCTTTTACAATGGGTCTTCCCCACTCTCTCGCGGTTTCGCCTTGCCACTTATTGGTCGCATCAAGGCCCATTTTTGAACCAAGGCCCACGACAGGAGAAGCAAAGTCTAGCGAATCTATCGGCGTATTCTCAACCATGACCGTATCACGTGCCGGATCCATTCGTGTGGTGATTGCCCATATAACGTCATTCCAATCACGTGCATTGACATCATCGTCGCACACAATCACAAATTTGGTGTACATGAACTGTCGTAAAAACGACCATACCCCCATCATGACTCGCTTAGCATGGCCTGGGTATTGTTTTTTCATTGTGACCACCGCCATGCGATAGGAGCACCCTTCCGGTGGGAGGTAAAAGTCAACGATTTCTGGAAATTGCTTTTGAATAATAGGCACAAATACCTCATTCAAAGCTTCGCCTAACACGGCTGGCTCATCAGGTGGGCGCCCGGTATAGGTACTGTGATAAATAGGCTTTTTACGCATGGTGATATGCGTGATGGTGAAAACACGATGCTGTTCCACTTCATTATAATAGCCGGTATGGTCGCCATAAGGACCTTCTTCCGCCATTTCTTCTGGATCGATATACCCTTCAAGGACAATTTCGGCACTGGCAGGAATCTCGAGATCATTGCTGATTGACTTCACCACTTCCGTTTTACTGCCTCTCAGTAAACCGGCAAACGCATACTCAGATAAGCTGTCAGGAACGGGGGTGACGGCGCCAAGTATGGTAGCAGGATCCGCGCCAAACGCCACTGAAACAGGGAAAGGTTGCCCTGGGTGTGTATTAACCCAATCTTGTAGGTCAAGAGCGCCGCCTCGATGCGCCAACCAACGCATAATGACTTTGTTTTTAGATAACTTTTGTTGGCGGTAAATCCCGAGATTTTGTCTTTTCTTGTTCGGGCCTTTGGTCACCGTCAGCCCCCAGGTCAGCAAAGGAGCCACATCGCCTGGCCAGCAGCTCATCACCGGTATTTTATCTAAATCGACTTCATCACCACTCCAGACGATCTCTTGGCAAGGCGCTCGACGCAGCTTTTTGACCGGCATGTTTAACACTTTTTTAAACACCGGCAGCTTATCTACAGCATCTTTAAAACCCTGAGGGGGCTCTGGCTCTTTCAAATACGCGAGTAACTTACCGACATCTCGCAGCGCTGACACACTCTCTTGCCCCATGCCGATGGCAACGCGCTCAGGCGTACCAAACAAGTTGGTCAACACGGGCATATCGTAACCGACAGGGTTTTCGAATAATAAAGCTGGGCCACCTGCTCTCAAGGTTCTATCACTGATCTCTGTCATTTCATAATGTGGGTCGACAGGGTGTGTAATACGCTTGAGAAGGCCCTTTTCTTCTAACTGCTCGATAAAATCACGTAAGTTTTTAAAACTCATAGCTCTGTATATCTAGATTGACATATCGGCAGTATAACAAAACAAACCGTCCGCGCTGTTGTTTTTCTCGTCAAAACAAGGAAGAAAAGGCACCTAGCAGCATGGGTTTTCCAGCGAGAACTCGATTGAGATTCATCTCCTTTATTCAGTGGTCGCCTTATCGACCACTGAGAAGTCCTCACTCACCCTTCATCGTCACTGAAAAAGCCAACAACTGCGTCACTTCATGGCGATTAAAGTTATTGTCGGAAATCAAAATCAAGGATGACTTACCATTACTTAAGCGCGGTCCCCATGTGATGCCCTCAATGTTATCGAGCAGCGATAAATCAAGATCATTTAAATTGAGTAATAACGTTTTCTTTACAGCCTGTAATTCAGGCCGATGGGCGACACTGTCTTCTCGGTTGACATTACTTGCCCGCTCAAGGCTGACTTGATAAAGGCGGATGTGATTGTGGTAAGAACCTGACTGACTTTGGATACCCGCTCTCTCGACAAACAGCAGATGACTATCGTCAATTGCAAGAATTTCCGATACGCCATTATCGGCGTGCTTCCCCTTCCCTGGTAAGGCAGGCCAAGCATCGACAGGATAAAGGTATTGGCTGACAATATGCCCTTGTCGATCGTATTTGATTAACCGTGAGTAGCCCCCATGCTCTTCATTAGGGACTGGCCCATCTTGCATGACCGGCGCTTCCATAGCGACAAAGTAAAAATCTTGGCTCGGTGTAAAGCTACTGCCTTCAAAAGTGAGGTTGTCATAATAACCGTGATTGATAGCCGCTTTTATTTGCGGGGCAATGGTCAGTGAGGCCAACCACTGGCCAGAAGGAAAACGCGCATCACGAATAAAAGGCGTTAAGCCCAAAGTGCGGTCCCCTTCACTGGTATATCTCAGTGTTTGTGGTTGCCAGGGGTTAAAGCGAACCGATTCAAAGTCGGCAATGTCACCGTGCTGTTTAAAGGCTTTGGCTCTGGGATAAGGGCTGCCATCAGGCTGCTCAAAGGTGATCATGTCAGAGACTTGAAAATCACCTATATGCGATTTGGTCACCGCAAGCTGACCTAGATACGCCCGCGCTGGGCCGTGTTCGCCGCGATCATCACTGATCACAACCCACTGTTTGGTTTGAGGATTATAATCGATTCCAGACAGTCCCCCAATCGTCACTCCGTCAAACTGAGCTTGGTTGTCAATTCGACTTTCTCCAATCAGTGTCACCGACGCGATTGGCATGTCTTGGTCACGCCCTCCTTCGCCAACATTCACTTGCCCATAAGACAAAGCAGAAACACTACTCAATGACAGAAACAAAGACAAAACACCGGCTTTCATAATCTAGACTCCTTTCAAAAGCAGTCTTTTTATCACACAACTCGCCCATCAAGAAAAAATAAATGCTTTATATTCATGTAGTTAAACAAAACCAAGGTAACAATAAACCAGAATTATAAATGGTGAGTTGTGCTTCTCACCCCCTCGGTATCTCATCACAAAGCCGTGTGAATAATGGCACATTTCCACTAGTACAAGACGTCTTCTATGGCGGCGATATCCACTTGCTTATTGGTATTGATGACTTCTTTTAACCAGTCGACATGGCCTTGTTGAACTAAGGTACGAGCCAGTGCTTGGGCATCGTTGCGGTCCCCCATTTTCTCAACGAGAAACTGACGCACTTGAGGGGTAAGAGGTTGCGTTTTTGCTAACAACTCCAAAGCCAATGGCTTTAGTGAAGGATTGCTTACCGCCGCCATGATCTGCTGCTGAGAAAAAGAAGTATTCCTTTGCGCTAACGCCCTTAACGCCATCTGGCCATATTGATCGGCTCTCATTTTCCACAATAAATCATAGACCTTGCGATCACCACTGGCTTGAGCCAAACGCATGACTAACTCAGAACTGGGCAACCAACGAGTGACCCCCATTGAGGTTAATTGTTGTGCCAGCGAGGCAATGGCATCGGGTGATAGCAGTGATAAGTGCTCTAACAATAAACGACGTCGTGATTGATAGTCGGGGTGTCTGGGGCTCAACCAGTCTTCGAGATCAAGCTCACCTCTTTCTGCCGCCAACACAAAAGACAATCCCTGCTGATTTTTTTTCCATTGCTGAAGTAAGCGATTAGCCACCGCGGGGTAATCGAAAGCCGGCACCGTGTATTCGTAACCATTGCCTTGATATCGAAACTGGTAAGTCGGTGAACGACGAGACTGCTCTTCGATAAACGCCATCATTTGACCATCGAAGATCCACTGTTTTTTCTCAATGGCTTGCAGCAGTTTAAATCGAACGACTTCTTGCTGAGGCAAAGCAATTCTTTGTAGTGAAAAACGCAAAACATCTAAGCGATCTTTGGTAAACTCGCTGAGTAATAATGCCGCTTTTTGATTGACCTGCTCATCGTCGAGCCACCTGTCTATTTCTGCCTGAGATAATTGCTTGGCAACCAGACCTTGAGAAAAACACGCAGTGACGAACAAAAGCAGGTATGCAGACCATCCTTGTTGCATATTTGCTCCTCCTTGTCTTCTTCTCATTGTGAGCCGAAAAGCGAAAAATGCAAACAAAAACGCCGTGCATTGCACGGCGCTTAACAGTCTTTTTTCGTTATTGACGTCGCATGGCGTCAAAGAACTCATCGTTGGTTTTCGTCATGGCCAACTTGTCAATCAAAAACTCCATCGCATCGATTTCCCCCATCGGGTGTACTATCTTGCGCAAGATCCACATTTTCTGTAGTTCATCGGTCTTAGTTAACAATTCTTCACGGCGAGTACCAGAACGGTTAAAGTCGATAGCAGGGAAGACGCGTTTTTCAGCAATTTTGCGGTTGAGGTGCAATTCCATGTTACCAGTACCTTTAAACTCTTCGTAGATAACTTCATCCATTTTAGAGCCGGTATCCACAAGCGCTGTCGCAATGATGGTTAAGCTGCCGCCTTCCTCAACATTTCGCGCTGCACCAAAGAATCGCTTAGGTCGATGTAATGCGTTCGCATCCACACCACCGGTTAACACTTTACCAGAAGAAGGGATCACGGTGTTGTAAGCACGGGCCAAACGGGTAATAGAATCGAGCAAAATAACCACATCTTTTTTGTGCTCAACCAAACGCTTGGCTTTTTCAATGACCATTTCAGCCACTTGAACGTGGCGTGAAGCCGGTTCATCAAAGGTAGAAGCAACCACTTCTCCTTTGACCAAACGCTGCATCTCGGTCACTTCTTCAGGGCGCTCATCGATGAGTAGTACCATCAACTCACACTCAGGGTGGTTGTAAGCGATGCTTTGTGCAATGTTTTGCAACAACATCGTCTTACCAGCTTTTGGCGGCGCAACAATCAAACCGCGCTGGCCTTTACCGATTGGCGATGCCAAATCTAAAACACGTGCGGTAATGTCTTCGGTCGAACCATTACCCCTTTCCATCACCATGCGCTCATTGGCGTGTAACGGCGTCAAGTTTTCAAACAAGATTTTATTGCGCGCGTTATCCGGTCTATCGTGGTTAACGGTATTAACTTTCAATAACGCAAAGTAGCGCTCGCCGTCTTTAGGCGGGCGAATCTTGCCGGCAATCGAGTCACCAGTACGCAGGTTAAAACGACGAATCTGGCTTGGTGACACATAAATATCATCAGGGCCAGCGAGGTAAGAACTGTCTGCACTGCGTAAGAAACCAAAGCCGTCTTGTAAGATCTCAAGAACCCCATCGCCGAAGATGTCTTCACCGCTTTTCGCATGGGCTTTTAAAATTGAGAAGATGATATCTTGCTTTCTAAGACGCGCTAGGTTTTCAAGGCCTAGACTTTCGCCCAATTTAACAAGCTCAGACACGGGTCTGTTCTTCAGTTCTGTCAGGTTCATGGTGGTGGATTCTTGTTTTGTCAAAATATGGTCTGTTTTTTTTAGTGTTAAGATAAATTCGGTCGCAGGGGTGACCAAGAAGAGATTACTGTTCAATTAACGTGCGATAAGTTAGCACTAAATATAATGATAGTCTAGTTCCAGTAAAACAAAACCGTGCAAATTCATATTTACACGGTTTTGTCACACAGTCATCGACTTAAATGTTCGCGTCAAGAAACTCTTTTAGTTGAGTTTTCGATAATGCGCCAACCTTCGTTGCTGCGACACTGCCATTTTTAAACAACAGCAGTGTTGGGATGCCACGAATACCAAACTTAGCTGGCGTATCTGCATTTTGGTCAATGTTTAGCTTGCCGATAGTGAGTTTACCTTCGTATTCTTCCGCGATTTCATCTAAAATCGGGGCAATCATCTTACATGGTCCACACCACTCCGCCCAGAAATCCACAAGAACAGGGCCTGCAGCATTGATAACATCATTATCAAAACCATCATCAGTTAGCTGCACAATATTATCACTCATCTTCCACTCCAATGTGTGTTTTCTGAAACTGATCAGACATCAATCAGTAATTAGATGCTCTATTGGAATGGATTTACTTCCGTATTGCAAGCTTTAGCTGATATTCTATAGCAATGAAAAAGACACATATCACAGAGCAAAAATTCGCCGACTTGGATTTACACCCCCAAGTTATTGAAGGATTGGAGAAAAAAGGATTTATCCATTGTACTCCAATTCAAGCAAAGGCGTTGCCGGTACTGCTCTCCGGCCACGACATCGCAGGCCAGGCCCAAACAGGGACAGGTAAAACGCTCGCGTTTCTTACTGCGACTTTCCATCACTTATTGGTGACACCAGCACCAGAGGGACGAACGCCAACCCAGCCACGTGCCATCATCATGGCGCCAACGCGTGAATTGGCCATTCAAATTTACAATGACTCAAAACCGTTAATCGAAAGTACCGGATTAAAAGCCGCGTTAGCCTACGGCGGCGAAAGCTATGAGAAGCAACAAGCCAAACTCAATGAAGGCGTGGACATTCTCATTGGTACCACCGGTCGTATCATCGATTTCATCAAACAGCGCGTTTTTAACCTCAATACCATTCAAGCCGTCGTGCTCGATGAAGCCGATCGCATGTTCGACCTTGGTTTTATCAAAGACATTCGCTTTTTGTTCCGCCGCATGCCAGAGTCGAAAAGTCGTTTAAACATGCTATTTTCTGCCACCTTGTCCTACCGAGTTCAAGAATTGGCATTTGAACACATGACGGATCCACAACACGTTGAGGTCGAACCGACGCAAAAAACCGGCCACCGCATCCAAGAAGAGCTCTTCTACCCCTCGAACAACGAAAAGATGGCACTGCTGCAAACTTTGATCGAAGAAGAATGGCCTGACCGAGCAATTATTTTTGCCAATACCAAGCACAAGTGTGAAAAAGTGTGGGGACACCTCGACGCTGATAATCACCGTGTTGGTTTGTTGACTGGCGATGTACCACAGAAGAAACGCGAAAAAATTCTCGAGCAGTTCACCAAAGGACAATTAGACATTTTGGTCGCGACAGACGTCGCAGCACGTGGTCTGCATATTCCGCAAGTCACCCATGTCTTTAACTACGACCTTCCTGACGACTGTGAAGATTACGTACACCGTATTGGTCGTACTGGGCGCGCTGGCGAAAGCGGTCACTCAATCAGCTTTGCTTGTGAAGAGTATGCGATAAACCTGCCGGCCATCGAAGAGTACATTGAACACTCAATCCCGGTTTCAGATTACAACTCAGACGCCCTTTTGACTGACTTACCCGCCCCAACGCGTTTGCGTACTAAACCACAACAACGTCGTACTAACACCGGCGGCTCTCGCGGTAATGGTTCTCGCGGCAACAACAACCGCAAACCTCAGCGCAACCGTCAAAGGACTTATAACAAGGGCAAAGAGTAAATATGAATCAAGCGGTTTCTTCTCCCATGTATGCGGCCATTGATTTGGGCTCGAACAGTTTCCATATGTTGATCGTGCGCCATGTTCAAGGCAGCGTGCAAACCATGGCCAAAATTAAGCGCAAAGTTCGCTTAGCGGCTGGCCTCGATGAAGAGAACAATCTCAGCTTAGAGGCGATGCAACGAGGCTGGGATTGCCTCAGTTTATTTGCCGAGCGTTTGCAAGACATACCCAAAGAGAACATTCGCATTGTGGGTACCGCGACGTTGAGAACGGCAAAAAATGTGCACCTTTTTCTTGAAAAGGCCAATCACATTTTGGGCCACTCGATAGAAGTCATACACGGTGAAGAAGAAGCAGCGACCATTTATACCGGTGTAGCCCATACTTCTGGCGGGACTGGGCGGCGTTTAGTGATCGATATTGGCGGTGCCAGTACTGAACTCATTATCGGTCAAGGCTTTGAGTCCACAGCACTCACCAGCCTAAAAATGGGTTGCGTGACTTGGCTTGAGCATTACTTTAAAGACAGGCAACTCAATCAAATCAATTTTGACAATGCCATTGAGGGAGCAAAACAAGTCTTGCGCCCCATTCTTGAGTCGTATCAACAGCTCGGTTGGGAGCACTGTGTCGGCGCCAGCGGCACCGTTCAGGCCTTACAAGAAATCATGTTGGCGCAAGGGATGGATGAAGTCATTACCCTCGCCAAGCTCAAGCGACTGCAAAAACAAGCCATGCTTGCTGACCACTTAGAAGAGCTTGAAATAGACGGACTCACACTTGAGCGCGCCTTAGTATTCCCAAGTGGTTTATCGATATTAATTGCCGTATTTGAGTTATTTGATATTGACTCAATGACGTTAGCCGGTGGCGCCTTGCGCGAAGGGCTCATTTATCAAATGATTGATGAATTGCAACACGAAGACATTCGCCAACGCACCATTCAGAGCCTCCAAGCCCGCTATCAAATTGATGTCAATTATGGCGATCAGGTTGCTAAACTGGCGAAATCTTTGCTACGCGATGTGAACAACAGTGAGTGGCTGATTGAACCCCAAGCAGAAGTGCTGCTTGATACCGTAGCTAAATTGCATGAAATCGGTTTGTCGATCGATTATAAGCAAGGAGGCAAACACGGTGCTTACTTGCTACAACACCTCGACCTACCGGGCTTTACTCGCGCGCAAAAGTTTTTGTTAGGCGAAGTGGTTCGTCGTTACCGCGAGCATTTAAGCTCTTTGCCTGAACAACACGCTCTGTCGGGGAACAGTGCCAAGCGTTTACTGCGCCTGTTGCGCTTAGCGGTATTGCTCAGCCATCGACGTGCTCCAGACTTAGAGCCACAGGTGACCTTGCAGGCCCAGCAAGATAACTTGACGTTAAGCATCGCTCAGGACTGGCTTGACGCCAACCCACTTTCGGCGACGGAACTGGAAATTGAAGCGAACCGCCAAACGGATTTAGGCTGGCCTTTAACGATAAAAAGTCACTAGCCTTGCCTTAATGCTGAGGTGCCAACCTGTTGATAAAGTGAGTGATAACCGGAAAGAAAAGCTTAAAGACGCTCTTTGCTGGAAACATTCAGACTCTGAGTCAATATAAACGGTACTTTTCAGCCCTCGGTGACCCTTAAACACCAAAAGACCCCCAATCATTGGGGGTCTGTTCAAGACTTAATTTTTGCACTTTCTCTCATCAATGCCTGTAATCAGCGTTTGATGTCACTAAGCCAACTGCGGTCGAACCGCTTCTTTGACACTCGTCAGCTTCTTGACCAAGAAGTTAAGCAATACGCCATACAAAGGCACAAATAAGCCCAAGCTAATGATCAATTTAAAGCCGTAATCAACCAGTGCGATCTCTGTCCAGTGCTCAGCCATGAATGGGTCTGGGCTTTGATAAAAGGCAATGGCAAAAAAGGCCAGTGTGTCTAATGCATTGCCGAATAAGGTTGATGCCGTCGGCGCAATCCACCATTGGCGAAGCTTTCTCAAGCGATTGAATACATTGATATCGAGTATTTGCCCCAACAAATAGGCCATAAAACTGGCTAACGCAATTCTCGCGACGAACGTATTCCACTCGCCGAGCGCCCCGAGCCCGGCGTAACTGCCGTTCATAAACACGACCGACACCAGATAGGAAATAACCAACGCAGGGATCATGACCCAAAAAATGATCCGGCGCGCCAATGCCGAGCCAAAGATCCTCACGGTTAAATCGGTTGCCAAGAAAATAAACGGAAACGTAAAGGCGCCCCATGTGGTGTGGAAGCCATACACGGTAAAGGGAATTTGTACAAGGTAGTTACTTGAAGCGATAACAAGTAAATGAAACAGGGTAAGGTAGCCCAAGGCTTTGCGCTGCTGCGCAGGAGTAAACGTCGACATATTGTGACCTTTTTGGTTTGGTTTGGGGGTGAGGGAACCCAAATGAACAAGTAAATGAAAATTACTTAACGCTTAGCGTGCCAACCACACCGCAGTGAGAAATCGCTGCCAGGGAGGAAAACGCCAATCTATGTCACTACACAATGTAGTGAGGCGGGGATTATACAAAAATCTAAGCCTAGTGCAATGCTTGGTTTTTGAGCAATCGATTGCTAGACCACTAAGTGAAATCCACGCTCAAACAACTGCGCTAAATAGTCCATCACCGCTTGCGACTGCACAGGATCAATAGGTTCAAGCCAGACCGCTTCGCTGTAATGCTCGGCCTTGAGCAATAAACGGCAATCTTCAAAGTCAATGAGCCAGCTGTGTAAGTCGCCATCGAGTTGGGCTTCAATCAGCGTAGCCGGTAATTGGGCAAGTAACACTTCGCCCCACTGCGGGAAGCGATCAAAGTCAAATTCAGACAGCGACAATACCACAGAGCACGGCGCTAGCTGATAGCGTTCTAAACCAAAATGAATGGAAGGCACAGTATTCAATACTCCTAAGTTCCTCGATGGCTAAATGGATGACGTTAAATGCGCTTGGATTAAATCGAGGAAAGGGTCGGCGTACTTCTCTAATTTTCTTTGTCCAACCCCACTCACCGCCAGCATTTCACCATAGGAAGTCGGCAACACTTCAGCCATATCAATTAAGGTCGCATCGTTAAACACGACGTAAGGCGGCAGCCCTTCTTCATCAGCAATTGATTTTCGCAGTTTGCGCAATTTCGCAAACAACTTCTTGTCGTAGTTTTTGCTCGACAATTTATCGGCTTTGGCTGAGCGGGCAACCACGTTTAACCTAGGGACAGCCAGGTCCACCGGGGCTTCACCACGTAAGATTGGCCTCGCTTCTTCTGTTAACTGCAGGGTCGAGTTTCGAGTAATATTTTGCTGCAGTAAGCCTTTGTGGATCAATTGACGAAAGATACTGACCCAATAATCATGGCTGTAATCTTTACCAAGGCCGTAAGTAGAGATTTTATCGTGACCGTTTTCCCGGACGCGGATATTTTGCATCCCGCGTAGCACCTCGACCACATAGCCAATACCAAAGCTTTGGTTGACGCGATACACGCATGATAGTGCTTTTCTCACTTGCTCTGTCGCATCAAAGTGCTTAGGCGGGTCCAAACAAACATCACAATTGCCACATGGCTCATGGCGATACTCACCAAAATAGTTCAGCAACACTTGTCGGCGGCAAGTTTGCGCTTCGGCAAAGGCGCCCATGGCATTGAGCTTGTGGCTTTCCACTTGCTTTTGAGGGCCGTCTTCTTTTTCGTCGAGAATACGCCTTAACCAACTCATATCCGCTGGGTCATACAACATCATGGCTTCGGCCGGCAAACCATCTCGCCCGGCGCGCCCTGTCTCTTGATAATAGGATTCGATGTTACGCGGAATATCGAAGTGGATAACAAAGCGTACATTGGGCTTATTAATCCCCATTCCAAAAGCAACAGTAGCAACCACAATTTGAATGTCGTCTTTTTGAAAGGCTTCTTGAACATATTCACGCTCATCCGTTTCCATACCAGCGTGATACCCTGCCGCTCGGATGTGGTTTTGACACAGTTTTTCGGTCAGCATTTCGACTTTTTTACGACTGCCACAGTAAATAATGCCACTTTGACCTGACTGAGAGGCCAAGAAGCGAATGACTTGCGCCACCGGTTTGTGCTTTTCTACCAGGTTATAGTGAATATTGGGGCGATCAAAACTGCCCATATGCACATGAGGGTCCGTCAATTGTAAGCGGTGTAAAATATCTTGCCGAGTGGCTTCGTCCGCTGTTGCAGTTAATGCCATAAAGGGAACGTGCGGAAAATGCTCTTTAAGTAAACCAAGTTGTGCGTACTCTCGGCGAAAATCATGCCCCCACTGTGAAATACAATGCGCTTCATCAACCGCGACCATGGCAAGCGGCCAATCGGCCAAACGCGACAAAAAATCTTGGCCAAGTACACGCTCAGGTGAAACATACAACAAAGACAGTTGCCCAGATTCAGCTTTTTGAAACACATCGACTAACGATTCTCGACTCATGGTGGAATTGACGCACTGCGCCGCGACACCATGGGCCTTGAGTTGGTCGACTTGATCTTTCATCAATGAAATCAAGGGTGAAATCACTAAGGTCAGGCCGTTTTTAATCAAGGCTGGAATTTGATAACACAGTGATTTTCCTCCCCCTGTCGGCATAATCACTAAACTGTCTTGATTCTCTAAGGCAGCGTCGATGACTTGCTGTTGACCAGGGCGAAACGAAGCGTAACCAAACACTCGCTGTAAAACGCTTTGTGGTTCTACGTCTTGGTCATCAATCATCGCGTCGGAAAGTGCAGAGGTCATACGGTATCTCTATGTTTCGGATCCAAATTGATTGGGATCTTCGTTATTGGTAACTCGGTTGCGGCGCTACATTGTAGAGGGGAACGGCGGCGAATAAAACCGCAAATTATTAGGTGAATGACTATTCGGGTTTTATACTACTTCATTTGCACATTCATATTCGAGTTGACGGTTTCGATGAATCTACCGAGTGACAACACTACCCGCATAGGTATTACACTTGCGCTTTGCGCCTACTTTATCTGGGGTATTGCACCTATTTATTTTAAATTCTTAGCTGGCGTGTCGCCATTTGCGATTTTGAGTCATCGCGTGCTTTGGTCTTTTTTCTTTCTCGCTCTGATCATACACCTCAAACAGCAATGGCCACAGACGCGACAAGCCTTCGCAGACCGTCGTACTCGCTATCGATTACTGGCCACCTCACTGCTCATCGCGTCTAATTGGTTGATTTTCATCTGGGCTGTCAACGCCAATCACATGCTAGACGCAAGCTTAGGCTACTTCATCAATCCCCTACTTAGCGTGGTGCTAGGCTTGCTCTTTCTACAAGAGCGCTTAAGGCCGAGGCAATGGTTTGCTGTTTTTCTCGCTGCCATTGGCGTGATGATTCAATTGATCCTCTTTGGCTCCATTCCATGGGTTGCCATCGCATTGGCCTGCACATTTGGTTTCTACGGCCTGTTGAGAAAAAAATTGGCCATAAACGCCCAAATTGGTTTGTTTATTGAAACCCTGCTCTTGATGCCCGTTGCCCTTATTTTCTTATTGTTCTTCGCGCCGAACTCGGTTTTACAATGGACGGACAGCACGCTGATCACTTGGCTATTTTTACTGTCCGCTGGCGTGATAACCACGGTGCCACTACTGTGCTTTAACGGTGCGGCCACCCATTTACGACTGTCAACCCTGGGCTTTTTTCAATACGTAGGGCCAACCCTGATGTTTATTTTGGCCACCGCGGTCTATGGCGAGCCCCTCACCGATGGCAAACTGGTGACCTTTGCCTTTATTTGGGCAGCGTTAATTCTTTTTTGTTTAGACGCTTGGTACAACCATCGAAAACAGCGACTGATTACGCCAAAGGCGATCAACTAACCCAACGATTGTAACGATTAGACGGAGATTTATGACTACTCTAGCTTCATCACTACTGACTTTATGTCTCGTCCACCTCATTGGATTAATGAGCCCCGGACCGGACTTTGCCCTCGTCACCCAATACACAGCGCGTTATGGACGTATAACCGGACTCATTATCGCTGTAGGGTTAGCGGTCGGCATTGGTGTTCACACCTTATTGAGCCTGTTTGGCATTAGTTTGTTTATTCAACACAGTCCACAACTCTTTTCTATCGTGCAATTACTCGGTGGCAGCTATTTACTTTGGTTGGCTTATAAAAGCTTAAGTGGCTTAATCAAAACTCGCACCATGGCCAATACCTCTTGCGAGCAAAACCCCACCCACTTAACTATCGAAGCGACCACCCTATCGATGCCTAAAGCCTTTTTTACTGGTGTCATGACAAACTTGTTTAACCCCAAAGCCTTGGTGTTTTTTGTCAGTTTATTTACCTCTTTATTGCCAGGTCACATGAGCTTGGGCTTAAAAGGCATGATTTGGTTTTTAATGGTGAGCTTGGCGTTTTTGTGGTTTGGTTTAGTGGCTTTTTCATTATCATTTGCCAAAATGGAACGACACTTAAAGAAATATTCACCCGTCATCGACGCGATCTGCGGCGTATTATTTTTGTTCGTCGGCGGCACTATCTTGTCTCAGCTTTTTCTAAACCATTCAATTTAAAGTCTATTTCTAACGCCAACTATGCATTAAATATGATATAAGTACCTCTTCATTCAAAGGAGGTACTACAATGCAATGGAAACGCCATCTACTCACGACGCTTACCTTATCTGCCCTTGCTGCACACAGCGTCGCTGAGCAAGTTACCGACCAAGTCGCCCCTGAAGACGCAACCGGCGTCATTGACAAACAACTCGTAAAAAGCAAACACTGGATGGTCACTGCGGCTAACCCGCATGCGAGTGATGCCGGGGCTCGAGTACTGGCTCAAGGCGGCAACGCGGTCGACGCTATGATCGCCGTTCAACTGACACTTGGCTTGGTCGAACCACAGTCATCAGGTATTGGCGGTGGCGCCTTTATGATGTATTGGGATGCCAAGAAGAACAAGTTGGTCAGCTATGACGCTCGTGAAACTGCACCAATGGCCGTGACCCCTCAGTTGTTTCTCGACGATGAAGGGCAACCGCTGCAGTTTTATGATGCCGTTGTCGGCGGCCGCTCGGTCGGCACCCCTGGCACGGTTAAGCTGATGTGGGACATGCACCAGCAATATGGCAAACTCGCTTGGGATAAAATCATTGAACCCGTCGCCAAATTAGCAGAACAAGGCTTTATCATCAGCCCGCGTTTGGCCTCTTTGATTGCCGGAGATGTGGAAAAACTCAAACGCTTCCCAGCAACGGCGGCTTACTTGTTAAACCCCGATGGCAGCCCGAAAACAGCGGGAACCTTGCTTAAAAACCCGGGTTATGCGGCGACCTTAAGACGTATTGTCGACCAAGGAGCCGATGGCTTTTATCGAGGTACAACCGCGCAAAATATCGTCGATACGGTTAACAATGCCAAGGGCAACCCCGGAGTATTAAGTCTCAATGACTTGGCTCACTACCAAGTCAAACAACGCGACCCTGTTTGTGTCGATTACCATGGTAAACAGGTCTGCGGTATGGGCTTGCCTAGCTCTGGTGGTCTCACCATAGGTCAAATTCTCTCTTTTACGTCTCACTTTGACCTCAAACAATGGGGCCCCAATGATCCGCGCTCATGGCAAGTACTCGCTGATGCCTCTCAACTCGCCTTTGCTGATCGTGGCTTGTATATGGCGGACACCGATTTTGTGCCTGTGCCCGTTTCCGGTTTACTGGATCAAAATTACCTTAAAGAGCGCGCTGAATTAATTGAACCGGGTAAAGCCCTAACTAAGGTAGCGGCGGGCAATCCGCCTTGGGATCATGCGTTAAACTATCAACCCGATGAAGCTATAGAGCTCCCCTGTACTAGTCACTTTAATATCGTCGACAGTGACGGTAATGTGATTTCGATGACCACGTCTATCGAAAACGTGTTTGGCTCACGCTTGTTCGTCGATGGCTTCTTCTTAAACAACGAACTCACCGACTTCTCTTTCCGCACTCAAGTCGACGGTCAACCGATTGCCAACCGAGTCGAACCAGGTAAGCGACCGCGCTCGTCGATGTCACCGACCATCGTACTTGAAGACAATAAACCCTACCTAGCCATTGGTTCTCCAGGCGGTAGTCGGATTATTGGCTATGTTGCTCAATCGCTTATTGCCCACCTCGATTGGGGAATGGACATACAACAAGCGGTGAGTATGCCGCACGTACTCAACCGTTTTGGTACCGTGGATCTCGAAGCCGGTACCAAGGCCACTCAATGGCAAGTCCCGATGGAGAAAATGGGCTTCGATGTCTCTGTTAGAGATCTCAATTCAGGCTTACATGCCATTCGTTTAACCCCTAACGGCCTAGAAGGTGCCGCAGACCCTCGTCGTGAAGGGACAGCGATTGGGCAGTAATTGGGTTAGTTTCCCCACCCCTTTGTAAGAGATCTCTCACATAGGGGTGAGTTTTCTACTCATTTAGTAGTAAGAGCAAATTATGCCAACAAATAAGTAATTGATTTTAAAGTTGTTATTAATTTTGTTTATTATCTCTTATCAAATCTTTGAAGTTGATCGATTGTTTAAATTATCGGGTCGGGTAATATCTACTTCGTCAAACGGAGACTGACATGGAATGGTTTCAGGATGAAACAGGTTACTATGGATAAGTAATCACCATGGAAGAAATGGAACAAGAATGGATGCTTATCGTTACTAGGATGGTAATGATTACGGATAGCTTGGACCCCTCTGGAGAGGCAGGATTAGCATTAGGATGATGCAATGGACACCACTAAAGGAACAGTGATGTTGCCCAGTTAGGATAACTGGTTACACGGAAAGTTAGGACACCGCTAGGAAGGCGACGTAAGGACTACGCTGAAGGAATCAGCACACTATCACGGAATGATGCATGGAGCACCTTTAGTAGCTGGATTGCTGCGAGTAAGATCATAAACCCCGACTGGCTTAGCCATCGGGGTTTTTCTTTTTATGCCCACAACCAAATTAACCAATACCAAACCGACGAATAAATAGCGGGTTAAAAACTCGATAACGTCGTTAAGAAAAGACCATTTAGAGTAACTACTTATATTCTTGTCTTTATCAGCAAAGAGGTTGCCTTGTTCGCAAGGTTTCCCTGCGCCTTCCTTAATCAGATTGATATACGCAGTTGCGCAATACAGGCTGAACCTGGTTGGTATCACTCTGCTCCTGTGAGCGCTAAATCTGTTCTAGCTTGGCGTAAGCCGTCACTAACCACTTGATCCCCTCGCCATTGAAGGCGACTTGTACCCGGCTTTGCGGCCCACTGCCTTCAAAATTGATAATGGTCCCTTCGCCAAACTTGGGGTGTACAACGCGCTGGCCTAATTGAAAACCCGTTTCGTTAAAGCTTTCTTTGACTGCGGTTTGGCTAAAGCGCCCTGTTTGTGAAGCACGTGACACACTGGCCTTCATACGGACTTCTTCGTAACAGGATTCTGGTAATTCACTGATAAATCGCGACGGTTTATGGTATTTATCTTGGCCGTATAAACGACGCATTTCAGCATAGGTCATATACAGCTTTTCTTTCGCTCGCGTCATACCGACATAACACAACCGGCGCTCTTCCTCCAAACGGCCCGCCTCTTCGGCAGACATTTGGCTTGGAAACATCCCTTCCTCAACGCCAACCATAAAGACCAAGGGAAACTCGAGCCCTTTGGCGCTGTGCAGTGTCATCAATTGTACGGCATCATCAAATTCATCGGCTTGCCCTTCCCCTGCTTCTAAGGCGGCATGGGTAAGAAACGCCGTTAATAACGTCATGTCCTCCGCTTCTTCGGGCTTTTCGAACTGCCGAGTGGCTGTCACCAGCTCTTCTAAGTTTTCCAAGCGTGCTTTGGACTTTTCACCTTTTTCTTGCTCATACATTGCGTACAACCCAGACGCTTTGATCACGTGATCCGTCTGTTGATGCAATGGCATATCGCGAGAATCATCCTCTAAAGCATCAATCAACTCCATAAAGCGATTTAATGCCGAAGCCGAGCGCGACGCTAACACTTTTTCGTCAATCAGTGCTTGGCAAGCCTGCCACAACGTTGCCCCTCGATCGCGTGCTGCAAAACGAATGGTTTCAAGGGTCTTATCACCTAACCCGCGCGTTGGCGTGTTAACAATGCGCTCAAAAGCGGAATCATCGTTGCGATTGGACATCAAGCGCAAATAACCTAGGGCGTCTTTGACTTCTTGCCGCTCGAAGAATCGCATACCACCGTAAATACGGTATGGTAAGTTAGATTGAATCAAAGCCTCTTCAAGAACGCGAGATTGTGCATTGTTGCGATACAGTAATGCACAGTCATTTAAGCTGCCGCCATTATCTTGCCATTGCTGAATTTTATTCACGGCAAAGCGCGCTTCATCGAGTTCGTTAAACGCAGAATACACCGAGATCAACTCACCAGCCTCGCCATCGGTCCACAAGCTTTTACCCATGCGCTCAGTATTATTCGCAATCAAGGTATTCGACGCTTCTAAAATGGTTTTCGTCGAACGATAATTTTGCTCTAGGCGAATGGTTTCTACGTCGTTAAATTCCAGCGTGAATTTTTCGATGTTTTCTACTTTCGCACCGCGCCAGCCATAGATAGATTGGTCATCGTCACCGACGATCATCACCCGTGATTCTGGACCACAAAGCAATCGTAACCAAGCGTATTGAATGTTATTGGTATCTTGAAATTCATCAACTAACAGGTGCTTGAAACGCGCTTGATAATGTTCGCGGATGTAGTGTTTGTCGCGTAACAACTCCAAACAACGCAATAAAATTTCTGCAAAATCAACCAAGCCAGCGCGATCACACGCTTCTTGATAAGCTTGATAAATTTGAATGTAGGTTTGCGTAATGGGGTCTTGGTAACTGTCGATGTGTTGAGGCCTTAACCCCTCGTCTTTTTTACCGTTAATCCACCATGACACTTGCCTTGCTGGCCATTGCTTCTCATCCAAATTCTGAGCTTTGATCAAACGCTTTAACAATCGCTGCTGGTCATCGCTATCGAGAATTTGAAAGTCTTCTGGTAAGTTTGCATCTAGATAGTGCGCTCTTAAAATACGGTGGCAAATACCGTGGAACGTACCCGTCCACATCCCGCCCGCACTGCCGTGCATCAACTCCTCAATTCGACCTCGCATTTCAGCAGCGGCTTTATTGGTGAAGGTGACCGACATGATGGAAAATGGCGACGCTTGCTCAACAGACAGTAGCCAGGCCATTCGATGAACCAATACTCGTGTTTTACCACTGCCCGCCCCGGCCAAAATCAATAAATTTTTTAGTGGTGAAGCAACGGCTTGACGCTGCTTTTCGTTTAAACCGTCGAGAAGAAGAGAAGGGTCCATGTCAGGCTCGCTACTGGTTATTTATACATAAAGGCTAAGTATACCGAAACACGTACTGTGTTTCATGAGCCAAAGCGAAAAAGTGCTGATTTTTTTCTCAATGGAATCAATCCTCCCATCCGAAAAAGTTGATCAAACTAACAATTTACGACATCGAACTGAAAGGTTTTTCGGTCTTTACCTATCTTTATTCATAAGCTCAGTGAATACATGCTGACTTAATCACACCACGATGAAATCTGATAATAAGGAAGACACAATGAAAAAATCCAATATTGCAATGGCCGCCGCCGTCACGAGTCTTGTGGCATTTTCTGGCTCGATTCTCACCTCTGCACCAGCGGAAGCTGCTGGCAAAGAAAAGTGTTATGGCGTGTCTAAAGCGGGTCAGAACGATTGTGCCACCAAGACCAGTTCTTGTGCAGGAACAGCAACACAAGATAACCAGTCTGATGCCTTTGTGATTGTCCCTGCGGGTCTTTGTGGCAAATTAACCGGCGGTAGCACTACCTCTTCTTAATCTTGCTTACCCACAATAGGAGCGATGATAATGACGTCAACATTGGATATGGGAATAGGACTTCGACACCCACATTGGAATGACATTGAGCACGCGAATTTTGATGCGATTTCATGGCTTGAAATTCACAGTGAAAATTATTTCGCTCCTTTCTCTCCGCAACGACGGCAATTACAACGGCTACAAGAACATTATCAAATTAGCTGTCACGGTGTTGGCCTCTCATTGGGGTCTGCAGACGGCATAAAAACAAATCATCTCCAGCAACTGGTTCATCTCGTTAATGACGTTCAGCCCCGCTTTGTTTCTGAACACCTTAGCTGGAGTCAAGTCGATGGCTATTATCACAACGATCTCTTGCCCATTCCGTATACTGAAGAAGCGTTAAATGTTTTTTGCCGCAATGTATTACAGGTTCAAGATGCATTGAAACGCCCTTTATTGATCGAAAACCCATCGAGTTACTTACAGACTTTTCAAAGTGAATTATCAGAGTGGCAATTTTTAGTTGAAGTTCAAAAGCGCACGGATTGCGGTTTATTACTCGATCTCAACAATGTGTATGTCTCCGCCTTTAACCACGGTTTTGATAGCCAAGTTTATCTCGATGCTATCCCTGCCGAACACGTCAAAGAAATCCACCTCGCCGGCTTCACCAAACAAAACACTGGTGAAAATCAAACCATTTATATTGATACTCATAATCAACCCGTGTGCCCAGAGGTTTGGCAACTCTATCAACAGTGGACTCAAGTGCACGGTATATTTCCTACCCTAATCGAATGGGATTCAGATATTCCCGAGTTGTCCGTGCTCAATCAAGAAGCCAATAAAGCCGCTCAGATCCAACGCCAAGTACTCACACAACAGGTGGCCTCATGAACTTACACTCTTGGCAGCAATGTTTCAGTCACTCTCTCTATCAACGTGATGACTGGCAACAGCAATTGACAACTTGCCAATTAGCCAGCCATCAAATAGCGGTTGAGGCAGGCGTTCAAATTTATCAAAATCACTTATTGGTTAGCCTGACGGAAGTACTGCAAGCAACCTATCCGTACACGCGAAAAATGATCGGCGATGCGTGCTTTAATGCCGTCGCTAAACGCTATATCGAAGAACACCCTTTAACGACGGGCGATATTACCCATTACGGCCACGGCCTTGAGAAAACATTGGCTCAAATCGATACGATTCTCGAGGCGGCTCCTTTTATTACCGAACTCGCGCATTTAGAATGTCTGATCGATCAAACCCTAAATCGTCTGCATAATACCGTGCCCGTAAGTGATGATACCTTACCACTGACCCATTTAGCCTCATTACAAGATGAGCAATGGCCTTGTGTCAGTCTGAATCTTCATCACGGCATAAAGACTTTTTATTCCCATTTTGCGCTTTTTAGCCTGATTGATGCGGTGGAGCAAGGCGGCCTTGAAAACGTGCAATTACAACAAAACGAACAAGCCATTATTCAAGTCTACCCAGATGGCCGTTGGCAAGCGTTGCGTGTATCGAGTCGCGCAATAGGGTTAGTTGAAGCGTTTGATCAATCCTTGCCATTAAAGTCTATCGATGAATCTCTCTTAACAGAGCTTGATCATTTATTGGCCCATAACCTCTTTGTCGGCTTTACTTTAAAACAGGACTAAGGATTACTTATGCTTCATTCATCGTTCATTAATACCTATTCGAGCCTCACGAATGCACTTCACCATACCCTTCTGCCTATCACGCTGTTAATCAGTCGTTATGTCGTGGCCATGGCTTTTTTTAAGGCCGGTCTGGTAAAAATAAGCAGTTGGGACAGTACACTTTTCTTGTTTGAGTATGAATATTCGGTACCGATTCTACCTTGGCTATGGGCCGCTTACCTTGGCACTGCCGTCGAGTTAATCGTGCCCGTATTTATCTTGCTTGGCCTTCTCACTCGTCCTTTTGCAATCATCCTTTTTGCTTTTAATATCATTGCCGTACTTTCTTACCCTGTTCTTTGGCAACAAGGTTTTTACGATCACCAACTGTGGGGATTAATGCTGCTCTTGTTAGTGATTCACGGGGCGGGAAAAGTCAGCATCGATCATTGGTTAACGAGAAAGTTTTTGACGTCGTAACCCTGCATCAAGGCTAACATAAAAGAAAGCCGCACAGTTTAGTGCGGCTTTCATTGTGTCTAAGTTCGTTGATGACACTTGCCTAGTTAAGTGCAGAGTTCATCACGGCGCAAATAAGCAAGGAGAATCTAAACCATTATTGCGCTTTATTACCCATTGAGGTAGTCCTCCATTTAATGAGATTGTTGCCAGTGCCAACCTCGGCCAGTTTTCGACCACAACACCAGTAATGAAGGTACAATCAGCCACATATGACCTGCAATCATGATTTCGGCCGGCCAGTCTACGCGTTGGATTAAACCAACCAATAACCCTGCGCCACTCATTTGAAACACACCCAATAGTGCTGCTGCCGTCCCCGCTTTATCGCCAAATGCCTCAAGGGCCTTACCGGCTGAAGCCCCCAAAACCCAGGCAAACCCCCAAGAGGACATAAAAATAGGTAACATAAATCCGAATGGTGTTTGCCAGGGTGACAATAGCAACATCACGACGCCTGAGAACCCCAAAGAAATGACACCGACGGTAATGGTTTTATGGGCGCCCCAACGTTGAATACACTTTGGCGCAACCAGACAAGCAATGATATTGAGCACCGCATTACAGCCAAACCAAAACGTAAACTCTGACATGGACAAGCCCATTCTTTCCATTAACACCACAGGCGCATTGGTGACATAAGCTAAGATGACTGACATCGCCAACAAACACAGTGATGCATGAAAAACAAAGCTCGGCACTTTCAATACTGACCAGTATCGCGTGGGCTTAAAGATAGGTCCGACGGCTTTTTGTGGGTTGGTCTCTTTAAAAAAAGCACACATCACCGCACCAACCACCAGACTAAACAATGCCATGAACGCAAAATTGGCACGCCAGTCAAACCACTGGGTCAGAAAACTACCAAGAATAGGCGCGAGAGCGGGAATAACACAGATTGCCCCATTGAGATAACTGATCATTTGACCGCTTTTTTCAGGACCAAATCGATCACGTACGGTAGCAAAGGCAGCAACAGAGGTTGCACAAGCACCAAAGCCTTGTAATAAACGAGCGATGAGCAGTGAGTCAATCGAATAAGCGTACCAAGCCGCTAGGGCACTGAGGCCAAACACACTGATCCCCATTAACCCGATCGTACGCCTGCCCCATTTATCCGCCAAGGGTCCCGCCACTAACTGGCCAATCCCCATCGCAAATAAAAACCAAGTGATGGTGTCTTGAGCTAAGGTGTGTTCCACATGAAACTCATTAGCAATATCCGGTAACGCGGGTAAGTATAAATCAATCCCCAAGGGGCTAAATAAAACTAAGGCAACCAGTAAGGCAAGCTGAAAGCTTAACTTTGATGTCATGATCGGACCGACCTATTTAAAAATACAATGAAAAAGAGCTGCTTCTCATTTGTTACAAGCAACAAAAAGAGAAAAGTGAATCTGTATTCTACCCATACAGAGATATGAATAAAAATGATGTATAGTCATGGGTATTATTCCCGGAAAGAAATATTGGGTAATCCTATGCAGGTAGAAAAGCTCGCTCGCCTCGATTTAAATTTATTGGTGTGTTTTAAGGTTTTGTACGATGAATGCAGTGTGACCCGAACGGCACACCGTTTGTGTTTAAGCCAATCGAGTATCAGTAAATCACTGGCAAAGTTGAGGATACAATTTAATGACCCACTTTTTATTCGCAAACATCAAGGTCTAACACCGACTTTAAAAGCCAACACGATCGCACCCAAAATCACTGAGCTGTTATTGCAGTTTGAAATGCTGAACGAGCCGGATCATTTTGACCCAAGCACCAGTGATTATCGATTTCAAATTGCGACAATAGAAAGCGCTTACCCGCTTATTTTACCTCATTTTTTACCACAGATGTTCCAACAAGCGCCTCAGGTAACCATCAGTACTCATACTTGGTCTGACACCACCTTCGAACAACTCAAACGAGGCGATCTCGACTTTGGCTTAACCGGTAAAGACCTCGATATAAACGATGCCAAACTCACCCTATATCCGCCCAGTGAAATCTGCGAGCAAGAAATTTTTCGCGATGTACAAATTTGTGCCCTAAGAGCGTCTCACCCATTATTAAAGCAAGAGTGGAGCTTCGACACTTACCTTCAAGCACGCCATATCCAAGTACGTTGTGACGGTAATGAACGCTGGCTACTCGATTATCGATTAGCCGACCAAGGTCTTGAACGAGACATTGCGATTACCGTCCCCGACTTTAATAGTGCCATTTCACTGTGCACGTATACCGACTTTATTTTTACCGCCCCACAACACTTTGTCACCATGGCAGCGAAACAGCACGGCTTAGTCACAATGCCTTTACCAATGAATTTTCCCGCGATGGCTTATACTTTATTTTGGCACCAGCAACGAAATAGCGACCCAGCATTACACTGGCTCAAAGAGCTGATCATTGCCAGTACACAACATTTGCGTGTTGAGGGGCTAACGTAAATGCTCAAGCAATCAACAAAAAGACACAAAATGCATTTATTATACCGATAGCCATGATCGTGTCATTTGCACGTCAATCGGAAAAAGAGTAGCTTAATTGACTCTCAATAATGTGTTCTCAATGAAGTGCCCACTCATTTGCTTAAGGCCAGTACAGGGCTCAACAACAAGGATTTTTTATATGGCAATGTCGACTCACGATAAAGTATCTGCCCTCAGAAAATGGATGCAACACCATCACATTGATGCCATCATCGTCCCACGTGAAGATGAGTTTTTAGGCGAATATGTCCCTGCTTATAACGAACGTCTCGCTTGGTTAACCGGTTTTACGGGCTCTGCCGGGGCTGCCGTCATTGGCGTCGAGGACCAGGCCGGTATTTTTGTGGATGGGCGCTATACCGTGCAAGTCAAACAACAGGTGCCCAACGACCTCTTCAGTTATCAACACCTCATCGAGACCCCGGTTTTATCTTGGATCAATGCTCAATTTGCCAAAGGCAGTACCATCGCTATCGATCCCAAACTACACAGTTTTGCGTGGTTACAGCAGGCGCAAAGCAAACTGAGCAACATGACGCTCAAGTTACTCGACAGTAATGCCATTGATCCTTTGTGGCAAGACAGACCAACGCAAACCCTTACACCATTATTTGTTATGCCACTCGAGTATTGTGGGCAAACGTCCTACGACAAGCGCCAACAACTGGCCGCTCAATTACAACAACAGGACATCGATGCTGTTGTCATTACCGCCCTTGATTCAATCAGTTGGCTGTTAAATATTCGCGCTCGCGACATATCCCGCTTACCGGTTGCTCTTTGTCACGCCATCGCCGACAGTCAAGGGCGAGTCACCTTGTTCATCGACCGAGACCGCGTCTCTGATGAATGCATTGCACACTGGGGCGAGGGTGTTCAGATTGTCGAACCACAACAACTGCAACAATACTTACAAAACTTCAGCAACCAGAATGTGCAACTGGACGCGAATAGTGCAAATGCCTGGTTTGCCCTTCATTTACAAAATGCGGGCGCGCAGATTATCAATCAAAAAGACCCATGTTCATTACCAAAAGCATGTAAAAACGACACGGAAATAAAAGGGATGCGAGCCTGCCATATTCGCGATGGCGTCGCCATGGTTCGCTTTTTGGCTTGGTTGGATAACGAGGTGACGGCAGGTCGTTTACACGACGAAGCCACCTTAGCTGACCAACTGCTAAGTTATCGTCAGCAAGATGAGCGCTTTGTTGATATTAGTTTTGATACTATCTCTGCGGCCGGTTCAAATGCCGCGATGTGTCACTACAATCACAAAAACCAACCTGCTCCTAAAACCCTAACCCTTAACAGCCTATACTTGGTCGATTCCGGTGGCCAGTACCGCGATGGTACAACCGACATCACAAGAACCGTGGCCATTGGCCAACCGACAGATGACATGAAGCGCATGTTTACCTTAGTCTTAAAAGGTCACATCAATATTGCAACCGCACGTTTTCCAAAAGGCACGTGCGGCTATCAACTTGATAGTTTTGCCCGCCAACCACTATGGCAGCAAGGCTACGACTTTGATCATGGTACAGGTCATGGCGTTGGCCATTTTTTGAATGTTCATGAAGGACCACAAAACCTTTCTAAGCGTCCTGTTGAAGTCGCCCTACAGCCAGGCATGATCGTATCGAATGAACCCGGCTATTATCAGGATGGCGGTTTTGGTATTCGTATCGAAAACCTTGAGCTAGTCACCCCAGTGATGACGCAAGGCGACAGAGAGAGTTATGGCTTTTCTTCTTTGACTCGCTGCCCTATTGATCTGCGCTGTATTGACACCACACTATTAACTGAAACAGAAATCCAATGGCTCAATCATTATCATCAGCAGGTCCGCGATGCCCTACTGCCCTTGGTGGAAGGAGACCTTGCTGAGTGGCTCACCCATGCGACTCGCCCGTTGGTTAGGTCACGCTAATTAACCCGTATCACGCTAAGACGGCTTTCATTAAGCGATGGCTAGCCATAAAAAAACACCGCCCGATCTGGGCGGTGTTTCATGTGAAACGAACAATAAGCAAGTTCACTATTTATCTTTTTCTCTCATGTAGAACGCTAAAAAGAATAGGCCCTATCCCAATCTTTCCACACCGGCGTAATACCTTGTTTAATCAACATATCTTCTATCATCGCGACAGGACGTTCATCACTTGTCGAAAACTGCTCTAATTCCGGCGCTGGGTTAGAATATCCACCGGGTTGGGTTTTGGAAGCCGCCGACATGCTGGTTACCCCTAACTCAACCAGATGATCACGAAGCCAAGGCGATTCACGTGTCGACAAGGACAAATCAAGATCAGGACTGAATAATCGAAATGCACATAATGCTTGTACTAATTGCGTGTCCGTCATCGCAGATTTCACCTCAATCCCTCCGGTACAGGGTCTTAACCTGGGCAGTGAAATAGAATATCGACTCTGCCAATATCGACGTTGTAAATAATCAAGATGATGGCCGACAAACATGAGATCTGTACGCCAGTCCTGTAAACCGAGCAAGGCACCTAAACCTATTTTATCAATACCCGCTTGACCTAACCGATCCGCCGTCTGCAAGCGGTAATCAAAATCGGATTTATTGCCGCGTAAATGATGTTGTGCATACGTTCGTCGATGGTACGTTTCTTGATAAACGAGCACACTGTCGACCCCCAGTTGCTTCAACTCTTGATAGTGTTCAAGATCCAAAGGCTGAACTTCCATCGCAACAAAATCAAAATAGCGTTTAATAACCGGTATCGCTTGGCGAAAATAATCCATTCCTACTTTGGTTTCGTGTTCTCCTGTCACGATTAATACCTGAGAGAAGTTCATCGCTTTGATCGCCAGGCATTCTTGCTCAATTTCTTTAACTGATAACGTCTTACGCTTTAACCGGTTCTCCATCGAAAAGCCACAATAAGTACAAACATTGGAACACAAGTTGGATAGGTACAGAGGAATAAACATCCCCATGGTGTGACCAAACCGTTGACGAGTCAGTTGCTGAGACATCTGTGCCATTTGCTCAAGATAAGGCTCAGCCGCGGGAGAAAGCAGGGCCATTAAATCACTTAACGAACGCTTTGGCTTCGCAAGCGCCACGTCAACATGACGCGCGGTTTTGCTGTATAAGGACAGGTGAATATCGTCCCAATTCAAATGGTCAAAAGAGGCTTGAAAGCTCATTCACTCACCCCCTGAATTCAAAAAACCCGTTAACGGACTAGAGGCTTGAGCCGTCATGTTCTGTGTCGCAAGTCCAGAAAGATACGCTAAGCGTCCAGATTCTACCGCCAATTTAAATGCATACCCCATTGCTTGGGGATCACTGGCGGTAGCAATGGCCGTATTGACCAGTACGGCATCGGCACCGATTTCCATCGCTAACGCCGCATCTGACGGCGAACCTATACCAGCATCGACCACAACAGGCACTTGAGCTTGTTCGATGATGATCTCTAGCAAGGACCGAGTTTGTAAACCTTGATTTGAACCAATAGGCGACCCTAACGGCATGACAGCGGCGCAACCTACTTGCTCTAGACGTTTACACAAGACAGGATCAGCAGGACAGTATGGCAAAACAGTAAAGCCTTTCTTCACCAATATCTCAGCAGCCTTTAAGGTTTCAATCGGGTCAGGGAGCAAATACCTCGGGTCGGGGTGAATTTCTAACTTAACCCAGGGTGTTTGCAGAGCTTCTCGGGTAAGCTCAGCGGCAAATACCGCCTCGCGGGCATCTTTAGCCCCCGAAGTATTCGGCAGTAACGATAAGTGGTCACTCGCGACAATGGGAGCAAGGATGTCATCGTGCGGATTATGGAGGTCAACTCGCTTCAAAGCCATTGTGACCAATTGCGATTCACTACTACTCAGTGCAGCCATCATGGCCTGCTGAGATGAAAACTTACCGGTTCCGGTAAATAACCTCGACGTAAATGTTCGATCTGCAATCGTCAACCCATCGCGGTGCTGTTGAAGGTGGCGAAAACCCGATTGTGATTGTGTTGTGGTTGTGTCCATCATTACTTTAGCCTCCTGCAACTACATTAAATAAATCAATTTTATCGCCCTGCTTTAAGGTCACTTCGCGCCACTGGCTTTTGGCAACAATGTTGCCGTTAACGACAAACACACTGCCACTTAAGGTAAGATCTTGACTCTGTAAGAGAGCGAATAACGTCGTACCTTCATCACATTCGATATGCTTGTGATTAAATTGAATTTTCATGAATTGCCTCCGATGTATCGCAACAAACGCGACAACTTGGATCCGTCGTAAACCAATATCTTTGCCACTGCATGGTTAATCCATCAAACTGATGGACCCAGCTGCCACTCTCACTTCCTGGCAAAGCGGCCTCCTCATTGCCTAAGATTACCTGTAACGTCATTAGGCTTTGCACACTGGCAATGGTTGAGACAACACTGCCAACCACACCGACCGATTGACAATTTCTTGCTTGATTATCTTCAGGGTCACCGGTTAGACACTGATAACAAGGTTGAGATCCGCGCGATGCTAACCAATGAAAATTAAAGCGGCTACAAAACCCGCCCCACCCCGTTACCGCAGCACTGATCAACGCCTTTTGTTGTTGATAGCAGAGTTTGTTGACTTGCTTTCTGGTAGCAAAGTTATCACTGCCATCTACCACTATGTCGGCCATCGAGATCTCAATCGCCAATTGTTGATCTGACATTCGTCTATTGACGGTGCGGCACTGAACCCAAGGGTTCAATTGGTCAATCTGTTGACTTAAGGCCTGAACTTTTGGCTGTTGAAGATCGGTTTCTCGATACGTTATTTGACGGTGTAAATTGGACAAATCCACTTGGTCGTCATCAACCAACACCAAGTGACCAACACCGGCACCAGCCAATTGCAGCGCCACCTGGCAACCAAGCCCACCACAACCAATCACCAAGACTCTGGCTTGTTTTATCGCCACCTGACCATCCAAACCAATTTCGGGTATGGCAACTTGTCGTGAATAACGAATGAACTCTTTATCGCTCAGCATTATCCCCCCACTTGCTGTTAACCATGATTTGGTTAAATTCAGCCATAACGCCATCGAGATCGTCGGCTTCGGTTACAGCGCGAACCACCGCAATACTGCTTACACCGGTCTCAATAATTTGCTCTGCATTGGTTAAGTCGATACCGCCGATGGCCACTGTCGGCATCGTAGGACAACATTGAGCAACAAAGCTCTTGAGTTCTTTTAATCGTTGAAGTCCTTGAGGTTTTGATGGCATGACTTTGGTTGTCGTCGCAAAAACATGCCCTAGTGCGAGGTAACTGGGTTGAATACGCATAGCATTGAGAATTTCAAAATAGCCATGGGTCGAAATTCCCAGCCTTAAGTTCGCTTGGTTAATGGCGGTAAGATCCGCCGTTTGCAGATCTTGTTGTCCTAAGTGTACGCCATAAGCCCCTAATTCAATCGCCAATTGCCAGTCATCGTTAATGAATAACTGAAGCCCTTGCTGATGCCCTAATTCAATCGCCAGCCTAATCTCATTGATATAATGAGCATCTCGATTACCTTTGTTTCTCAGCTGCAAGGTTTTTGCCCCCGCTGACGACAATTTTTTTACCCACTCAACGTTTGGTAACACTGGGTAAAAGCGCAGTTGCTCACGATCGACCTCAGGCCATGGGGGGTAATCTTTGCTATTGTTATTGAGAACTGGCTTTTTTGTTGCTGGTTCAAAACACAACAAGTCAGGAAAATCATGACAATGAATAGGCCAAGTTTCACGTGAAACCGAACTGGCATGAGCCAATAGCAAGGCATCTTCAACGCTATAGTCTTGCAGCAGTGAAATTAACAAGGCGGCGAGGTAGTTATTGATATCACTTTTCTGCCATTGGCGAGGGACTCGACTCGTCAGCAGTGCCTGAAATCCAGGGTGATCGAAAGCGTCATTCCCATGCCACATCTCACTCACTGCACCTGGCAAACAGCCCATGGCAATCCATACTGATGGCGTTAAAGGTGTTTCGTGAATCGTTTCAACCTCAATATGCGGACAAAAGTTCAAAACGAATGACTCTGATTGCTCAGTCAATCGAAACAACTGAATACGTAAAGTGTTTTGGTCATCATTCATCACCGTCAGTCGATAAACAGGGTGGTCTTGAATGAACAATTCCACCTTCTGTTGCTCGCTTTTTATCGTCCATGCAGAGAAAACCAAACCACGAACTTCGGCATGATGTTCAAGTAAGGTCTTAATATTGGCCAGACTATGCCTTGCCCCCCCGCGCCGGGTACTTTCCCCTTCGCTTGATAAAAATGGGTCGGTTAGTGCCATTACATCGTCTCCTTGATAGACGCCTCTTGACGAATAGGGATGTATAGCTCAGCCCCCTGCTGATGGAATTCTTGTGCTTTCTGTTGCATCCCTTGATTGGCGTATTCTCGCACTTCATGGGAAATCTTCATCGAGCAGAATTTAGGACCACACATAGAACAGAAATGGGCTACTTTTCCTGATTCTTGAGGTAAGGTTTCATCGTGGTATTGACGAGCCGTCACTGGATCGAGCGATAAATTAAACTGGTCTTCCCAACGGAACTCAAAACGGGCTTTAGATAAAGCATTGTCTCTGACTTGAGCCCCTGGGTGGCCTTTTGCTAAATCGGCCGCATGAGCCGCTAATTTGTAAGTGATGAGGCCTGTTTTGACATCCTCTTTATTCGGTAACCCCAAGTGCTCTTTTGGCGTGACATAACACAGCATCGCACAGCCATACCACCCAATCATCGCCGCACCAATTCCTGAGGTAATGTGATCATAACCCGGCGCGATGTCGGTTGTTAGCGGCCCTAATGTGTAAAATGGTGCCTCATCACAATGCTTGAGCTGTTCTTCCATGTTCTCTTTAATTAAGTGCATAGGAACGTGGCCAGGGCCTTCGATCATTACCTGTACATCATACTGCCAAGCAACCTTAGTCAGTTCACCAAGCGTCCTTAACTCGGAGAATTGCGCTTCATCATTCGCATCAGCAATCGACCCAGGGCGTAAACCATCACCTAAAGAAAGAGAAACATCATATTGGGCACAGATTTGACAAATTTCTTCAAAATGGGTGTAGAGGAAACTTTCTTTGTGATGAGCCAAACACCACTTCGCCATAATCGAGCCACCGCGTGACACAATGCCCGTGACACGCTTGGCCGTCATCGGCACATAACGCAATAATACGCCTGCGTGGATGGTAAAATAATCGACGCCTTGCTCAGCCTGCTCAATGAGCGTATCGCGCATCACTTCCCAGGTCAGATTCTCCGCAACCCCATTCACTTTCTCTAGGGCTTGGTACATGGGCACCGTGCCAATAGGAACCGGACTATTTCTCAATATCCATTCGCGGGTCTCATGGATATTACGCCCAGTCGATAAATCCATCACCGTATCAGCGCCCCAGCGAGTCGCCCAAACCAGTTTCTCAACTTCTTCTTCTATCGAAGAAGTAACTGATGAGTTACCAATATTGGCATTCACTTTCACCAAAAAGTTACGGCCAATGATCATAGGTTCTGACTCGGGGTGATTGACGTTAGCTGGAATGATCGCGCGCCCTGCTGCGACTTCACTTCTGACAAACTCAGGGGTAATTTGCTGCGGTAACTGCGCCCCAAATGCTTGACCGGGATGCTGATGCTCAAGTTGTTCATCCAGTACTTGTAAGCGCTGCATATTCTCACGCAATGCAATGAACTCCATTTCTGGAGTGATAATACCTTGTCTTGCGTAATGGAGCTGAGTCACACACTTGCCCTGATTCGCTTTTACAACAATGGCATCAGACTTAAAGCGCAAGGTATCTAAGGTTGAATCTTCACGCCTTTGATTTGCATATTGAGATGATAAACCTGAAAGTTGATGAGTATCAGCACGTGCTTGTATCCAATCTGCACGCAACTTTGGTAAACCAACATGAACATCAATCTTATGTTGAGGATCCGTATATGGACCAGAAGTATCATAAACCAACACTGGCGAATTCGCTTGATACTCGGGGCTGTTAGGTGTGCCACCGATGATCGTATCCGTTAAGGTGATTTCCCGAAAAGGGACTTTTATATGGTACTGGCTACCTGAAAGATAAACTTTTTTCGAGTTTGGATAAGGTGAGGATTCAATATTTTCAATAAATTGCTGGGCTGATAGCCTAGCTTGTTTGCGAGTCGACATGCATTATTCTCCAGTAAGTATTAAGAAAAATGCTTGCCGGATAAATGCATAATACAAGAGCGATCAAAACTGACCGAAGAAATGAAATGAGGACAAAAAACGCCCAAAGACATTCTCTTGTTCCCTTCGCAGGTATTAACCTGATCAGGTTCAACGGATCCCGAATAAACGGTCTCAGCCAAATGGCACTCCGACAAGTGAAGCTATTATTATCACAGCCTTGGATCAAAACCAAGCCTGTAACGGCATTCTCTTATTGTTTCATTAAAATGTGATAACCCATCCAACAAGCCGAAACACTGAGAACGACGTTCAACATCATATTGAGTCCCATCTTAACAAACTCGCCTTGTTGTAAGAGATTGACATTATCCATCGAAAAAGTTGAAAAGGTGGTTAAAGCGCCTAGAAAACCAAGACCAATTAAAGGACGCCACGGATCACCTGACACCGCCTGCATAGTGAGTAAAGCCGTAAAAGCCCCCATCATCATAGAACCCGTTACATTAACGAATAGCGTACCGTAAGGAAAACTGCGACCTAGTAATAAAACAAAAAGCTCCGAGAGAAGAAAACGAGAGCACGCCCCTATCGCACCACCTAATGCAACAAAGGTGAGAGTGGAAAAGTAATTCATACTGGCAATCCAAAGATTAAAAAATAAGTGATAAGTATCAAGAACATCTAAAAAATAAAAAAGTTACGGCAGTCACTTTTACACGAATTAACCGACAACCCATGTATCATACCGTTTATATGTTGAGCAATCAGCTAGAAGTTACGCGTCATTATCGTAGACCAATAACTAACACCGATCCCACTGATGGCACTCAGATCATTGCGATCAAAATAGATCTCACCACATGACCTGTGGTTCACTGTATTAAGGTGTCAAACTGTCATTCACTATGCCACACTGATTTTACCTTGCCACTTGAGCGAAGCGTCCTTGAAGTGAAACGATCTTGCAGCGCAGCGATCTGTCTTTCACTGTGGTTCACGAAATTGATGGGTTGCTGAGAAAAACGAGTGGGAAGAAATCATCCTGGGGTCGGATTCGCGGGATCGCAGCACTCACCCTCGCGCCTAACTGTTGTGGATCCGACCCCTATGACTCGAAACGCACTTTGGCAAAGAACAAAGACTGACCTCAACCATTGCAGTACATGATGACAATCAACACCAAAAGTCATTCTCTGCCTATTGGGTTCATCACTTCTAGGGGTCGGATCCGCATAATACCGAGGGCGCTGTCAGTTAGTCTATTTCGCAAACACGACCCCATTTGAGTTAGGTAAAACCAAAATATAAGACAGTATGAGACAGTGTAGGACAGTCTCAGCACATGACCTGTCTTTCACTGTCTTAAGCAAAGCGATCTTGTGTTATTCGATGAACGGGGTCGGCAGCCGAGGTAAGTGCGCTGTCACCAACACAGCGATGCCAGCGAAGCGTCTTTGAATACAACATACAGGGGTCAGAGCTTCTCTACCCAACCCTCACTGATATGATCGAGCTTCTTCAAAGCTGCTGACCCCGTACCGAGCACGCAGTAAAGCCCAAAATCAACAGCGCCCACTGCTGAGTTAACATAGCGTGAATAGCATTTGGATCATGGCAACCCAAAAGCCCTAATACCTGTACAGACCAAATTTGACCCTTGATTCCGGTAGCCACTGAGTAGGTTGACTGTCTTTCACTGTGTTAAGCGAAGCGATCTGTGTTTGACTGTACAACACTGTGGTTCACGAAATTGATGGGTTGCTGAGAAAAACGAGTGGAAAGAAATCATCCTGGGGTCGGATTCGCGGGATCGCAGTACTCACCCTATGCGCCTAACTGTTGTGGATCCGACCCCTATGACTCGAAAACGCACTTTGGCAAAGAACAAAGATTGACCTCAACCATTGCAGTACATGATGACAATCAACACCAAAAGTCATTCTTTGCCTATTGGGTTCATCACTTCTAGGGGTCGGATCCGCATAATACCGAGGACGCTGTCAGTCAGTCTATTTCGCAAATCCGACCCCATTTGAGTTAGGTAAAACCAAAATATAAGACAATATGAGACAGTGACACACAGTAAAAGACAGTGGCAAGATCGCTTCGCTTCAAGTCACAAGATCACTTCGTTCCAAGTAAACAGAAAACCCTAAGACTAAAAACCGCTATCATTCATTTTATTCTTTTGACCTTTCTTGTCACTTGAGCGCAGCGTCCTTGAAGTGAAACGACCTTGCAGCGCAGCGATCTGTCTTTCACTGTGTTAAGCGAAGCGGACTGTGTCAGACTGTTATTGACTGTGTTTACCATTAACGAAAAAAAGCCTGACTCTTAACGAATCAGGCTTTCTTAAAAAGTGGCGGAGCGGACGGGACTCGAACCCGCGACCCCCGGCGTGACAGGCCGGCTTGTTCTAAATAATAGCAACCAACTGAACTGCCGCTTGAACTACCGTTAACGAAAAAAAGCCTGACTCTTGCGAATCAGGCTTTCTTAAAAAGTGGCGGAGCGGACGGGACTCGAACCCGCGACCCCCGGCGTGACAGGCCGGCTTGTTCTAAATAATAGCAACCAACTGAACTGCCGCTTGAACTACCGTTAACGAAAAAAAGCCTGACTCTTAACGAATCAGGCTTTCTTAAAAAGTGGCGGAGCGGACGGGACTCGAACCCGCGACCCCCGGCGTGACAGGCCGGTATTCTAACCAACTGAACTACCGCTCCACTACAAATTGTTCACAGTCTAAAGTCTTACTTTACATGCTTTAGCTTGTGTCTTCTTGATACATCAAGAAGGAATGTTAAAGCCTGGCGATGTCCTACTCTCACATGGGGAAGCCCCACACTACCATCGGCGCAATTTTGTTTCACTTCTGAGTTCGGCATGGAATCAGGTGGGTCCAAAATGCTATGGTCGCCAAGCAAAATATGGCGTTATCTTGCCGTCAGGCAAGATAACTAAATCTGGAAAGCTGTTTTGTGTTCTCGACACAATCAAGTTTCTTATCGAGTCCGATAAAAACCCTTTAGGTGTTGTATGGTTAAGTCTCACGGGCAATTAGTACAGGTTAGCTCAACGCCTCACAACGCTTACACACCCTGCCTATCAACGTTCTAGTCTCGAACAACCCTTTAGGACGCTTTAAGCGCCAGGGAGAACTCATCTCAAGGCTCGCTTCCCGCTTAGATGCTTTCAGCGGTTATCGATTCCGAACTTAGCTACCGGGCAATGCGTCTGGCGACACAACCCGAACACCAGAGGTTCGTCCACTCCGGTCCTCTCGTACTAGGAGCAGCCCCTTTCAATTCTCCAACGCCCACGGCAGATAGGGACCGAACTGTCTCACGACGTTCTAAACCCAGCTCGCGTACCACTTTAAATGGCGAACAGCCATACCCTTGGGACCGACTTCAGCCCCAGGATGTGATGAGCCGACATCGAGGTGCCAAACACCGCCGTCGATATGAACTCTTGGGCGGTATCAGCCTGTTATCCCCGGAGTACCTTTTATCCGTTGAGCGATGGCCCTTCCATTCAGAACCACCGGATCACTATGACCTGCTTTCGCACCTGCTCGAACCGTCATTCTCGCAGTTAAGCGGGCTTATGCCATTGCACTAACCTCACGATGTCCAACCGTGATTAGCCCACCTTCGTGCTCCTCCGTTACACTTTGGGAGGAGACCGCCCCAGTCAAACTACCCACCAGGCACTGTCCTCACCCCAGATAATGGGGCTAAGTTAGAACATCAACACTACAAGGGTGGTATTTCAAGGATGGCTCCACATGAACTGGCGCCCATGCATCAAAGCCTCCCACCTATCCTACACATGTAGGGTCAATGTTCAGTGCCAAGCTGTAGTAAAGGTTCACGGGGTCTTTCCGTCTAGCCGCGGGTACACTGCATCTTCACAGCGATTTCAATTTCACTGAGTCTCGGGTGGAGACAGCGTGGCCATCATTACGCCATTCGTGCAGGTCGGAACTTACCCGACAAGGAATTTCGCTACCTTAGGACCGTTATAGTTACGGCCGCCGTTTACCGGGGCTTCGATCAAGAGCGTCGACCTAAGTCTAACCCCATCAATTAACCTTCCGGCACCGGGCAGGCGTCACACCGTATACGTCATCTTACGATTTTGCACAGTGCTGTGTTTTTAATAAACAGTTGCAGCCACCTGGTATCTGCGACTCCTAATAGCTCCATCCGCAAGGGACTTCACCGTCAAGAGCGTACCTTCTCCCGAAGTTACGGTACCATTTTGCCTAGTTCCTTCACCCGAGTTCTCTCAAGCGCCTTGGTATTCTCTACCCGACCACCTGTGTCGGTTTGGGGTACGATTGCTTATAATCTGAAGCTTAGAGGCTTTTCCTGGAAGCATGGCATCAATGACTTCATCACCGTAGTGACTCGACGTCGTGTCTCGGCCTAACAAGGAACCGGATTTACCTAATTCCTTAGCCTACGCACTTGAACCTGGACAACCATCGCCAGGCCCACCTAGCCTTCTCCGTCCCCCCATCGCAATTATAAGCAGTACGGGAATATTAACCCGTTTCCCATCGACTACGCTTTTCAGCCTCGCCTTAGGGGTCGACTTACCCTGCCCCGATTAACGTTGGACAGGAACCCTTGGTCTTCCGGCGTGGAGGTTTTTCACCCCCATTATCGTTACTCATGTCAGCATTCGCACTTCTGATACCTCCAGCAAGCTTTACAACTCACCTTCAACGGCTTACAGAACGCTCCCCTACCCAATACAGTAAACTGTATTGCCGCAGCTTCGGTTTATAGCTTAGCCCCGTTACATCTTCCGCGCAGGCCGACTCGACTAGTGAGCTATTACGCTTTCTTTAAATGATGGCTGCTTCTAAGCCAACATCCTAGCTGTCTAAGCCTTCCCACATCGTTTCCCACTTAGCTATAATTTGGGACCTTAGCTGGCGGTCTGGGTTGTTTCCCTCTCCACGACGGACGTTAGCACCCGCCGTGTGTCTCCCGGATAGTACTTACTGGTATTCGGAGTTTGCAAAGGGTTGGTAAGTCGGGATGACCCCCTAGCCTTAACAGTGCTCTACCCCCAGTAGTATTCGTCCGAGGCGCTACCTAAATAGCTTTCGGGGAGAACCAGCTATCTCCAGGTTTGATTGGCCTTTCACCCCTAGCCACAAGTCATCCGCTAATTTTTCAACATTAGTCGGTTCGGTCCTCCAATTGATGTTACTCAATCTTCAACCTGCCCATGGCTAGATCACCTGGTTTCGGGTCTATATCCAGAGACTGAACGCCCAGTTAAGACTCGGTTTCCCTACGGCTCCCCTAAACGGTTAACCTTGCCACTGAATATAAGTCGCTGACCCATTATACAAAAGGTACGCAGTCACAGGACAAAGCCTGCTCCTACTGCTTGTACGTACACGGTTTCAGGTTCTATTTCACTCCCCTCACAGGGGTTCTTTTCGCCTTTCCCTCACGGTACTGGTTCACTATCGGTCAGTCAGGAGTATTTAGCCTTGGAGGATGGTCCCCCCATGTTCAGACAGGATATCACGTGTCCCGCCTTACTCGATTTCACTGAATATGCGCTGCCGGTTACGGGGCTATCACCCTGTATCGCGTGCCTTTCCAGACACTTCACCTGACGCATAAAAAGCTTAAGGGCTAATCCGGTTTCGCTCGCCGCTACTTCCAGAATCTCGGTTGATTTCTTTTCCTCGGGGTACTTAGATGTTTCAGTTCCCCCGGTTCGCCTCATTGTGCTATGAATTCACACAATGATAACTGCTTATGCAGCTGGGTTTCCCCATTCGGAAATCGTAGACTCAAGTGGCTCTTACTGCCTTATCTACGCTTATCGCAAGTTAGTACGTCCTTCATCGCCTCTGACTGCCAAGGCATCCACCGTGTACGCTTAGTCACTTAACCATACAACCCAAAAGAGTCTTTTGAGTTGATGTGCTTTACAAGTAAAGCGGTTAGTCACCAAGGTGTGTTCGTGTTTTTATACATGTCACGAACTCGATATTGCCGGACTCAATTTTGAAAACATATCGCTATGCTTTCCCAAGAACACTTGATTGTGTGTTGGTTATCTCTTAAAGAGATAATTGAGAACTTTTACAAACAATCTCAAAGAGATTGTTTTGTCAGCTTTCCAAATTGTTAAAGAGCATGATTGTCTTTCTACTGAAAGAAGAACCATTTTTAAGAACACTCATTTCTACTCACAGTAGTAATGAGTGTGCTTAAAGATGGTATCCCGTAGGGGAGTCGAACCCCTGTTACCGCCGTGAAAGGGCGGTGTCCTAGGCCTCTAGACGAACGGGACACTAATAACCCCTGCTCGGAAAAGGGCAGAGGAAATATTCGCGGTGCTCTCTTTATTTCTAAACGCTATCAATCTGTGTGGACACGCATCGAAAGATAATCTTTCGTATAAGGAGGTGATCCAGCCCCAGGTTCCCCTAGGGCTACCTTGTTACGACTTCACCCCAGTCATGAACCACAAAGTGGTGAGCGTCCCCCCGAAGGTTAAACTACCCACTTCTTTTGCAGCCCACTCCCATGGTGTGACGGGCGGTGTGTACAAGGCCCGGGAACGTATTCACCGTGGCATTCTGATCCACGATTACTAGCGATTCCGACTTCATGGAGTCGAGTTGCAGACTCCAATCCGGACTACGACGCACTTTTTGGGATTCGCTCACTTTCGCAAGTTGGCAACCCTCTGTATGCGCCATTGTAGCACGTGTGTAGCCCTACTCGTAAGGGCCATGATGACTTGACGTCGTCCCCACCTTCCTCCGGTTTATCACCGGCAGTCTCCCTGGAGTTCCCACCCGAAGTGCTGGCAAACAAGGATAAGGGTTGCGCTCGTTGCGGGACTTAACCCAACATTTCACAACACGAGCTGACGACAGCCATGCAGCACCTGTCTCATAGTTCCCGAAGGCACCAAAGCATCTCTGCTAAGTTCTATGGATGTCAAGAGTAGGTAAGGTTCTTCGCGTTGCATCGAATTAAACCACATGCTCCACCGCTTGTGCGGGCCCCCGTCAATTCATTTGAGTTTTAATCTTGCGACCGTACTCCCCAGGCGGTCTACTTAACGCGTTAGCTCCGAAAGCCACGGCTCAAGGCCACAACCTCCAAGTAGACATCGTTTACAGCGTGGACTACCAGGGTATCTAATCCTGTTTGCTCCCCACGCTTTCGCATCTGAGTGTCAGTATCTGTCCAGGGGGCCGCCTTCGCCACCGGTATTCCTTCAGATCTCTACGCATTTCACCGCTACACCTGAAATTCTACCCCCCTCTACAGTACTCTAGCCTGCCAGTTTCAAATGCTATTCCGAGGTTGAGCCCCGGGCTTTCACATCTGACTTAACAAACCACCTGCATGCGCTTTACGCCCAGTAATTCCGATTAACGCTCGCACCCTCCGTATTACCGCGGCTGCTGGCACGGAGTTAGCCGGTGCTTCTTCTGCAGCTAACGTCAAAGAACTAGGCTATTAACCTAATCCCCTTCCTCACTGCTGAAAGTACTTTACAACCCGAAGGCCTTCTTCATACACGCGGCATGGCTGCATCAGGCTTGCGCCCATTGTGCAATATTCCCCACTGCTGCCTCCCGTAGGAGTCTGGACCGTGTCTCAGTTCCAGTGTGGCTGATCATCCTCTCAGACCAGCTAGGGATCGTTGCCTTGGTGAGCCATTACCTCACCAACTAGCTAATCCCACCTGGGCATATCCTGACGCGAGAGGCCCGAAGGTCCCCCTCTTTACTCCGAAGAGATTATGCGGTATTAGCCATCGTTTCCAATGGTTATCCCCCACATCAGGGCAATTTCCCAGGCATTACTCACCCGTCCGCCGCTCGACGCCGTTATCGTTCCCCGAAGGTTCAGATAACTCGTTTCCGCTCGACTTGCATGTGTTAGGCCTGCCGCCAGCGTTCAATCTGAGCCATGATCAAACTCTTCAATTAAAGTTTTTGTGCTCTTTCGAGCGGCTCAATGAATACTGATTACATTCTTTATTCGTTGCCGAATAAGGACTGTGAATTGACTGTGCCAAGTCTTTCGACTCGTTTGGTCACTCAGTTCATTGAAACCAATGTGATTCCTGAGAATCTATTGATTATCATCAACGAGTGCCCACACAGATTGATAGTGTTTAAATTGTTAAAGAGCTTTGCTTTCAATGACTTATCACCGAAGCAGGACGCGTATAATACGCTATTGACTCTGTAAGTCAACATAAAATTTTATTTTTTTGGTTTTAAATTTAACACCAAACAATAAAACGTTATGGTGACTGATTTCTTGCGAAATCCAGTCATTGTTTTTAGATTTTTTTAAAATCTGAAAACAAGAATAAAAGCCTGGCGATGTCCTACTCTCACATGGGGAAGCCCCACACTACCATCGGCGCAATTTTGTTTCACTTCTGAGTTCGGCATGGAGTCAGGTGGGTCCAAAATGCTATGGTCGCCAAGCAAAATATGGCGTTATCTTGCCGTCAGGCAAGATAACTAAATCTGGAAAGCTGTTTGTGTTCTCGACACAATCAAGTTTTTTTATCGAGTCCGATAAAACCCTTTAGGTGTTGTATGGTTAAGTCTCACGGGCAATTAGTACAGGTTAGCTCAACGCCTCACAACGCTTACACACCCTGCCTATCAACGTTCTAGTCTCGAACAACCCTTTAGGACGCTTAAAGCGCCAGGGAGAACTCATCTCAAGGCTCGCTTCCCGCTTAGATGCTTTCAGCGGTTATCGATTCCGAACTTAGCTACCGGGCAATGCGTCTGGCGACACAACCCGAACACCAGAGGTTCGTCCACTCCGGTCCTCTCGTACTAGGAGCAGCCCCTTTCAATTCTCCAACGCCCACGGCAGATAGGGACCGAACTGTCTCACGACGTTCTAAACCCAGCTCGCGTACCACTTTAAATGGCGAACAGCCATACCCTTGGGACCGACTTCAGCCCCAGGATGTGATGAGCCGACATCGAGGTGCCAAACACCGCCGTCGATATGAACTCTTGGGCGGTATCAGCCTGTTATCCCCGGAGTACCTTTTATCCGTTGAGCGATGGCCCTTCCATTCAGAACCACCGGATCACTATGACCTGCTTTCGCACCTGCTCGAACCGTCATTCTCGCAGTTAAGCGGGCTTATGCCATTGCACTAACCTCACGATGTCCAACCGTGATTAGCCCACCTTCGTGCTCCTCCGTTACACTTTGGGAGGAGACCGCCCCAGTCAAACTACCCACCAGGCACTGTCCTCACCCCAGATAATGGGGCTAAGTTAGAACATCAACACTACAAGGGTGGTATTTCAAGGATGGCTCCACATGAACTGGCGCCCATGCATCAAAGCCTCCCACCTATCCTACACATGTAGGGTCAATGTTCAGTGCCAAGCTGTAGTAAAGGTTCACGGGGTCTTTCCGTCTAGCCGCGGGTACACTGCATCTTCACAGCGATTTCAATTTCACTGAGTCTCGGGTGGAGACAGCGTGGCCATCATTACGCCATTCGTGCAGGTCGGAACTTACCCGACAAGGAATTTCGCTACCTTAGGACCGTTATAGTTACGGCCGCCGTTTACCGGGGCTTCGATCAAGAGCGTCGACCTAAGTCTAACCCCATCAATTAACCTTCCGGCACCGGGCAGGCGTCACACCGTATACGTCATCTTACGATTTTGCACAGTGCTGTGTTTTTAATAAACAGTTGCAGCCACCTGGTATCTGCGACTCCTAATAGCTCCATCCGCAAGGGACTTCACCGTCAAGAGCGTACCTTCTCCCGAAGTTACGGTACCATTTTGCCTAGTTCCTTCACCCGAGTTCTCTCAAGCGCCTTGGTATTCTCTACCCGACCACCTGTGTCGGTTTGGGGTACGATTGCTTATAATCTGAAGCTTAGAGGCTTTTCCTGGAAGCATGGCATCAATGACTTCATCACCGTAGTGACTCGACGTCGTGTCTCGGCCTAACAAGGAACCGGATTTACCTAATTCCTTAGCCTACGCACTTGAACCTGGACAACCATCGCCAGGCCCACCTAGCCTTCTCCGTCCCCCCATCGCAATTATAAGCAGTACGGGAATATTAACCCGTTTCCCATCGACTACGCTTTTCAGCCTCGCCTTAGGGGTCGACTTACCCTGCCCCGATTAACGTTGGACAGGAACCCTTGGTCTTCCGGCGTGGAGGTTTTTCACCCCCATTATCGTTACTCATGTCAGCATTCGCACTTCTGATACCTCCAGCAAGCTTTACAACTCACCTTCAACGGCTTACAGAACGCTCCCCTACCCAATACAGTAAACTGTATTGCCGCAGCTTCGGTTTATAGCTTAGCCCCGTTACATCTTCCGCGCAGGCCGACTCGACTAGTGAGCTATTACGCTTTCTTTAAATGATGGCTGCTTCTAAGCCAACATCCTAGCTGTCTAAGCCTTCCCACATCGTTTCCCACTTAGCTATAATTTGGGACCTTAGCTGGCGGTCTGGGTTGTTTCCCTCTCCACGACGGACGTTAGCACCCGCCGTGTGTCTCCCGGATAGTACTTACTGGTATTCGGAGTTTGCAAAGGGTTGGTAAGTCGGGATGACCCCCTAGCCTTAACAGTGCTCTACCCCCAGTAGTATTCGTCCGAGGCGCTACCTAAATAGCTTTCGGGGAGAACCAGCTATCTCCAGGTTTGATTGGCCTTTCACCCCTAGCCACAAGTCATCCGCTAATTTTTCAACATTAGTCGGTTCGGTCCTCCAATTGATGTTACTCAATCTTCAACCTGCCCATGGCTAGATCACCTGGTTTCGGGTCTATATCCAGAGACTGAACGCCCAGTTAAGACTCGGTTTCCCTACGGCTCCCCTAAACGGTTAACCTTGCCACTGAATATAAGTCGCTGACCCATTATACAAAAGGTACGCAGTCACAGGACAAAGCCTGCTCCTACTGCTTGTACGTACACGGTTTCAGGTTCTATTTCACTCCCCTCACAGGGGTTCTTTTCGCCTTTCCCTCACGGTACTGGTTCACTATCGGTCAGTCAGGAGTATTTAGCCTTGGAGGATGGTCCCCCCATGTTCAGACAGGATATCACGTGTCCCGCCTTACTCGATTTCACTGAATATGCGCTGCCGGTTACGGGGCTATCACCCTGTATCGCGTGCCTTTCCAGACACTTCACCTGACGCATAAAAAGCTTAAGGGCTAATCCGGTTTCGCTCGCCGCTACTTCCAGAATCTCGGTTGATTTCTTTTCCTCGGGGTACTTAGATGTTTCAGTTCCCCCGGTTCGCCTCATTGTGCTATGAATTCACACAATGATAACTGCTTATGCAGCTGGGTTTCCCCATTCGGAAATCGTAGACTCAAGTGGCTCTTACTGCCTTATCTACGCTTATCGCAAGTTAGTACGTCCTTCATCGCCTCTGACTGCCAAGGCATCCACCGTGTACGCTTAATCACTTAACCATACAACCCAAAAGAGTCTTTTGAGTTGATAAATCAACTAATTAAGGTGTGTTCGTGTTTTTATACATGTCACGAACTCGATATTGCCGGACTCAATTTTGAAAACATATCGCTATGCTTTCCCAAGAACACTTGATTGTGTGTTGGTTATCTCTTAAAGAGATAATTGAGAACTTTTACAAACAATCTCAAAGAGATTGTTTTGTCAGCTTTCCAAATTGTTAAAGAGCAATGTTTTCTTTACAAAAACACTTTTTAAAGACTTTCAGGCGGTAAAAATCCGAACCAGCAACAAAAGTTTGTGTGGTTTGGACATCCGTGCCAAAAAATATTTAAAGAGTGGTGGGCGATACCGGGCTCGAACCAGTGACCCCCTGCTTGTAAGGCAGGTGCTCTCCCAACTGAGCTAATCGCCCATATTGATTCTGCTTTAAATCAGAACAATAGGTGTTTCCTGTGAAAGGAAATGGTGGGTCGTGCAGGATTCGAACCTGCGACCAATTGATTAAAAGTCAACTGCTCTACCAACTGAGCTAACGACCCAACTTTTCTTGTTTACCGCCTTGTGGCCATAAACAGTAAAGTGGTATCCCGTAGGGGAGTCGAACCCCTGTTACCGCCGTGAAAGGGCGGTGTCCTAGGCCTCTAGACGAACGGGACACTATGCGAAACATATGGGAATGTTTCTTTGAACTCTTTTCTAAACGCTACCAATCTGTGTGAGCACACATCAAAGACAATCTTTCGTATAAGGAGGTGATCCAGCCCCAGGTTCCCCTAGGGCTACCTTGTTACGACTTCACCCCAGTCATGAACCACAAAGTGGTGAGCGTCCCCCCGAAGGTTAAACTACCCACTTCTTTTGCAGCCCACTCCCATGGTGTGACGGGCGGTGTGTACAAGGCCCGGGAACGTATTCACCGTGGCATTCTGATCCACGATTACTAGCGATTCCGACTTCATGGAGTCGAGTTGCAGACTCCAATCCGGACTACGACGCACTTTTTGGGATTCGCTCACTTTCGCAAGTTGGCTGCCCTCTGTATGCGCCATTGTAGCACGTGTGTAGCCCTACTCGTAAGGGCCATGATGACTTGACGTCGTCCCCACCTTCCTCCGGTTTATCACCGGCAGTCTCCCTGGAGTTCCCACCCGAAGTGCTGGCAAACAAGGATAAGGGTTGCGCTCGTTGCGGGACTTAACCCAACATTTCACAACACGAGCTGACGACAGCCATGCAGCACCTGTCTCATAGTTCCCGAAGGCACCAAAGCATCTCTGCTAAGTTCTATGGATGTCAAGAGTAGGTAAGGTTCTTCGCGTTGCATCGAATTAAACCACATGCTCCACCGCTTGTGCGGGCCCCCGTCAATTCATTTGAGTTTTAATCTTGCGACCGTACTCCCCAGGCGGTCTACTTAACGCGTTAGCTCCGAAAGCCACGGCTCAAGGCCACAACCTCCAAGTAGACATCGTTTACAGCGTGGACTACCAGGGTATCTAATCCTGTTTGCTCCCCACGCTTTCGCATCTGAGTGTCAGTATCTGTCCAGGGGGCCGCCTTCGCCACCGGTATTCCTTCAGATCTCTACGCATTTCACCGCTACACCTGAAATTCTACCCCCCTCTACAGTACTCTAGCCTGCCAGTTTCAAATGCTATTCCGAGGTTGAGCCCCGGGCTTTCACATCTGACTTAACAAACCACCTGCATGCGCTTTACGCCCAGTAATTCCGATTAACGCTCGCACCCTCCGTATTACCGCGGCTGCTGGCACGGAGTTAGCCGGTGCTTCTTCTGCAGCTAACGTCAAAGAACTAGGCTATTAACCTAATCCCCTTCCTCACTGCTGAAAGTACTTTACAACCCGAAGGCCTTCTTCATACACGCGGCATGGCTGCATCAGGCTTGCGCCCATTGTGCAATATTCCCCACTGCTGCCTCCCGTAGGAGTCTGGACCGTGTCTCAGTTCCAGTGTGGCTGATCATCCTCTCAGACCAGCTAGGGATCGTCGCCTTGGTGAGCCATTACCTCACCAACTAGCTAATCCCACCTGGGCATATCCTGACGCGAGAGGCCCGAAGGTCCCCCTCTTTACTCCGAAGAGATTATGCGGTATTAGCCATCGTTTCCAATGGTTATCCCCCACATCAGGGCAATTTCCCAGGCATTACTCACCCGTCCGCCGCTCGACGCCGTTATCGTCCCCCGAAGGTTCAGATAACTCGTTTCCGCTCGACTTGCATGTGTTAGGCCTGCCGCCAGCGTTCAATCTGAGCCATGATCAAACTCTTCAATTAAAGTTTTGTGCTCTTTCGAGCGGCTCAATGAATACTGATTACATTCTTTATTCGTTGCCGAATAAGGACTGTGAATTGACTGTGCCAAGTCTTTCGACTCGTTTGGTCACTCAGTTCATTGAAACCAATGTGATTCCTGAGAATCTATTGATTATCATCAACGAGTGCCCACACAGATTGATAGTGTTTAAATTGTTAAAGAGCTTTGCTTCAAGGCTTTCCCTCGAAGTGGACGGCTATTTTAGCGATTTAAGTTTCTGTGTCAAACACTTTTTTGAAACTTTTTTATCGAAAGAGTGAATCACTCTTTGCCGCCTTACTGACTTGTCGCTTCAGCGTTTTGCTTCCCCGTGTCAGTGGATGCGCATTATAGAGATCCAGCTCACATTGACAAGCCCTTTTTTGCGTTTTTTTTGGTTTTTTTTGCGTTTGGGTGTTTTATGCACTTAAAAGGGCTATTTTCATATAAATACGCTGTAAGTTTCACCATGGCAGGCAGATTAAGGATATTAAAATGACAACTTTGTACCGCTACTTCGATAAAGCCCCTGTAATTGGCCAACGCGTTTATTTATCTGAACATTCTGTTCTAGTTGGAGATATACACATTGGTGATGACTCCAGTGTATGGCCTTTGGTGGCCGCTCGAGGTGATGTCAATCACATTCGCATTGGAAATCGGACCAACATTCAAGATGGCAGTGTCTTACACGTAACCCATAAAAATGCTGAGAACCCAAAAGGCTATCCATTGTTAATCGGCGATGACGTTACCGTAGGCCACAAAGCCATGCTGCATGGTTGTACCATTGGCAATCGGGTCTTGGTCGGGATGGGCAGCATTATTTTAGATAATGCCATAATAGAAGACGATGTAATGATTGGAGCGGGCAGCCTAGTTCCTCCTGGAAAAGTGTTGGAGTCGGGTTTTCTCTACCTAGGCAGTCCAGTAAAAAAAGCACGTTCTCTCACTGAGAAGGAACGTGCTTTTTTAGTCAAGTCTGCTCTGAACTACGTCAACAATAAAAATGACTATCTTGAACATGTCACTCCGAGTACTTAACACCTCATTGAAAAAGGGTTACCCCTATATCAATTAAGTTCAGCTATCTCGATACGACCTTGCAGATCAAAGTCGTCATCGAGAATTTTCTGTTCGGCGATATCTTCTAGATCAAACCGGAGTTGTTCAAAGGCCTCGTTCAACTCCGCTTGTGTATCTAGTGATGTATTTAGGTGATGCTCCAACGTTGACTTAGCGACAAAGCACTCTATTAACGCTCCCTGACACTGAGCGGGAAACGTGATAATCCCCAACGCTTCTTGCCAATCACACTGATCTGGAAACAATACCGATTGATTCATATTTATTTATTCCTGTTCAATCTACCACGCTAACCGCATTAGGACATCGACGCGCGCAGTTGCGCTAACACAGGCTTGATGTCAGGAAACACCCCATGCCATAGTGAAAAACTCTCTGCCGCTTGGCCGACTAACATCCCCAATCCATCATAACACTGTGATACACCATGGGATTGTGCCCATTGATTAAAGCTGGTCATCTGCTTTTGATAAATCATGTCATAGCACACGCTATCACGAGCAAAAATGGCATCAGAAATCGCGGGGACCTCCCCGGTTAAGCTGGTCGAGGTTGAGTTAATGATGATATCAAATGAAGTATTGATCGCCCCCAAATCACAAGCCTGCACGTCTCCTTTGCTGGCAAAACGTTCGGCAAGTGACGTCGCTTTTTCCATCGTGCGATTGACAATAACGAGTGAAGATAAACCTTGGTCTAGTAGAGGGCTGATCACGCCACGAGCAGCCCCTCCAGCACCGATCAGCAAAGCGCGTTTACCGGTAAACGCAACACCTTTGTGAAGCAGGTCTTTAACCAAGCCAGCGCCATCGGTGTTGTCGCCTAAAATACGGCCATCAGCAAGGCGCTGTAGCGTGTTCACCGCGCCGGCAAGACGTGCTCGCTCGGTCAACTCGTCAGCCATATCAAAAGCATCGCCTTTAAAAGGCATGGTTACGTTCGCCCCTAGGCCACCTTGTGCAAAGAATTGCTCGGCACTGGCAGTAAACTCACCAACTTGTTCTAGCTTCGCTTGATAATCAATATTCTTGCCAATTTGCTCGGCAAACTGTTGATGTATATAAGGTGACTTACTGTGTGCGATGGGGTTTCCGTACACTCGATAACGTTCAGGCCCTGCCATTCTTATTTCCTTTCTTCATTTATTGCGATATCAAAATTTATAATACTAGGTGACTCTATAGCCATTGGCGTGGAACAAGATACTCAGCCAGTTTGGCTTCGGCACTGCCCTCTTTCGGTTGAAAACGGTATTCCCAACGCGCTAAAGGTGGCATAGACATCAATATCGATTCCGTTCTCCCACCACTTTGCAAACCAAAGAGCGTACCTCGGTCGAGTACGAGATTAAACTCGACATAACGGCCGCGGCGGTACAATTGAAACTGACGTTCTTGATCGCTGTATGGCAATGACTTTCTCTTCTCGACAATCGGGATATAAGCTTGAGCATAGCCTTCACCAACCGCTTTAATGTAATCAAAGCACTGCTCAAACGGCCATTGATTCAAGTCGTCAAAAAACAAGCCGCCAATGCCTCTGGTTTCATCGCGGTGAGGCAAATAGAAATAACGGTCACACCAGGCTTTGTGCTCAGAATAGACCTGCTCACCAAAAGGTTGACACAAATGATGAGCCACTTGATGCCAATACTGACAATCTTCTTCAAAGGGATAAAACGGGGTTAAGTCAAAACCACCGCCAAACCACCATATCGGCGCTTCACCTTCTTTTTCGGCAATAAAAAATCGGACATTAGCATGAGAAGTGGGTACATAAGGATTTTTAGGATGCATGACCAAAGACACGCCCATGGCCTCAAACTGACGCCCCTCTAGCTCTGGGCGATGTGCCGTCGCAGAAGCAGGCATCGCATTACCGAAAACATGAGAGAAGTTAACACCACCTTGTTCAAATACGTCGCCTTGAGTCATGACTCGAGTACGACCGCCGCCGCCAAGTTTTTCACCTTTTTCACGTTGCCACGCATCTTCCACAAAGGTTGCTGAGCCATCCACCTGCTCTAGCTGGCGACAAATACTGTCTTGGAGTTCGAGTAAAAACGTTTTTACGGCTTGCTTATTGACCACGCCCAGATACCTCGTTTGTATACATGTTTGTCGGCTCAGTCTATGAACCGAAACAGAGAGTGCCTACCATACCACTTGTAAAGCGATAAAATAACTGATGTGGCGCAAGCTTCGTGCTACTAAAACGCGAAAATACGGCATCTCACACTCCTGAGATAAAGACATTGACCTAGCCCGACTCACGCAAACGTTTTCCTCAACAAGAAATCCACGTATAATGCCGCCATATTGCACTGTTAAATCACACCTATCCCCTTCAAGGAGTTTATCATGACCGTCGGTATTATCATGGGTTCGAAATCTGATTGGCCAACAATGAAATTAGCTGCAGAGATGCTAGACCAGTTCGGTGTAGAATACGAAACAAAAGTCGTCTCAGCACATCGAACTCCTCAGTTACTTGCCGATTACGCCAGTAGCGCCAAAGAGCGTGGTATTAAAGTGATTATTGCCGGAGCCGGCGGTGCAGCGCACTTACCTGGAATGGCCGCGGCTTTTACCAGTGTGCCAGTGCTTGGTGTACCGGTACAATCCAAAGCCCTAAAAGGGATGGACTCGTTACTTTCAATCGTACAAATGCCCAAAGGCATCGCCGTAGGAACATTGGCCATCGGTGACGCCGGTGCGGCGAATGCCGGTATACTTGCTGCCCAAATTATCGGTACGTTCGACAACCAAGTCATGACAAAAGTCGAAGCATTTCGTCAGCAACAAACCGACACCGTTCTCGCCAACCCTAACCCAGCTGAAGAGTAACCACTGACATGCATGTTTTAGTTCTCGGTTCCGGCCAACTTGCCCGAATGATGGCATTGGCAGGAGCGCCGCTCAATATCACCATCCACGCCTATGACGTCGGCACCAAGGCCATCGTCGATCCTATATCAAAAGCTCAGATTGAAAACGCGAGTTTAGAATCCGAATTAAAGCGCGCTGATGTCGTCACGGCAGAGTTTGAGCACATCCCACATGACATCCTCGATGTGTGCGAACAAAGTGGTAAGCTCAAGCCAAGTGCTCAGGCGATAAAAGTGGGGGGCGACCGTCGCTTAGAAAAACGCTTACTCGACCAAGCGGGGGTTAAAAATGCGCCATATCGTCACATTGAAACGTTCGCCGACCTCGAGTTGGCCATTGAATCACTCGGCCTGCCTTTAGTACTGAAAAGCGCATTGGGCGGCTACGATGGCAAAGGACAATGGCGTATTAAAAACGCCCAACAAGCCCAACAGTTTTGGCCTGAGGTTCAAGCCTGCTTGGACTCGGCCTCCCATCAAGCGATTGTGGCTGAGCAGTGGATTCCTTTTCAACGCGAAGTGTCTTTAGTCGGAGTCAGAAGGGAAAACGGTGATATTGCCACGTACCCTTTAGCGGAGAATATCCATGTTAATGGTGTGCTTAGCCTGTCTTCTGCCATTGACGACCCTCAGCGACAAGCACAAGCGCATGCCATGTTTAGCGCCGTCGCCGACACTTTGGATTATTGTGGTGTGTTGGCATTGGAGTTTTTCGATGTCGATGGGCAATTATTAGTCAATGAAATTGCCCCTCGCGTTCATAACTCTGGCCACTGGACACAACAAGGCAGTGAGGTTTGTCAATTTGAGAACCACTTACGGGCCGTGTGTAATCTACCGCTTGGCAACACTGAGTTATTACGACCAACGACAATGATCAACATCTTAGGTGAAGACAGCATTCATGATATGGTGTTAGCGAAACCCGGTTGTCACCTGCATTGGTACGGCAAACAAAAGCGCGCAGGAAGGAAAATGGGCCACCTTAATGTCAGTGCCCAAAGCGAGCGAGAAAAACAACAATTATTGACCGATTTAACCGACCTTCTACCAGAAAAACTCTACCCAGCGCTTCATCAGTGGTGTGCATCTCTGACTGACCAATAAGGTTAAACGCGAGTCGCACTCCCTCGCCACCAACGGCCTTCCCCCCGAAAGTGAAGGCCGTCTTTCTTCTCCGCCATGACGGCATAACCATTCGATGCTATTTAGCTTGGCTGTTCTTGGTGATGATGACAGGATTTAATCGCGCACTGGAATTTACCTGACTTAAGCTTAGTCAGTAGCGTGTTGCCACACGATTGGCACACACCAGTCACAGGTTGAGTATTGAGAGTAAATTTACAATCTGGGTAACAAGAACAAGAATAAAAGCGCTTACCAAACCGATTTTGGCGCGCCACTAACTGCCCTTGCTGACACTCGGGGCACACAAATTGCTCGTCGTCGGTATCTTGTTGAGCCGCCGATTTAGGTGACTGGTGATAATCACATTGCGGGTAATCACTACACCCAATAAACATGCCATAACGCCCTTGGCGCAGCACCAGTTCACTCCCACACTCCGGGCAGGGCACGGCTAAGTGCTTCACAACATGACCGTCATTTTGATGCAAAGGTTTTAAGTACTCACACACTGGAAAATGAGAACACGCCCAAAACGGCCCATGTTTACCGTATTTTAGCACCAGCGTATGCCCACATTCCGGGCAGGGTTCCCCCCGGTCTTGCTGAGATGAATCAAAGAGATCGGCATCAATTTTTCTATTCATAGACTCAGTGCATTAACCCTTGCTCTTGGGTGTAAATCAGCTCTTCCATTAAGGTATAAGCTTGTTCATGACCAGGGACATTGAACAGTACCATCAGAACAATCCACTTTAAGTCTTCTAAATCAAACTCTTTGGTTTCCAACCCCATAACACGGTCGATCACCATTTCGCGAGTTTCGAGCTTTAAAATTTCAACTTGTTCTAAAAACAACAAAAAGCCTCGGCTCTTCGCATCTAAGCGCTCCATTTCGACCGCGGTATAAATACGCGTCGATGGCACTTTGCCATCATTGGAAATCAAGGCTAGCGGAGAATCGTTCTGATGCAATAAGGCCAGCTCTTCTAACCATTGCAAGGCTTTGAGGATATCTTTTTGTTGAAAACCCGCACGGATCAGCTCATCTTCGAGCTCGTTTTGATCCACCTGTAATTCCGCATCACTATGGATGTAGGTCTCGAAAAGATACATTAAAATATCCATCATCATAGCTAGCCTCTCCTCTTTCGAATGTAGCCACCAGTGACCGACTCAACGAACCCTAATAGTTCTAACTCGAGTAACTGTGACATAACTTGTTGAACAGGTATATGGCTCCTGCTTGCGATAATATCAATGGGTAGGGGTTCTTCTTTTACGTTATCCAACAGAGAGGAAAATGGCAATGACTGATTGTCGTCTGGCGACTTTTTTTGTTCTTCGACAATGTCAGGGGCCCACATCAACATTGGCGAAATTTCATCAAGTATATCCTGCGCACATTGCACTAAGGCCGCACCTTGCTTAATTAAACGATTACACCCAGCCCCCACCCGTTCTCCGGGGAAGCTCGGCGTCGCCATCACCTCGCGATTTTGCTCTAGCGCGTAACGAGCGGTAATTAAAGAGCCACTTTTTTCTGCCGCTTCCACGATAACCGCCCCCAAAGACAAGCCGCTGATGATGCGATTGCGGCGAGGGAAATAGGCCGCTTGTGGGCGACTATCCGGTAAAAATTCGCTAACCAGCGCCCCAGATTCAACAATGCGCTCAGCCAAACCACGGTGACAAGCGGGGTAAATACGATCGATACCAGAACCAAGCACGGCGATGGTTTTTCCTCCGCCTTTTAGTGCACCGTCGTGGGCAAAACCATCAATCCCCACCGCGAGACCACTGGTGATCACCAAGCCTTGTCCTGCCAATTCCCGACTCCACTGCTGCGCAAGCGTCAGGGCTTGAGGCCGAGCGTGACGTCCACCCACTATCGCCACTTGAGCCTGTTGCAACACCGACCCATCCCCTTCGACAAACAGCACACTGGGTTTACTGTTAATCTCATTGAGTAAACGCGGGTACCCCAAACTCCAAGGGGTCAACATACTGCGATTGGGTTTGTCTGCCAGCCATTGCTCAACGCGAATCGCTTGCTGCCATACCCGATCGAGGCGCGTATATTGCGCGTCGCTTATTCCCCAAGACAGCCAATCGGCGCGAACCGCTAAATGGCACCCTTGAACAGGTATCGTGGGCCACAAGGAGGACAAACGCTGTGGCCCGATTTTGGGCAATAGACTCAGGGCCAACCACACGAGCTCCGGTGACAATTCCTTTCGCATCTTCTCACTCCTTATTCCCTCATCACTGAGTGGCTCGGCCCACCATCGCCAAGGCCTTGCAATCAAGCTTGCGCGTTTCCACTCACTTTAATACTCCACTCAAAACCACCGCAGTAAGTGCTGCACGTTACACCGAGAATCTTGATTGTCTTACTACTAACTATATAACACGGTGAAAAAAGCTGCCGTTATACTGTTATTTAGGTGGTAAAATGACTAGAATTAAAGCGAAACCTTTTGCCTGTTAACGGCTCAGAACAAAACTTGAGTAACTATGTCTGTATTAAATGTATTAATTTTTCCCGATGAGCGCTTGCGTACTGTTGCCACCCCTGTAGAAGCAGTCACGCCTGAAATCCAAACCATTGTCGATGACATGATTGAAACCATGTACGATGAAGAAGGGATTGGCCTTGCCGCAACTCAGGTCGATATTCATCAACGCATTATTGTTATTGATGTTTCTGATACACGGGATCAGCCGATGGTATTGATCAACCCGGAAATTATACAGCAGAGCGGTGAGGATGGCATCGAAGAGGGGTGTTTATCGATCCCGGGTGCACGAGCCTTAGTACCACGCGCCGCGAACGTCAGCGTTAAAGCCCTAGACCGAGATGGTAAAGAATACACGTTTGATGCCGATGGCTTGTTATCTATCTGTGTGCAACACGAAATCGACCACATCAATGGCAAACTGTTTGTTGACTACCTGTCGCCGCTAAAGCGCAAACGCATTCAAGACAAAATGTTGAAACTCAAGCGCCTGAACGCCAAGCACGCACAACAATCGAATTCTTAAGCCATAACACAAGGACATTCTCTTGACTCAACCTCTTCGTATTGTCTTTGCTGGTACGCCTGATTTTGCCGCCCAACACTTGGCGGCATTACTGTCTTCAGAGCACGACGTTATCGCCGTTTATACCCAACCAGATAAACCCGCAGGGCGCGGTAAAAAGTTAACAGCAAGCCCGGTAAAACAAATCGCGATGGAACACGGCATTGACGTCTATCAACCAGAAAGCTTTAAAAATGAACAAGCGCAACAAGAGCTCGCTCGTTTAAATGCCGACGTGATGATCGTCGTGGCTTATGGTCAGCTGTTGCCTAAAGTGGTACTCGATACCCCACGCTTGGGATGCATCAACATCCATTTTTCTATCTTGCCACGCTGGCGAGGCGCTGCGCCAATCCAACGCGCGATTTGGGCCGGCGATCAAGAAGCCGGGGTCACCATTATGCAAATGGATGTCGGCCTGGACACCGGTGATATCCTCAAGATTGCCAAGATCCCGGTTGAACCCAATGATACCAGTAGCACCATGTTTGCTAAATTAGCGCAACTTGGCCCACAAGCCTTACTGGAATGCTTAACTGAGATCAATCAAGGCAAGGTCATTGCAACCCCGCAAGACGATGCACAAGCCAATTACGCCAAGAAACTCAGCAAAGAAGAAGCTCGAATTCAATGGGCGGAGTCTGCCGAGCACATTGAACGCTGTGTTCGTGCTTTTAATCCGTGGCCAGTGAGCCATTTTGAGGTTCAAGAGCAAACGGTTAAGGTCTGGCAAAGTCATGTGCGATACAATGAGACAACCGCCCAGCCGGGCACCATTGTTCAAGCGGATAAAAACGGTATTGTCGTGGCAACTGGACAAGGGCAATTGGTCCTAGAGCACATTCAAATCCCAGGCAAAAAAGCCATGCCCGTGGCCGACGTATTAAACTCCAAAGCCAGTTGGTTTGAAGTGGGTCAATTGCTTAATTAAATTTTGGTGAGCTTGCCACCAAGAAACCGTAATTATTGAGGGCAGAGATGCCCTCCTTTGTTTTAAAGGTATCACCTAGATGAATGTTCGCGCTTCCGCCGCTCAAGTCCTTTTTTCCGTTGTCGATCAAGGCCAATCGTTGTCGACGGCATTGCCCTTGGCACAATCGGCGATAAAGCCACGTGACCACGCCTTATTACAAGAAATGTGCTACGGCGCTTTGCGCTATTTACCCAGGCTCGAGTCGATTGCTAACCAATTAATGGATAAACCTCTCAAGGGCAAACAACGCGTCTTTCACCACTTGATCTTAATCGGCTTATATCAGCTGGGCTACATGCGGATCCCTGCACACGCCGCGGTGGCAGAAACGGTTGAAGGCACCAAAGCACTCAAATGCCCAAAGCTCAGAGGGTTAATCAACGCTGTTCTTCGCAACTACCAACGACAGCAAGAAGCGTTAGACCAAAAAGCCGTTAGCCATGACGCCGGTCGCTATACTCACCCAAGTTGGTTACTCAACACGCTCAAAACGAGTTACCCAACACAGTGGCAAGACATCGTTGAGGCCAACAACCACAAAGCGCCAATGTGGCTACGCGTCAACCGACAGCACCACACCCGAGAACAATACCAAGCTTTGTTAGACGAACACGGTATTGAGAGCAGTCTCCATAGCCAGGCCCAAGATGCGCTACTCTTAGCCAAGCCTTGTGACGTTTATACTTTACCGGGTTTTGAACAAGGCTGGGTATCGGTACAAGATGCCGCGGCCCAATTGGCGTATCACTATTTGGATCCACAAGAGGGTGAGTTAATTTTAGATTGCTGCGCCGCGCCTGGTGGCAAAACCGCCCATATTTTAGAAACCACACCAACCGCTCAAGTGGTCGCGATTGACAGTGATCAAAACCGACTAGAACGCGTCAATGATAATCTCACTCGTTTAAAATTAACGGCCAATGTCATTCACGGTGACGCCCGAGCCCCTCGCACTTGGTGGCAAGGCGAGCAATTTGACCGCATTCTTCTCGATGCGCCTTGCTCCGCCACTGGCGTTATTCGACGCCATCCCGATATCAAATGGTTGCGCCGTAAAGAAGATATCGATGCCTTGGTTGAGTTACAGCAAGACATCTTACACGCCATGTGGACGATGTTAAAACCGGGGGGGCGCTTGGTTTACGCCACCTGCTCTATCACACCAGCAGAGAACAAAGAACAGATTAAACGCTTCCTCGCCAACACGGGTGATGCCAAACTGCTAGACTCTGACGACAAGGATCCCGGCCGTCAAATTTTGCCTGGTGAAGAACAGATGGATGGATTTTATTACGCCGTCATCACCAAAACCGCGAACTAAACGTCACCGCAGGGACGCGATGACGATGAAAGATGAGAACCCATTATGAAAATAATCATTCTTGGTGCAGGTCAAGTTGGTCGGACTCTGGCAGAGAATTTAGTTGGTGAAAACAACGATATCACTATTGTTGATACCAACCCAGAGCGCCTGAGAGAACTGCAAGACAAATACGACTTAAGGGTGGTCAGCGGTTACGCGAGCCACCCTGATGTGTTGCAAGAAGCCGGGGCACAAGATGCAGACATGCTCGTCGCGGTCACCAATACAGACGAAGTCAACATGGCGGCGTGCCAAGTGGCGTTTACCCTCTACAACACACCTAACCGCGTCGCTCGTATTCGCTCTCCCCAATATTTGACTCACAAAGATGCTTTATTTCAATCTGGGGCAGTCCCGGTCGATCACCTCATTGCCCCTGAAGAGTTGGTGACCGGCTATATAGAAAGGCTTATCCAATACCCTGGTGCACTGCAAGTTGTTAACTTTGCAGATAAAAAGGTATGCCTAGTCGCCGTTAAAGCTTACTACGGTGGGCCTTTGGTCGGTAACGCGCTATCGGCATTACGTGAACATATGCCGCACATCGATACCCGTGTTGCGGCAATTTTCCGTCAGGGTCGGGCCATTCGCCCCCAAGGTACCACCGTGATTGAAGCCGATGATGAAGTCTTTTTTGTCGCGGCCAACAACCATATCCGCTCGGTAATGAGTGAGTTACAACGCTTAGAAAAGCCCTATCGACGCATCATGATTGTCGGTGGAGGTAATATTGGCTCTAGCTTGGCCAAGCGTCTAGAGCAAGACTACAGCATCAAGTTGATCGAGCGGGACTACAAGCGAGCAGAGCGTTTATCGGAAGAGTTAGAGCACACGATCGTTTTTTGTGGTGACGCCGCCGATCAAGAGCTTCTCTCTGAAGAAAACATCGACCAAGTTGACGTCTTTATTGCCCTCACCAACGAAGATGAAACCAATATCATGTCGGCCATGCTTGCCAAACGCATGGGAGCGAAAAAAGTCATGGTACTGATTCAACGCAGTGCCTACGTCGACTTAGTTCAAGGGGGAGTCATCGATATCGCCATCTCTCCTCAACAAGCAACGATATCGGCACTCCTCACCCATGTCAGACGCGCTGACATCGTCAATGTCTCCTCGCTAAGAAGAGGGGCCGCCGAAGCCATCGAAGCCATTGCCCACGGTGATGAAAGCACATCAAAAGTGGTCGGCAGAGCCATCGAAGAGATCAAATTGCCACCGGGCACCACCATCGGAGCCATCGTACGTGGCGAAGAAGTCATGATCGCCCATGACAAAACGGTGATTGAGCAAGATGACCATGTCGTGATGTTTTTGGTCAATAAAAAATACGTCCCAGACGTCGAGTCTTTGTTCCAACCAAGCGCCTTTTTCTTGTAAAGCGAGCGTTTTAATCGATTAGGGTGACCCGCTATTTCGCGAGATTGGTATTATGGTTAACTTACGTTCTATCTTGTTTGTTGTTGGGCTAGTGCTCTCTAAACTGGCCCTGTTTATGTACATTCCCACCCTATTAGCTTTTTTTACCGCGACGGCCGGCTTCATCGATTTTGCCCAAGCGGTGATCATTACGCATATCGCAGCTTTCTTGTGCTTAACCCTAGGCCGCTCTGCCCGTTTTCATTTAGGGGTGAGAGATATGTTTTTAATTACCAGTATGGTATGGAGCATCGCCAGCGTGTTCGCCGCCCTGCCCTTTGTGTTCATCAACCACATCAGCTTCACCGACGCTTACTTTGAAACCATGTCCGGAATCACCACCACGGGCTCAACGGTACTGAGCGGGCTCGACAACATGGCGCCGAGTATTTTATTGTGGCGATCAACACTGCAATGGTTAGGGGGAATAGGCTTTATTGTCATGGCCGTTGCCGTGTTGCCCATGCTCAATGTGGGTGGCATGAAACTGTTTCACACCGAATCCTCAGACTGGTCAGACAAAAGTAGCCCAAGAGCAAAAACCGTCGCGAAAAATATTGTCATCGTCTATTTAGTACTGACATTATTGTGCACGTCAGGCTACCTGTTGACCGGAATGTCCCTCTTTGACGCCATCAACCACGCTTTTACCACCTTATCCACGGGCGGCTACTCAACCTCAGATGGCTCAATGAACCATTTTTCATCGGGCGCTCACTGGGTGGCTATTCTCTTCATGTTTTTAGGTGGTTTGCCTTTTTTACTCTTTATTGCTGCGATAAAAAAGCGCGACTGGCACACCTTATTGGCCGACGCCCAAGTGAGAGGGTTTGCCAAACTCATCCTTGCCAGTACCGCGGTCATCAGTGCATGGATGGTGGTGGAAGACGGTTATTCGATACTCGATGCCATTCGCGTTAGCATGTTTAATATTATTTCCGTCGTCACCACCACCGGCTTTGGCTTGGAGGACTTTACCGCTTGGGGAGCCCTACCAACCACATTATTTGCGTTCTTATTAATGGCGGGGGCATGTTCAGGGTCGACCTCAGGCGGCATTAAGGTGTTTCGCTTCCAGATCGCAATAACCTTGCTCAACAAACAAATCATGAAATTGATCCACCCCTCTGGGGTCTTTGTTCAACGTTATAACCAAAGGCCTGTCAACGACGATGTCATTCGCTCTGTCGTGGCCTTTGTGTTAATGTTTTTTATCAGTATCTTGGCCATTGCTGCCACGCTTAGCATCATGGGCCTCGATGTTATCACCAGCATTACGGGGGCCATTACTGCGGTTGCCAATGTTGGCCCAGGTATGGGGCAAGTCATCGGCCCAACCGGTAACTTTGCCCCTTTACCCGCCAGCGCGAAATGGGTACTTAGTTTTGGCATGTTGTTAGGGAGATTAGAAATACTCACTATACTCGTGCTGTTTTTTCCTGCGTTTTGGAAGCGATAAATTCATGAAATACACTCCTCTAACCCTAGCCAGCTTACTGGTGGCAGCCTTGTTTAGCACCTCGAGTTTCAGCGCACAAAAAGCTACCCTCGATGACGGAACCACAGTGATCCTCAACCCTGACTTTACTTGGCACTACCCACAAGCCCCCCACGGCGACGCTTCTCATGGCGCGATAGCCCCAGAAAAAAACACTACGGCACCCCCTGTACCGCTAAAAACCTTGCCAAGCCCTCGCTATATCGACATTAACCTCAAACAAGACAAGCCGATTTATCAATTGAGCCACGCTGGGGTAGATTTAGTACTCGGAAAAGCAGATTATCGAGACGGAAAATTGTGGGTACCCACCGCAATCAGTAACCAAAGCCAAGACCCGGTCATCAAGATGAGTATTAATATTGAGATCCAAGACAGCCAAGGCCAACCTCTCATTAAACAAACGCGTGCGGTCTGGCAAGCGATCAAGCGACTTCCTGACACTTACTTGCGCACCCAAAGCTCAAAGCCGGGAATCGAACTGAGTTTCGATGTGCCGCCGCTGCCAAACTATCGCCTCCTCGTAACGGTAGACCAATTGGAAACGCGCTAATCCCCGTTAAGGCCACCTGTGAGACATACGCCGCAAGTGAGTAGGCAAAAACAGAACGACAGGTGACTCAGAGTAGATATGCCACCGCAATGAAGTGGCAGGTTGCACCGCCCAGCACAAACACATGCCAAATAGCATGGTGATAAGGCAGTGTCTTGGCAAGGTAAAACCCTACTCCTAACGTGTAAGTCACACCGCCAGCGGCCAGTAATACCAAGCTGGCTAAAGGCAACAATAACCACATCTGATAAATCGCAATCAGCGATAGCCACCCCATCAGCAAATACAAAGCGACTGAGAACCGCTTGTAGCGCCCAACAAAGCGCAGCTTAAACAGCACGCCGATAAGCGCCACAAACCAGATGACCCAAATCAACCCCATTGCCAAAGGGGTACCCAGGCCAATCAGTAAAAAGGGCGTATAAGTACCGGCGATCAATAAATAGATAGCGCAGTGATCGAACACCTTCAACCAACGGCGCGCCCGGGCAATAAAAATGGAATGATAAAGGGTTGAAGCCGTAAAGAGCGTCACCAAACTCGCCCCATAGACCGCAATACTCATCAACGTGAGCTCTTCTGAAGGCGGGATATGGCTTAATAAAAACAGCGTTGCAATCAAAGACGCCATTGCCCCTAACGCATGAGTAATGGCATTGAGTCTTTCTTCATTTTTGCTATAGCTAGATAGGGCGTCATTGTGGGTATTCATGTAACCAACCGTTCAACTTGAGGTTTTAACCACTTCTAGCTTACACGTGTACGCCTAATTAATCCATGCTTTCAAGGTAGCTCAATAAGGCGCGCTTTAGTTGCGCCCGCGACGCTGACACCTCCAGTACCAATGGCGGAAAAGTCTCACTGCGATTGAGTACCGAAGCCAACATACCTCGTAAGCCATCGCGATGCCGATCAATCGCCATCCACAACGTCATTGTCTGGTCATTGCGGTGTATCGCGACTTCAAGCTCACGCCACACCCCGTGAAAAGGCCCATCGACCGGGACAAATTCAAACTCTTCAACAAAAGGGGCCGCCAACCCGTCAACCGCTTCACATTCGACTTGCCGGATCCGAAAGCCTTGCTCTTCAAACAAAGAAAGCACGTCGTCTAAAACCGGGTCCGGGCGCACAGTAATCGATGCTTTGTTGGTCGGGTCAACGGCGTAGGCAATATCCAAAGAGGTATCTAACCAAACTTTGGCATCGGACAAGGTGACAGGGGTTTCCCAAGGCAATGACAAGGTCAGTGAAAAGACTTTTTCTTCGCCGCTAGCCACTGAGAATGATTCGGGTAAATGACTTTCAGCTAAGGTATAAGTGACCGCTTCGCGCTTGCCGACCTTAGACCCTGGATCATCTCGGTTAGGATCGATATCTTGCCAGTACTGACAACACAAACGAATAGACAATTGTTCTATCACTTGTTCCGTCGCCCCACCGTAAACATGCGCTTGGATATCCACACTTTGCCCCGGATAAAGTGCTGATTGTTTAATGCTGACATCCACTTTCGTCGCCCCAATTCCCAGGCTGGCCAAGGTTTTTTTCCACAATGACATATTGCCTCCTATCCTTCATCTGACGACACCGATATGAATAGATCAATGCGTAGTTCCACTCTACTGTATTGTTTGAAAATTATGCAAAAAACATGTCATAACTTTGATTGACTTATCGATTTTATTATTCAACGGTGATAATATGAATTGAACATCGTTTATACGATGAGCAATCCTGAGGCAATGTTTCGGAATGGTGATTCAACCAATAGAGTCAGAGTGTAAGCTCGGGCTCCAAATTGCTTCAGGGACATTGTTAGGCAATGGATTTGCCACACAATTAGGTAACATAATGCGACCGACTACTGTCAGGTGCTCACACACCAATCGCAGTGCGACACGTCGCCGTTCTGGCTTTGCCAAAGCGCCGACTAAGCACCAATCCGCTGCTGTCAACAAAATGATGACGGAGAGAACGATTAAAGCTCACTCTGATATTATCAATAACGTTGTGCACGCCGCGTAAAAAACGCGCAGTGAAAGCTGCGCTTTTTTAATCTACATCAATCCCTCTCTCCTTCCTTTTTGCTAGCGTTGGTATTTTGAATCCATCCGAAAGAAAAAGGGAAATCGCTATGAGCTGCCATCGCATTGATGAATTGCTGTCTCTATTAAACACGCACTGGCAACAATCGCCGGATTTGAGCTTATGTGATTGCCTGCTTGAGATCGCCACACAATTAGCACTTCCAGAAGGTTTGGCCGAATTGACCGATGACATGCTGATCTACCATTTAAAAATGCAGCAACAAGGAGAAAACGCGCCGATCCCAGGTATGCAAAAAGATTGCGAAAGCGACTTTAAACAAGCGTTACTCAAAGCGCGGGGCATTGAATAACCAATAAGATTGGCCATGACTATCGCTAGTTTCCAACCCTATAACGTGTTTATACTGTGTAATAACCTATATTTTGGTCTGATGCAGCAATGCGTTAGTAGGGACAATGACACAACCGCAATTCAATTTTTCTGGGCTCACACCAGATATTATCTGGCAAGCCATGGCAGAAATCGGGATCAGAGCCGAATCCGGCCTACTGGCCCTCAACAGTTATGAAAATCGCGTATATCAATTTACTGACGAAGAAAAGCAGCGCTATGTGGTCAAGTTTTATCGCCCGCAGCGCTGGAACAAAGCGCAAATTCTCGAAGAACATCAATTTTGTTTAGCCCTGCAACAGAGCGATATCCCAGTGATCGCCCCTTTGGTCATTAACGGCCACAGTTTACACGATCACCAAGGTTTTTTATTTGCCCTGTACCCCAGTGTTGGGGGGCGCAATTTCGAAGTCGACAACGACGACCAACTCGAAAGTGTCGGCCACTACCTTGGCCAGATTCACCAAATTGGACCGACTAGCCATTTTGCTCATCGCCGCTCCTTGTGCGATCTCAGTAGCATTGACTCCCCCATCGAAATCATTGGCAATTGTGAGTTAATTCCTTCCTCACTACGCGGGCAGATCATCCAAACCATGGAGAAACTGCTCTGCGAAATCACCCCCTCACTGAATCAACCATTTACTACAAGACGCTTACATGGCGATTGCCACCCAAGTAATATTTTATGGCGTGATGGACCTGTGTTTGTCGACTTTGATGATATTGTCAACGGTCCGGCCATCCAAGATATTTGGATGCTGCTCAATGGCGAACAAAACGACAAACGAATGCAATTAGATATCTTGCTTGAATCCTATCAGAGTTTTTGCCATTTTGACGTCAATGAGTTGAAACTTATTGAGCCTTTGCGCGGTCTACGTATGTTGAACTATATGGCATGGATAGCAAAACGATGGCAAGACCCTGCTTTTCCCAACGCCTTTCCATGGTTTCAACAAGCGCCTTATTGGCAAAATCAAATCAATACATTAGAAGAACAAATTCGCACTATTCAGCAACCGCCGCTCACTTTATTCTCACAATGGTGATGGCTCTGTTTTTTAAATTGGAGAGAAATATGAAGAAGTTTTTTGCCCTGTTAGTCGCTGCTTGTTTAAGCCTGTCAGCTCACGCTGCAGACTATAAAGAAGGCGAGCAATACAAAGAGCTCGCGACAGAAAAATCCAAAAGCCCGCAAGTCACGGAGTTTTTCTCATTTTACTGCCCGCACTGCTACAATTTCGAACCTGTGATTGAAAAGCTCAAAGAGCACTTACCTGACAACGTTGAGTTTCAAAAAAACCACGTCGACTTTATGGGCGGTGATATGGGCCTCTCGATGAGTAAAGCCTACGCCACTATGGTGGTGATGAACATCGAAGATAAAATGATCCCGGTGATGTTCAATCAAATTCACCAATTGCGCCAAGCGCCGAAAAACGAAGCGGAATTAAAGCAAATCTTTACTGACCACGGCATTGATGGCAAAACCTTTGATGCGGAATACAACAGCTTCGCTGTCGACTCAATGGCGCGACGCTTTAGCAAATCATTTAAAGACCACGGTTTGACCGGTGTGCCTTCTGTTGTCGTCAACAACAAGTATTTAGTGGTTGCTCAAGGTATTAAAACCATGGACGAGTACTACGACTTAGTCGATTATTTATTGAAAAAGTAATCGACCGCATCGTATTCCAACCGATAAAAAACTCACTGCGGTGAGTTTTTTATCGCCTCACAGTCGGTACTACACGCGACATGTTGATCGTTATATACCCTATCTAAGTGCTCGTCCTTGTCTTGCCACACTTGATGTAACCAAGCCTGAAAGTGGCGTTTAAATTGTTTATCTGTGAAATAATTGCCCTGAATGGGGTCAACACTGCGCACCTGAACATCCACCACAATGCGTGTCATCTTGCCCATTAACAAATCTCGAAAGGGGGTATCACGATTGTCTGGGTAAGCGAGTGTAACGTCTATCACTGCGTTAAATTGTTCACCCATCGTCGACATCGCGTACCCAATACCGCCTGATTTAGGCGCCAGTACATGACGATAAGGCGATTGACTGCTGATGCGTTTTTGAGGCGTATAACGAGTCCCTTCCACATAGTTTACCACCGTGGTCGGGTGATGGCGAAACTGCAAACAGGCGCGGCGAGTCGCCTCGAGATCTTGGCCTTTCTTCTCCGGGTGTCGCAATAAATAGGCTCTGGAATAACGGCGCATAAAAGGCATGTTTAACGCCCAGCAAGCCATACCAACAAAAGGAACATAACGCAGTTGTTGTTTTAAAAAAAACTTCGGCATGGGAATTTGATTTCTAAACACGCAGCACAACACTACAATGTCTGTCCAACTCAAGTGGTTACAAATCAACAAATACCACGCTCTTTTACTCAATCCTTCTGGGCAATTTAACTGCCAATCCACACGATTGCTCAAGGCCAAAACACCGTGGTTCACCGTGGCCCAGCACCACATCCACCCGTCGGCCAGCCGCGTCATCAAACCACGCCATGCCGGTATCGGTAAGGCGAACTTTAAAACGGCCACCAAACAAATGAGCAAAGAAAACACCGCCGTGTTGGCGATCACCAGTACCGCGTTGAACAACAAAATAAAGTAGGACATAAATAAACATCTTGGCGCGAGAAAGAAGCGCAATATTATACAAAGTCACTCACGCTTTCATAGCCCAGACGCTATGGTCGGCTCTGTTGCCATTTTTCTCTTCATGTCTAATACAAGTAAGGCAACCATCGCAAAAAACAGCAGTATTCATTAAGGCCAAACCGTTTGCTCCGTTAATTGCTTCATCAAACGATCCATCGAGCGATAGCCGAGTGCTTCACACAGGTGCGTTCGGCTAATTTGCTCTTCGCCATTGAGATCGGAGATGGTGCGAGCCACTTTAATAATGCGATGATAAGCGCGAATGGACAGCCCTAACTGATGCAAAGCTTGTTCTAAAAACTCGGCATCTTGTTTGACTAATGGGCAGTACTGCTCAATTTCTCGCGTATTGAGACGGCTGTTGATCTTACCACAGCGCGCCAACATCGTTGCTCTGGCTTGATTGACGCGCTCTTTTACGACCGAGGTTGCCTCACCCCGGTCACCGCCTTCAGCCAATGTGCCTTTGGGGAGCGATGGAATTTCTAGCGACATATCAAAGCGATCGAGCAAAGGACCAGACAAACGCCCCAGGTAGCGCAAAATGCTTTGAGGGTTGGCTCTGGCTTGCTCTCCTTCATAATACCCCGTCGGGCTGGGGTTGAGCGCACCAATCAATTGAAAGCGAGCCGGAAAGCGGGTTTTTCCTTGTACACGAGAAATCACAATTTCTCCGGACTCTAACGGTTCGCGAAGTGAGTCCAGTACTTTACGCTCAAACTCCGGCATCTCATCGAGAAACAAAATGCCATTGTGAGAGAGTGAAATCTCACCTGGGCGAGGAATACTGCCGCCCCCGACTAACGCCGCCATTGAGCTCGAGTGATGAGGCGAGCGAAATGGCCTGGTTTTCCAATTGCCACTGTGGATATCATTGCCCACCAGCGAGGCCACAGCCGCCGTTTCCATCGCCTCTTCGTCTCCCATTTCCGGCAGTAAATCGCACAAGCGACTAGCCAACATGGTTTTCCCGGTACCAGGCGGGCCGAGAAACAATAAATTGTGCCCGCCCGCCGCGGCAATTTCCAATGCTCGCTTACCTTGCTGCTGGCCGATGATGTCTTGTAAATCGCGCTCTTCAGCCGTCTCCTTAACGACCTTGAGTACCGGTTTTAAGACCAAGGGCTTTTCACTTGATAAATGAGCGCACACCGCCAATAAACTCGATGCAGAACGATGATCGGCATCCACCAAGCCCGCCTCACCGGAATTACTGTCTGGGACGATTAATTGTCGCGCCGCGGCTTTGGCGGCTAAGGCGGCGGGCAATACCCCTTTGACCGTGCGCAAATGGCCAGAAAGCGCTAACTCTCCTAAAAACTCGTACTGAGATAAGGTTTCATGTGGAACTTGATCGGAGGCAGCCAAAATCCCCAAGGCAATTGGTAAATCAAAACGCCCGCCCTCTTTGGGTAAATCCGCTGGTGCCAAATTGACGGTAATCCTCTTGCTAGGAAACTCAAATTGCGAATTGATGATCGCACTTCTCACTCGATCTTTGGCTTCTTTGACCGTGGTCTCTGGCAAGCCGACTAAAGCGAAACCCGGCATGCCATTACTGATATGCACTTCTATTGAAATCAATGGTGCTTCAACTCCGACAATCGCTCGGCTGTAAACTATCGACAATCCCATTCCATTACCCCTTTCAATAAGTCACTGGTTTTTATCCACCTTAGTTATTTACCGTATTTTTAATGATAAGAAAGATGAAAAAAGAATGAGTTTTCACTTGTCAGTTAACAGTTTTTTATGATAACACTAAGGGTGCAAACACTTTCTTAGTAAAAAAATAGAAAATAAGTAACAAATGAACCCAATTGCCCTAATTAACTCACTGGTACTCCTGATTGTCGTGGTCATTATTGGCACCGCGCGGGGTCTTATGGGCGATAAGTAAACATAAGAATTTCTAAACCCCCGCACTGAAAAGTCCGGGGGTTTTTTTACAACTGAAAAATTGGGTCTCAAAAAGGCCATAATAAAAATGACAGGAAGAATGGGAGCGCACACCATGTGCCAAACAAACACAACCACACCACAGACGGGAGTAAGCAATGACAGGTGCTGAATTAGTTGTATCCGCCTTAAAACAACAAGGCATTGAAACCGTCTTTGGTTATCCAGGCGGGGCGATCATGCCCATATACGATGCCCTTTACGACGGCGGAGTCGAACATATCCTCTGTCGCCATGAGCAAGGTGCCGCCATGGCCGCCATCGGTATGGCCAGAGCCACTCAAGATGTCGCCGTCTGCATGGCCACCTCAGGGCCAGGAGCCACTAACTTGGTGACCGGCCTTGCTGATGCCTTCCTCGACTCCATCCCGGTCGTCGCGATCACCGGCCAGGTTGCCAGCTCTCACATCGGCACCGACGCCTTCCAAGAAATGGATGTGATTGGTATGTCATTAGCGTGTACCAAACACAGCTACCTTGTGACCGACATCGAAGAGTTAGCGCCAACCTTAGCCGAAGCCTTTGAAGTCGCTAAAACCGGACGCCCAGGCCCTGTTATTGTCGATATAGCAAAAGATGTCCAACTTGGCCAAGCCCCGACTAGCGAACTTCCCCCTGTTACCATCCCCGCTCTCCCTTCTGTTGATAACGATGCCGTTGTAAAAGCACAGACTCTACTCTCTGAAGCCAAACGCCCTGTTTTTTACGTCGGTGGCGGTGTTCAACTCGCCAAAGCCACGCAATGTGTACGAGAGTTTTTACGACTTAACCCTATGCCAGTCGTCAGCACTCTTAAAGGCTTAGGTACCATAGAGCGTCACGACCCTCATTACTTAGGTATGCTCGGGATGCACGGCACGAAAGCGGCGAACCTTGTGGTACAAGAATCGGACCTGCTCGTTGTAGTGGGCGCCCGTTTCGATGACCGAGTCACCGGCAAACTCGACACGTTTGCACCTAACGCCAAAGTCATCCACGTTGACATTGATGCCGCGGAGCTCAACAAACTGCGTCACGCGAATGCCCCATTGCGCGGCGAGATTACCGACATTTTGCCTCGCCTTGAGCTCACTCAAGACATCACGCCATGGCTACACCACAGCGAAAGCTTGCGCAGCGGCTTTAAGTGGCGCTACGACCACCCTGGTGATTTAATTTATGCGCCACTATTGCTCAAGCAATTATCGGACATGATGCCTGATTCCAGCATGGTATCGACCGACGTGGGTCAGCATCAAATGTGGGCGGCGCAACACATTCAACCTCGCGAACCACAAAATTTCATTACCTCGGCAGGCTTGGGCACCATGGGCTTTGGCTTACCGGCAGCCATGGGAGCGGCGGTTGCGCGCCCAGACGATCAATCGATCCTCATTACGGGCGATGGCTCGTTTATGATGAACATACAAGAACTGGGCACGTTAAAGCGCCGCCAAATCCCAGTTAAAATCGTACTACTCAACAACCAGCGCTTGGGCATGGTACGTCAGTGGCAATCACTCTTTTTCGACGGTCGCCACAGTGAAACTATCCTGGATGATAACCCGGACTTCATCACCCTTGCCAAAGCGTTTGATATACCAGGAAAAACCATCACCACCAAAGAAGAAGTTGTACCCGCATTGCAAGAAATGCTCGCGAGTAAAACCTCTTATTTATTGCATGTTCTTATCGACGAAGAAGAAAATGTTTGGCCACTTGTTCCACCAGGTGCCTCAAACAGTGATATGTTAGAGAATACCTAGGAGACGAATGAGCCATGGAACGTTATTTATTAGACATCAAAGCTGACGACAAACCGGTTTTACTTGAACGCGTATTGCGAGTCACTCGCCACCGCGGCTTTATTATCAAGCAAGTTGCGGCGACGCAAAACCACGCGAGCCACGTCGCCAGTGTGGAAATCATTGTCGACAGTGATCGCCCTATTTCATTTTTGGTCAATCAGATCGAAAAACTTTGGGACATCAAAACCGTGGAAGTGATCAAAATCCCTAACGATCAACTTCCCAATAATAATTTACAAAAACAAGTAAGTGCATAGGAAGGCAACAACAATGGCAAACACAACTGCAGACTACATTTGGTTCAACGGCGAGCTCAAACCTTGGGCCGAGGCCAATGTCCACGTTTTGACACACGCTATGCACTACGGGACCTCCGTCTTTGAAGGCGTTCGTTGTTACAACACCCCAAAAGGACCGATTGTCTTTCGCCACCAAGAACACGCCGAGCGTTTAATTAACTCAGCGAAAATCTACCGCTTCCCCATTCCCTACAGCGCTGAGGAAATCATGGAAGCAACGCGCGAAACCCTGCGCCAAAACAAACTCAACGACGCCTACATTCGCCCCTTGGCGTTTGTCGGCAATGTCGGCCTTGGGGTCTGTCCACCAGCCGATACTGAGATGGACTTAATCATTGCAGCATTTCCTTGGGGAGCGTACCTCGGTGAAGAAGCACTGAAAAACGGTGTTGATGCAATGATTTCAAGCTGGAATCGCCTAGCGCCAAACACCATTCCAACAGGCGCCAAAGCAGGCGGTAACTACCTGTCTTCACTACTGATTGGTGGTGAAGCCCGTCGTCATGGCTACGATGAAGGGATTGCACTCAGTGTCGATGGTTACCTGTCTGAAGGTGCAGGTGAAAACATTTTCGTTATCAAAGATGGCGTCATTTTAACCCCGCCAACCACCAGCGCCATTTTGCCAGGTATTACCCGTGATTCGATTATGACTTTAGCCCGTGACAAAGGGTACCAAGTACAAGAGGCGAACATTGCACGTGAATCACTCTACCTCGCTGACGAGATCTTTATGACCGGAACCGCAGCTGAAATTGTGCCGGTGCGATCTGTTGACAGAATTGAAGTGGGCAACGGTGCTCGCGGCCCGATTACTGAAGATTTACAAACAGCCTACTTTGGCTTATTTAACGGCACCACCGAAGATAAATGGGGCTGGTTAGATTACGTTTACCCAGAGAATGAGAAGTAAGGAGTCATCTCAAATGCCTAAATATAGATCCGCTACAACCACTCACGGTCGCAACATGGCCGGTGCTCGCGCATTATGGCGCGCAACAGGCGTTAAAGACGATGACTTTGGTAAACCCATTATCGCCGTAGTTAACTCATTTACTCAATTTGTTCCTGGTCACGTTCACCTTAAAGACCTCGGCCAATTGGTTGCCCGCGAAATCGAACAAGCCGGTGGTATCGCGAAAGAATTTAACACCATTGCTGTCGATGACGGTATCGCAATGGGTCACGGTGGCATGCTTTACTCTTTGCCATCGCGTGACTTGATTGCCGACTCTGTGGAATACATGGTCAATGCCCACTGTGCTGATGCCATGGTGTGTATTTCCAACTGTGACAAAATCACTCCGGGAATGCTGATGGCAGCAATGCGTATCAACATCCCTGTGATCTTTGTTTCTGGTGGCCCAATGGAAGCGGGTAAAACGAAATTATCGGATCAATTGATCAAACTCGATTTGGTTGACGCTATGATCCAAGGGGCCGACCCAACCGTCTCTGATGAACAAAGTGAACAGATTGAGCGCTCAGCATGCCCAACCTGTGGTTCTTGCTCTGGTATGTTTACTGCAAACTCCATGAACTGTTTGACCGAAGCACTCGGTCTATCGCAGCCTGGTAATGGCTCTATGCTGGCCACCCACGCAGACCGTAAAGAACTCTTCCTCAACGCCGGTCGCCGTATTGTTGATATCACGCGCCGTTATTACGAGCAAGATGAAGAGGCGTTATTGCCGCGTAATATCGCGAATAAAGCGGCCTTTGAAAACGCCATGGCGCTTGATATTGCCATGGGCGGTTCAACCAACACCGTTTTACACCTTTTAGCTGCCGCTCAAGAGGGCGGGATTGACTTTGATATGAATGACATCGATCGCATGTCTCGCCTAGTCCCTCATTTGTGTAAAGTGGCGCCTTCAACGCCTAAGTATCACATGGAAGACGTCCACCGCGCCGGCGGTGTCATGGGTATCCTAGGCGAGCTCGATCGCGCAGGACTGCTGAATTCTGACTCGCGTACCATCTTAGGTATGAACTGGAAAGAGCAACTGGCTCAATACGATATTATCCAAACCCAATCACCTGAGATCCGTGACTTTTACCGCGCTGGACCGGCCGGTATTCGCACCACGCAAGCATTCTCACAAGACTGCCGTTGGGACACAGTGGATGACGACCGCAAAGAAGGCTGTATCCGCAATCGCGAGCACGCCTTTAGCCAAGACGGTGGCCTAGCGGTGCTAAAAGGCAATATCGCGGTTGATGGCTGTATTGTCAAAACCGCTGGGGTAGACGAAGGCAGCTTGAAGTTCCAAGGCCCAGCAATTGTCTTTGAAAGCCAAGACGATGCGGTTGAAGGCATTTTAGGCGGTAAAGTAAAAGCCGGCCACGTGGTGATTATTCGCTATGAAGGCCCTAAAGGTGGCCCTGGCATGCAAGAAATGCTTTACCCGACCACGTATCTAAAATCGATGGGGATCGGCAAAGAATGTGCTCTGCTAACCGACGGTCGCTTCTCTGGTGGTACGTCTGGTCTGTCTATTGGCCACGCGTCACCAGAAGCAGCCAGCGGCGGTGCGATTGGTCTGGTACGCGACAATGACATCATCACCATCGATATTCCGGGCCGCAGTATCACTCTAGAAATTTCGGAGCAAGAAATGGCAGAACGTCGCGCTGAACAAGATAAAATCGGTTGGAAACCCGTTTCTCGTGAGCGTAAAGTGTCTCTCGCGCTTAAGGCATTTGCCAGCATGGCAACAAGTGCTGACAAAGGAGCGGTGCGCGACACGTCGATGTTTGAGGATTGATCATGAGTGAAACCAATCCAACAGGCGCAGAGTATCTGCGCCATATTTTGCGCGCATCGGTTTATGACGCCGCTATCGTCACGCCGTTACAAACCATGCAGCGCCTGTCTGATCGCATTGATAATCGCATTTTTATCAAGCGCGAAGACAGACAGCCAGTACACTCGTTTAAAGTCCGTGGCGCTTACAACATGCTCTCTCACTTGAGTGAAGCGCAAAAGCAAGCCGGGGTGATTGCCGCCTCTGCGGGTAACCACGCGCAAGGAATGGCATTGTCGGGGCGCTTGCTCGGCGTCAAGACCATCATCGTCATGCCGGAAATAACGCCTGACATCAAAGTCGATGCGGTAAAAGGGTTTGGCGGTGAAGTCTTGTTATTCGGCAATAACTTTGATGAGGCCAAAGGCGAAGCTGAACGCCTTGCCAAACTGCACGGGTATACCTTTGTCCCGCCGTTTGACCACCCACTGGTCATTGCCGGTCAAGGCACTGTGGGCATGGAGATGTTGCAACAAAATGGCCATCTCGATTACATTTTTGTCCAAGTTGGCGGTGGCGGTTTGGCGGCAGGCATCGCGGTGTTGGTGAAGCAACTGATGCCCGATGTAAAAGTCATCGCTGTTGAACCCGAAGATTCAGCGTGTCTGAAAGCGGCCTTAGACGCTGGTGAGCCCGTTGTCCTCGACCAAATCAGCTTATTTGCTGAAGGCGTTGCCGTGAAGCGCATTGGCGATGAAACTTTCCGAGTTTGCCAGCAGTACCTTGACGGGCATATTTGCGTGTCGAGTGACGAGATTTGTGCGGCTGTTAAAGATATCTTTGAAGACGTTCGCGCCATTGCCGAGCCTTCGGGCGCGGTCGCACTCGCGGGGCTAAAAAAATACGCCGCTCAACACCAGCTGTCCGGAAAACAACTCGGAGCCGTGCTCTCTGGTGCCAATACCAACTTCCACGCCTTGCGTTACGTCTCTGAACGCAGTGAGCTCGGTGAGAAGCGCGAAGGGTTACTGGCGGTCACTATCCCCGAGCGCGAAGGGGCATTTTTTGAGTTTTGCCAATTACTCGGCGGACGCGCCGTTACGGAGTTTAACTACCGTTACAGCGATGATGAGCTCGCGAATATTTTCGTCGGGGTGCGCTTACAGGGCGGCCAACAAGAGTTGGAAACCATCATCAAAGATCTTCGCGAAGGCGGTTACCCCGTCGAAGACCTTTCCGATGACGAAATGGCTAAGCAACACGTGCGCTATATGATTGGTGGTAAGCCATCAAAACCGCTTCAAGAGCGATTGTATAGCTTTGAGTTTCCAGAGTACCCTGGCGCGCTGTTGAAGTTTTTGAGTACGCTTGGTACGCATTGGAACATCAGTTTGTTTAACTATCGCAATCACGGTGCCGATTACGGCCGCGTCTTGTGTGCGTTTGAACTGTCAGATTCGGATCTCGATCGCTTCACGGCGCACTTACGCGAGTTAAATTACCAGTACAAAGACGAAAGTGATAATTCAGCTTATCGCTTTTTTCTGTCTAAATAACGGTGTACTTGATAAAAAAAATGGCCCTTGAGGGCCATTTTTTTACTTTTTGGTTGGCCGCTTCCAACCGGTAATGTGTTTTGCTTTCGCTCGCGTGATCACCAATTCATTGTCATCGATATCGCGTGTCACCGTAGTCCCTGCGCCAATGGTTGCTCCTTTGCCGACCTTAACCGGTGCGACAAGTTGAGTGTCAGAGCCAACAAAAACATCGTCTTCGATAATGGTCTTGTGTTTGTTTGCCCCGTCATAGTTACAAGTGATGGTCCCCGCGCCAATATTAACTCGTTGGCCAATGTCCGCATCGCCAAGGTACGTTAAGTGATTGGCTTTTGAGCCTTGATCTAAACGGGCGTTTTTCATTTCGACAAAGTTACCGACGTGTGCATCGTCACAGAGCTCAGCCCCAGGACGCAAACGCGCAAATGGCCCGACGGTACAAGTCTCACCGACAATCGCCCCCTCGATAATACTGTACGGGCGTACGAGAGTATTATCATCAATTTCACAATCGATCAGTACCGAGCCTGCGCCAATCGTCACGTTATTGCCGATGGTCACAGTGCCTTCAATGATCACGTTGGCATCGATTTCAACATCTTGCCCACATTGCAATTGACCGCGTAAATCAAAGCGACTCGGATCGCGTAGCATAACCCCTTGCTTTAACAAGGCTTGGGCTTGAGAAAGTTGGAAACGGCGCTCTAGGCAAGCGAGTTGTACACGGTCATTGACCCCTTCCACTTCCATTGTCGATTGTGGATGAACGGCTTCGATCACACCGCCTTCACTATGGGCAGCAGCGATGATATCCGTTAAGTAATATTCACCCTGCGCGTTATCGTTAGACAGTCCAGATAACCAGCGCTTAAGATCGCGGCCTGTCGCAACTAACACACCGGTGTTGACTTCATTAATTAACAACTGTTCGGCATTCGCGTCTTTTTGTTCAACGATCGCCACGACTTGATCTTGCTGACGTACAATACGCCCATACCCCGTCGGCTCATCCAACTTCACCGTGAGCAAGGCAATGCCTCCTGCAGGTTGCGCACTGAGTAAAGCTTCAATCGTTTGCGATGAAATCAAAGGAACATCACCGTATAAGACAACAATTTGCTCGTCATCGACAAACTGATCAGCGGCCTGCATCACCGCGTGTCCGGTACCTAACTGTTCTGCTTGTAGTACCCAGTTAACGCTCTCATTTGCCAAAGTGGCCTGCATTTGATCTTTGCCATGGCCATAGATCAAATGAATGTTATCGACGTTGATTTCTCGACAAGTATCGATGACGTGAGACACCATAGGCTTACCCGCCAACGTGTGCAGTACTTTAGGTTTTTGAGAGTACATACGCGTGCCTTTACCAGCCGCGAGAATAACTGAACTGAACTTCATAGTGATCCTATACGCAAAGCGTTCCTTGATGATATGAAGCTATTGTAGACAGAGAAAAAGAATTAGTTAATGGGAAGAGGAAATTTGTTGGTAAAAAAACAAAAAGGCGGTCAAAAGACCGCCTTTAACTGCGCGTTTACTTATTAACGACGCTGTTTTGTCAGCTCGATAACACGTAATTGAGCAATGGCTTTTGCCAACTCGCTGGCCGCCTGAGCGAAGTCCATATCGCCACTCTGATTTTGGATTTTCTCCTCAGCGCGACGTTTTGCTTCTTCGGCCTTAGCTGCATCGAGGTCTTCACCACGAATCGCAGTGTCAGCCAGTACCGTAGAGGTACTTGGCTGAACTTCAACAATACCACCAGAGACGTAAAGGATCTCGTCTTGGCCATCTTGTTTCACGATGCGAACCATACCAGGCTTAATAGCGGTCAAGAGCGGCGTATGGCCATGGTAAATACCAAGTTCACCTTCAGTACCGGTCACTTGAAACGTTTTAACAAGACCAGAGAATAATTTCTTCTCTGCGCTCACAACGTCAAGGTGAAAGGTCATTTCTGCCATATCGCCTCCTAGTTAGCCTTATAGCTTCTTCGCATTCTCAATAGCATCTTCGATTGCACCGCAGTACATGAAGGCTTGCTCTGGAATGTCATCGTATTCGCCATCTAGGAGACCTTTAAATCCACGCAGGGTATCTTTTAGAGATACGTAGATACCTGGGTCACCAGTGAAGACTTCTGCAACGTGGTAAGGTTGAGTCAAGAAACGCTCAATCTTACGAGCACGAGAAACCACTTGCTTATCTTCTTCAGACAATTCGTCCATACCAAGAATCGCAATGATGTCTTTTAGCTCTTTGTAACGTTGTAGAGTTTGCTGAACGCCACGCGCAATGTCGTAGTGCTCTTGGCCAACCACAAGTGGATCAAGCTGACGAGAGGTTGAATCCAATGGGTCGATCGCTGGGTAAAGACCCATTGATGCGATGTTACGGTTAAGTACAACCGTCGCGTCCAAGTGAGCAAACGTCGTTGCTGGTGATGGGTCAGTCAAGTCATCCGCAGGAACGTAAACCGCCTGTACAGAGGTGATAGAACCTGTGCGAGTTGAGGTAATACGTTCTTGTAGTACACCCATCTCTTCTGCCAATGTTGGCTGATAACCTACCGCAGAAGGCATACGACCTAGTAGTGCTGATACTTCGGTACCCGCAAGGGTGTAACGATAAATGTTATCGATAAACAGAAGTACATCACGGCCTTCATCACGGAATTTCTCCGCCATGGTCAAGCCAGTCAATGCAACGCGCAGACGGTTACCCGGTGGCTCGTTCATCTGACCGTAAACCATTGCTACTTTCGATTCTTCAGGTTTTTCGATGTTCACAACACCAGCTTCCTGCATCTCGTAGTAGAAATCGTTACCTTCACGAGTACGCTCACCAACACCGGCAAATACTGACAAACCAGAGTGTTGAAGAGCGATGTTGTTGATAAGTTCCATCATGTTAACGGTCTTACCAACACCAGCACCACCAAACAGACCGATTTTACCACCTTTTGCAAATGGACAAATCAAGTCGATAACTTTTACACCCGTCTCAAGCAACTCAGTTGCGTTAGACTGTTCTTCATAACTAGGTGCAGAACGGTGAATAGAGTAAGTTTCCTCAGCTTCTACTTCACCGCGCTCATCAATCGCATCACCAAGCACGTTCATGATACGACCAAGGGTTTTAGTACCTACTGGCACTGAAATTGGCGAGCCTGTGTTTTCCACAGTCATGCCACGACGTAAACCATCTGAGCTACCCATTACGATTGCACGCACTGTGCCACCGCCAAGCTGTTGTTGAACTTCAAGAACAAGACGCTCTGTTGAATCCACAACTTTCAGAGCATCGTAAACACTTGGTACATCGCTCTGCGGGAACTCTACGTCGACTACCGCACCGATGATCTGTACGATCTTACCTGTAGCCATCGTTAATCCTCTAAACTATTTCGTTAACCTAAGCTTAAACCGCTGACGCGCCCGAGACAATTTCTGACAACTCTTGTGTAATCGCCGCTTGACGCGCCTTGTTATACACAAGCTCTAAGTCATCAATTAAGTTACTCGCATTGTCGGTTGCCGCTTTCATGGCAACCATACGCGCTGCTTGTTCACACGCTAAATTCTCCACAACCCCTTGGTAAACCTGAGACTCGACGTAACGCTTTAACAACGTATCAAGTAGTGGTTTAGGTTCGGGCTCGTAAAGGTAATCCCACGAGTGCTCACGCTGCTGTATCTCTTCGCTTTCCGATTTAGGCAAAGGCAGTAATTGATCGATCGTTGGTTCTTGTACCATAGTGTTCACAAAGTGGTTAAACACTACGTACAGGCGATCCAACTCACCTTCATCGTATTTCTTCAACATAACACTGACCGAACCAATCAAGTCATCAAGGCTTGGTGAATCACCAAGGCCTGAAACTTGGGCAGCTACTTTTGCTCCAGTGTTATTAAAAAACGCGGTCGCTTTAGCGCCGACAATTGCCAGCTCCACGTCTGCGCCTTTTTCTTTCCAAGACTGCATATCCATCATGGCTTTCTTGAACAAGTTAATGTTCAAACCACCACAAAGACCGCGGTCTGTTGAAACGATGATGTAACCAACACGCTTAGCATCACGCTCTTCTAGGTACGGATGACGGTACTCTAGATTTGCGTTTGCGACATGACCGATCACTTTACGCATTGTTTCTGCGTATGGACGTGACGACTCCATCGCGTCTTGACTGCGACGCATTTTTGAAGCCGCGACCATTTCCATCGCTTTCGTAATTTTCTGAGTGCTTTTTACACTACCGATTTTATTACGTATCTCTTTTGCGCCGGCCATCGTTACTCTCCATTAGTTGGTGGTATTGACTACCACCGACCTATTACCAAGTTTGGGTTGCTTTAAAATCGTCAACCAGCTTCTTAAGCTGAGCTTCGATTTCTTTGTCAAACGCACCCGTCTTGTCGATCTCTGCTGCAAATTCAGCGTGTTGATCGCGAGCATACGATAGTAGGGCTGCTTCAAAGTCGAGAAGTTTGTTGATTTCCACGTCTTGTAAGTAGCCGCGTTCCGCTGCAAAAATAACCAAAGCTTGGTCAAATACAGACATCGGCGCGTATTGTTTTTGCTTCATTAGCTCAGTCACTTTTTGACCGTGGTCAAGCTGACGTTTAGTCGCTTCATCTAGGTCAGAAGAGAACTGGGCGAACGCCGCCAATTCACGATATTGCGCAAGTGCCGTACGGATACCACCAGATAGCTTCTTAATGATCTTAGTCTGAGCAGAACCACCTACACGAGAAACTGAGATACCTGGGTCTACCGCAGGGCGGATACCAGAGTTAAACAGTTCTGTTTGCAAGAAGATCTGACCATCAGTGATCGAGATAACGTTGGTCGGTACGAATGCAGAAACGTCACCGGCTTGCGTTTCGATAATCGGAAGCGCAGTCAGTGAACCCGTTTTGCCTTTCACTTCACCATTTGTGAATTTTTCTACGTAATCCGCATTTACACGAGCAGCGCGCTCAAGTAGACGAGAGTGGAGGTAGAAAACGTCACCTGGGAAAGCTTCACGGCCTGGTGGGCGTTTCAATAGTAGAGAGATTTGACGATAGGCAACAGCTTGCTTAGACAAATCATCATAAACGATCAGTGCATCTTCACCGCGGTCGCGGAAGTATTCACCCATTGCACACCCTGCGTAAGGCGCTAGGTATTGCAATGCCGCCGACTCAGAAGCAGACGCGACTACAATAATTGTATTTTGTAGTGCACCGTGCTCTTCAAGTTTGCGAACTACGTTTGCAATCGTTGACGCTTTTTGGCCAATCGCAACGTAGATAGAGAAGATGCCAGAATTTTTCTGGTTGATGATCGCATCGATCGCCATCGCCGTTTTACCGGTTTGACGGTCACCGATGATAAGCTCACGCTGACCACGACCGATTGGGATCATAGAGTCAACTGACTTATAGCCGGTTTGTACTGGCTGGTCTACCGATTGACGGTCGATTACACCAGGTGCGATCACTTCTACAGGAGAAGTTAATTTGGCTTGGATAGGACCTTTGCCATCAATAGGCTCACCCAGCGTGTTAACAACACGGCCAAGCAATTCAGGACCAACAGGTACTTCAAGAATACGACCTGTGCCAGTGACTTTCATGCCTTCCTTAAGGTCAGCATATGGGCCCATTACTACCGCACCAACCGAGTCACGCTCAAGGTTAAGTGCTAAGGCATAACGGCCACCTGGTAATTCAATCATTTCACCTTGCATCACGTCCGCTAGGCCGTTGATGCGAATGATACCATCGCTTACCGATACGATAGTACCTTCGTTGCGAGCTTCATTAACAACTTCGAAAGATTCGATACGTTGTTTAATTAGATCGCTAATTTCCGTGGAATTAAGTTGCATGCTCCAATCCCCATTAAGACTGCAATGCATCACCGAGACGATCAAGACGACTGCGTACTGAGTTATCGATGACTAAGTCTCCGGCTCGAATAATAACCCCACCAAGTAGGGCCTCATCTATACTGCAATTCAGCTTGACTTTACGCGCTAAACGCTGCTCCAGTTTGCTTTCAATGTCCACACGTTGTGATTCAGAAAGTTCAGTCGCCGAAACCACATCAACATCGATGGTTTTCTCGTGTTCTTTCTTCAAAGCAATAAATTGCTCGCTGACATCGGGTAAGGCCAATAGACGGCCATTTTCAGCCATTAACTTAATTAAGTTTTGGCCGTGAACATCGAGTTGTTCACCACAAACTGTAATAAATACATCCGAAGTCTTATCAACTGAAATCGAGCTGGTAAGCATTTGGTGTATTTGTTCGTTTTTAGCGACTTCAGCAGCAAAAATCAGCATTTGAGCCCATTGCTCAATTTGCTCATTTTGCACTGCAAAGTCAAAAGCTGCTTTAGCATAGGGGCGTGCAATAGTAGTCAAATCAGACATAGCGCCCCCCTACTCAAAGTTTTGCAGTAATGTTGTCGAGAATATCTTTGTGTGCATTCTTATCAATAGAACGCTCAAGGATTTTCTCAGCACCAACAACAGCCAGCGTCGCAACTTGTTTACGCAGTTCATCGCGTACACGGTTGCGTTCTGTTTCAATTTCTGACTCGGCTTGAGCAAGAATCTTAGCGCGTTCCGCTAGAGCTTCTTCACGAGCTTCATCAACAATTTGAGCTTTGCGTTTGTTTGCTTGCTCAACGATTTCTGTAGCAGTGCGTTTCGCTTCTTTTAGCTGATCAGAAGCATTTTCTTTAGCTAAAGCTAGGTCTTTCTCTGCCCTTTCCGCAGCTTGAAGGCCTTTAGAAATTTCTTTCTGACGCTCTTCAATTGCTGCCATCAGTGGTGGCCACACGAACTTCATGCAGAACCACACAAACAGGACAAAGGCAATGGCTTGACCTAGCAGAGTTGCGTTCATATTCACCGCATACTCCTTCTATGTTTGCTGTTAAAAAAAACAATACCTTGATAAGGAACTATTATCCGGCAACCGCAAACAACAGATAGAGAGCAAGACCTACAGTAATCATAGGAATCGCATCCACAAGACCCATTACGATGAAGAATTGAGTACGTAATACAGGGATTAAATCAGGTTGACGAGCCGCACCTTCCAAGAACTTACCACCAAGTAGTGCGATACCAATCGCAGCACTGACAGCAGCAAGACCAAGCATGATAGCAACAGAAATGTAGATCAGATCCATAATAAAAAACTCCAAGTTTTTGTGTTAAATAATTATTTAATGTTCTTCAGATGCTTGAGATAGATACACTATCGTCAATGTCATAAAGATAAATGCCTGTAAAACGATAACTAAGATGTGGAATATCGCCCAAGGCACAGAAAGAAGCCATTGAGACCACCAAGGCAATAGCCCAGCAATCAAAATGAAAATCAACTCACCTGCATACATGTTACCGAACAAACGCAAGCCCAAAGAGACTGGTTTAGCCAATAACGTCACCGTTTCTAGCACTAGGTTTACCGGAATAAACGCCCAGTGATTAAAAGGCTGTAATGCTAACTCTTTTGCAAACCCACTTACCCCTTTCATTTTGACGCTGTAGCCAATGATGAGGAAGAACACACCTAATGCCATAGACATGGTAATGTTTACATCCGCCGTTGGAACAACACGAAGGTAAGGAATTCCCAAAAGTGTAGCTGCATGAGGTAGAAAATCGACCGGAATTAGATCCATTAGGTTCATTAGGAAAATCCATACGAATACGGTTAACGCTAATGGCGCTAATAGAGCACTCTTTCCATGAAAAATATCTTTTACTGAGGCATCCACAAACTCAACCAGCATTTCTATAAAGCACTGTAGCTTGCCTGGAACACCGCTCGTCGCCTTTTGGCCTACGCGCTTAAAGAGCCACAAGAATGCACAACCCAATAGGACTGAAACAATCAGTGAGTCAATATTCAGTGTCCAGAATCCGCCACCTACTTCTAGGCTTTGCAAATGGTGTGAGATGTACTCCTGAGGAGTTAGTTCACCTGAACCAGCCATTAGATATCCTGTCTAATTACGTTTTAAAAAACTAAATGACGTCACATACTGAACCACTGTCGCCAAACAGAAACAGACGATCATCATGGCATGAGGTAAATCGGTTTCTTCGAGAAGATAAACCAAAATCGCCGCCACCATAATAAATCGATACACAGTGCCTAATGATGCCTTCGCTATCGGGCTCTTTACCCGCCTAGAATGATGGACATAAAGATTAGACAACAGTGCAGGAACGCAATATGCGAGCCCCCCTAGAAGAGCCGAAATCGCACTCTCCTTGTCATACGCGAGGCTAACAATGGCTGCCAAAACTGTAAAAAACGCACTTTGCCAAAAAAAAGACAAGAGATACCATTTATTCAACATAGAGAACCATTTATTAACCACGTGCAGATTATACCGTTGACTTTATGTTTTACAATAAAGTCTGACGGTAAATACCAATAGACATTTCCAAACGACATAATGACTAATCAAGTCAAAAAACGCACTTAATCAAGTATTAAAACTCACAAAAACACGCGTTTGGTCACAAAAACATCATTAATCTTGTGTTTTTGCTAATTTTTCCAAAATATTTTCTAAATTTTGTTCTTTGTCCAAACTGATGGTGATTGTGGTATTGCCTTTTTCTGAAACATCTAGAAGCACTTTTGCTTGTAATTTATTTGCTAATTGTGTCGACCAATGCTGAGCTTGCTCTGTCGCCACAGGCTTTATAGGTTGAGCGGCTTCACGCTCTTCAATGACTTCAGGCTGTAATGCCTTCTTCACCGCCTGCTCTGTTTGGCGTACCGTCCAGCCCTTTTTCACCACTTGCTGTGCCAACTCAAGTTGCGCTTCTCCATCAAGCGCGAGTAAGGCCCTAGCGTGCCCCATTTCCATTTTCTTTTCCGAGACCATGGTTTTCACGTCGTCTTCTAAATGGTTAAGGCGCAAGAGGTTGGTGATCGCTGTACGAGATTTTCCCACAGTATCAGCCAGTTGTTGGTGAGTCAGATCAAATTCTTTTTGCAAACGTGCCAACGCACTCGCTTCTTCGATCACATTGAGATCTTCACGTTGAATGTTTTCGATCAGCGCCATTGCGATCGCCGCGCGATCATCGATGTGTTTGATCACACAAGGAACCGAGGATAACCCAGCGTGCTTCGCCGCGCGCCAACGTCGTTCACCGGCAATAATTTCGTAACGACCGTCGTCGGATTGTCTAACGACAATCGGCTGAATCACACCTTGGGATTGAATCGAGGCGGAGAGCTCTTCAAGCGCTTGTGAAGACATGGTTTGACGAGGTTGATACACACCGGGTTTTAGCTCGGCCACTCGCAATTCCGTTAACTGGCCTTCTGCCGATAAGGCTTCACTTTTCGTCGCTAGTTGCTGTTTTTCTCGAGCAAGAGAACTCGTCGATAGTAGAGCATCAAGCCCTTTTCCTAGGCCACGCTTTGACATCTGGCAAATATCCTTTGAACTAAATTAAACAGGCACTTCTTCTCGGCGTAGCATTTCACCGGCAAGCGCGAGATAAGCTTTGGCACCCGCCGAGTACTTGTCGTAATACATCGCCGGTTTACCGTGACTCGGCGCTTCGGCTAAGCGAACGTTACGAGGGATCACAGTGCGATAAACTTTATTGCCAAAGTGTTTTTTAAGCTGATCTGAGACCTCATTTGACAGGCGATTGCGCGGATCAAACATGGTGCGCAACAACCCCTCGATTTTGAGGTTTTCGTTTACTACAGCCGCCAGTTTACTGATCGTATCCATCAGGGCTGTTAACCCTTCTAGAGCAAAGTATTCACACTGCATCGGAACGAGTACCGAGTCAGCGGCGGCCATCGCATTGATGGTAAGAAGGTTAAGAGATGGAGGGCAATCGATAAAGATAAAATCGTATTCGTCGCGATAAGAGGCCAAGGCATTTTTCAGCCTCACTTCGCGTGCAAACACTTCCATTAACTTGATTTCTGCAGCGGTGACATCACCATTGGCAGCAACGAGGTCATAACGCCCGGTTGTACCCTGGCAAATCACTTGATCCAACGGGACTTGATCGACTAACAGATCGTACGCCGTACTCTCCACGTCGTATTTATCAATGCCGCTGGCCATCGTGGCGTTGCCTTGGGGATCCAAGTCAATCACCAATACCCGGCGTTTCGTCGCCGCCATAGAAGCAGCTAAATTCACACATGTTGTGGTTTTTCCCACACCGCCTTTTTGATTGGCTATGGCGACAATTTTTCCCACATTGACCTCGCTACGATTCCTTGTGCGATAAAATAGCTAAGTGGCGTTCTCCGACCAATTGAGGAACGGATAGTACAATGATGTCGTCGAGTTGACACCACTCGGGTAATGCCGCTATCTCATCTTGTGGGTGTTGTCCTTTCAAGGCGCAAAACACCCCTCCTGCTGATTTGGGTAGATGATGACACCATTCCACCATGTCTGTCATTGATGCAAAGGCACGGCTTAGAACCGCATCAAATTTTTCTTCCGGTTGGTATTCTTCAACGCGGCTTTGAACTGGAGTGACATTGGTTAATCCGAGCTCATGAACGACCTGCTTTAAAAAGCGCACGCGTTTGCCAAGGCTGTCGAGCAACACGAATTGTTTGCCTGGATTCATAATAGCCAATGGGATACCCGGTAAACCAGGCCCAGTTCCCACGTCGATAAATCGCTGCCCCGGTAAATACTCACTTACTACTATACTGTCTAAAATGTGTTTGACCAACATTTCATTTGGATCGCGGACCGAGGTCAAATTATACGCCTTGTTCCACTTATTGAGTAGCATTACATAAGAAACAAGTTGCTCTTTTTGTGACTCAGACACCACCAGTGATGTCTGAGCCAAAAGTGCGTCTAAGGTGTGTCGCAACTCGTTCATTATGCGGCGTCCTCACCTTTTTTCAGCAAACCGTGTTTTTTGAGATGAACCAACAAAATAGAGATCGCCGCTGGGGTAACGCCTGAAATGCGTGAGGCAATACCAATACTTTCTGGTTTGGCGTCATTGAGCTTGGCCACCACTTCATTCGAGAGGCCTTTGACGTCTTTGTAATCGAGCTCAAACGGCAATTTGGTGTGTTCATGGCGCAAGGATTTTTCAATCTCGTCTTGCTGGCGTTTGATGTAACCTTCGTATTTTACTTGGATTTCAACTTGCTCAGCGGCTTGTTGATCGGCAAGCGCAGGCGCAAAAGCATCGAGCTCGGTCAATTGTTGGTAATTGATTTCAGGGCGACGCAACAAATCCTCACCACTGGCTTCGCGAGCCATTGGCGTTTTGAGCAAGGCATTGAGTTGATCAACCCCTTCAGACTGAGGATTCATCCAAATATCACGCAAGCGTTGGCGCTCTTTCTCCAGGTTTTCCATTTTTTCGTTAAAGCGCGCCCAGCGAGTTTCGTTAACCAGGCCGAGTTGGTAACCTTTTTCGGTTAAGCGCATGTCGGCATTGTCTTCACGCAGCAAGAGTCGGAACTCGGCTCGCGAGGTGAACATGCGATACGGTTCTTGTGTGCCCATTGTGGAAAGGTCATCGATCAATACGCCCATGTAAGCTTCGTCACGGCGCGGGCTCCAACCTTCTTTGTCTTGGCTGTATAAGCTGGCGTTGACACCGGCCATTAAACCTTGCGCTGCTGCTTCTTCGTAACCCGTGGTGCCATTGATTTGACCGGCAAAGAACAAGCCTTGAATGAATTTAGTCTCGTAAGTGAGTTTTAAATCACGTGGGTCAAAGAAGTCATACTCAATCGCATAACCAGGTCGTACGATATGCGCATTTTCAAAGCCCTTCATCGAACGGACGATTTGCACTTGTACGTCAAATGGCAAACTGGTTGAGATGCCGTTTGGATATAACTCGTGAGTGTTAAGGCCTTCTGGCTCAATAAAAATTTGGTGGCTATTTTTATCGGCAAAGCGCATCACTTTGTCTTCGATCGATGGGCAATAGCGTGGGCCAATGCCTTCGATCACACCGGCGTACATCGGGCTGCGATCCAAGTTATTGCGGATCACTTCATGAGTGTGATCATTGGTGTGAGTGATGTAGCACGGTATTTGAGTTGGGTGTTGACTGCGCTGACCCATAAACGAAAATACTGGCGTAGGGTTGTCACCGTGTTGTACGGCGAGCTGTGAAAAATCTACGCTACGCGCATCAATGCGTGGGGGCGTTCCGGTTTTGAGACGATCAACGCGAAACGGCAGTTCACGAAGACGATCAGCGAGTGCGATCGACGGTGGATCACCAGCGCGACCGCCTGAGAAATTCTCCATGCCGATGTGCAGTTTACCACCGAGGAAAGTACCTACGGTCAGTACTACGGCTTTGGCTTGGAATTTTAGTCCCATTTGAGTAACTACACCGGTCACCTTGCCTTGCTCAACCATCAAGTCATCAGCGGCTTGTTGGAACAAGGTTAAGTTTGGTGTGTTCTCAAGGGCATTGCGAACATAGGCTTTGTATAAAGCGCGATCCGCCTGGGCACGAGTGGCACGGACTGCTGGGCCTTTTGAGGCGTTAAGAGTTCTAAACTGAATACCTGCGTGGTCAATGGCTTCAGCCATCAAACCGCCCAAAGCATCGACTTCTTTGACCAAATGACCTTTGCCAATGCCACCAATCGCTGGGTTGCATGACATTTGTCCTAACGTGTCAATGTTGTGAGTCAGCAGCAGGGTCTTTTGACCTGTGCGTGCAGATGCGAGTGCGGCTTCCGTTCCTGCGTGACCGCCACCAACGACAATGACGTCAAATTTTTCGTGATAAAGCATGGACCGACCTCAGGTATTCAGTGAAAAAGAGACTTAAAATTAAGGAGCGTTATTTTACCCTCTTTGTTCGGTCGTGAACATGCTTTTCTTTGAGCAATTTTTCTTTATCAGTGAAGACTAAATATATATAAGATCTATATAGAGATCTTTTATTAGATCTATTATTACGATCACCGTTTTCTGTGGATAACTGCAAAATGATCAAGGAGATCATGGATCTTTTTATGATCAGATCATGTGATCATCCTTGGATCTGATCGAGGATTAGCTGGGATCAAAATCAGCACTTATACACAGGTAATGGGAAGGTCTAAAGTTATTATATGGATAACTATAGCTTAACCACTGGATCTTTTATATTTTATCCACAGCTCATTTGGTCGTTTTTTATACGAAAAAAGAAAAAAAGAGCTGTGATCACACAGCTCTCGATAAAGAAAAGACACTAACTCACTCTAGTTTAGTTTGATGATCACGATTGAAATAAGTGCTGGTGGTCTGCAAACCAAAGATCAACCGCGTCTTCCGGTACGGGGTGGCTTTGTACATCAATGGTGAAACAATCGGTTAGTGGGGTTGCTCCGATATCCTCGAGCAGGTCGTAGGCGTGAAGCCCGGCTTGGCAAAAGGTATCGTAGCTCGAGTCACCGATGGCAATGACGGCAAAGCGTACATCGCTCATTTTCGGCGGTGTGCTTTGTAGTGCCTGAATGAAAGGTTGAATGTTATCTGGGTAGTCACCCGCTCCGTGTGTTGACGTAATGACTAACCAGATCCCCGAGTTTTCGATATCACTCAGTACCGGTTCATTGTGGATTTGAGTTTCTAAACCGAGTGATTGGAGTTGATCACTGAGGTGATCGCCGACGTATTCAGCACTGCCAAGGGTACTGCCTGTAATGATTTGGATCATGATCGATTCCTTTGTTAAAACAGCACGGTCTTTGCCGTGTTTAGAGGTGACAAGTTGATTTTCTGCTACACATTATTTTTCCGTTATACCAATCTAACTCGTTATGCGCCAAGTTATTTTTTAAAGCGGCTATTCTCCTGGTTACCAAATTTAGGCTGCCTGAAATATCGTGAGATAGGTATGAGAAGAGCACAGTGGCGGGCTGTAAAGGGGAGCGGGCATAAAAAAGCCCTCGTATCACCTTGTGCACAAATCGGTGCTGAGAGGCGATTGAGGGCGATATTATCAGATGAAGCTCAGCGGCGGTTGATTCAAAGGGACTACCTCAGCCTTATTGCTGATATCAAGCGTTTACTTCCCGATACAGAAGGACGAGAATATACGGCCTAGCAAATCATCAGAGCTAAACTCACCGGTAATTTCGTTTAAAAATTGCTGAGCGATTCTTAGTTCTTCGGCTAAAATTTCGCCTGCCATGTAACCTTCAAGTTGCGCTTGACCAATGGCTAAGTGATCGGCGGCTTGTTCAAGTGCGGCCAAGTGGCGACGACGAGCCATAAAGCCACTCTCGTGATTGCCTGTAAAGCCCATGCACGCTTTTAAGTGTTCCCTTAGTGCATCGACCCCTTGCCCTGTCTTGGCCGACAAACGTATCAACGTTCGCTCGTCTTGCTCGCTTAGGCCCAGTGTCTCTTGGGTTTGATCGGCTTTATTGCGAATGATGGTCAGTCCCATACTGTCGGGAAGGCGATCGATAAAATCGGGCCAAATTTCGCGTGGGTCGGTTGCGTCTGTGGTGGTGCCATCGACCATAAATAAGACTCGATCGGCTTGTCGGATCTCCTCCCAGGCGCGCTCAATACCAATTTTTTCCACCTCATCAGAGGCTTCTCGCAAACCGGCGGTATCAATAATGTGCAGGGGCATACCATCGATGTGAATGTGCTCTCTTAGTACATCACGAGTGGTCCCGGCAATATCCGTGACAATCGCGGACTCTTTACCAGAGAGTGCATTGAGCAAACTCGATTTACCGGCATTAGGACGCCCTGCTATCACCACCTTCATCCCTTCGCGCATTATCGCGCCTTGATTGGCTTCTCTACGCACGGCTTCAAGGTTGTCGATGATGGTCTGTAAATCGCCTGCCACTTTGCCATCAGCGAGAAAATCAATTTCCTCTTCAGGGAAGTCAATCGCGGCTTCAACGTAAATCCGCAGGTGAATCAGCGACTCGACTAAGGTATGAATTCGTTGAGAAAATTGTCCCTGTAAGGACTGTAGCGCCGATTTGGCTGCTTGTTCAGAAGTGGCATCAATGAGGTCAGCAATGGCTTCTGCTTGCGTTAAATCCATCTTATCATTAAGGAAAGCACGCTCAGAGAACTCACCAGGGCGAGCTGCACGAACCCCGGGCACCAGCAAGATACGGCGAATGAGCATATCTAATACCACCGGACCGCCATGCCCTTGGAGTTCAAGTACATCTTCGCCTGTAAAAGAGTGAGGGTTAGGGAAGAACAACGCAATTCCTTGGTCTAGTTCTAGTCCATCTTGATCTTTAAATGGCAAATATTCAGCGTAGCGCGGTTTGAGTGATTTACCGGTGACTTGTAGGGCGACCTCTTTCGCCAAAGGTCCAGAAACGCGGATGATGCCCACGCCTCCACGACCTGGAGCTGTCGCTTGAGCGACAATGGTATCAGTAGTCATGTGTGGCCATAGATTGCTAAAGTTTGATTTATTGTAAACACTGGACAACAAAAAGGCGACCATTTGGCCGCCTTTGTCGTGATAATGATATCAGCACCGATTACGAGCGGCTGTGTAGGCCTTTTTTCTCGAGTGACTTATAGATAATCATTTGCTGAGAAAGTGTCACTAAGTTAGACACCAACCAGTACAGTACGAGGCCTGCTGGGAAGAACAAGAAGAAGGCAGTGAAAATCACCGGCATGAACATCATGATCTTTTGTTGCATCGGATCGGTTACTGCGCTTGGGCTCATCTTTTGCAGCAAGAACATACTTGCCCCCATCAAAATTGGCAAGATGAAGTAAGGGTCTTGTGCTGAAAGATCTTGAATCCACAACATAAACGGCGCGTGACGCAATTCCACTGATTCCATTAACGCCCAGTAGAGCGAGATGAAAATCGGCATTTGCAGCAAGATAGGTAAACAGCCGCCCAGCGGGTTCACTTTTTCTGACTTGTACAGCGCCATCATTTCTTGGCTCATGCGTTGACGGTCGTCGCCAATGCGCTCACGCATTGCTTGCAGTTTGGGTTGCAGCATACGCATTTTGGCCATTGAGGTGTACTGAGCTTTCGTCAGTGGATACATTGCGCCGCGAACCACGAAGGTCAATAGGATAATCGCAAAACCCCAGTTCGAGATAACGTATTCGTGAATCAAAGACAGCAATGTATGGAGCGGTTTAGCGATAAACCACAACCAACCGTAATCGACAACCAGGTCTAAATTAGGCGCGACAGCGGCCATTTGGTCTTGCAGTTTAGGACCAACCCAAAGCGTGGCGGTAAATTGGGTTTCTTGGCCGTTAGCAATGGTTTTGTTGGGTTCACGCACGCCCATGTCGCCGTAATTACCCACGACACGGCTGTAAATTTTAGTGCCTTCTGCATCGCGAGGAATCCAAGCGGTTGCAAAGTAGTGCTGGATCATCGCAACCCAGCCTTCACCATTGGTGAGGTTCTTTGACAGGTTCGACTCTTTCATTTTGTCGAAGCTGTATTTAGTGTAACGGGTGTTTTCGTCTGAGTACGCACCGCCGCGATAGGTTGGCATGGTAATGCTGCCACCATCGTCAAGCAGGTTTTGACGCAAGTGAGCGTACATGCCCAAAGTGGCGTTGCTGCCCGATTGGTTGTCGATGTTGTAAACGACGTCCATGGCGTAGCTGCCGCGTTTCAAAATAAAGGTCTTAGTGTAGGTAATCCCGTTATTTTGATAGGTCATCGGAATGCGCAACTCATCCTGACCATCGGTCAATTGGAAGCTAGTCGCGGAGGTGGTATACACCGGGCGCTGACCACTAGAGTCGATGCCTTGTGGACCAATTAAACCGCTTTGCGCAATGAATTTGTGTCCAGGTGTGTCTTTTAACAGCGCGAAAGGTTCTGCTGAGTTAAGTTCTTTTGAGTATTGATTCAGATCGGCTGCCACGACGTCGCCGCCTGTGGTATCGATAGACAGAGTCAACACATCCGTTTTGACTGAAATCAGTTGACCTTTGGCTTGGCTCCCATTAGAAGTGGCGGCCAGTTCATCATCGATATCTGATGAGGTTGATTGTGCTGTGTTGCTTGTACTTGCCTGTTCTACCGCTTGAGGAGCTGGGTTCTTTTCTGTTTGCCATTGTTGGAAAAGCAGAAAGGAAACCACGGCCAAAGCGATCAACAGGAGGTTACGTTGAGAATCCATCGTTATTTATCTCTGTCTTGTTTTTGGACTGGTGGAACGGGGTCGAATCCCCCATCGTTCAAAGGATGGCATTTTAATAGACGTTTGCCAGATAACCAACACCCTTTTACAAAACCGTGAGCTTTCAACGCTTCTATGGCGTATCGAGAACAAGTTGGTGTAAAACGACAGCGAGGTCCAATCAGTGGGCTGATAAACCAACGATATAGATAGATAAGTCCAATGACTAACCGCGCGATGGGCGAGGGCGAGACAGGCGATGCCATAATTTATCAAACAATTGAAATAATTCCTCATTGCTTAAATCTTGTGCGCTTTTCTTGGCAATCACAACAAAATCTTTGTGAGCAAGTTTGTGCTGACTTAAGCGGAAACTCTCTCTTGCAACGCGTTTAAAGCGATTGCGACCCACCGCGGTCTTGATTTGCTTTTTGGGTACAGCAAGTCCTAAGCGAGGATGAGAAAGGGAGTTATCACGAGCAATAATAGTGAAATGAGGTGAGCCAGCTCGGTGAGCTTGCTGGAAGACATGTTGATAATGTTCGGGAGTTAACAAACGTAACTCCCGATTAAACGCGTACGTGTTCAAAATAAGCTAATGATTATTTTGAAAGGCGAGCACGGCCTTTAGCACGGCGAGCGTTAATTACTTTACGACCGTTCTTAGTCGCCATGCGTGCACGGAAACCGTGAGTACGCTTGCGCTTTAGAACTGAAGGTTGAAAAGTGCGTTTCATGATTAATACCTTTTACTGATCAGTAGTTTTAGGTCAATGTTAACCCGGCGTGGGCAACGTGATACAGGCGAATTTCGTCACCTGACGGCCGACGCCTCTCAACAAAGAGGCGGAATTGTAATCACATGTGCTTTGAGTGTCAATCTCTAAGCTGACTTCAATTCCGGTCGGCAGATTATACTGAGTGTGAATAAAATCTCAAGGATCAAAGGATCCTTTACTCACCACTCACTTGATTTAAGAACTTTTTCAAACGAGGATCCTGTGGACGGTCAAAAATATCCTGTGGAGAACCTTGTTCAACGATCGTGCCTTCGGCCATGAACAGCACGCGATCCGCCACTTCACGAGCAAATTGCATTTCGTGAGTGACCACCAGCATGGTTTGTTGTTCTTTCGCAAGCCGCTTCATTAAACCGAGGACTTCGCCCACCCATTCGGGATCTAAGGCAGACGTTGGCTCATCAAACAACAACAAATCTGGTTTGAGCGCCATAGCTCGGCCAATGCCAACCCGTTGTTGTTGACCACCAGAAAGCGAGGCGGGGTACTGATCCGCTTTGTCGCCCAGTCCGATACTGTTGAGAATATCCAACGCCGCGGTATAGGCTTGGTCTTTTTTCCAACCTTTTACGGTGATCAAACCCTCAGCAATATTTTGTTTGGCAGTCAGGTGAGCAAATAACGCATAGTTCTGGAATACAAAGCCGGTCTTACGACGCAGAGCTAAAATGTCGGTTTTCTTCGGGTTGTTGACCGACACGTCGACCTCACCAATGCGAATACGGCCTTCATTGGCGTGCTCTAAAAAGTTAATACAGCGCAACAGGGTTGATTTGCCTGTGCCACTTGAGCCAATAACAACGATGATCTCACCTTGTTGAATGTCTAAATCAACGCCTTTGAGCACTTCGCTGTCGCCAAAACGTTTGTGAATATTAGAAAGTGTAATCATCGTAGGTACGCCTTGTTCAGTTTAACTTCCGCCCAGGTTTGAATGCGAGTCAGGATCAATACTAATACCCAATAGATAAGGGCAACCGCGAGGAAGGCTTCAAAAAAGCGGAAACTTGATGATGCCTCCATTTGCGCCTTAGCCATAATTTCTGGGACGCCAAGAGTAAAAGCCAGCGAGGTTGACTTAATCATATCGATAAAGTAGTTCATCAAGGAAGGCAAAGCGATACGACTTGCCTGCGGTAAAATGATGCGGCGCATGGCTTGGCGAGTGGTCATGCCGATCGACAAGCTGGCTTCCATTTGACTGCGGTCAATACCGAGAATGGAGGCGCGGATGGTTTCGGCCATATACGCAGAGAAGTGCAGTGTCAGGCCGAGAACCGTTGCACTCATGCCGTCGAGACCAACCATAATTGGAAAAATTTGTGGCAAACCGTAGTAAAAAAGAAACAACTGAACTAATAAAGGCGTGCCGCGGAAAAAGCTGATGTAGAGCTGAAAAAACTGATCCAGGACCGGAACTTTAAATACCCTGATATTGGCGATAATCACCGAGAGAATGATGGAAAAAACCATCCCCCAGCAGGCGAGTTGCATGGTGGTGCCGAGGTATTTCAGCAATATGGGGGTTAGCCCCAGCATGTATTGAAAATCAAATCCCATAGTCTGTCTTCTTTTGGCTTTATTAGTATGATTTTTGTTGGTTATCTCATGATGAATAATGAAATAAACCCACGATCCTGCCGAAGGACCGTGGGTTTTTTAGTCTTCCACGGGGTTAAACGAGATTAACGCTTGGTAATGTCGATGTTAAACCATTTTTGTGAAATTTGACCCAGTGTGCCATCTGCACGCATAGATGCAAGGGCTTTGTTGACCTGCTGTTGCAGTGCTTTGCCCTTTTCGTTATTCACAAATGGCCAAGCATTTTCAATCGTTTCAAAAGGCTTGCCAGCAATTTGTAGTGGTAGGCCAGATTTATCGATCACTTCGAGAATCGATAAGCGGTCCATGATAAAGGCATCGACACGGCCAAGCGCCACATCGTGTTCAAAGCCAGAGTCGTAAGACTTGATGTTGATTTCGTTGTTTGCGTCGTGCTTGCGCAGCAATTCTTCAAAGTTAGAGCCTAAGTTGACGGCAACGGTTTTGCCTTTTAAGTCATCTAAAGAGTGGATGCTGTCGTTGCCTTTACGTACGCCGATGGTGGCGCCATCAATCACATAAGGGTCGGAGAAAAGGTATTTTTTCTGACGCGCGTCAGTAATGGTGATCTGGTTTGAAATCGTGTCGATACGACCGGTTTCAAGTAAACCAAATAAGCCAGAGAAGTTTGAAGTGACAAACTTAACGTCGTAATCGTTACGTTTGGCAATTTCATTCCACAAATCGACTTCAAAACCTTGCAGTTCATCATTTTTGACGAAAGTAAATGGGAAGTAGCGACCTGACATGCCAACTTTGACTTCGGTTGCTGCTTGTACTGCGGTTGTCGCTGCGACAGTCAGTGCTAAGGCAACTGACAGGCGTTTAAACCAGTTTTTCATTGTGTCCACTCCTGAATAATTTTGCGAAATTCTACTGTTTAACTCGTTAATAGCATAAATAACTTGTTGTTATTAACCATAACTGGTTTTTGTATGATTGGGGATAACTTTTGGGAAACAAAGCCTCTAAAAAGAGGTTAAACGCAAAAGATGTGAGTAAAAGGCGAAAAAACTGTGTTGATCTTCAAAAGTCAAGCAGAATTCTTGTGAATAACTTAGATCTTATTCACTGGATCGAGGATCTAGCTCTGGCGATCTTGGTTATCAACAGGTAAAATTGCCCTCTTTTCCATCTTCATTATCTCATGGGGGCTAT